>NZ_JBDTCG010000001.1:0-37971 GCF_039923675.1 Collimonas sp.
ATCCACCAGATACGTCATCATCGGGTACTGGCGACGTCCTTCGCGGAAATTGTGCAGCTGGTTATACAGGTAACCGGCCGGCTTGCCTGCGATGCGCGGGTAATAGCCGTCGCTGGTGGCGCGCCCCTGCTCGCCATGGCAGGCGGTGCAGGCCGTCAGGCGCTGCTTGATCGTATCAGGAACGGGGGTGGCGTCGAGCTCCGCCGCATGGGCGGCGACGCCGAGCAAGGCCGTGCCAAGCAGAACAAAAAAACCGGATCGCAGCCGGCCCATGGTGCGTGTTGCGCCGCAGTCCGGTCTCCGCAAAAGAATCGACATGATTTCCTCATTTTTATGTTGCTGCATTTTTTGGGAAGTATTCAACGTCAGATTATAAGCTAGCAAGTTTATTAACATGCGCCAACATGGATTGGCATGCCGTCATTACCAGACAGGGCATTCTATTTTGACGGTTTTTGCGGCACCAGAGGCTGGTCGATAGTCGGTCCCGGCTCATTCGCATACATTTGCTCTTCGACGATATCCATCTGCTGGCTGCCATCAAGAGCGTGGCCGGTCCAACGCTCCGCCGGATTGATCGTTTGCACTTTCTTTTCCTTGACAGGATTTACTGGCGCGACGGGCAGTTTGGTTTTGGACATGACGTATTCCCTTCTTGGGCGACGACGGCTTGTCGTCATCTTCCACTATAGAACCTGGCCGGCCCCGCTGATAGCTGAGAATCTTGCCTGCACACGCAAAAACGCCGGTCCAGATTGATATCTGGACCGGCGTCGCTGGCGTAGAGCCTATATCCGGCTAGATAAAGGATCAGCGAGGATCAGCGATCGTAGTAACCACCCTGGTAGGGCTGCGGATAATAATCGCCGCGGCTTTGTTGTTCAACATAGACTGGCGCCGAACGATAATAGACCGGGGCCGGCTGGTAATACACTGGCGCAGGCCGATAGTAGACCGGCGCCGGGCGATAATAAACCGGTGCCGGCGGATAATAAGCTGCCGGACGTTCGTAATAACCGCGATCATAGTAGCCGCCGTTATCGCGGCGATAACCGCCGGAAGTAGCGCCTACCGCAGCGCCGAGCACGCCGCCGACAATCGCGCCGTTACGGCCGCCCACCGCGCCGCCGATCACCGCACCCGCCACCGCGCCGATCGCGGTATTGGCGCCATCGTCATAAGCCAGGGCAGAGGTCGACACTGCCACCGTCGAGCTGGCCAGCAGTGCAATACAGATCCATTTTTTGTACAGCATGATTGCATCCTTCAAGGGTCATACAGCCCTAATCAACACCATCAAAAACCGTTACAGCTCTCACTATGCGAAGACACGGTTGTTGAGTTGGACTATAACCGAGCCGCCGTCAAATGCCGTCAAACGATACATACTTTTACATTTGCACAACATGGTTACACTTGATGGAATACCCTGCCGGTTCAATGCAGCTTGACCGACGGCTTGGCGTGTTTCATCAAGCCGCTGGCGGCAGCCGTGACGCCGGTGCGCACCGGCCCCAGCAAGGCGTTCAGATGCATCAGGTGCAGGCTGGCGTACATCATGCGCGCGAAGAAGCCATCGACGAACCAGCCCAGCTTGGTCAGCGATCCCATCAAGGTGCCGACCGACGTATTCCTGCCGAACGACACCAGCGAACCGTGGTCTTTGTAGACATACGGCGCGTCCGATACCGGCTGGCCCTTGTTGGCGCGGATGAACATGTCGACCAGGTAATCGGCTTGCTGATGCGCCGCCTGCGCGCGCGGCGGCACCATTTTGCCATCGGTGCCGATACAGGCCGCGCAATCGCCCAGCGCATAGATATTGCCGGCGCCGGCCACCTTCAGAAAACCGTCCACTTCCAGCTGACCGGATTTGATCACCGGCAGTCCCAGGCCCTTGAGGAAATCGGGCGCCTTGATGCCGGCCGACCATACGCACAGATCGGAGACATAGTTATTGCCGTTGGCGTCAGTCACAAAATTTTCTGCGATGCTGGCCACGCGGCAATCGGTCACCACACGCACTTCACGTTCCTGCAGCAGTTTGGTGGCCGCTTTAGAGACTCGCTCGGTGAGCGGTGCCAGCAGCCGCGGCGCGCCTTCCAGAATGGTGATGCGGACGTCGCGGTTCGCGTTCAGATGCGGGAAGTCGTAGTCGGTGTAGACGCTGCTGGCATCGCGCAATTCCGCCGCCAGCTCCACCCCGGTAGCGCCGCCGCCGACGATCACGATATCGACGCCGGCATCCGGATTTTTTTCTTTCTTCAAATCCGCCAACGCCAGCATTTTCAGCAGGCGTACCCGGAAATGTTCTGCATCTTCGGTGGAATTCAGTGAAATGGTGTTTTGCTCGGCGCCTGGAATACCGAAATAGTTGGAGACGCTGCCGACCGCAATCACCAGCTTGCTGAACGCGATCTGCCGTGGCGGCAGCAGTTCCGTGGCCGATTCGTCGGTGACGGCGTCGACCGTGATCGCGTTATTGGCGCTGTCCAGAGCGGTCATGCTGCCATACACGAAGCGAAATTTATTGTCGTGCGCCAACATCTGGTAAGACAGGCCTTCTTGATGGATATCGCGGGTACCTGCGGCAACTTCGTGCAAAGACGGTTTCCAGATATGATATAGCGCCCGGTCCACCAGGGTGACGTGGCCACTTCCCAACTTGCGGCCGAGTTTGCAAGCCAGCTCCAAACCACCGGCGCCACCGCCAACAATCACGATTTCATCGGACATCCATCTTTCCTTTACCTTTTCATTAATCAATAGCGCTTTGATCTTGCGCAATCCAAGCTGACCCCAAGCACGCACCAAGTCTACTTTTATAATGACGCAATATGCAATAGTGACGCAATAGTGACGTATTTTCAGCGTGGATTGATCACGCTGCGTCAATTTGCAGTATTCAGGGAAAAATGGCATCGTATAAAAAACGGGGCCGGAGCTTGCGTGAAACCGGGGTGCCGACTGCAAAATCACCAACCTGAAACCGCTTCCCGATTAGCGCAATGGCCGCTGGTTCGCAACCGCAGTCTGCGCTATGATGAAGACAAATATCATTGCAAACACAATTTTCAGGAGGGCATATGTACCGGAAAATTCTCGTCGCCTACAATGGCACGCCTGAAAGCCGTTCTGCTTTATATTCCTGCATTCAGCTGGCCCCCACCCCCGAGGTAGAGATTCATCTGCTGGGCGTCATCAACCTTGCCACCTACTTGATGGCGGGCGAATTTGTCGCCGAATCGGCGATCCGCGCTGAAAAAACCCTGCTTGAACAAGAACTGATCAAGGGCCATAAACTGCTCACCGACGCCGGCCTCAAGCCCATCGATCATTTTGAAAGCGGGGAGCCGGTGAATGTCATCAGCGACCTGGTCGGCAAATTGGGCATCGACCTGGTGATCGTCGGCCATTCGCGCAAGAAACCGCTGGCAACGCGCTGGTGGCGGGGCTCGGTAGACACCATGCTGGTCGAAAAGGTACCGTGCAGCGTGCTGGTCGCGACCGATTGCCCTCCCAGCGTTTAGCCGGCGTAGGAGTCTGTCGGACTTAGGATGATCGGCTGCAAAAATAGCTGGCCGATCCATATTTCACCAGCTTCTTGGTCAATAGCTCGCTATTGACACTGCGAATCCGGCGAAATCTGGCTTCGCCCAGCTATTCTTTCGCTTCGCCCCCTAAGTCCGACAGCCCCCTAGGCCGCAGACCGGCTGACTTGTCAGACTTTGGCTTGCTCGCCGGGGTTTTGCGTCTGCATCGCGATGGGTAGTTCGATCACTACTGTGGTTCCCTTGTCTTTGCCGGCGGCAAAACGGACTCTCCCTCCCAGGTAAGTCGCTCTTTCATTCAATCCGCGCAAGCCGTGGGTACTGGTGTTTTCAAAACGCTCCTGCGACATGCCAACGCCATTGTCGCGCACCGTCAGCGCCAGGCGGTCTTCATCGATATCCAGGATCACCTCGACCTGGCTGGCGTGCGCATGCTTGGAAACGTTGTTCAGAATCTCCTGCAGCATGCGATACACCGCAATTTCTATCCTGCGGTCGATCGTGATGTCTTCATCCGGCAAACTGGATTTACAGACGATTTCCGTGCGCACGCCAAAATCTTCCAGCTGTTCGGTGATCGCCGCTTTCAGGCCGAACAATTCCAGCATGTTCGGCCGCAATTCGGTCTGGATCCGCCGCGTGGTCGCCACCAGCGAACTGAGCAGGGTTTGCATTTGTCCCTGGCGGTTCTGCCAATGGGCATTCTCCGGCAGAATCTTGTAGACCCCTTCCAGGTGCATGCTGAGCGCCGTCAGCGACGCGCCCATATTGTCGTGCAGCTCACGCGCAATCGCCCGCTTCTCTTCTTCCCGTATGGTTTCCATATGGTTGGCCAGTTCGCGCAGCAAGGCGGTGCGCTGGGCGATGGTGCGCTCCAGTTCCAGTTCGCGCTTTTTGAGCGAGTCTTCGGCGCGCTTGCGTTCGCTGATGTCGGTGGCGATGCCGACCACGCCCATGACCTGCCCTTGCTGGCCGAACCAGGGTGATTTGGTGGTCTGGAACGTCACCAGCCCTTCCGGCAGCTGCACGGTTTGCGCCAGCGTTTCCGAGACGCCGCCGTTCATGATGCGTATGTCATCCTGGTCAATCCGGTCGGCATCTTCCGCCAGCGGAAAAATTTCACGGCTGCGCCGGTTTTTTGCCTGGTCCCAACCCAGCCCTAGCCGCCGCAGATAAGCCGGATTGGCGAAAATCAAACGGCCCAGATGGTCTTTGACGAAGATCGGGTCGTTGGTGTTGTCGCTGACGGCAATCAGCAGCGCCGTGGCTTCGGCCAGCTCGGCGGCGCTTTGCAGGCGCGCGCCGTATTCAAGATCGACCTTGCCGCCGGCGCGCCAGAAAATAAACAGAACCAGCACGCTATCAACCAGCGTCAGCAGTGGCGGCAAGGAGCTGCGGTCGTATAAATTCTGGCGCGTGCCCCAGTCTGCCAGCCAATGCAGGGCCACCAGCAGGATCAGCATCTGCGGCAAGGACCGGCGCAGCATTTGTCCGCCGGGCGCATGGCGGGTGATGATCGCCATCAGCCGATGGCGTGGACGCGACATCATCAGCGCCAGCGCGAACAGCAGGAATGCAAAGGCCGACAGCACGGGAATGCTGGTGGCGTAGACCATCTGCGTCATGGCTGACACCTTGTACAGATAGCCGAGCAGTGGAATGGCGCTTAAAAACAGCAGGAAAATCGCCAGGTATTCTGCCACGTACTGTTCTTTTCCGAGACGGAAATCGAGCAAGAGCAGCGCCCCTCCTGAAAAAATAAAGCCGATGCCAACCATGGGGTGCAAACCGGCCGGGAAGCTGGCGCTCGGATGCGGCGCCAGTTCGCCCAGCACCACATCGAACCAACCGGCGCTGCCCATGAAATCTTGCACCAGGGCCGCCACGGCCAGCACCAGCAGCAGGATGGCCAGCAGCTTCCCGGCAAACCTGATGGCGCGCCGCGGCCCCGCCACCAGGCATTGCAAAACAAGGCTGATAGACGCCAGCAAAAAGCCGGCTGCCGTGTTGGCGCGCATGAGCGGCAATTGCGACTCTGAAAACGGCAACGTGATCTGGTAAATACAGGTCACCAGCACCAATGCCGACACCAGTATTACCATGGTAGTGACCGCAAGCGCAGCTGCGGTGGTGCGCCATACGTAGGTTTTGGTTGAGGCCAGGCTGTCCAGCGCGCGCGTCTTCAATAAATCCTGGTAATGCGGATTGCCGCTCATGCTCGTATCGTTCTCTACATTATTCAAATCACCTCCGGAATCGTCGCTGCATGGCGACCAGCATGATCATCAGGTTTATCCGGCCTTTTCTGTGAAGCGCGAACAATCACGAAAAAGCCCACTCGGCATGAGCGGGCAGGTAGCTATTGCAGTCAGCAACCATGGGGAACGATCAATTCAATGATCCGGCAAACCGGTTCCCAGGGTCGCCAGCAAATCACGCAACTTGGTAAATTCCGAACTTTTATCAAAGAAAAAACGCACACCGTATTGTTCGCCCGCACGCCTGAAAGCGTTGCTGACGTTATTGCTGAAAATGATTTTCAGGGAATTGATCGGCTTGCCGGATTTTGACAGGGTACGCAATAGACTCATGCCATTGCCCTGCTTTAATTCGATATCCAGAATCAGCACATCGAAAGAGTTGGCATCGATTTTTTGCAAAGCGTCGTCCTCCTCTTCGGAAAATCCGGCAAACACCACGCCGGGAATTTCGCTCAAGGTTTCAATCATCAGGTCCCTGACATCGACGGAATCTTCCACCAGAAAAATCCGTAACGGCGCGATGCCTGATTTGATTGTATTGGAGGCTGTTGTATGGTCCATATATGTTGACGATTAGCTTGCAACATCCCTCGTGTGTTTCGTGCATTACGCCAGAACTGGATCCTGGATGCTGGCCAGCCCCCCTCTTTGGTATGGCAACCCGCAGGCTATTGCATTGATGTGCGCCGTCCCATGAATAAATTAAACAAGAAATCCTCTAGTCGATCAAATTATTCTTGATTGCATAATAAATAATATCGGCATTGCTGGTCATGCTCATTTTTTGCATCACGCGCGTGCGATAAGTACTGATCGTCTTGACGCTCAAACACAGCTCCTCGGCAATCTTGGTCACGCCTTCGCCTTGGCTCAGTTTGTAGAAAATCTCGTATTCGCGCGACGACAATGTTTCGTGCAGCGGCGTATTTTCATTGGCTGCCGGGTCGGCCGTCAGTAATTCGGCGACGCCATAGCTGATGTATTTGTGCCCCTCCAAAATCGTATTGATAGCTTTCACCAGCTCTGTCGCCAGCGCCTCTTTCTGCACATAGCCATCGGCGCCGCTGCGCAACACCTGCACCGCATAGCGGCTCTCAGGGTGCATGCTCAGCATCAGCACCGGCAGCTTCGGCTTCTCGCGCTTGATCTGCTTCAGCACTTCGACTCCACTCTTGTCCGGCATCGCGATATCCAGCAACACGATATCGTATTCGTTGGCGCGCACCAGCCGTATCGCCTCCTGTGCATTGGCAGCTTCACCGGCGATATCCATCTCCGGAATGTCAGCAATGAAAAACTGGACCCCGGCACGGACCACAGCATGATCATCAACCACCAAAATTTTTATCATCTGTTCAACCGTCACAATCAATTAAGTTATCCGGCGTTTTCATGACCTGGCGCATTCGGCGGCGGGCCAGAGACAAACCGAAAGCCAATACATGACGTTGAGTGTGCGGCCGTCTGCCATCAATGTAAACAAATTCGTACAAATCAAAATTGCAAATTTTCCAGCTGTGCCAGCCTGCCAGCCGAGACCGCTCAGGCCTCGCTGGCAGAACAACCGTGACAAAAGACGTCGCGGCAAGGTCACTTGTTCAACTCAGCCTTGGCCGTCGTTACGCAATCGTCTTTCGAAGCGCCAGCCAAGGCATCGCATTTGGCGAGTGCAACCTTGTAGCGCGCGTCGGCGCGTTCTTCGCGCGCATCGGCATTGGCCTTGGTGACATCTTGCTGTTTGTTGGCGTTAGCGATGGCATTGGTCTGCCCGGCCTTGGCTTGCGCGAGACAGACGTCCTTGGCATTCCCCGCCAGACCATTGCATTTTTCCTTGTCTACGGCATAGTCTGCATCCGCTTCGGACTTGCGCGCACTGGACAGCGCCTTCGGGGTGTTTTTGTATTCGGCCTTGGCGTCCTGCTTGCTGCGCTCGCGGCTCGCCTTGGCTTCCTTGAGGCAGACGTCCTTGCCATTGCCGGCAAGTGAATCGCACTTGGCCGTGTCGGCCTTATAGGTGGCGTCGGCCGCATCCTGGGCCGCGTTGTAGCTGGCCTTGGAGCCATCCGCCGCCAGTGCCAGCGATGCGCCGCTAAATCCTGCTACGCCGATTAGCATGCAAGCGAGAAGTTTTTTGATTTTCATATGATTGTCCTGTGATGAATCGGATCAGTGAATCCATACTAACGACGCAGCGCCCCCTGGCATATAGGACGGCAGCGGATAGGCTTGTAGGACAAACGGAAGCTATCGACACGCGGGACGCCATCCATGTGTAAAATTGCCAGCTTGGCACTGCCAAAAACGCAGTTTCCATGAGCAAATCGACATCGCGCCAGCAATCACCGGTATTAAGAGGAAGAGATCATGAAAGTCAGTCGTTACCTAAGCTTTTGGATAGTGCTGTTGCTGACGCTGGCGCTTGCCGCCGGCGCCTTGGCAGGAAAGATTGCCTGGTGGTGGGCGGTGGCGCCGGGGTTGCTGAGCGCGCTTGGCATCTGGGACATGAACCAGCGCAGCCACGCTATCCTGCGCAACTATCCGTTGATGGGGCATTTCCGCTTTCTGTTTGAAATGATCCGCCCTGAAATGCGGCAGTATTTTTTTGAAAGCGACAACGACGGCGCACCGTTTACCCGCAAGGAACGCAGCCTGGTTTACCAGCGCGCCAAGGGCGAGGTCGATAGCCGGCCGTTCGGCACCGAGCTGGATGTCAAGATGCGCGGCTATGAATGGGTGGGCCATTCGCTGTCGCCAACCATCATCGCCAGCCACGATTTCCGCGTCACGGTGGGCGCCGAACGGGCGCAACCATATTCGATGTCGATGTTCAACGTTTCGGCGATGAGTTTCGGCGCCTTGTCCGCCAACGCTATCCGCGCATTGAATCGCGGTGCAAAAAAAGGCGGCTTTGCGCACGACACCGGCGAAGGTTCGATCTCGCCCTATCATCATGAATTCGGCGGCGACCTGTTGTGGCAGATCGCTTCCGGTTACTTCGGCTGCCGCAATGGCGATGGCAGCTTCAATGAAGATAAATTCGTAGCGCAAGCTACCTCGCCGCAGGTGAAGATGATCACCGTCAAGCTGTCGCAAGGCGCCAAACCCGGCCATGGCGGCGTACTGCCTGCGGCAAAAATCACGCCGGAAATTTCGGCGACGCGCGGCGTGCCGATGGGCATCGACTGTATTTCACCGGCTACCCATTCCTCGTTTTCCAATCCTATCGGCCTGCTGGAATTCATCCAGAAATTGCGCGCGCTGTCGGGCGACAAGCCGGTCGGCTTCAAGCTGTGCGTTGGCCATCCGTGGGAATTTTTCGGCATCGTCAAAGCCATGCTGCAAACTGGCATCTTGCCTGATTTCATCGTGGTGGATGGTTCTGAAGGCGGCACCGGTGCGGCGCCGCTGGAATTCGTCGATCACGTCGGCATGCCCTTGCAGGAAGGCTTGCTGCTGGTGCATAACTCACTGGTCGGCGCCGGCCTGCGCGACCGCATCAAGATCGGCGCCAGCGGCAAGGTGATTACCGCTTTCGACCTGGCGCGTACCTTGGCGATCGGCGCCGACTGGTGCAATTCGGCGCGCGGCTTCATGTTTTCGCTGGGCTGCATCCAGTCACAAAGCTGCCATACCGACCGCTGCCCTACCGGCGTGGCGACGCAGGACGTCGGCCGTCAGAAGGCGCTGGTGGTGCCGGACAAGGCCGAACGCGTGTACCGCTTCCACGAGAGCACCTTGCATGCGTTGCAGGAGCTGGTGCAGGCCGCCGGCTTGCCGCACGCTTCCGCCCTGCGCGCGCATCACATTGTGCGGCGTACCTCGGACCATGAAGTGAAACTGATGTCTGACTTGCTGTCTTATCTGCAGCCTGGCGATTTGCTGAACCAGAATTACCGCTATCCGGTGTTTGCAAAATACTGGCCGATTTCGCGTGCCGAGAGTTTCCATCCGGCCGAACCGATCCAGGCTGCGGCGTGACAGCAGGGCTTTAAAGCAACAGGCAATAAAAAAAGCCGGAGTTCTCACGAACCCCGGCTTTTTATTTTCCCTTAGGCTTCCGCATCAGGCTGGTTTTGCGGCGCCGCCTGGATAAAAGCGTCCAGCTCCTGGCAGTTCTGGTGAATCTGCATCAAGGTCGGCATTTCCGTCAGATTGCATTTCAGGCGTTGCGCATTGAAAATCTGCGGCACCAGGCAGCAATCGGCAAATGTCGGCGTATCGCCGAAACAGAATTTTCCGGTCCGGCCATCGCGCGCCAGGGTCGTCTCCAGCGCCGCCAGCCCGCTCTCGCACCAATGGCGGTACCAGGCGTTCTTGGCGTTCTCGTCGACCTTCAGCTCGTGCACCAGGTAGCGCAGCACACGCAGGTTGTTGACCGGATGAATGTCGCATGCAATCGAGAGCGCGATGCTGCGCACAAACGCCCGGTCCAGCGCAGCCGATGGCAACAGTGCCGGCGTCGGATGAATCTCTTCCAGGTACTCCAGGATCGCCAGCGATTGCGTCAGCACAGTATGGCCATCCACGCTCTCGTCCTCAACCATGGTAGGCACCAGGCCATCGGCGTTCAAGGTACGGTACATCTGACTCAATTGCTCGCCGCCGTGCTTCAGCAGATGCACCGGCACGATGTCGTAAGGCATGCCCTTGAGATTCAAGGCGATCCGCACGCGATAGGCGGCGGAGCTACGGAAATAGCTATACAGTTTCATTGATATCTACTTAAAAATCACACTAAACGCACGCGCAGCTCGCCGATACCGGCAACCGAACCTTCCAGCAGATCGCCCTTGACTACCGCCGCCACACCGGCCGGCGTACCGGTAAAGATGAGATCGCCGGCTTGCAGTTCGAAATAGGCAGACAACTGTTCGATGGTCTCAGCGATGTTCCAGATCATCTGGCTGATATCGCCTTGCTGGCGCAATACGCCATTCACATTCAGATGGATATCGCCCTGTTCGATCAGGCCGCTGGAACCCGCAGGCTGGATCGCGGAAATCGGCGCGGAAAAATCGAAGCCTTTGCCGGTACACCATGGCCGCCCCAGCTTCTTGGCTTCGCCTTGCAAGTCACGGCGCGTCATGTCGAGTCCGACCGCATAACCCCAGATGTGCTTGACGGCTTCGGCTGCAGGAATATTCTTGCCGCCGGTAGACAAGGCCACCACCAGTTCGATTTCGTGATGCAGGTCCTGCGTCATCGACGGATAAGGCATTTCACCGATGCTGCCCTTGGCCACCGGAAGCACAGCATCGGCCGGCTTCATGAAGAAGAACGGCGCTTCGCGGCCGCTGCTGCCCATTTCCTTGGCGTGCTCTGCGTAGTTGCGGCCAACGCAATAAATCCGGTGGACCGGGAACAATTGATCACTGCCGGCTACGGGTACGGCTGCTGCTGGCTTTGGCGGGAAAACGAAGTGCATGGGAGCTCCTTTTTCAATGCTGCCGCTAGGTCGGCAGCGAACAATGTCTCAATTCCGTACTGAATGCAGATGCGTAATTTCGATACTCAATTCTTGCTGAAAAACTGCCCAAGCCGGCGCACGGCTTCATGCAGGTTTTCCATCGACGTCGCGTAAGACAAGCGGATATAGGTCTGCGCGGTGTGCGGCCCGAAATCCAAGCCGGACACCATGCTGACGCCAACCTGGTTCAGTATCTCCTTGACCAGGCGATCGGCATCGTCGCTCAAGGCGCTGCAATCCGCATACACATAGAAGGCGCCGTCCGGTATGACCGGCACCTTGAAGCCCAGTTCAATCAATGCCGGCACCAGATAATCGCGACGCCGTTTGAATTCGCTCTTGCGTTCTTCATACAGAGCCAGCGAGTCCGGCGCAAAACAGGCCAGCGCCGCGTGCTGGGCAATGGACGACGGGCAAATGAACAGGTTCTGCGCCAGTTTTTCGATCGGCGCCACCAGCTGTTCCGGCAGCACCAGCCAGCCGAGACGCCAGCCGGTCATGTTGAAATATTTGGAGAAACTGTTGATGACAATAATGTCGTCGCCCAGCGACAGCGCGGAAAACGGCGCTTCGTCGTAGCTCAGGCCTTGATAGATTTCGTCGACGATGGAAAAACCGCCCTTGGCGCGTACCGTGGCAATGATCTTGCCCAGTTCGCCATGCAGGATCGAGGTGCCGGTCGGATTGGACGGCGACGCCAGCAGCACGCCGTGTGTGTCTTCGCCCCAGTGCTCGCGCACCATCTGGTCGGATAGCTGGAAACGTTCGGCCGGACCGCTGGCAATCATTTTTGCGCGGCCGTCAAAGGCGGCGACGAAATGGCGGTTGCAGGGATAGGAAGGATCAGGCATCAGCACTTCGCTGCCCTTCTCCACTAACGCGGCGCAAGCCAGCAGCAAGGCGGCCGAGGCGCCGGCGGTGACGACTATGCGTGCAGGTGCAATGTCTAACCCGTACACTTGTTTATAGTGGCCGGAGATGGCCTCGCGCAGTGCAGGCAAACCGGTGGCCGAGGTGTATTGCATCTTGCCGTCGGCCATGGCTTTGGCCGCAGCCTCGATCACCAGCGGTGCTGCGGTGAAATCGGGTTCGCCGATACCCATGTGGATGATATGGCGGCCTTGCTGTTCCAGCGCTGCCGCCATTTTTGCCAGTTCCATCACATGGAACGGTGCGATGTTATCGAGACGTGAAGCCAGGTGCGAGAATGTCATGAACAGATTTTCCGAATGGCGAGCCGTATCTGGTTGCCTGCAGCAGGTCTCGCCTGAAACATCGGGGACTGATATCAAGCGCTATGCACGATGCAGAGCCGCTATCAGGTCCCGCCTACAGAGAGATATCTCAGGATTTCTTGCTGGCGCTGATTTCATCCCCGCGCGTTCTGGCGGCAAACTTGTCCAGTACGCCGTTCACATATTTGTGGCCATCGATGCCGCCGAACGACTTGGTCAATTCGACTGCTTCGTTGATGACCACGCGATACGGGATTTCCACATGGTTTTGCAGTTCGAATGCGCCGATCAGCAACGCTGCGTGTTCCACCGGCGACAGTTCGCTGATCTGACGATCGATCAACGGCGCCAGGCCGGCGCGCAAAGTAGTCACATCCTTGATCGCACCGTACAACAGCGAGTTGAAATGTTCGGCATCGGCCTTGTCGAAGCCGTGCGCCTGGCGGATATGGTCGCTGATGGCAGTCACGTCTTCATTGTTCAATAGCCATTGATACAGTCCCTGCAACGCGAATTCGCGCGCGCGGTGACGCGGCGTGCGGCTCTTGCTCGGATTGGCGTGCAAAATTTTGGTGGTGGTCATAGTTTTTCCAGCTTGTTTTACTGCTTGTTTATCTGCTTGCTTGAAAAGCGCATCGCTAGCCGGCAGCGCACAGTAAATCTGCGCTACAGGCCCGTGAAAACATCTTATTCTTCGCTGGTGGCTTCAGCCAGTTCTTCCAGCGCGATCGAGAGATTGGCCATTTCAACTGCAACGCGCGCAGCATCGGTGCCCTTCTCTTCCATCCGCGCTTCCGCCTGCTCGTCGTTCTCGGTGGTCAGCACGGCGTTGGCGATCGGAATCCCCGAATCCAGGCCGACGCGCGTGATGCCGGCGCCGGATTCATTCGACACCAGCTCGAAATGGTAAGTCTCGCCACGGATCACGGCGCCGATCGCGATCAGCGCGTCGAACTGCATGGTTTCAGCCATCTTCTGCAACGCCAGCGGGATTTCCAGGGCGCCTGGCACTGTCACGTGCAGGATGTCTTCATCCGCCACGCCCAGATGCTTCAGCTCCGCCAGGCAGGCCGAGATCAGGCCGTGGCAGACATCTTCGTTGAAGCGGGCTTGCACAATACCGATACGCAGATCAGCACCATCCAGGTTGGTTTCGTAAATTCCGACTGTCATGGCTTTCCTCTTATGCGCACTAGGCGCTTTTTATTCATTAATCTAAAAAATGCCTTACTACAGATCGTTACGGCTATTGCAAGGGCACTACTAAAACATTACTTCAAGCATTCGGCTTGTTTTGATAACCGGTGATTTCAAGATCGTAGCCGGTCATCGATGGCATCTTGCGCGGACTGGCCAGCAGCTTCATCTTGCCGACGCCGAGATCTTTCAGGATCTGGGCGCCGATGCCGTAGGTACGCAAATCGACTCGCGGCGGTGGCGGCTTGACGCCGCTGCAGGCCGCTTCCAGCGCCGCGAACTTGGCGAATATCTGGTCTGCCGATTCCTCGCAGTTAAGCAACACCACCACGCCGCAAGGCGAAGCGGCGATCGCCGCCAACGCCGACGCCATGTTCCACGAATGGTTGGTGGCCTCGGTTTCCAGCAAGTCCAGGATCGATACCGGCTGGTGCACGCGCACCAGGGTTTCCACATCCGGCTTCGGCTCGCCATGCAGCAGCGCCAGATGGGCGCCGCCGCTAGGTGTGTCGCGATAAGCGATGGTCTTGAACGTACCCTGCGCAGTGTGGGTGGTGCGCTCGGCCAGGCGTTCCACGATACTTTCGTGCTGGCCGCGATAGTGGATCAGGTCGGCAATGGTGCCGACTTTCAAACCATGTTCTTTCGAGAATTCCAGCAGATCCGGCAGACGCGCCATGCTGCCGTCTTCCTTGAGGATTTCGCAAATCACCGCCGCCGGCGTCAAACCCGCCATCTCGGTCAGGTCGCAACCGGCTTCGGTATGGCCGGCGCGCATCAATACCCCGCCCTTGCGTGCCTTGATCGGAAATATATGGCCCGGCTGCACGATATCGCCAGCCTTGGCGTTGCCCGCCACCGCTACCTGGATGGTGCGAGCGCGATCAGCTGCGGAAATACCCGTGGTAACGCCTTCAGCAGCTTCGATCGATACCGTGAAATTGGTACCGTAAGCGGTGCCGTTGCGGCTGGTCATCATGCTCAGGTTGAGTTGGTCGCAACGCTCTTCGGTCAAGGTCAGGCAGACCAGGCCGCGTGCATGCTTGACCATGAAGTTGATCGCGTCCGGCGTGACGAAATCGGCGGCCAGCACCAGATCGCCCTCGTTTTCACGATCTTCTTCATCGACCAGTATCACCATGCGTCCGGCACGGAGTTCGGCAATGATTTCCTCTGTAGTTGCAATTGACATGTTTCGCCTTGAAGACAGCCGCTGCGGAAGCCTCTTGGGCCAGTCTGCGTGCTATGAATTTGGGTTAAGTTAAAACGTTACGTTGAATTGTGACAAGCCGGCTGCGGCATCAAAGCCCATCTTGCAGCCCTTGCTCATTCAAGCATAAGCCAGAGGTGGCTATTTTAAAGGATTTAGCAGACTGAAAATGTTTTACGGACACTACTTTGCCCTAGTTTTACGCCTAAACCCGATATCGCCGCCAGACAGACATGGTCAGGCCGCCAATGGTTGCATGTTTGCCAATGCCTCGATCAGCAGCAAGGGATCACCCACGGCAAGCCTTTTAGAATCCGACAGTGCTTGCCGGAACGATTTGGCGCCCGGCACGCCCGCCATCACCCCCAGCATGTGGCGCGTGATGCTATTCAGGCGCAAACCTTTGCCATCGCGTCCATGCAAAGCCAATTGCTGGCGAATATAGGGCAGCATCGCCTCTATCACTTCGGCGCGTGTCTTTGGCTGCGCATCGGTATCACCATAATAGCGAGCGTCGAAATCCGCCATCAGATAGGGGTTGTGATAAGCCTCGCGCCCCAGCATCACGCCATCAACGTACTGCAGGTGGAAATCGATCTCGGCGGTAGTCTTGATGGCGCCGTTGATGATGATTTCCAGCTCCGGAAAATCCTGCGCAAGCCGATATGCATACTCGTACTTCAAAGGCGGAATTTCGCGATTTTCCTTGGGGCTGAGGCCCTTCAGGATGGCATTGCGCGCATGCACGATAAAAGTCTGGCAACCGGCTTCAGCCACGGTGCCGACGAAATCGCGGACAAATTCGTAGGACTCGGTCTGGTCGATACCGACCCGATGCTTGACGGTGACATCAATCGCCACCGCATCGCGCATCGCCTTGACGCAATCCGCCACCAGCGCCGATTCCGCCATCAGGCAAGCGCCGAAAGCGCCCTTCTGCACCCGCTCCGACGGGCAACCGCAATTCAGGTTGATCTCGTCGTAGCCCCATTGCTCGCCCAGCTTGGCGCTCTTGGCCAGGTCGGCCGGCTCGCTGCCGCCCAGTTGCAAGGCGACCGGATGTTCAATCTCGTCGAAATCAAGGTGGCGCGGAACATCGCCGTGCAGCAAGGCGCCGGTGGTCACCATTTCGGTATACAACCAGGTGTGGCGCGTAATTTGACGGTGGAACACGCGGCAATGGCGGTCGGTCCAGTCCATCATGGGCGCAACGGAGATGCGGCGTTTACTGTAATTCGCTGATTTCATTAGGTTTTATGCTGATTTCACATACACAACGTGATGTGATTCATCCGCTATTCTGCTTGATTTTTTCGTGTTTTGCTGACGTGGCACATAGTTGTGCAAAATGAGCCCGGTTCGCGCCCGTGTGGCGTAAAGGGCGTCCAGTTTATCAGGAAGCGATCCCGCCCAAAGCAAAGTTCGCCCCGGATCACGATCCGCGACCACAATTTTCATGCGGAAATAGACTTTATCTTCGGCGAGCGCAGCTACTGCAGATTTTTTTACCGGCAAATGACATTATCCATATAATAATAAAATGAATATCAAAATTGCAAATCTCCAGCGACAGGCAGGCCCGCAATGTTAATCATCGAAACAGAAAATCTGGTTCTACGCGAATTTTCGAGCGACGACAGAGACGCTTACCGGGCCTTGCGGGGCGGCCAGAAATTTGCGCGTTTCTATAGCGAAGGAGATATGTCAATTGAGAAATCGGATGCGTTGCTTGACCTCTTTATCGCACAAACGAGCGAACAGCCCAGAACCGGATACCAGCTTGCCATCACCACCAAAAACGGCGAGCTGATCGGCTCCTGCGGCATCCGCTTTGAAGAAAACCGGCAAGCCTCGGTCGGCTGCGAGCTGGGCCGTGAATGGCAAAAGAAGGGCTATGCACTGGAAGCCGGCAGCGCGGTGCTTGCCTTCGGCTTCGAGCAGCGCGGGGCGCATCGCATTTATGCGGAAACGATTTCAGAAAATATAGCGGCGATCAGACTGTGCAAAATACTCGGCATGCGGCATGAAGCGCTATTCCTGGAGAACAGGTATTTCCAAGGCCGCTGGTGGAGCACGGCGGTGCTGGCAGTGCTGGCCCGCGACTGGCGTCAGCGCTGCACATCCACCGCCCTGCTCCGGCATCGCGACTGAAGCGATGCCATCCTTGCCTACTGCCGCGCCGGCGTATTCTCTGCGAAGTACTCGTGATTGTCGGCGTTGTCCAGAGCCGAAGCAGGATCGCTGGTCGCCAGGCTATGCGCGCCGCTTTGGCCATACACGTGATCGCCGGTACCGGCAACTACCGTGAAATGACTCGTTTCGTGCACCAGCGTGCCTGCCTTGGAGTCGGTGCCGTTGGCCGGCGCGTTCCAGTAGGCGCCGCACAGGTACACGGTGTAAGGCTGGTCAGGATACACGTAGGCGTAGGTATCGGCCTCGGCACAGCTGCAATCGAATTTGTACGACTGGTTTCCCAATGCGCTGCCGATGTTGGTGTAATGGCTGGTGGCGGTGGTGTAGCGGCCGCTGGTGACGGCGCCAAACCACCAGGTGTAACGGCTGCCGGTCTTGTTGGCGGTCAGGTAGCTCTTGGCGTTGGTAGCGATCGAAGCAGCGTCGCTGCGCGCGGTCGTCAACGCGGTTTTCTGGCTATTGCTGCAGCTGGCGAAGCTGGTCGATCCGCTGGCAGCCGCGCCAGTAATCGCTCCCAGCAGGTCGCCCGAAGTTTGCTTGGATGATGGCGGCGGGCCGCCGTCAACCGTCAACGGGATCGCCGTGGTGTCGAGCGTGATGGCGCTGGCTCCGGCGCCAGCGGCTTTAGCCGCTACCGCATTGCCCGCCTCGCGCACCAGCGTATCGGCGGTTTGCTTGTACTTGACCACGTACTGGCCGGCGCGATACATCTCGTAGTAGGCGCTCAGGTCCACTTCCACCGCCCGGCTTTCATTCGGTTTCAGCGTGATGTAATCCTTGTCCGTGGCAGGCTTGCGCTTCACCAGGCGTCCTACATAACGTACCGGCTGGCCACCCAGGGCGACGCTGAATATGTCGCCGCTGACGCCGCTCAATGGCGTTTCCCATTTAAGGACATGCAAGGGCGCAGCGCTGGTGTTGCTGATGGTGTACAGCACCTTGCCGGCGCCGCTGTCGCCTTTCGCGCTGGCTTCTTGCAGCGTGACTTGTATGTCGGCCCTGGCCGCATACGCCGAACCACTGATGACGATCGCCGCCAGACAGGTGACGCCCGCCAGCCATTTCTGAACACTGATCATGGATTACTCCTCTTGTAGAGTTAAATTGGCCTGCAGCTTTTGGCTACAGGTAAATTTATGCTAGCACGAGGAATCTGCACGGAAGCCTGTCAAAGTTAACAGGATTTCATCACTTTATTGCACTATCAGGAAGCCAGGTCGCAGCTGCGCCAGGCTGATGACGGCGCCGAGACATGGTCCTGCCCGAGATAGCCTCGAATCTCAGGCTAGCCCGCCACTTTGCGCTGCAACTGCCTGTAAAGTGGCTCTATCAGAACCCCGTTAAACGTACTAACATCAACAACAAGGGTCTGAAAACGATTCCGCCTGCCATTGAGAACCGTTGCCGGATTCACCGCCTACGACACCAAGGAAACGCCATGCCAACCACCCTGAACACCGACCATTTCTGGATGCCGTTTACGGCCAACCGCCAGTTCAAGAGCCAGCCGCGGATGCTGGTTTCCGCATCGGGCATGTATTACACCACCGATGACGGCCGCCAGATTCTGGACGGCACGGCGGGCCTGTGGTGCACCAATGCCGGCCACTGTCATTCGAAAATTGTCGAGGCGATTCAACAGCAGGCGGCCAAGATGGACTTCGCACCGGTATTCCAGATGGGGCATCCGCTGGCGTTCGAAGCGGCCAGCTCCTTGGTGTCGATCGCGCCGGAAGGCTTGAACCGGGTGTTCTTTTGCAATGACGGTTCCGAAGCGGTCGATACCGCGCTGAAGATCGCACTGGCTTATCACCGGGTGCGCGGCGATGGCTTGCGGACCCGCCTGATCGGCCGCGAGCGCGGTTATCACGGCGTCGGCTTCGGCGGCATTGCCGTCGGCGGCATCGCCGGCAACCGCAAGCATTTCGGCCCGACCCTGGCCGGCGTCGACCACTTGCGCCATCCGCTGGATATTGCGCGCAATGCATTTTCGCATGGCTTGCCGGAACATGGCGCCGAGATCGCCGACGAGTTCGAACAGCGCCTGCTGACGCTGCATGATCCGGCCACGGTTGCCGCCTTGATCGTCGAGCCGATCCAGGGTTCGACCGGGGTGATCTTGCCGCCGAAAGGCTATCTGCAAAAGCTGCGCGCCATCTGCGACAAGTACGGCATCCTGCTGATTTTCGACGAAGTGATCACTGGCTTCGGCCGCCTTGGTACACCGTTTGCCGCTGATTATTTCGGCGTGGTGCCGGACATGATCTGTTGCGCCAAGGGCTTGACCAACGCCAGCGTGCCGATGGGCGCGGTCATCGTGCGCCAGGATATCCACGACGCCTTCATGAGTGCCGCCAGCGAGAACGCCATCGAGTTCTTCCATGGCTATACCTATACCGGCCATCCTCTGGCGGCTGCGGCTGCGGTCGCCACGATTGACGTCTACAAGAGCGAGAACCTGTTCGATCGCGCGGCTGCGACCGCGCCCTATTTCGAACAAGCCGCGCATGGCCTGAAGGGCTTGCCTTTCGTTAAAGACGTGCGCAACCTAGGACTGGTATGCGGGATTGAACTGGAGCCGATCGCCGGCAAGCCAGGGGCGCGCGCCTTCGATGTGTTCTTGAAGTGTTTCTGGGAGAAAGGCGTGCTGATTCGCACTACCGGCGACATCATTGCGCTGTCGCCGCCGCTGATTATCGAACCCACGCAGATTGATCAATTGTTTGCCGCGATTGGCGATGTGCTGAAGACGCAGCATGCGACGGCTGGCAGCAGCCCGACCATCGCTTGATAAAATAAAAAACCCGCCGATCCGTGAGCTTACGCAGCACGCAAATCGGCGGGTTTTCTAGTGGCCGGGCCTGACGGCCCGATTCACGCTATTGCTTACGCGTCGCGCGAAGCCTTTTTACGCTCATGTTCCTTCAGGTAACGCTTACGCAGACGGATGCTCTTAGGCGTAACTTCAACCAGTTCGTCGTCGTCGATGAATTCAACGGCATATTCCAGCGACATTTCGATCGGCGGCACCAGGCGCACCGCTTCGTCGGTACCGGAAGAACGGACGTTGGTCAGCTGCTTGCCCTTGATCGGGTTAACCACCAAGTCGTTTTCACGCGAGTGAATACCGATGATCATGCCTTCGTAGACAGGGTCATTGTGGCTGACGAACATACGGCCGCGATCTTGCAGTTTCCAGATAGCGTAGGCAACTGCTGCGCCGTCATCTTGCGAGATCAGCACGCCGTTGCGACGGCCACCGAGTTCACCCCGGGTGTTGTCGACCGGTGCGTATTCGTCAAACACGTGGCTCATCAGGCCGGTGCCGCGGGTCAGGGTCATGAATTCGCCCTGGAAACCGATCAGGCCGCGTGCTGGCATGCGGTACTCGAGACGCACACGTCCCTTGCCATCCGGTTCCATGTTCTGCAGATCGCCACGACGACGACCCAATTCTTCCATGACGCCACCCTGGTTGGCTTCTTCGACGTCAACGGTCAGGTTTTCGTACGGCTCGTGGCGCACGCCGTCCACCATCTTGAACACCACGCGCGGACGCGATACAGCCAGCTCGTAGCCTTCGCGACGCATGTTTTCGATCAGGATGGTCAGATGCAACTCGCCGCGACCCGACACTTCGTAGGTCGAATCGTCGCCTTCAGCTTGTACTACGCGCAACGCCATGTTGGCTTTCAGTTCGCGGTCCAGACGCTCCTTGATCTGACGGGTGGTCACGAACTTGCCTTCGCGGCCGGCCAGTGGCGAGTTGTTCACCATGAAGTTCATGGTCAGAGTCGGTTCATCGACCTTCAACATCGGCAAGCCTTCCGGATGATCCGGGGCGCAGATGGTGGAGCCGATGCTGATTTCTTCGATACCGTTGATCAGCACGATGTCGCCAGCCAGCGCTTCTTCTGCCAGCACGCGGTCCAGGCCGCGGAAAGTCAGCACCTGGTTGATGCGCGCCTTGGTTGGCTTGTCGTCAGGACCATTCATCCAGACCACGTCTTGCAGGCCTTTGATGCGACCGCGCAGGATACGGCCGACGCCGATCTTGCCGACGTAGGAAGAGTATTCCAGCGAAGTGATTTGCAGTTGCAGCGGGCCGTTTGGATCATCTTCACGCGCAGGAACGTGCTTCAGGATAGCGTCGAACAAGGGTTCCATGTTGCCGTCGCGGACGGTGTCTTCCAGACCTGCATAGCCTTTGAAGCCCGATGCATAGATGATCGGGAAATCCAGCTGTTCATCGGTTGCGCCGAGTTTATCGAACAGTTCGAAAGTGGCGTTCACAGCCTTTTGCGGATCGGCGTTTTCGCGGTCGACCTTGTTGACCACGACGATAGGCTTCAGACCCAGCGCCAGTGCCTTGCGCGTCACGAAACGCGTTTGCGGCATAGGACCTTCTTGCGCATCGACCAGCAGCAAAACGCTATCGACCATCGACAGTACGCGCTCGACTTCGCCGCCGAAGTCGGCGTGACCCGGGGTATCAACGATGTTGATATGCGTGCCCTTGTATTCGACTGCGCAATTCTTCGACAGAATCGTGATGCCGCGTTCTTTTTCAATATCGTTCGAATCCATCACGCGTGCATCGACGTGCTGGTTGTCACGGAAGGTGCCGGATTGACGCAGCAATTGGTCAACCAGAGTGGTCTTGCCGTGGTCAACGTGGGCAATGATGGCAATGTTGCGGATGGCGCGAGGTGTGTTTGACATGGTCAGTTTGGAGATTGAAGAACTTAGTAAGTGCGCAGGTAACGATTGCGCAGAAAATTTATTGCTGAATACTTATAGCCGAATTTTTATTACTACATATGCGGCCAAACATGCACGCTAAGGCACTGCACGGAAGCAAGGCAGATGTAGCGGAATTTGGGAGGCCGCGCATTATAGCATGACGCGCTGCACTACTTTATGAAAAGCCTTGTAATTTCAACGAGTTGCTGTCTCAAATGCAGCACAAATACTGCTCAGATGATATTTAGACAAGCTGCGCGGTGGCAATCAGGCGTTCCGGCGCCAGAACGCCGTATTCATGCAACTGCGCGGTTCCCAGCAGTTGGCGCACGGATACAGCATCGGCAGGCTGCAGGTAAACCCGCACCCGTCCGCCTTCTACCGGCAACGCTACGCCTTCTTTCACCAGAGTCAAGCGCTGGCCTTGCAAAAAACGCTTTGCCAGCGAATCGGTGAGTACTACTTCCGGGAAGGTCAGTAGCAAGCTATCCACCGGCGCCAGCAAGGCGCTGCGTTCAGTCGGCTCGGTGCCGCTCAGCTGCTCGAGGGTAACGCAACCGTCCAGCGTCAAATGTCCGACCTGGGTCCGTCGCAACTCTTTCAAATGCGCACCGCATCCCAGCGCGGCGCCGATATCTTCGCCCAGCACGCGGATGTAAGTGCCTTTGCTGCAGCTGACGTGCAACCGCAGGAACGGCGCCTGGTAATCCAGAAATTCGAGTGAGTGAATGGTTACATCGCGCGCTTCGCGCTCCAGGGTGATGCCGGCACGGGCGTATTCATATAACGGCTTGCCGTCGCGCTTGAGGGCTGAGTACATCGGCGGCACCTGCTTGATCGGACCACGGAACTGCACCAGCGCCGCATCGATCTGTTCGCGGCTGACATCGACCTCCTTGCGTTCCAGGATCTCGCCTTCGGTGTCGCCGGTGGTAGTACTCACTCCCAGATGGATCAAGGTTTCGTAAGTCTTGTCGGCATCCAGCAAATCCTGGGCAAACTTGGTGGCTTCACCGAAACACAGCGGCAGCACACCGGTGGCAAACGGATCGAGGGTGCCGGTGTGGCCGGCCTTTTGCGCGTTCAGCAAGCCTTTTGCCTTGATCAGCGCGTCATTGCTGGAAAAGCCGACAGGTTTATCCAACAGCAAGACGCCATTGAGCGGGACACGGATTCTTTTAGGTGGGCGTGATGCCATAGAAGCAAATACAGAAAGGTGAATAAAACGGAAACGGCCTGCCGTCACCAGCAAGCCGCATCAATCCAGCAACAAGAACTGCGGTCAGGCTTGCACTTACTCCTGGCCGTCATCCTTGGAGCGCGTCGCATTCGCCAGGTCGATCAGGCGCGACATCTCGACGCCGCGGGCGGTCGAGTTGTCATGGATAAAATGCAAGGCAGGCAAGGTGTGGATGGACAGACGGCGGCCCAGTTGTCCCCGTAGGAAGCCGGCAGCCTGGGTCAGCCCTTTGACGGTATTCGCAATCGCTTCCAGGTCGTCGTTCAGCATTGTGAAAAACACCTTGGCATGGGCGTAATCCGGCGTGACCTGCACTTCGGTGATCGTGATCATGCCGACCCGCGGGTCTTTCAACTCGAACACGATAATCTCGGACAAGTCCTTCTGGATCTGGTCTGCAACGCGCAGGCCGCGGCCGGGGATGGATTTACTATGTTTAGCCATACTTTTATTCGGCGCTGTCAGGCGCTATATCTTTCACAATTTAACTAGCAACGACTTCATTACACAACTTGCCGCCAAATGAAAATCGGGCTTGTAGGCCCGATTTTCCCGCCCTACGCACTTTATTACCGTGCGTGTGCTTTTAATATTACAGAGTACGCGCGATTTCTTCGACTTCAAAGATTTCGAGGTGATCGCCTTCTTTGATGTCGTTGAAGTTCTTCAGGGTCAGACCGCATTCGAAGCCGGAACGGACTTCCTTGACGTCATCCTTGAAGCGTTTCAGCGAATCCAGCTCACCGGTCCACAACACGACGTTGTCGCGCAGCAGACGGACAGAAGCGCCACGCTTGACCAAACCTTCGAGCACGTAGCAACCGGCAATCGCGCCGACTTTGCTGACCAGCAGGACCTGGCGGATTTCGACCAGACCCAGGTTCTGTTCGCGTTTCTCAGGCGACAACATGCCGGACATCGCTGCCTTGATCTCGTCCACGGCATCATAAATGATGTTGTAGTAACGGATATCGACGCCGTTGGCTTCCGCCAGCTTGCGTGCCGAGGCATCGGCGCGAGCGTTGAAGCCGATGATGACGGCCTTGGAAGCGACTGCCAAGTTGACGTCCGACTCGCTGATGCCGCCGACGCCGGCGTGCACCACTTGAACCCGGACTTCGCTGGTCGACAGCTTCTGCAACGACTGTACCAACGCTTCTTGCGAACCTTGCACGTCGGTCTTGATGATCATCGGCAGGTTCTTGACCTCGCCTTCGGCCATCTGGTCGAACATGTTTTCCAGCTTCGCGGCTTGCTGCTTGGCCAGCTTGACGTCACGGTACTTACCTTGACGGAACTGACCGATTTCGCGCGCCTTGCGCTCGTCAGCCATGACCATGACTTCTTCGCCAGCTACCGGCACTTCTGTCAGACCCTGGATTTCGACCGGAATCGATGGACCGGCTTCGGTAATCGACTTGCCGTTTTCATCCAGCATCGCACGGACACGGCCATAAGCCGAACCAGCCAGCACGACATCGCCGCGCTTCAAGGTGCCGGACTGGACCAGAATCGTTGCAACCGGACCACGCCCCTTGTCGAGTCGCGCCTCCACCACCAGGCCACGGGCCGGCGATGCCACAGCGGCCTTCAGCTCGAGCACTTCAGCTTGCAACAGCACTTGCTCCAGCAAGTTATCAATGCCTTCGCCGGTCTTGGCCGATACCGGCACGAATGGCGATTCGCCACCGTATTCTTCCGGCACCACTTGTTCCGCGATCAGTTCTTGCTTGACGCGATCCAGGTTGCTGCCCGGTTTGTCGATCTTGTTGATCGCCACCACCAGCGGTACGCCGGCTGCTTTCGCATGGGCGATCGCTTCCTTGGTTTGCGGCATCACGCCGTCGTCGGCTGCCACCACCAGAATCACGATGTCGGTCGCCTTGGCGCCACGGGCACGCATAGCGGTAAACGCTTCATGGCCCGGGGTGTCGAGGAAGGTGATCATGCCACGCGGCGTTTCCACGTGATAAGCACCGATGTGCTGGGTAATACCGCCGGCTTCACCTGAAGCTACCTTGGCGCGACGGATGTAATCCAGCAGCGAGGTCTTACCATGGTCGACGTGACCCATGACAGTCACCACCGGTGCACGCGGCAACAATTCAGCGTCGGTATGTTCTTCACCGTCGATCAGCAGTGCTTCCGGATCGTCCAGCTTGGCGGCATGCGCGGTGTGGCCCATTTCTTCGACCAGAATCATCGAAGTTTCCTGGTCCAGCACCTGGTTGATGGTGACCATCTGGCCCAGTTTCATCAAATGCTTGATGACTTCGGAAGCCTTGACCGACATCTTGTGCGCCAGTTCGGCGACGGTAATGGTTTCAGGGATATAGATATCCTTGATGACCGCTTCTGTCGGCGCCTGGAAATTACTTTCGTGATCGTCGTTATGCGAGCCACGGCGACCCTTCGGACCACCACGCCAGCCGTCACGGCCACCGCCGGTATTGCCGCGGGTCTTGATGCCGAGACCGCGTTTTTTAGCGGCGTCGTCTTGCCAGGTCGAAGAGACGTTGGCGGACTTGATCGATTTCTTGTCGACCACCACTTTCTTGTCGTCTTTCTTCTCGCCCGGCTTCTTGTCTGCCGGCTTGTGCAAGGTGCCTTCGGCGGTCTTGGCCGGCGCTGCTACAGGAGCAACCGGTTCAGGCGCCTTGATGACTCTGCGCGGCGCATTCATCATCGCCTTGATTTGCGCAACTTCATCTTGCACAGCCTTGCGAGCGCGTTCAGTGGCGGCCGATTTCTCGGCAGCTTCCTTGGCGGCTTGCGCGACTTTCTGCTTGGCTTCTTCGCTAGCCAGACGTTTCTTTTCTTCAGCGGCAGGATCTTCCTGCTTGACCGGAGCAACCGTACCAGGCGCCGCAGCGACCGGCGCCGGTGCTTCGGCAGCGGCCTTTTTGGCTTCCAGCTCAGCTTTCTTGGCGTCGTTTTCAGCTTTTTGCGCAGCCTTGGCTTGCGCTTCCTTCTCCGCTTCCAACTTGGCCAGACGCTCTTGCTTCTCGACCAATTCCGCTTCCTGGCGAGCAATCAATTCAGCTTGACGGCGTGTTTCTTCGATCCGGCGAGCTTGTTCAGCTTCGTCGATCACCGGTGCGGCAGGCGCAGCCGGTGCTGCCGCTACTTCGGCAACCGGTTCGTCACGCTTGACGAAAGTCCGCTTCTTGCGCACTTCAACCTGGATCGTGCGCGACTTGCCGGTGGCGTCAGCCTGCTTGATCTCGGTGGTTTCCTTGCGGGTCAGCGTGATTTTCTTCTTTTCGCTATCAGGCACCGCACCGTGCGAACGGCGCAGGTGTTCCAGCAGGCGATCCTTGTCTTCTTTCGACAAGGCGTCGTCAGTCGAATTTTTCTGGACGCCAGCCGATTGCAGTTGTGTCAGCAGTAAATCCGCTGGCATTTTCAGCTCGGTGGCAAATTGGGCTACATTGTTACTCGCCATTCAGTCCTCTTTTTCTATGTGGCGCGGCAGACGATACGGAACCTCTCGGATCACTCGATCACTTGGCTTCCGCTGTATTCCATGCCTTGGCTTGCAGGGCCTTGGCATGATCATCGTACTTGGCATCGATGAGTTTCATCTCATCGTCGGTCACATCTTTAAACTCTTCATCAATCAAATGACGCGCACGGTCGGCTGATAAAGCCAGGATCGCGCCAAATTCGTCATACGCCAGGGCGGCGAACGCAGCCAATGTCTTGACTCCCGCCAAACCCAGCTTGCCGGCGGTAACCCGGTCCATGCCTTCGAAGTTGACCAGGGCATCTTCCATGCCTTCCAGTCCTTCTTCCGAGGCAATCGCTTCGGTTACCAGTGCATCCCGCGCCCGGTTGCGCAGCTCGTTGACGGTGTCTTCGTCAAACGAATCGATCTCCAGCATTTCAGTAATCGGCACGTAGGCGATTTCTTCCAGGCTGGCGAAACCTTCTTCCACCAGGATGTCGGCGACTTCCTGGTCGACGTCCAGCTTTTCCATGAACAGGGTACGGATCGCAGCGGTTTCCACTGCCGACTTATCGGCCGATTCTTCCGCTGTCATGATGTTGATCTGCCAGCCGGTCAATTCTGCCGCCAGGCGTACGTTCTGACCGCCGCGGCCGATGGCGATAGCCAGGTTTTCTTCGTCCACCACGACATCCATTGCGTGCTTTTCTTCATCAACCATGATCGAAGATACGTTCGCAGGAGCCAGGGCGCCGATGACGAATTGCGCCGGATCTTCCGACCACAGCACGATATCGACACGTTCGCCGCCCAGTTCGCCGGTCACGGCCTGCACACGTGAACCACGCATGCCGACGCAAGTACCGATAGGATCGATGCGCTTGTCTGCGGTAAACACAGCAATCTTGGCGCGTACGCCAGGGTCGCGTGCAGCCGACTTGATTTCCAGCGAGCCTTGTTCGATTTCCGGCACTTCCAGTTCGAACAGCTTCATGATGAATTCCGGCGCGGTACGCGACAAAATCACTTGCGGGCCGCGTGCATTGCGGTCGACACGCAGGATGAAGGCGCGGACACGGTCGCCGATACGCAGGTTTTCCTTAGGAATCGTCTGGTCGCGCGGCAAACGCGCTTCGATCTTGCCCGACTCAACGATTGCATCGCCGCGTTCCATCCGTTTGATGGTGCCGGTGACCAGCGAATCGCCGCGTTCAAGGAAGTCGGCCAGGATCTGTTCGCGTTCGGCGTCACGGATCCGTTGCAGCACGACTTGCTTGGTGTCTTGCGCAAAGCGGCGACCGAAGTCGACCGATTCAATCGGCTCTTCGATGTGGTCGTCGACTTCGACGTCGTCAATCTGTTCCTTGGCTTCGAACAGCAGGATTTCCTGGTCCGGCAGTTGCAGGCCCGCTTCGTCCGGCACTACGTGCCAGCGACGGAAGGATTCGAATTCACCGGTTTCACGGTCAATCGTGACGCGAATATCGACGTCACCTTCATAGCGTTTCTTGGTTGCCTGTCCAAGTGCATGTTCGAGCGCACCGAACACTACATCTCGATCGACGTTTTTTTCATGCGCGAGCGCATCGACCAACAATAAAATTTCGCGACTCATGCTTTGCGACTCCTAAAATCCACTTGCGGCACCAAGTGTGCCTTGTCTACGTCAGCGAGCGTGAAATCCAACACCGCCGACCCATCTTTTGTTTCAAATTCGATTGTCAAATTCTCGCCGTCCGGTTCACCCAGGACGCCTTGAAACGACTTGCGATGTGCTGCGCCGGGCATCGCCACGCGCAATTTCACAATGGCTTCCTTGCCGGCAAAGCGCACATAGTCAGCCAGTTTCTTCAGCGGCCGGTCCAGGCCTGGCGACGATACTTCCAGCCGCTCGTACACGACGTTTTCCACAGTCAGCACGTGCAACAGTTGATGCGTCACTTTTTCGCAATCTTCTACCGTGATCTGGCCGCCTTCGCCGGCATTTTCCGGCGTCAGGTCGATGAAAACGCGCAGCAGACCACGTGCGGCGATTTCCAGCTCGACCAGCTCGTAGTCCATGCCAACCACGGTTGTTTCAATTAGCTTCAGCAACTGCAAAGCAACTCCCTAATAAAATATAGCTATAGGCCTGATTTTTTACGCAACCCTGAAACGTAGCGATGCACAAGATACGCAACCCGAGTATGCAAAATGGCAAGTACAACGTAAAAAAACCGCAAAAAACGAAAAGCAAAAAAAAAATGGGCATCTGCCCATCTTCTTATCGTTTGTCATTTCAAGCAGTTTCACGAGAGCGGTTGCGAATCAATCCTCGCATTTTGTCCGCTTTTTCTCGTTAGTGACTTCTGTTAACTTGTAAATTATAAACGATTGAGCTATGTACCGCAATGCGAGAAGTTTGCATTTATTGACAATCACCCGCCAGAAGACCGTGAATTGATCATAATTGCAACATTTCCAGCCACTTCTTTTCAGTTCATCCGGAGCGGTAAAACACCGCTCCGGACAACCACATCAATTAACCACGCGGACGGCGACGCGGAACGCCTTGTGCGCCGAAATGTCCGCCGCCGGTTTGTCCGCCGGCTGTCTTGTTCGGACGTGCAGGACGGGCAAAGCCGCTGCCGCCGCCATTGCGTCGCTGCCCGGCATCCGGAAAGCCCAACGCGGTTTGCAACGGATCCGGCTGCCGGCTGCGCGGCTGACCGCCATTACCTGCATTGCCAGAGTTACCCCCGCCTTGCGGACGGCCTTGGCCGCTACCAGGGCCGCGCCCTTGATTGCCGCGCGACTGGCCGAATCCGCCTTGATCGCGATAACCGGCAGGACCTTGCGGCGCACTATCCGCGCGATTGCCGTTAGGCTGGCGGTCCTTGTTGAAATCGGGGCGGGCCTTGCCGCCGCTGCCGCCGCCGCTCTGGCCGGCAGGTTTGTCCAGACCATGCGCGGTCATCATGTCGCGCACCGCATTCTCTTCCAGCTCTTCCCAGCGGCCGCGCTTGAGGCCGCGCGGCAAGGTCATCGCGCCGTAACGGGTACGGATCAGACGCGATACGGTCAGGCCGATCGCTTCAAACATGCGACGCACTTCGCGGTTACGGCCTTCGCCGATCACCACGCGATACCATTTGTTGATGCCTTCGCCGCCGCCGTCGGCAATTTTGGTAAATTGTGCAACGCCGTCTTCCAGCTCGACGCCGGCCAGCAATTTCTGGCGCATGCCCTGCTCCAGCTCACCCAGGGTACGCACCGCGTATTCGCGGTCGATGCCGTAGCGCGGATGCATCAGACGGTTAGCCAGGTCACCCGAAGTGGTAAACAACAGCAAACCTTCGGTATTAAAGTCCAGACGTCCGACAGCCAGCCATTTGGCCGCCTTCATGTTAGGCAAACGATCGAACACCGATGGACGGCCGTCCGGATCGTTGTGACTGACGATTTCGCCAGCCGGCTTGTGATATACCAGCACACGTGGCGGACGCTTGCTGACTTTGCGCTGCAACAGCTTACCGTTGATGCGAATCTGGTCGGTTGGCAGAATGCGCTGGCCGATATGGGCGGGTTCGCTGTTGACCGAAACCCGGCCGGCGATAATCAGCTCTTCCATGTCGCGCCGCGAACCCAGGCCGACTTCTGCCAACACCTTGTGCAGCTTAGGTGCGTCATCTTCGGCGGTCAGGTCACGCCGGACATTCTTTTGCGCAGCCTGGCGACGGTCGTTTGCGTCTTCCGTAGTCACCAGCGTATCGAACGACTCGGAGGTAACAAACGAGAAGACTTCGTCGGCGTCGCCGCCGCGCGAACCCGGCTTGCCGGCGCGCGGACCTTGCTGGCCCGGCTTGCCGCTCTGTGCTTGCGGCTTCTTGCCTTTTTGCTGGCGGTCGCGCGAATTGCGATCAGCGCCGCGTTCGCCGTTACGGCCATTGTTACGGTCGCCACGTGGCTGACGCGCTTCACCAGTGACGTTATCTGCATTTTGCGACACGACCGGCTGGCCTTCAACTACCGCCAGGTTGCCAGTCTCGGGCGCGGAATCCGCAACAGCCGACGACTCTTGCGCACGCTGGGCGGCGCGATTGCTGCGCAAAGCGCGCGGACCACGGACGCCACGCTTGGCAGGCCGCTCACGCGGCGTTGTGTCATCACCCACCACATTCACGAATGGTGCCGCCTGCGCAACCACCTCGATGCTGACGGCCGGTTCGGCCACGACAGCCGGCGCCTTCTTGCGTGGCGCAGCTTTCGGCTTGACCGGCGCTACAACGTCCGCCGCGACCGGCGCCACTGCTGCAACGCTGCTCTCATCGGCTGCCACAACAGCTACGGCTTTCTTGCGTGGCGCGCGTGGAGCACGCTTGGCCGGCTCGGCAACATCCGCGGAAGAAGCTTCTACAGCAGCCGGGGCCGCAACGGCAGCATCAACCGCAACCTTGCGCGCTCTCGGCTTTTTAGCAGGCTTCGATTCGGTGGTGGCTGTCACGTCGACGACCGGTGCATCATTGGAACTAGGTGGGTTCATTATTCAGGTGTTGGTTATGCCGACCTGGCGTGGCTTCATCAGCCGATTCGGGCGCTTGGTCGTTGGTGTGGGTTTCATTCGATGCAACGGTTGTTTCCTGCGGCTGAATTGCTTCCTCATCCACTTCCGCTGCATTTTCCGTCATGACTTCCGACGCATCGATATCTGCATCAATACCGTCTTCGTCCTCAGTCACTGGTTCTGCAATCTGTTCCGCATCCGCAGAAGTGCCGGCTGCAATGTGCTCTGGTTGATCCTGCACATCCAGCTCAGCCATCTCGGATTGCTGTTGTTCGTCGCTTGCTTCTTTCGCCGCAGCGGCATCCAGCGCCGCGCGGGCCTCCATACTGGCTTCCAGATCCGCTTCCAATGCCTGCAATTCAAGCAGATTGCCTTCCTGCATGTCATTTCTGGCAACTTGCTGCAACGGCGGCAACTGGTCCAGCGACGTCAGGCCGAGATCATCCAGGAACTGTCTGGCGGTGGCAAACAATGCCGGCCGGCCTGGTACATCGCGATGGCCGATGGCCTCGATCCAGCCACGCTCTTCCAGCATTTTCACGGTCTGCGAATTGACTGTGACGCCACGGATTTCCTCGATGTCGCCGCGGGTTACTGGTTGTCGGTAGGCAATAATCGCCAAGGTTTCCATGGTTGCACGCGAATATCTCGGCGGCTTTTCCGGGTTCAGGCGCTCCAGGTAGATTTTCATCTCCGGGCGGCTCTGAAAGCGCCATCCAGTCGACAGGGCGACGACTTCGATGCCCTTGTCCGACCAATCCGTACGCAATTCCTCCAGCATGGACCTGATCGTATCTGCATTGATTTCGCCCTCATCGTCACCGATGTCTTCGCCATTGCGCACATACAGCTTTTTCAAGTCGTTAAGCGACAGCGGCTCGTGGGCACAGAGCAATGCAGTTTCGAGGACTTTCTTGGCCTCAATAATATTCATGTACGACGTAGTTTATTTAAATTTTATAAAAAAATTTCGCAGAGCTTATGTTCAACGGCAAGCATCATGAATGTGCCTGATGCCCGGTCAAAGAAAAAGCTGTTGATACTGCTGTCCAGCGCCCGTTAGAGGAGGATTAATGAGGGCGGGGACAATAAGACTTGAATAAGACGGCAACATTTCTGGCGCACCGCTCGTTCCTTAGATTTTGACCTAGGCGGTGCGGCGCGTTGCTATGACACTACGGCAACCGGTCTCGCTATTTATCAAAAAATGTTGAGACACAGTTTAGCACAAAGCTTATGGGGAGGGCGGATTGATCTTGCGGATGTGGTTATTTGACGATACAGGACGAGGTGGCCAAATGGGGGATGCGCTTTGAGTGGCGACCGCCCAATTGGCATATTTACCTCTGTGACGGCGCCGGCGCTACCAACCTGAACAGACCGGTTCGGCAAATACAGCCTGGCGCTAGGTAACCATTCAGCTACCGCGATAAGTCGAATACGACCACGGCGATACCACCAGCGGCACATGGTAGTTCTGATCCGCATGGGCGATGCCAAAAGCCAAGGTGACTTTATCAACAAAACGCGGGGCCGGCAGGTCGATTCCCTGCGCAGCGAAATAGTCCCCGGCCGAAAACACCAGCTCGTATTGTCCGGCTTGCATCTCTTCACCCTGCAGCAACGGTGCGTCAACCCGGCCGTCCTGATTGGTCACGGCGTTCTTTAACAGGCTGCGGCCAGCGGCGCTGACTGTATATAGTGCAACTTTGACACCTACGCCCGGCTTGCCCTGGGTAATATCCAGAACGTGCGTACTTAATTTACCCATGACAATTCCCTATATCGATTAGTTGAAAACGAGTATCGATCAAATGATATACCGCAGGGTGCAGGTCAATATATTATCCGGCATATATTAATCATGGCTGCAGCGCACATAATTCAGACAAATCCAATATTTCCGGGCCAAGCAATGACCATTAATACCGATCCACACTACCCGCGCGACATGACCGGCTATGGCCGCAATCCGCCCCACCCGCAATGGCCGAACAAGGCCCGGATCGCCCTGCAATTCGTACTTAACTACGAAGAAGGCAGCGAAAATTGCGTACTGGACGGCGACGCCGGCTCGGAGACTTTTCTGTCTGAAATCATTGGCGCGCAGAGTTTTCCGGCCCGCCACATGAGCATGGAGTCGCTCTACGAATACGGTTCGCGCGCCGGCGTCTGGCGTTTATTGCGCATGTTTGAAGAGCGCCGGCTGCCGCTGACCGTGTTCGGTGTTGCGCGCGCGCTACAACGCAACCCGGAAGCGACTGCTGCTTTTCAAGAACTTGGCCACGAAATTGCCTGCCACGGCTTGCGCTGGATCAGCTACCAGAATATCGACGAAGCCACCGAACGCGCGCATATCGCCGAGGCTGTCAGCGTCATCAAGGAATTGACCGGCAGCGCCCCGCTCGGCTGGTATACCGGCCGCGATTCGCCGAACACCCGCCGCCTGGTCATGGAACACGGCGGTTTCAGCTACGACGCCGACCACTACGGCGACGACTTGCCGTTCTGGGAACCGGTCGGCTTCAAGGACGCCAACGGCGCCGCCCAGGTTCAGCCGCAACTGATCGTGCCGTATACCCTGGATACCAACGACATGCGCTTCGCCGCCATGCAAGGCTTCAATTCCGGCACCCAGTTCTACGATTACCTGAAAGACGCCTTCGACGTGTTGTACCGCGAGGGTGATCCGCACGGCCTGAACCAACCGAAAATGCTGTCGATCGGCCTGCACTGCCGTCTGGTCGGCCGTCCCGGACGCGCTGCGGCGCTGGCGCGCTTCCTGGATTATGTGCAAGCCCACGGCCAGGTCTGGGTCGCGCGCCGCATCGATATCGCCAACCATTGGCGTGCTACTCACCCGTTTTCCGCTTAATGCAACAAACCGCAGTAAAGCGCTTTCCCACCCGCCGTGGCGGTACCACGGATCGTAGCTAAAACGCAGACGTGCGTTGTTTCAAATGAACAGAATCAAAACTTTATTTCCCATTTATAAAAATCAGGAGACAGGGATGTACCCAGCTAAAAACAAATTAAGAAAACTGCAATTCTTGGCGGCCATCGGCGCCACGATTGCATTGCCTGCCATGGCCCAGACGTCGGTCCAGGTAACCGGCCTGGTCGACACTTATGTCGGCTCGCTGAAGTATAGCGGCGACTCGGCGCGCACCAGCGTGGTCGACAGCGGCGGCATGACCACCTCGTGGATCGGTTTCAAAGGGACAGAAGACCTCGGCGGCGGACTCTCGGCCAAGTTCAACCTGACCTCGTTCTTCCGCTCCAACACCGGCGCCACCGGCCGCTTCGACGGCAACGAAACAATGTTCTCGCGCGACGCCAACGTCGGCCTGGTCGGCAGCTTCGGTACGGTTTCCCTGGGCCGCGACCTGGCACCCAATTTCCTGCCGTCGATCCTGTTCAACCCGTTCGGCGATTCGTTCAAGCTGTCGCCGCTGATCCTGCACATGGACGTGCCTTGGTTCAACGCTTCCGGCTGGACCAATTCGGTCGCGGGCGATACCGGCTGGAGCAATGAGATCATCTATACGACGCCGGATTTCTCCGGCCTGAAAGCCAATTTCCACTACCAGTTCGGTGAAGTCGCCGGTAATACCGGTAAAAACAATATCGGCGCCAACGTCTTGTATTTCCATGGTCCGCTGGCATTGACCGCCTACTACCAACGGGTGCAGGTCAACAATCCTTTGGAACTGTCGCCGAACAACGTCCAGCCGGCCACCAACATTCCGCTGCCAAGCGGCATGGTGGCGGCGCGCCAGTCGAACTGGTTCCTGGGCGCGACTTACGACTTCACGGTCGCCAAGCTGTTCGCCACCTACGACCAGACCTCGCACGATATCGACTTGAAGGACAAGACCTTCCAGCTCGGCACCAGCATCCCGCTCGGCAACGGCTCGGTCCTGGCTTCATGGGCAGACACCAAGCGTAACGGCGCTGCTGTGGGCGGCTCACTGAAACGCGATACGGCATCGCTGGGCTATGACTACAATCTGTCCAAGCGCACCGACCTGTATGCGGTCTACATGTACGACAAGATCACCGACCAGACCGTCGGCAGCAGCGTCGCACTGGGTATCCGTCATCGCTTCTAAGCGTCCGATATCAAGCTTCGGATAAACTGATACCGCAGCCGCACCCTCGCAATGCGCGTCGATCACTCAGCTGATCGGCGCGCGTTTTACCATCTGGAGTTCCATGAACGCTTTCCCTTCCTCCATCAGCAGCGCCGAATGGCAGGTGCGCAAGGACCTGGCGGCGTGCTACCGTCTGTGCGCACTGAAGCAATGGGATGACCTGATCTATACCCACATTTCAGCCTCGGTTCCCGGGGAACCGGGACATTTCCTGTTGAACCCGTTTGGCTATCGCTTCGACGAAGTCTGCGCATCCAACCTGGTCAAGATCGACGCCCGCGGCCATATCGTCGGTGACTCGCTTTACCAGGTCAATGTCAGCGGCTTCGCGATCCACGGTGCGGTCCATGCCGCGCGCCCGGATGCGATGTGCGTCATGCATCTGCACAATACACATGCGGTGGCGATCGGGATCCAGGCCGATGGCCTGCTGCCGGTCTCGCAGCATGCGCTGCGTTTTTATGAACAGATTGCGTATCACGATTATGAAGGCCTGGCGCTCACGACCACCGAACAAAGCCGCATGACCGAACGGCTCGGCCAGTTGCCGGCCATGCTGTTGCGTAATCATGGCAGCCTGGTCTGCGGCCGCACCATCGCCGAAGCCTATGTGCTGATGGATACGCTCGACAAGGCTTGCGAAATACAGCTCAAGATGCATTCAGGCGGCGGCCGCCTGACCATGCCTTCGCAGGAAATCTGCCGCAAGACGCGCGACCAGCTGCTGGGCGACGGCAGCCCGGAAGGCCTGCTGGAATGGCCGGCGCTGCTACGCAAACTGGATGCCATCGATGCCGGCTACCAACACTGATCAATAGAACTTACAGAAAGGATTCAAATGCCGACATTCAACGTGCAGCTTTTCGAAGGCCGCAGCCTGGAACAAAAACGCGCTTTCGTCAAAGCCATCACCGAAGTCACTTGCCAGACGCTGGATTGCGGGCCGGAATCGGTGGACATTATCATCGAGGAAGTGAAACGGGAGAACTGGGCTACCGCCGGCAAACTCTGGTCGGACTGAGTTTGCATAACCCTACCGCATAAAAAAGAGCCACGCTACAAAATAGCGTGGCTCTTTTTTTACCCGCAGGAAACCGGATCAAGCAAATTCGCCGACCTTCTTGATCACCGCCGCCCGCACCGAACCACTGACCACAAACGATTGCGCCACGGCGATATCGTTGTGGAACCAGCGGTCGCCATCCAGGCAAGCCGGAATCTGACGACGGATTTCCTGGTAGGCCGCCTGCGTGCCTTCACCCAGCACAAAGCCCGGCAACAAGTCTTCGGTCATGGTCAACGCTTGCGCCGCCAGCAGCATTTCGACGCCGATGATGTACTGCGTGTTGGCCACCACGGTGGCCGCCTTGCGCGCGCACCAGGTCGAGTTGGAGACGTGGTCTTCGCTGTTGCCCTTGGCCGGGATGCTGTCGACGCTGCCCGGCATGCACAAGGTACGGTTTTCCATCACCAGCGAACTCATCGAACATTGCACCACCGGATAGCCGGTATTGACGCCGCGCACGCCGCTCATCAGGTTGCGTGGCAAGCCCCATGACAGGGTCGGATCGATCAGGCGGGCGATGCGGCGCTCGCAGATGCTGCCCAGGTCGGTGATCGCCATCGCCAGCAAATCCATCGCCTGCGCCAGGTATTGGCCGTGGAAGTTACCGCCGGAGATGATCTCGAAGCCGCCGCCTTCTGCTTCTTCTTTGCTGAATATCAGCGGATTATCGGTGGCGGAATTGATTTCCTTGTCGACGATGTTGTCGATGTAATCCAACGCATCGAATACCGGACCGTAGACTTGCGGCGAGCAGCGCAGCGAATACACGTCCTGGATACGCGCGCTGTAAGGGATGTCGGTACGGCGGCTTTCTTCCGGAAACTGCACCGCGCGTGCTTCGTGCGTGGTGCGGGTCGAGCCGGACAACAGCTTACGGATGATCGCTGCAGTCTTGATCTGGCCGGCATGCGGACGGGCTTGCTGGATGCGGGGGTCGAAGGCCGCCATTTCAGCGCGCATCGCTTCCAGGGTCAGGCCCAGTGACAAACAGGCATCGCTCAACAGGTTACGCGAATCGTGCGCCACCAATACAGCCACTGCCAGCGAAGCGGTGCAACCATTGATCAGGGCCGATGCGTCCTTGGCCTTGAGGTCGAACTTGACCGGACCGACGCCGGATTTGGTGATTGCCTCAGGCGCGCTCATGCGCTGGCCCTGGTACATCACTTCGGCTTCATCGAAACCGGCAATCGCCGCCGCCAGATAAGACAAAGGCGCGAGGTCGCCGGACGCGCCGACCGACCCCTTTTGCGGCATGATCGGATGAATCCCTGCATTCAGGAAAGCCAGCAAACGGTCCACTACTTCGACCCGCGGCGCTGAGTAATTGCTGGCGAACGCATTGGCGCGCAACAGCATGGTGGCGCGGCTGACTTCTTCCGAGAACGGCTCGCCGATGCCGGCGCAGTGGGCCTTGATCAGCTGGGTCTGGAACAGTTCGATGTGCTCGACCTTGATGCGGGTGTCTTTCAGCAGACCGACGCCGGTGTTGAAGCTGTACATCATCGGCGCTTCGTCATGCATCCAGGTCGACTCGATGTAGTCGCGGCTTTCTTTCAGGGCGGCGCGGGAGGAAGCGGCCAGGGTGACCGGCAGATGCGGCGCGCGGGCGACGTCGACCACTTGCTGTGCGCTCAGGTTGAAGCCGTCGATGGTGATGGTT
>NZ_JBDTCG010000002.1:0-17293 GCF_039923675.1 Collimonas sp.
ATCCGCCGGCCACGAAATTTCTGGATCAATATCGTGCTGACCGTGTTTGTACTCGGCGTCATGATCAGCGGAAAAATCGATCCGGTGGTGATGTTCATGATCGGCGTGGTGCTGGCGCTGATGATCAATTACCGCAACGTCGACATGCAGCGGGCCCGCATCGACGCCCATGCCAAGGCCGCCCTGCTGATGGCCAGCATCCTGTTCGCCGCCGGCGTGTTCACCGGCATCATGAGCAAATCCGGCATGCTGACGGCCATGGCCAACATGGCGGTCGGTTTCGTGCCGCCGTCCATGGCTTCGCATATCCCGGTGGTGCTGGGGCTGCTGTCGATGCCGCTGTCGATGCTGTTCGATCCCGATTCTTTCTACTTCGGCGTGCTGCCGGTAATCGCCGAAGTCAGCCACATGCTGGGCGTGCAACCGCTGCATGTGGCGCAAGCCGCCCTGCTAGGACAGATGACCACCGGCTTTCCGGTCAGCCCGCTGACACCTGCCACATTCCTGGTGGCCGGCCTGGCGGGCATCGACCTCGCCGACCACCAGAAATACACCTTTAAATATCTGTTCGCTGCCTCGGTCCTCATGACCATCACCTGTGTCGTGATCGGCGTATTTCCTTTGTAAGAACAGAACCAGACCTGGAGCGCAATGTGAGTAAACAGAGACCTGTCAGAATCGGTGCCGGCGCCGGCTATTCCGGCGATCGTATCGAGCCCGCCGTCGAACTGGCCGAAAAAGGCGAGATCGACTATCTGGTGTTCGAATGCCTGGCCGAGCGCACCATCGCCCTGGCGCAGCAAACCAGGATGAAGCATCCGGCACTAGGCTACGACCCCCTGCTGGAACAGCGGATGCAGGCCGTGCTGCGCATCTGCAGCGAAAAAAAAGTCCGGATCATCACCAATATGGGGGCGGCCAATCCACTCGCCGCAGCCGCCAAGGTGAGGGAAATGGCGCGCGCCTTGCAGCTCGATCTCAAGGTTGCCGCGATAACCGGCGACGATGTGCTGGAGATCTTAAAGACCGGCGAATACCTCAGCGATCAGGGTACGCCGGTCAATGCGCTCGGCAACAGGCTGCTGTCCGCCAACGCCTATATCGGCGCGGCGCCATTGGTGGCAGCGCTGGCGCAGGGTGCCGATGTCGTCATCACCGGCCGCGTCGCCGATCCGGCCCTGTTCCTGGCGCCGCTGATCCACGAATTCGACTGGGCCATGGATGACTGGCACAGGCTGGGACAAGGCACGCTGGTCGGCCACCTGCTGGAATGCGCGGGCCAGATCAGCGGCGGCTACTTCGTCGATCCCGGCTACAAGAATGTGCCAGGGCTGGCGCGGCTCGGCTTTCCCATCGGCGAGGTAGCGGAAGATGGATCGGTTGTCATCACCAAGGTGGCGGGATCCGGCGGCCAGGTAACAGCGGCCACCTGCAAGGAGCAGCTGCTGTACGAGATACATGACCCCGCCGCGCATTTCACGCCTGACGTGGTGGCGGATTTTTCCACGGCAAGCGTGACAGAAATCGGACCGGACCGCGTGCTGGTGCAAGGCGCGAGCGGACACCCGAGGACGGCTACGCTCAAGGTATCGATCGGCTATGTCGACAGCTATATCGGCGAAGGCCAGATTTCCTACGCCGGACCGGGAGCGCTGGCACGCGGCCGGCTGGCGCTGGATATCGTTGCAGAGAGACTGCAACTCAGCGGCGTCAAATTCGATGAAATCCGCTATGACCTGCTTGGCGTGGATGCGATCCACGGCGCAGCACTGTCGGCGCAAACCGCAGAGCCTTACGAAGTCCGGGCGCGGGTAACGGCTCGCAGCGACAGCCTGCGCGAAGCGGTCCGTATCGGCAATGAGGTCGAGACACTGTATACCTGCGGACCTGCGGCGGGCGGCGGCGTCACCAAATCTGCGCGGGAGATAGTCGCCGTGCAATCCACCCTGCTGCCACGCGAACTGGTGCGCACCGCTGTACATTTCGGAGAAGACTGACATGAAACTACGCAACCTTGCCCATTCCCGCGCCGGCGATAAAGGCGACATTTCGAATATTTCCGTCATCGCTTATCGCGAAAAAGATTATGCTTTTCTGGAGAGCTACCTCACGCCGGAACGGGTGAAGCAGCATTTCGCAGAGATTGCCGGCGGCGAGGTCGTGCGCTACGCGCTGCCTAAGCTTGGCGCGCTGAACTTCGTCATGCAGCGCGCTCTGGGCGGCGGCGTGACGCGTTCGCTGGCGCTCGATGCCCACGGAAAATGTCTGAGTTCAGCGATAATGAACCTGGAGATTCCCGACGAGCTGTGCAAGACAAGTCCTGATTAGTTACCTATCTCAGGTGACACATTTTTCAGTATAAAAACCTCAGCAGCGTCATTCCCGCGAACACGGGAATCCATGTTAAATCAGCTACTTAAGATGGACCCCCGCGTTCGCGGGGACGACGAAATTTCAGTCGGGACAGGCTTTTTATCCTCAATCTTAGGCTGGTAACTAATCAGGAGACAAGTTGATTTCGCCAAAGATTCAGCCAACCCATCAAAAAGGAAATTCATGAAAATGCAGATTCGCCGGTTACCGATGAAGACCATCGTCGCACTCAGCCTGGCCGTACTTGGCGCGATGGCGTCCGCCCAGACGCTCACACCTGAACAGCAGCGTTATCATGATCTGTACAAAGAGCTGGTCGAAATCAACACCTCGCACTCTGCGGGCGATACCACCAAAGCCGCGCACGCCATGGAAAAGCATCTGCTGGCCGCCGGCTTCAGCGCCGATGCGGTCCAGGTGATCGAACCGTTCCCGCGCAAAGGCAACCTGGTGCTGCGTTTCAAGGGCAACGGCAGCAAGCAGCCCCTGCTGTTGCTGGCGCATATCGATGTGGTCGAAGCCAAGCGCGAAGACTGGAAAACCGATCCGTTCCAATTGCAGGAAACCGGCGGTTACTTCACGGCGCGCGGCTCGATCGACGACAAAGCCATGGCCTCAGCCTTCGTCTCGATATTGAGCCAGCTCAAGCAGGAAGGCTTCAAGCCCAGCCGCGACATCATCCTGGCGCTGACCACCGATGAAGAACGCGGCGACGTCGAAAGCAACGGCGCCAAATGGCTGATCGCCAACAAACCCGAGTTGCTGAAAGCCGAGTTCGGCATCAACGAAGGCGGCGGCGGCGAGCTGCGCGACGGCAAACCCAACCTGCACCGCATCCAGGTAGCCGAAAAAATCTATACCACCTACGAACTGGAAGCGCGCGACGCCGGCGGCCACAGCTCGACGCCGCACGCCAACAATCCCATCTATGCCATCTCTGCTGCTCTGACCAGACTCGGCGACTATCGCTTCCCGGTGCATCTGGCCGAAGTCACCACCGGCTATTTCGCCCGCAGCGCACCGTTCGCCAGCGGCCAGCTGGCGGCCGACATGCGCGCGGTCGACGGCGGCAAGCCGGACGCCGCCGCCATCGAACGCCTGTCGGCCATCCCCGACTACAACGCCCAACTGCGCAGCACCTGCGTGGCGACCATGGTCAACGCCGGCCACGCCGAAAACGCCCTGCCGCAGTCGGCCAAGGCCACGGTGAACTGCCGCATCCTGCCGCAAGACGACCCGGCCGATATCGACCGCCAGCTCAAGCAGGTGATCAACAACGACAAGATCACCGTGCGCTATACCAGCAAGCCGCTGCTCAGCCCGGCCTCGCCGCTCAACGGCGACCTGATGAAAACGGTGGAAGCATTGACTCAGGAGATGTGGCCAGGCGTGCCGGTGGTGCCCGCCATGAGCACCGGCGCTACCGACAGCAGCACCATGCGCAATGCGGGGATTCCCATGTATGGCGTCTCGGGACTGTTTGTAGAACCGTCCGACCGCCGCACGCACGGGCTGGACGAGCGGGTTGAAATTGCACGCGTGTATGAAAGCCGCGAATTTCTCTATCGTCTGGTCAAGCGCCTGGCGCAATAGCCCGTGTAAGCCATGACATACAGGTTGGGTTAGCCAAGCGCGGCCCAACCTTCCGACCTATATGTCGGGGTTGCATCAATCATGTTGACGTTGGAATTCAACCACAAGAACCAGAGTTTCTTCCATTGCGATCGGCCGTATCGTTCAGGTTCGCGGCGCTTGCCGCTTCCACACTGATCGGCGCTCGCCATGAACCTGCTTGAACTGTTACTCCTCGCCGCCATCTGGGGCGCGTCCTTCCTGTTCCTGCGCATCGCCGCGCCGGAATTCGGCCCCATCGCCCTGATCACGCTACGCGTCGGCATCGCCGCCATCATCTTGGCGCCGGCGCTACGCAGCGCTGCCGCTCGCAGCGAGTTCAGGCGCAAGGCATGGCCGCTGTTCGTGGTCGGCATCAGCAACTCGGCGATTCCCTTCGGCCTGTTTGCCTATTCCGCCCTGTCCGTCAACGCCGGCCTCGACTCCATCCTGAATGCGACTACCCCGATCTGGACCGCCCTCATCGCCGCAGCCTGGTTCCAGGTCGGCATGAGCCGCCAGCAGATATCCGGCTTGTTGCTGGGCCTGGCCGGCGTCGTGCTGCTGGTGCGGGACACCTTGGCTGCCGGCATTCCGGGCGTGCCGCCGGCAATCGCCGCCGCGCTGCTGGCAGCCGTGTGTTACGGGTTCGCGGTGAATTATTCAAAACGCCATCTGGCCGGCGTGAAGCCGACGGTGGTGGCGTTCGGCAGCCAGTTCTTTGCCACGATTGTGCTGCTGCCCGCAGCCATACCGTTCTGGCCGCGGCACGCCATTGCCGCCTCCAGCTGGGCGTATGTGGCGGCGCTCGGCATCGTTTGCACCGGCTTCGCCTACATTCTGTATTTCCGGCTGATCGAACGGGTGGGTGCAACCTATGCAGCATCTGTGACGTTCCTGATCCCGGTTTTCGGGCTGCTCTGGGGAGCGCTGTTTCTCGACGAAAAAATTACGCCGGTCACACTGGCCGGCTGCTTCATTGTGCTGTTGGGAACCGCACTGGCGAGCGGAAAATTCAAGAACCGGCTTCCAGGAAAACATAAAGTCGCCTGAACGGCCAGCGATCAGCTTTGTGTAAATTTTTGAGGAATATTCAAAAATCGTAATTTATTACTGTTTTACGATAATTATAGATTAAAATACGGCCATTCTTTGAACAAGGACGTGTCGTGAAGCAAGATCTCCTCACTCTCCTTCGCCGCTGCATCGCAGCCCTCAGCACAGGGCTGGCGATTGCCATGTTGCTATTCTGCTTTGCGTGGATACTCATGCCGCGGTTCGGTATCCATGGCACGTTGCAGATCGGCTTTCATGCCGGCAGAGTGAGTCAGGCGGTAGCGGATTTGAAGAATCCCTTCAAATTCTACGCGTCGCTTCATCTGAGCTTCCCTAGATAACACATCGCCAAAAACAGGACTGTACATGAAACAAGATCGTATTGCGCAGACTAGCCAGCGCATGGCGAGCGTCACCATGTTGTTGCTGATCGCCATGCTGGCCTTCAATATCGGCAGCTGGCTATTTCCCGATGTATTTGCGTTGTTCTCCGAGGTTAGCAACGCCGCTACTTCGCTCGGGATCAATCCGGCCAGCCTGCCTGCGTGGCAATTGCTGGGCGCAGTCATCCTCAGCGTGATCCCGTTCCTGGCGCTGGGATATGGCCTGTATCAATTGCGCGCCCTGTTCAAGCGCTATGCCTCCGGTGAATATTTTTCGCCGGAGGCCGCCATCCTTCTCGGCCGCGTAGGCCGCAGCATTGCCTGGTGGGTAGTACTGGGTGTTCTCTGCCAGCCGTTATCGAGCGTGTGGCTGACGATACTGCGCGGCACAGGCCACCGCGTGGTCACCATCGGCGTCGGTACCGACGAAGTGGTCTCGCTGTTCATCGCTGCCTCCATCACAGTCATCGCCCGTATCCTGCAACGCGCCAGCGAAGTCGATGCCGAAAACCGGCAGTTCGTTTGAGGATCTAGATGAGTATCGTGATCACGCTGGACGTCATGCTGGCAAAACGCAAGGCGAAATCGAAGGACCTTGCGGCCGCCATCGGCATCACCGAACAGAATTTGTCGTTGCTGAAACAAGGCAAGGTGAAAGGCGTGCGGCTGGAAACCCTGGAAGCAATCTGCCGCTACCTCGATTGCCAGCCGGGCGACTTGTTGTGCTATGCGCCGGACAGCCAGGCGTCGCCAGCGGCCGAGGAACAAATTTCCTGACCTCGGCCTCAACCGCGCTTCAACCGTGAGAAGAGAAAATGTCTAAGGAATTGCGCTGGCCACCGGCTCGACATTCTCGTGCAATGCGATGGGGCATATTGCTATCGCTGTTGCTGCACGTCGGCCTGTTGCGCTTGTTCTTGCTGCACGAACCGGCGCCGGTCGAAGCAGCCCGTCGTGCGCTGCCGGAAATGACCTTGTTGCTGCTGCCTGCGCCGCAGCCGCACCTGGCGCCGGTACAAACGGCGCTGCCCAAACCACATGCGGCGCTGCGCGATACCCGGACCGCCAAGGCGGATGTCCCGAAAAAGTCCGCGCCACAGTTGCCAACACTTCCCCAAATGACGAGCGAGGCGACTGAGACCGTGACAAATGCAGCGCCGGCAACGATCCACCCGCAGCCACCGCACATCAATCTCGACGCCGCGCTGAAAATGGCCGGCAAGATGTCGAAGGACCCGGCCATGCGCGACGACCGCGCCGTAGCGCAATTACAGAACCATCCTCTCGAAGCCGGCAACCCGGATAGCCGCCTGGCGCAAGATATACAGCGCGGCGCCCGCGCGGACTGCCTCAACAGCTACAGTTCCACGGGACTTCTGGCGCCGCTGTTCCTGGCGGCGGATGCCGTGCTGTCGAAAAAAGACGGCGGGTGCAAGTGGTAGCTTTGGCGTCAGGAAAATATCTGCCGGACCACAAGAAATCCCAGGCAAAAAAAACCGCCTGAAAACAGGCGGCTCTGGTTTTAGCGCGGCTAACGCTGTTGCTTCACTAGCCGGCTGCACTACCCGGCTTCACTACTCGGCTTCACTACCCTATCAAGCGCCGCGCTTCGCGTTCAGCCAACTCAAGCGCCGCTTGTTCGCTCTTTACCGGACGGCCGCAGCCTTTGCCGATGGTTTGCACGAACACCTGCTCGCCGCGCTGCGTCGATACCTTGACCACGCCCTTGAACATCCCTCCCGGCGCCGGCGCTACCAGTGCTTCGATGGTTTTGTTTCCCTTGGTTTCTTTAAAAGCCATAGTGCTCTCCGTTGTGATCGTGGGGCGATCTTAGCATGACGGCTACGCATTCCAACGCTTGTCCAGCGATACGGTTGCGAGGCCCGTTTAGGCGCATGCTTTCCGGCAGATTTTTCCAAATGCTGCAACGGAACGCACGCAAAGGCGGAAATTTCAAAAATCTGGCATCATATGATTGATACACAAAGTTACATGCAATTACAACACAATACACTTGATATAGATATGACAATGTCACGGCCCTGCCTGGCGCGCAAGCGGCTACGGCCATCGGTCCTATTGCAATCGGGATGGAGTTTTGCCGCCGCAGCTTGGTAGCGCTACCGCAGTGGCTGTAGCTCCTTAACGGCATGTGGTTGAAACGGACGACAGGAAGCCGCCGGCAAGCGGGAGGCAGATTGACTTGATCGACCGGCAAAGACCGGCACAGATACGCGACACCGAAAAAATTTACCGAACTGAAAAGCACTAGAAATCATGACTGAACTTCGAGATGATCAATGGCAGAAACTGGCGCCGATGCTGCACGGGAAAGCTGGCGATCCCGGCGCCAAGGGCCGCGACAACAGGCTGTTCATCGAGGCTGTACTGTGGATCTCCGGCGGCCAGCAGCTATGGATCAACGTCCCGCTTCGGTTTGGCAACTGGAATACCATCTACATGCGGTTCCGGCGCTGGAACGAAGACGGCATCTGGCATCAGCTAGCGATCAAACTGCAGGACGACCCCGAGCTGTTCACGCTATTCGGAAACATTGCGCGCTATGCCGAAGGACGCAGCCGGCAATTGAAGAAAAAAGCCTACAAGAGAAGCCGGCGGGAAACCTACCAGAAGCATTTGAAGCACGTCGTCGACAGCAAATTGCGCGGACCGGACGAAGAGGACTCTACCTTGCATTGGCTGCGTCTGGTCAGCGCTTAGCGCCCTGGTCAGCCTGACCGGGTCATTCCCGCGAACGCGGGAATCCAAGGGGCGCCCAGCCTTTACGCTCCGGGAAGGATCCCCGCGTACGCGAGGATGACAGCGTTTTTCGAGGTCAGGTTAACTCATTTAATCAATGTGGCACGAAACAAGATATCCCTGAGAACGTGTTCGTCATCGAAAGCGATTTTCAATGCACTCCCCAGTTTCACCACAGCCGCTTTATCTCCCGACACCGAAAACAGGCTGGCGTCAGAATCGAAATTCAATTTGCCTGCGGCCTCGGGCAGCTGTTCCGCAACGATCACCTGCGCCACCGCATTCCAGTCGCGGCCACTGCCGCTCCAGCCTGGCTCGGCATGTTCCTTGAAGATATGCGCCTTGCGTTCAAAATGAAAATCGAACAGCACCAGCGACGTCGGACTGCCGTCGATCAGCATGAAAGGCGCAAATTTCAGATTATCAACAGTGCTATCGTTTGACCACTGCTTGCGTGGCGGCGGCGATGGCATGTCTGATGCCTCGGCGGCTGGATTCTCGGCGTTCATAAGGTGCTCTTGGTTGGTTGGCCGTGGACGCATGGATGCGCGCTGGCACGCAGCACTTTATACCCGCTGCCGCAATCTCTGCATAGCAGTGCAATTGCACCCCATGTCAGTACAATTGCACCAGGCATTGCCATCGCCATTGGCCCGCGCGCATCCAACCAGCGCCGCTCAGCTCCTTGCCGGAAACCGTAAAATCGCCTCCAGGCCGCCATCCGGATGATTGCGCAGGAGCAGCCGGCCGCGATGGTTTTCGGCGATATTGCGGGCAATCGTCAGCCCCAGGCCGGTGCCGCCGGTATTGCGCGAACGCGATGTCTCCAGCCGGAAAAACGGCACAAATACCGCCTCCAGATGATCCGCCGGCACGCCCGGCCCGGCATCGCGAATCCTGATGACGATCTCATTCTCTTCGCGTGCGACCTGCAGCCGCGCATGGTGGCCATATTTGATGGCATTGTCGACCAGGTTGGTCAGACAGCGCCGCAGCGTATTCGGCTGCGCCATGACCGAGGCGCCGGTGCGCCCTTCCAGGGTGGCGTCCTGGTTGGCGTCGACCGCATCGGCACAGACGCTGTCGAGCAGCGAGTCGATATCGAGTTTCTGCATGGGTTCGCTCGAATCGGCGCTGCGCGCAAGATCCAGCCCTTCGCGCACCATGCTCTGCATGACTCCCAGATCTTGCACCAGCTTCTCGCGCAACTCGCCATCGCCGACTTTTTCCAAGCGCAGGCGCAAGCGGGTCAGCGGCGTTTGCAAATCGTGGGTGATCGCCGCCAGGATATTGGTGCGGTGCTGGATCTGCTGTTTGATGCGCGCCTGCATGGCGTTGAAAGCAATCGCGGCCTGGCGCACTTCGGTCGGCCCGCGTTCGTCCAGCGACGGCCGGTCGATATCACGTCCCAGCTCGCCGGCGGCATTGGCCAGATGGCGGATCGGGCGCGTAGTCATGCGGGCGACCAGATAAGCCAGGCCGGCCACCAGCAACAGAAAGAAACTGAGCGGAGCGGAAGGATGCGGCGTCCATTGCAACCCCGGCCGCAACACCCGGAATTTCGCTTTCAGCACGTCGCCGGTTTTCAGGCCGATATAGGCAGCCTGGCACTCGCGCGCGCTGGCCAGAAAATGCGAGCCACGCCGCGTTCTCTGCTTGCAGCCCGTCTCCCTGGCGACAATCACGCTGCGGCCATTGCCCAGCTCTTCCTGGATGGTGCTGGCGAGCGACGGGTTGTCATTGACGACTGGCACATTTTTTTTCACCAGGCTCAGTTCGATATCGACATTATCACTGAGCGCCAGCACATGTTCGCGCTCGTTGGCATTCAGCTCTTCACTGGCGAAGACGAACATCTTTATGCGTTTGGCGATCTGCAACTCTTCCGTGTCCGCTTTGGATTCGTAGTTCTCATAGACCGCCACGCCACGCATCGCCACTATCGTGATCAGTATCCCCATCAGCAAAGTGATGAAGATGCGGTTGGCGACCGAACCGAAAAAAATTTTCATTAACCACGTCCCTTTTGCTTCGATTGCTGCGCCGGAAAGCAAGGCCGGCTTGGCCAACGGCTTATCGGCTGTTGCCCTCATTTCAACAAGTAACAATCAGGCAGCAACCAAGCAACCTCTTGTAACTAAATGTAGCATGAATGCGCAGCTGCTGCGCCATGCCTGGATTCCAGACCGGCGGGAAGCAGATCAGCCACGTAAGTGCAATTGCCAGGGATGGCTGCGCTGATCAGCCATGGACAGCAACGAGGATGCTGCAACCAAGCCGTTCGACCAGCAAGGCATCCGTATCGCCGCGCCACCAGCGCGCGGCAAGCGTCTTGCGGCGAGAATGGCCGACAATGACCAGCTCTATCTTCAGCCGGTCAGCCAGCGTACCGATGACATCGACAGGTTCGCCTATTTCCAGATGGATGACCGGGTTCAGGCCGGCGGCAACCAGCAGCGCCTGCCCTTCATCCAATTCCTGCCGCATCGTTTGGGTCTTGGTGGTGCAGACGATTTCGGGGGCATAACCTCCCGCCATGCCATATGCCGAAAGGTGGACCACCCCCAGCAGATGGATTTCGGCGGAGCCAGGCGGACGAAGCTGAATGCATTCTTGCAAAGCCGCGCGGCTCTCGGCCGAACCGTTGTAGGCGACCAAAATTTTCTGGTACATGGATTTCTCCTGTCGTCAGCGCTGCGTGCGCCCGGATATTGCACATTGCTACTGTAGACTAGTGAGATGCAATGCGCATACATTGCATCTCTTTCGGACAGTTAACCGCAATTGCTCACGTCACCGGCAAGCGATTGCGATACAACTTACGACAGGCTAGCAGGAGCCTTTTTGCCGTAGGCGTCATAGCCTCGGGCATTATAGCCAAACTTGTTAAAACCCCATGCGTTATAGCCGTTTTTATCATAGCCCTGAGCGTCTAAAGCATAGCCAGGAATGACGATGGATACGCCGTTGCGATCAATGCCCGCGACGTTGTAGCCAGTGCGGCTATAACCGCTGCGGTCCATACCGGAGAGGTTGTAGCCATGCTGGTCGAATCCGTCTTGGCCGAAGACTGGAACGTATGCAGGATAATTGCCGATAAGATCCCACACATTGCCGTTCGGCGTGGCTGAGACGCCCGGGTCGCCGACCAGATTCGGGTTGCCTGTCACTGGCCGGGCGACGCCATTGCGATCAAAGCCAGCGGCGTTGTAGCCGTCGCGGCCATAACCATCCTTGTCGAAGCCGGCTGCATTGAAGCCGTCGCGACCGAAACCGGCGATATTGAAGCCTTGACGGTTATAGCCGTCTTTGTCGAAGCCCTGAGCGTTGAAGCCACTGCGGTCATAACCTTGGGCATTGAAACCCTGGCGGTTATAGCCATCCTTGTCGATACCGGCCGCATTGAAGCCGCTGCGATCGAAGCCGGCTGCGTTGTAGCCGGCCTTGTCGAAACCAGCGCGATCGTAGCCGTTACGGTCGTAACCGTATTGGTCATAGCCGTCAGCGCCATACACCGGCGCGCCATTTTGCCCCTTACCGGTTGTGGTTGTGCCGGCGGAGGTGATGGTCCAGTCCGGCGCGTTGAGTGCGCCTTCACGGACGGTGGCCTGTGTTCCGCCGGTAACCTGCACCCCGACACCAGCGGTGAGGTTACCGTCAACTGTGACGTAATCGCCACTCACGGCAACATAGTTGCCGTTCAACTTAGCATTATCAGCGACCGTCAGCACGGCATCCTTGTTTGGCGCATAGGCGCTGGCAGACAGGTTGTTGACCGCGTTGATGGTACCGTCGATGAGCGTGTTGCTCTTGGCAGCGACGTTCACATTCTGGCCGTCGATCGAGCCACCAACGTGGGTTGCTAGGCCTTCGCCATTATTGGTGATGCCCACGGTGCCACCGACCGGATAAAACCGGCCGTTAACCTCGGTGGTCGCGGCAGTCGCTGTGATTGCACCGGTGTTGCGCAAGGTCTCATTCGATGTGCTGACCCCGGCTTGGGACAGCAGCGTTACGTTGCCCGCATCTACCTTAATCGTACCGTCATTCGCCACCAGACCGTCAGGAACGTAGTTACCCAGTTGGGTATTGCTGTACGCGTCGGGGGCACCCTTGTTTTGATACAAGTCAATCGAATTGCTCGCCACTAGATTGACACCACTCAGGCCGGTGTCGCCAGCGTTGATAAGTGCATCGCCCTTGGCGGTGATCGCACCGGTTGCGCCGTTGATCACCTGGCTGCCAAACAGGGATACCCCACCATTGCCTGCATTGATCGTACCGTCATTCACCACCGCCGCATTCGCTGCGCCAGCCGCCTTGCGGAACTGCAGTACATCTGCCCCGGAACCGGTTGGCGCCCGCATGAACAAGCCATCGGACACATCCAAGGTTGATAAAACGACGCCATTGGCGTTGATTGTACCTGTCTTGCCAACTACTACGCCGTTCGGGTTAATCACGAAAACGCGGCCGTTGGCGTTCAGAGCGCCGTCGATCTGCGTACTATTGGCCGAGTTGACGCGGTTCAGAATTGCTGACTTTGCGTTCGGCTGGTTGATTTGCACCGTCTCATTGGCGCCGATGTTGAAGTTGTTCCAATTGACAATCGCGCGATCAGTCGATTGGTTGATGGTGGTCGTCGTGCCACTGGTGCCGATCGTCGCCGCGCCGCCGGCGACGGTACCGACGCCTACTGCACCGGCATGGCCAGCTGCAAGCAATAAAGACACTGACGCCGCGAGCGGCTTCAGTCGGGATATTTGATTCTTCATCATGTATTTACTGCCCATAAAAATACTCCATTAACATTTACAACTTCAAAAGTCGATACTTGCGCATCAACCGGTTTGTCAGGCTGCGCCTTGGCGGCGTAGCCCAGACTTGTTAGCCTTCGCGCAACTACACGCAAAAGCAATGTTCAAAATGCCAGCATCCCGCTCAACCATGTCTGCCCGCGCGTCGATGCAGGTTGTCCTTGCGGCGGCGCACCGACAGGCCATGCCTGATTCAGACTCAGTGCAGCTTTTTGCTGATATTGATAGTTCAGTCCGATGCCAGGCGACTGTGCCGTAAACGTATTTGCGGCACCGTCGAACGACTGCTGCTTGTTGACCTGCCCGCGGCCATAGTCATAGAACACGCTCGCCGTCAGCCCCGACACGGCTTCAATGGCATGATTCAAGGATGCTTGCAGCAAGGCGCCACGATCGACGCCGGTCAGGTCGGGGCCGTAGCCGCGCACTCCTTGCGTGCCGCTGAGCGACATCTGTTCGGAACCATCCAGATGACGACTTGCCAGCTGCAGACTGCTCTTCAGCGTTGCGGAGAATCCCGCACCAATGCTTTGCGCATATTGGACATTGCCGTTGAACTTGCTGAAACGTCCAGCGGTCGAGGAGCCGCCGAAATCGAATATGCCGAGCTCCTTCTGCTGGAGAGAGCCGATCTGAATGGCGGCGTCGAACTGCAACGCGTTCGATCTGCCGGCTAGCGTGCCCGCCTGGTCGCCGAATAATTTGATGCCGCCCACGACTGAATTGCGTTTGGAATCGATTCCCACAAAACCGTCGCGCAAGCGCTTATGGTCGAGCATTGCACCGATCGTCAGATGCGCATCGGCGTGATCGAGCAGTGGCTTGTTAATATAGACGCTGACGACGTCGGCGCTGCCGTTGCCATCGAACACGTCTTGATCTGCTCCCCCCTGCCGGTATTGGACCCGTGTGAACGACGCGCCACCTCGCACGCCACCGTAGCCTAGCGGCAGTTCATACGACGCCTGGCCGATCACCGTATTGCCGCCTTCGCTGGAACTGGACTGGCCCTTGGGTGGTGCATAGAATACGACGCCCTGCAGTTGGTCGCCGATGCCGAGCGGACTGTTGATCGCCAACTGCGCACCGACACGGTTGCGCCCCGAGGTAGCCGAGCCGGAGTTGTCTGCCAGTACAACGCCATGTACGCGCGGAGCAGGCGTCACCTGCAGCACGACGTCAGTCGTGCCGATCTCTTGCCCGGGCGATAGCATCGGTTGTACGTGCGCGACGCCCGGCAAAGCTTCCATCCTGCGGACCGCCTGCTCGATTTCAGCCAAGTCGGGCGCTGCTGCGGATACCGGTGTCCATATGGTTTGTGTCAGCACGGGTGTCGACACCAACGATGTGTTGTCGAGCGCAACTTTCGCTATGCGTCCATGATGAATCTCGAAGCGTACTGTGCCGTCGTTCACTTCCTGGGAAGGCAGCGTCGCATAGGTGAGCACGCCGGCTTCCCGCCGCAATATTGTGTTCAGCGCGTTGCGCACCCGCGCGACCTGGGAAAAACGCAACTCGCGTCCTTCAACCTGCGCGAACATGGCGCGCACGTTGGTCGCCGCCGGCTCCGGCAAGGCTTCGCTCTGTACAAAGCGCAGTACGCGCACGCGCGGTTCCGCGCTTTGCAGTGTCTGCACAGTTGCTGTCTGAAGATCTGCGCCGGCGTTACTGTCGGCAGCCGACTGGCTGGCCGGTACGGGTGAGAACAATGGCAGGTTTTGCCGCAGCAGGCTGCCCGACGACGTCATCGGGACCATAGGCAAGTCCGCCGCATGACTCGCCTGATGTATTGGCAACAGAGACATGCCGGCAATACCAGCCAGCATCATTGCATTCGCTCGTAGCGGAAAACGGCGTTGCGAATTTTTCATTACAAATATCCTGACACTATTTTTTTGCATTGTTATGTTATGTAAGCGATAGGGGGATGCCTACAAATTATCCCTTCCGGAAAATAGTGTTGACTCCCTGAAACCGAGAGACATTTATGAAATATGCCGATCTGCGTTCAACTCCGCATCCGGGCGATTCCAAAAGCACAATGATGTGATCCGCATGTAGTCGAAACAATAACAATAACCTTACATTTTTTTTGCAAAAAAACACAAAATTAATAGAAATTTGTCGATGCGAATTTTCGTATCTTTATCGACAGTAGGTACATTCCCATAGGGGCGGCACAAAGCCTATTCACTTTGCCGACAAGTAACGGCAAAGCGTTCAGTGGCTCAAAAAAAGAAAGGGAAAAGGGAAGTTTTTGCGATGGGATGTAGCAGATCAGACCATCTTATAAGTGATTTTCAGTTTGATAAATGGGATCAATCTGAAACTGATAAATTGGGTATGAGAATTCGGCTATTTAGCGATTATTCAACAAAACGCATACGAACAGAAGGGATGTCACCGCGATCAGTTTAAGACACAATCCTACTCACAACATTGAGTAGGCGATCGGAGTAATCGACATAGTATTACCAGGCATTATTCGACACTGGAACATTCGCGACCAGCCCCCCTAAGAGAGATCGCCAGGCGTCTTGGCATCTCCAGAAACACTGTCCGGCGCTATCTGCGCACGGAAATCACGGAGCCGTCCTACGCGGAGCGGCGTTCGCCCAGTGCAATCGACAAATAGGCGTTCCAGCTATCGGCTTTGCTCAAGACCGAGGTGGCCAAATCACGCAAGCAACGGCGCACATTGAAGCAGATCCATGAAGACCCGAAGGAATTGGGTTTTGTGGAATCTTATGACAGGGTCGCGGTGTTCGCGAGGGTATGGCGGGCGGGTCAAACTGATCGGGTCAACTCGGCAAGCAAACGAACCAGCTTGCTAAAAAAAATGCCCGGCAGTGTTTCCACTACCGGGCATATCGACATCAACTACTCAGGACGACGGGTAAAACGGCTTACCATTGATAGCCAGCCCCGACAGACGCGCCGAAGTTCCCGCGGCTGCTGGAATTACCGGCGGCTTTCACAACCCAGCGGTTATCCCGGGTAACGTGGGAGACACCAACCGCCATACCGGTCTGACCGGCATAGGTGGCGGCACCCACCGACATCATGCTCATGCCCGGCCCGGTTGGCTGCGGCATGCTAGCCATAGCCATCGCTGCCGCCGTACCACCTGCGGCATCGGCACGTGCGCTGTTGATGTCGCCACGCAAACCTGCAACCGCACCATCCAGCTGGCGCAGGTTGACCGCATCGGTAGCCTGTGTGCCATCGGCCACGTTGGTCAGCTGACGTTCGTTACCGGCGGAACCGATCGACACAGAGTTGTCGCGATCCGCTACCGAACCGTTACCCAGCGCTACCGAGTTGTTGCCGCTGGCATTGGTGTTGTCGCCAATCGCCGTGCTCTGGTCGCCGGAGGCTACAGCACCGTTGCCTACCGCCACAGATCCCTTGCCGGTAGCCTGGGCATCTTTACCGATCTGCACGTTGCCATTGTCAGGGTTGGTCACAGCACCGCCGTTGCCGCCACCAATCGAGCCATCGGCCAGACCGGATTCAACGGCCCCCAGACGATCGTCAATAACACCAACCTGGCCGCTCAGGTTGTCATACTTGTTCTTCAGGTCCAGCCAGTTGGCGTCACCCGAAGACACCAGGTCGTCGAAACGCTGGTTCCAGTCGCTCTGGATGCCGAACAGCTGGCCGCCGTTGATCGCCTGCATGCTGCCGGCGCCGATCAGGCCGTTGGCCACGCCGTTCAGGGTACGGGCGCCGTCGGTGCCGGTGAAGTCAACTGTCGTGCCGCCGGTAGTCGAGGCCACGGTGATGCTGCTGGTGGCGGCATCTTGCAGCACCAGACCGACCGAGCCGTCGCCAATCTGTTGATACAGGTTAGAGATATCTCCTTCGTTCGTAGTGACACGGGCGTCGATGCCGGTGACTGTATTACCGAGATTGGTGAGGTTTGTATTGGTCTGGAACAGTTGCGAACCGTTGACCGCATCGGCGCTGCCTGCACTCAGTGCACCGGCAGCCACGCCAGTCAAAGTACGGTTGCCGTCGGTACCGGCGAGATTGACCAGTGAACCAGCCTTGTCGCCAGCTACCGTGATGTCATGGGTGACGGCATCCTGCTTGACCAAACCGATCACGCCATTATCGAAATTATTTTCTACAGTCGTCACACGGCTATCCAGATTAGTTACATTCTGGTTAGTCTGGAACAACTGGCCGCCATTGACCGCATCGACGCTGGCCGCCGACGTGATGTCGCCAGCCGCTACGCCGGTGAGCGTACGGGCGGCAGAATTATTGTTGCTGAAATCCACCAGGGTG
>NZ_JBDTCG010000003.1:0-29151 GCF_039923675.1 Collimonas sp.
GCGGGTCGCTTCCATATTGCTGCCGACCGAATAGATGCGGCGGCCGAACACGGTTTGCGTGGTGATGTAGCTGAACAGGCCGAGCAAGGCCAGCAGCAGCAGGACCGGCACCGGGATGCCATCGTAAGTGTTAAGCGTGCGCACAAAAGCCAGCAGGATCGCGCCGATCGCCAGGACGCGCAACGCATCGCGCCACAACGGAGGCACCGGCAAGGCATGCTGCTGGCGGTTGCTGCGCTGGCGCCACGTCAATCCCAATGCCAGCGCAAACAGGCCGAGGCCGAGCGCGATGCCGAGTTGCGGCGGCAGATAGCCCTGCCCCAGATACACCATGCCGCTGGAAACCGGGGCGATGGTCAGGCCACCGGTGACGCCTAGCAAAATCCCGCGGAACGCCAGCATGCCGCCGAGGCCGACGATGAACGAAGGGATCCGCATATAGGCGGTCAGGTAGCCGTTGAACAGGCCGAAGCACAGCCCCAGCACCAGCACCAGCGCCAGATTGAGCGGCAGCGGCAGATGATGGGTCACATCCAGCACGGCGGCGACGCCGCCCAGCAAGCCGAGCATCGAGCCGACAGAGAGATCGATTTCACCGCCGATAATCACCAGCACCATGCCGCAGGCAAGGATGCCGGTAATCGACATCTGGCGCAGCAGGTTGGACAGGTTGCGCGGCGTGACAAAGCCGCCTTCGGTTTTCCAGCTGAAGAAAGCCCAGATAATGGCGATGGCAATCAGCAAGGCCATGATTTTGTATTGCCGGAACAATTGCTTGATGTTGATTGCACCAAGATTGATTGCGCCCATGTTGCTTGCACTCATAATGATTCCTGAAGATGACCGGCGCTTGCGGCCTGTTGTGACGCCAGATACTGCGACGACTGGTCGATGGCCGCGGCCAAGACGGTTTCCTGGCTCAAACCCTGGTTGATGAAGTTACCGCGCAGCTTGCCTTCGCCGATCACCAGCACCCGGTCGGAGACGCCCAGCACTTCGGCCAGTTCGGAAGAGACCATGATGATCGCCACGCCCTGCCGCGCCAGTTCCGCCATCAGCCGGTAGATCTCCGCCTTGGCGCCGACGTCGACGCCGCGTGTCGGTTCGTCCAGGATCAGCACCCTGGGCCGCGCCAGCAGCATCTTCGCCAGCACCGCCTTTTGCTGGTTACCGCCGGAAAGGCTGGTGATCGGCAGGAACGGGCTGGCGGTCTTCAACTGCAGGCGGGATATTTCGCCATTGACGGTTTTCAGCTCGGCGGCGGCGTCGATGCGGCCATGGCGCGAAAAATCCTTGAGGATGGTCAGCGTGATGTTCTGGCCGACATTCAGGTCCGGTACGATGCCATGCTGCTTGCGGTCTTCCGGCACCATGCACAGGCCGAGCCGGATCGATTTCAGCGGCGTGCCGGTATCGACCTTGACGCCATCCAGCCAGACTTCGCCCATGCTACAGCCGGGATAGGCGCCGAACAGGGCCGATACCAGTTCGGTGCGGCCGGCGCCGACCAGCCCGGCGACGCCCAGGATTTCCCCACGCCGCAAGGTGAAGGAGATGTCGTCCACTCTTTTACGCTGTGGATTCTCTGCATCGTAGCAGGTGATATTGCGCGCTTCGAACATCACTTCGCCGATCTCATGTTCCTGGTCCGGGTACATGGCGGTGATTTCGCGGCCCACCATCTGCGTGATGATCTGGTCGACATTGAGCGCATGCATGGGCGTAGTGGCGATGTGCTTGCCATCGCGGATGACCGCCACCGTATCGCAGACCGCCGCCACCTCGTCCAGCTTGTGGGAAATATAAACACACGCCACGCCCTTGGCCTTGAGGTCGCGGATGATATCCAACAGGACTGCGATCTCGGATGCGGTCAGCGATGACGACGGTTCATCCAGAATCAGCAGCTTGGCCCGTTTGTTGAGCGCCTTGGCGATTTCCACCAGTTGCTGGTGGCCGCCGCCGTATTGCATGACCGGCAGCGCCACATTCATGTCTGGCATTTTCAGCTCACGCATGAGTTCGCCGGCGCGCTTGTACATGGCGGGATAATTCATGCGGCCGCCCGGCAAGGTGATTTCGTGACCCATGAAAATATTTTCCGCTACCGACAACTCCTGCACCAGCATCAGTTCCTGGTGGATGATGATGATGCCGGCGGCCTCGGTGTCGCGCAGCGATTGCGATTTCAGGGGCCGGCCTTGCCACAGGATTTCGCCCTGCCAGCTATCGTGCGGATAGACGCCGGAGAGGACTTTCATCAACGTGGATTTGCCTGCACCGTTTTCGCCGCACAGGCCCAGGCATTCGCCGGCCCTGACCTTGATGGCTATGCCGTCGAGCGCGCGGACGCCGCCGAAATCCTTGACGATGTCGCGCATTTCCAGCAAATAGTCGGACATGTAAATCTCTCGCAGTAGTCGAATGGACGGGCGGTGCCAGATCCTGCACCGCCCGCTCTGTCAGTTCATACGGCTGCGAAGCCTTACTTGCTGCTGATCTGCGCCTGTGTATAGAAGCCGTCGGTCACCAGGATGTTGACATTGGCGCTGGTGAGCGTGGTTGGCTTGAGCAGGATGGTGTCGACCTTCTTGACGCCGTTTTCATACTGAGAGTTGTAGGCAGGTTTTTCGTTGCGCGCCAGTTGCACCGACATTTTTGCTGCTTCCGAGGCAATCAGGTTGAGCGGTTTATAAACCGTCATCGACTGCGTGCCGGCGATCACACGCTTGACCGCGGCGAGGTCGGCATCCTGTCCTGAGACCGGTACTTTGCCTGCCATCTTTTGCGAAGCCAGCGCCTGGATCGCGCCGCCGGCGGTGCCGTCGTTGGAGGCGACGATGGCGTCGATCTTGTTATTGTTGGCGGTCAAGGCATTTTCCACAATGGACAAGGCCTCTGTCGCGCTCCAGTCCTTGACCCATTGCTGGCCGACGATCTTGATGTCGCCCCTGTCGATGGATGGCTTGAGCACCTTCATCTGGCCTTCGCGCAGCATCTTGGCGTTGTTGTCGGTGGGCGAGCCGCCGAGCAGATAGTAATTGCCTTTAGGCGCGGCCTTGAGCACGCCTTCGGCTTGCATCTCACCGACTTTTTCATTATCGAAGGAGATGTAGGCGTCAATGTCGGCGTTGAGGATCAGGCGGTCATACGACACTACCTTGATGCCGGCTTTCTTGGCTTCCTTGACTGTATTGGTCAACACCGTGGCGTTGAACGGCACGATCACGATGACGTCGACGCCGCGTGAAATCAGGTTCTCGATCTGTGAAATCTGCCGTTGCTCGCTGGCGTCGGCCGATTGCACGAATACCTTGGCGCCCAGCTTGTCGGCGGCGGCGATGAAGAAATCGCGGTCGCGGGCCCAACGTTCAACCCGCAGGTCGTCTATCGAAAAACCGATCTTGGGATTCTTGGCGTCAGCCATGGCAGCCGAGCTGGTGAGTGAAAACACCGCTAACGACATCAATGTCAGCAGGCTTTTTTTCATAATCTTGTTCATTGCATGGTCTCCAATCATTCGTTTTTAGTTAACTTCGTATGGTGCTGCTAGATGGACTACTGCTGCTACAGGTGCTACAGATTGCGCTCGACATCTCATACTGAAAAAACAGGTAACAATTGCTGATACAACAGCGAAAATTTCTTGCGTCGCTGCGCATATTGCGCATGACGTTGCGGGTTCGGGACGTAGGCGGCAATCTGCTGCGGCACCGGACATATTTCACTCAAGGAAGCGTGATCGCCACTATTAGCGGCGACGCCAATACGCGCCAGCCGCGCAGCACCCAGCGCCGGACCGACATCGCCACCCTGCCGCCGCACCAGCCGCCGGCCGGTAATATCGGCCAGCATCTGCGCCCAGAAGGCACTGCGCGAGCCGCCGCCGATGAGTGTTATTTCTTCGGCGGCGACGCCGCAGCCGTCGACCGCGTCCATGCCGTCGCAGAGGCCGAAGCCGACACCTTCCAGAGTCGCCAGCGCCAAGTCGGCGCGCGTGGTGCCGGCGCGCATGCCAAAAAATACGCCTTGCGCGTCGGGATTGTTATGCGGTGTGCGCTCGCCGTTCAGATAGGGCAGGAACAAAGGCGCATCGATTGAGATATCTTCAGCGCCACGCAGTTCGGCATCTGCCAGCAGCGCCGCGACGTCGGCGTAACCAGTCAGCTGTGCGCTGAAATCCAGGCAGGCTGCGGCTGACAATATGACCGACATCAAATGCCAGGTGGCGGGCAAGGCATGGCAGAAACTGTGGACGGCGCGTTCGGGATTGGCGTGAAAGCCGTCGCAGGCAGCGAAATACACGCCCGAGGTGCCGAGCGAAAGCATGGCTTGTCCGGGGCGGACGATGCCGACGCCGATCGCTCCGGCGGCATTGTCGCCAGCGCCGGCCACCACCGGTATCTGCCGCAATCCCCAGCGTTGCGCCAGTTCCGCTTTCAGAACACCGGTGATTTGGGTGCCCTCGTACAGCGCCGGCATATGCGCGCGGGTCAGGCCGGTTGCCCACAACAATTCCTCGCTCCAGTCGCGTTTGCCGACGTCCAGCCACATGGTGCCGGCGGCGTCCGACATGTCGCTGGCGTAGTCGCCGGTAAGCTGAAAACGCAACCAGTCCTTGGGCAGCAGCACCTTGGCGATCTGTTCGAATACGCGCGGTTCATGTCGCGCCAGCCACAACAGCTTGGGGGCGGTGAAGCCAGGCATCATCAGGTTGCCGGTAATCTTTCGGGCCGTCGGCACGCGCCGCTCCAGCTCCGTGCACTCGGCAAACGAACGGCCATCGTTCCACAGGATCGCCGGCCGCAACACCTGTCCCGCACGGTCCAGCACGGTGGCGCCGTGCATCTGGCCGGCAAGGCCGATGGCTTCGATGGCGCCGGCGGCAATCCCCTGCCCTTGCGCTGCCGCCAGCAACGCCTTCACTGCCCGCTCGCAGGCAGCCCACCAGCCGGCAGGATCCTGTTCGCGCCACAGGACGTTTTGCGGCGCTTGCGGCAATAATGACAAGGGCTGGCTGGCGCTCGCCAGCACCCGGCCCTGACGGTCCAACAAAATCGCCTTGACACCGGAGGTGCCTAAATCAATGCCGATGAACATGATCAGCCGAAGATGGCGCGGTTGACCAGGTTTTCCAGCATTTCCTGGCGGCCGCTGACGGCTTGCGGATTGAGCTGCCTGGCGAAAGCCTGTTCGGCGATATCGCCCAGGCTCAGTTTGCCGCTCAGCATCTCCTGGCCGAAACTGCCGTCCCAGCCAGCGTAGCGCTCGGCCTTGAATTTTTCCAGCAGATCGTTTTCGATCATGCCGGCGGCGCGTTCCAGCGACAACGCCAGCACATCCATGGCGCCGACATGGCCGTGGAACAGGTCGACCTCGTCCAGGCTTTGACGACGCACCTTGGAGTCGAAGTTGTAGCCGCCGTTGGTGAAGCCGCCGGCCTTCAGGATTTCATAAGTGGCCAGGGTCAGCTCTTCGACGCTGTTGGGAAATTGATCGGTATCCCAGCCGTTCTGCGGATCGCCGCGGTTGGCGTCGATGCTGCCGAGGATGCCGAGCGAGGCGGCGGTGGCGATTTCGTGGTGAAAACTATGGCCGGCCAGGGTCGCATGGTTGGCTTCGATATTTACCTTGATCTCGTGTTCCAGACCGTATTGCTTGAGAAAACCATAGACGGTCGCGCTGTCGTAATCGTATTGATGCTTGGTCGGCTCCTGCGGCTTCGGTTCGATCAGCAATGTGCCTTTGAAGCCGATCTTGTGTTTGTGCTCCACCACCAGGCGCATGAAACGGCCGAGCTGTTCGCGTTCGCGCTTGAGATCGGTATTGAGCAAGGTTTCATAGCCTTCGCGGCCGCCCCACAACACATAGTTGGCGCCGCCCAGGCGCTGGGTCGCGTTCATCGCGGTGAACACCTGCGCCGCGGCGTAGGCAAACAGTTCCGGATTGGGATTGCTGGCCGCGCCGGAGGCAAAGCGCGGATTGCTGAAGCAGTTGGCGGTGCCCCACAGCAGGCGGACGCCGGTCTGTTCCTGCTTGCGCTCCAGCACGTCCAGCATCTGCGCAAAATTGTTACGGTATTCGGCCAGACTGGCGCCTTCCGGCGCGACGTCGGTGTCGTGGAAGGTGTAATAGTCGATGCCCAGCTTGGTGAAAAATTCGAAAGCGGCGTCGGCCTTCTTGTGCGCCATCTCCATGGCGTCGCCGCCTTCATGCCAGGGACGACGGAAGGTGCCGGCGCCGAACACGTCGGAGCCGGGCCAGACGAAGCTATGCCAGTAGCAGGCCGCCATGCGCAAGTGCTCACGCATCGGCTTGCCCAGCACCAGTTTGTTGGAATCGTAGTGACGAAAAGCCAACGGCGTTTGCGCTTGCTTTCCCTCAAATTTTATCGGTTCAACGGCGGGGAAATAGTTCATCGGTAAGCTCCAGTCGGATAGTGGCGCGGGCTCTGTTGCCAAGGCATGGGCTCGCTGTGGTGGTGTGGCGCCATACTAGCAACCGCTGCCGGCGCTCCACAATTACGAAATCCACCAAGCGCAGTAGCGATTCTTTCTATTGCAGGTGCACAAAAGGGTAATTGGGCTGACGCCCGGGGGCGGCGCTCGGTACAATCAGGATCAGCCGGCAGCCCCTCTGGATGGAAACCCGCCAGTGATAAATTGACAAGCAGTCCGGGCGCATGCTTGCAGCAATCAGGAGACGCAGGATGACAAAAATACCGGCCGTGCACCGTATCGCCCTTCTGTTCAACGGCAACAAGATTTTCGACCGCGACATCATCGCCGGCATCGGTGAGTACCTGAGCAGCACGCGCGCTTCCTGGGACCTGTTCCTGGAAGAGGATTTCCGCTGCCGCCTGCAAGGCATCGAACGCTGGCAGGGCCACGGCATCATCGCCGACTTCGACGATCCGGCGGCTTGCGAAGCGCTGGCGCGGGTCAGCCTGCCGGTGGTGGCGGTGGGCGGATCGTATGCCGATGAAGGCGACTATCCGCCGGAAATGCCCTACGTTGCGACCGATAATTTCAAACTGGTCAAACTGGCCTACGATCATTTGATTGAAGCCGGTTTGCGCCGTTTTGCCTGCTTCAGCCTGCCCGAGGCGGCGGTAAACCGCTGGGCCCAGGAACGCGAAAAAGCATTCGCCACGCTGATGCAGCGCGACGGCATGCAGGGCGAAATCTATCGCGGCGTCGGCACCAGCGCGCCGTCCTGGGACACCGCGGTGGAACAGCAGATCGCCTGGCTGCAGACCTTGCCCAAGCCGGTCGGCATCATCGCCGTCAGCGATGCCCGTGCGCGGCAGTTGCTGCAGGCTTGCCTGTGCGCCGGCATCGCCGTGCCGGAGCAAGTGGCGCTGATCGGCATCGACAACGATCCGCTAGCGCGCATCCTGACCCGGGTGCCGCTCAGCTCGGTGATCCAGGGCACGCGCGAGATGGGCCGCAGCGCCGCCCATTTGCTGCATCAGATGCTGCATGGCGCACGCCTGGCCGGCACCCGCATCCTGGTGCCGCCGGCCGGCATCAACGTGCTGGCGTCAAGCCGCCACGAAGCGCTCAACCATCCGCATGTGATGCAGGCCATGCATTTCATCCGCCAGTACGCTTGCCAGGGTATCAAGACCGAACAGGTCGCCGATTATGTCGGCGTCTCGCGCTCGTCGCTGGAATGGTATTTCCGCCGCGAGCTGGGACGTAGCGTGCACGATGAAATCCTGCGCTTCAAGCTGGACGCCGCCAAGAGCATGCTGGAGAATCACGGGCAGGATGGTGGGAATGGGCAGGAAGCACGCAGCATCGCAGAAATCGCCGTCAGTTGCGGCTTCACTTCGGTGCAATACATGCACGCGGTGTTCAAGCGCGAGCTGGCTTGCACTCCGCGCGAATACCAGGACCGGATGGCTGTCGCCGTCCTGACAGACAACACAGAAAAGAACCAAGCGATATGACTCACGCCACAATCACCAGCACCGCCGCCGACCATGGCGTCACACTCTATACGCTGCGCAATGCGCATGACATGCGAGTCACCATCAGCGACCGCGGCGCCACCCTGATCTCATGGTGGGCGCCCGACCGTTATGGCCGTGTGGCCGACATCCTGCTGGGTTATCCGGATTGCGAAGGCTATCAAAGCAACCAGCCCTATTTCGGCGGCCTGATCGGACGCTGGGGCAACCGTATCGCCAATGGCCGCTTTACGCTGGACGGCGCCGATTACCTGGTCGATCGCAACGAAGGAAATAATCATTTGCATGGCGGCGACGCCGGCTTTCATCTGGCGCCCTGGCGAGCCAGCGTCGAGCCAGAAGGTTTGCGGCTGACGCTGGAATCGGCGGAAGGCGACGCCGGCTATCCCGGCAACCTGCAGGTATCGGTGTTGTATAGCCTGGACGACGACGGCCGTCTCGGCATCGACTACAGCGCCAGCAGCGATGCGCCGACGCCGCTCAACCTGACTTCGCATGGCTACTTCAACCTGAACGGCGGCAGCGCCGACATCTACGACCACATCCTGGCCATCGCCGCCGATCAGTATCTGCAAGTTGATACCCGGCTGATTCCGACGGAGGCTGCCACGGTCGCCGGCAGTGCCTTCGATTTCCGCCAGCCGGCGCCTATCGGGCCGCGCCTGGCCTGGCCCGATGCGCAACTCAAGGTAGCTGGCGGCTTCGATCATTGCTATTGCTTGCGACCGCAACATCCTGGCTTGCATGCGCCAGGCCAAAGCCGCAGCGTGCAGCCCTTGAGAGAAGTGGCGACCGTCTACGATCCGGGTTCCGGCCGCCAGCTGTCGGTCTCGACCACCGAGAACGGCTTGCAGTTCTATAGTGGAAATTTTATGGCCGGGGTAAAAGGCAGGGGCGCGAACGCCTATGCGAAGCATGATGGCTTTTGCCTGGAAGCGCAGGCTTATCCCAACCAGATCAACGGCCCCGATGCGGAAGCGGTGATACTGCGGCCAGGCCAGGTGTACCGGCAAACCACGACCTATCAGCTGACAGTGCGATAATCGCCGCACGCGCCAGTGAACCAACTGTTTCGGCTTGTGTCTCAAGAGCGTCGGATAACCGGCAGCAGCGGATTGCCCTTGATGAGAGCGGAAGTGGCGGGCATGCGCTACACTAGCCGCAGATATCAGATTGACAACCCCACTTTCCTGCAAGGGCTGGCGCCAAACCGCAACCAACGCTTTCGCTACTGTCTTTCAAAAAACACAGGCATCACGATCAGGACCATTCATGCGCCCCCTCCTACGATTCACCTTTGCATCCGCCATACTTGTCACCGCAAGCTACGCGGCCCTGGCGCAAACGCCTAAAACCGTCTTCCTGGAAGACCTGACCTGGACCGAATTGCGCGATCAGATCCAGGCCGGCAAGAACACCATCATCATCCCTATCGGCGGCACCGAACAGAGCGGACCGGATGTCGCGGTCGGCAAACACAACGCGCGAGTCAAGGTGCTGTCGCAACGCATCGCCGAAGGACTCGGCAATGCGCTGGTGGCGCCGGTGATTGCTTATGTACCGGAGGGTGGCTACGCGCCGCCGACATCGCACATGCGCTTTCCCGGCACCATCACCGTGAGCGACGATGTGTTTGAAAAGACCCTGGCGTCCGCCGCCAACAGTTTCAAGGTCCACGGCTTCAAGAACGTGGTCTTTCTCGGCGATCACGGCGGCTACCAGAATGACGTCAAACAGGTCGTGGCGCAGCTGAACAAGGCTTGGTCTGGCTCGCCTGCGCGCGCCTTCGTGCCGCCGGAATACTATGACGCCAGCTCCGACGGCTATGCAAAGATCCTGCGCCAGCACGGTATCCGCGACGACGAAATCGGCACCCACGCCGGCCTGGCGGACACCTCGCTGCAGTTGGCGGTAGCGCCGCAGATGGTACGCCAGGAACGCTTGAAGAATGCGCCAAAAATGGGGCTGGCGGATGGCGTCTATGGCGGCGATCCGCGCCGCTCCAGCGCTGAACTCGGTCAGCTCGGCATCGATGTGATCGTCTCGCGCACCATCGCCGCCGTCAAAAAAGATACTACAGGGCGCTGATGCATCCACATCGCGCCACCCAGATTCAATACGCTCCACTTGATTAAAGGAATAGTCATGCAATTCTTGTCTCATCTTTGCTCCCATCGCCTGTCACGCATGGCGCTGGCCGTCGGCATCGCCGCCGGCGCGTGCTTTGCCGGCATTGTCTCTGCCGCCCCGGCTGCTGCGGCAACAGCGGCCGCGCCAGCCGTGACCACGGTGCCCGGCATGCCGCCGGTGGTCAATCCGGCCAACCTCTACAGCGAAGCGGCCGCCGGCCATTTCAGCCCTGCCGTGGCAGGCGCATTGCAGCGCGTGTACGTACCGAACCTGCGCTCGAATGAAGTCTATGTCATCGATCCGGCGACGCTCAAGGTGGTCGACAAATACAAGGTCGGTTACAGCCCGCAGCACGTGGTGCCGTCCTGGGACCTGAAAACCCTGTGGGTGGCGAACAACGCCGAAGGCCGGCCCGACGGCAGCCTGACGCCGATCGACCCGAAGACCGGCAAGCCGGGCAAGGAAGTGATGGTCGACGATCCTTACAATATGTATTTCACCCCCGACGGCAAGGAAGCCATCGTGGTGGTCGAAGCCCACGCCCGGCTGGATTTGCGCGATGCGCATACGATGGCGCTGAAGTCGAGCATTGAAGTGCCGCAGTGCAAAGGCATCAACCATGCCGATTTCTCGATCGACGGCAAGTATGCGCTGTTCACCTGCGAATTCGAAGGCAGCCTGGCCAAGATCGACATGGTGAACCACAAGGTGGTCGGCTATCTGCAGCTGGCCAAGAAAGGCATGCCACAGGATATCCGCATCTCGCCGGACGGCAAGGTGTTCTATGTCGCCGACATGATGGCTGACGGCGTGTTCGTGGTGGATGGCGAAAGCTTCACCAAGATCGATTTCATCAAGACCGGCATCGGCACCCACGGCTTGTATCCGAGCCGTGACGGCAGCAAGCTGTATGTCGCCAATCGCGGCTCCAACAAGGTGCACGGACCGCGCCACGGCAAAGGCAGCGTCTCGGTGATCGACTTCGCTACGCGCAAGGTGCTGAACACCTGGCCGATCCCTGGCGGCGGCAGCCCGGACATGGGCAATGTCAGCGCCGACGGCAAGATGCTGTGGCTGTCGGGCCGCTTTGACGATGTCGTTTATGCCATCGATACCACCAGCGGCGAGGTCAAATCGATCCCGGTCGGGATGGAGCCGCATGGCCTCACCGTCTGGCCGCAACCAGGCCGCTACTCGCTGGGCCATACCGGCAACATGCGCTAAGCGCCAACGCCCTGGCGCCGATACACACAGTTCTGCAAGCAGGCGCGCCATCTTGGTGCGCCTGCTTTACCGGGCCGGCCCCATCCGCCGCTCCGCAAGACCCCTCTCATACGTCATCCAACTCCCCCATAAGCCGATTTACGGCTACGCACGTCAACCTGTTTGCGCCATTCTGCGTTTAATCCACTTGCAGCCGTTAATTACCTGCGGCGACGTCGAATTTTAAAAACAGCGGAAAACAACATTCTATGGATATTCAGAAAGCACGCGACTGGGCCGACTTTCTCCTCAAATCCGTGGCGACCATTGCGATTATTGCAGGCGGCTTGTGGGGTGTTTACCGGTTCTCCGCAGTTGGCAGCAACGACATCAATATCCAGGTATTGGTGTCGGCCGAGACACAGGCGTATTCAGCCACGCAGAGCTTGCTGGTGATTCACGTCAAGCCGAAGAACATAGGCAAAGTCACAGTCAGGCCGGGCGAAGACGGTTTGCTGGTCACCGTCAGGAAAATTCCCGGCGACGCCAAGGACGGCATCATGCGGCTGGATGCCCTGCCGCTGGTGTATAGCACCGATCTCTTGAAACGCTATCTCGACGGCTACGAAATCGAGCCGGGCGCAGAGTACGATGAAATCATGACGATCGTGGTGCCCAAGGGCTCCGTGTATGCGGTCAGGGCCGAGCTCGATCTCGGTAATGAAGACGAAGTCGACCACACCACCGTGGTGCGCGCAGAGCCCGCCGACGGCGCTGTCAAATAACGCTGTATTCAGTTAAAGTCCAGCCGGTAGAAATCCGTCAATTCATGCTTGGGATTCGGTCCCATCCAATACCAGCCGTGCCTTTCATAGGCCATTAGCGCGCGCAGATTGGTTTTGCTGGCGGTCAGCACGGCGCCGTTGCAGCCGGCATTGATCAGCGTGTCTTCGACAAAGCGGTGCAACTGGTCGAATACGCCGATGCCGCGATATTCCGGGATCAGGTAAAACAGGTGCACATAGCCCAGCTTCTCCCAATCGGAAAAGCCGCGAAATTCCAGCTGGCCGACAATGCGCCCGGCGTGCCACACATGGAAGTAAAACCAGCCGGCATCGTCCTTGCGTTGTTCAAGTTTATCGCGGTAGATGTGGCCGTCCGCTCCGGCTTCCTTGTGGAACTCTTGGTCCGAACCAAAACTGCAAACGAAGGAATCAAGCCTGAATTTCAACGCCCGTTCGAAGTTACTGTTGAGGTCGATTTTTTTATATTGGATATCCATGTGTCCCGGACCTTCTCGAACATTCTGCCATTCACCCTGGCCGGCGGTGCCTGCCAGCGGCTCTTCACCGAGCCATGACAACACATTAACTCTGATGACGCCGCTGGTAAAGTCCAACGCTCAGAAAAACGGATCAGGAATGTGCCCGGTCGATTTATAAGCATGCCGCATCTGATTTCTGGTCAAGGCTTCATCGGTCAATACCCTGACCAGCACGAAATCCTGCCATCGTCCCAGCGCAACATAGTGGATATCGTCCAGCCGTCTGAACGCCAGCCCCAGGATTTCCTTGAAACCGTCGGCTTTACGGACTGCGCCGGAAACTGCTGTTACCTTCGACGCCAGATGCGCGTGCATCGCGGCTGCGCTGGCGCCGCGCAGGTATGCCACCCTGGCGATGGTTTCTGCAACCTTGCCATGGAAAGCCGGATTGCCGTCGACCGGCGAGAACAAACCTTTGACAAAAAATTTCGCCGATAGCTGCAAAGCCTCGCTCCGCGCATGATCGAAGGCATCGTAAAACCGACATTTGACCGAGGAGCCACAAAAAAAACAATCCTGCGTGGCCGAGCTCAGCACCGCCAGCACGAAGGGCAAGCGATTGTCTGTGGTGTAGTAGGAAATGCGATAACCGTTCTCCAGGTATTCCGTCCTGTCGAGCTGCACCAGCGACTGTTCCGCGTACCACATCGACAGCAATACATGCTGTTCCACCAGCTCCAGGCTGGCGTGTTCGATGGCTCGCGCGAGATCGCGGTGCAAGCCCAGCCCGGTGGCGGCTGCTTCGGTGTCTTTTTCCCGCAGCAGCAATTGTTGCGGGAAATAAGGGCCGGCCTGGCCGCTACGAAACAGATAGCGGCCCACGACATCGCCGGTAATCTGTTTGCCGTCGCACAGTGAATGCGCCGCCAGCATTCTTTCGAGTATTTCGCAGCACGAGCCATACACTGCGGCATCCAGTTCTTTCCGGGCCGCATGTCCGAAATAGGCGTGCTCCTCATGACCGCCGCGCGTAAACCTGACGGCGCTCTCGACGCAATGCAACCGGGTGTCGAGGGGATGCGTGAAGCAGGTGCTGTGCACCGGTATGCCGAAGAACTCATGCTGCAGGACTTCAAGGCGGGATTCAATCAACTCAGGCAGCATGCTATTTTATGACTCCCGAATCTCCGGCAGATTCCAGGCAAGCGCATATCGGGAGCGTTAGCTCCATGCCTGCTGATCGGACATCGAATGCTGGATGCCGGGTACCGGATGCATTCAAATTGTCTTTCCTGCCATATTGCGTATCCGGCCAGAGTAACAGCCCTGTTTTCATGAAACAACTGACAAATTTGATAGTTGCGCAGCGCGGCCGGCGTTAAATCCTGATAGCCGAAATAGAAAAAGGCCTATTTTGGATAGGCCCTTTTCTTGTTCAACTTGGCAACGCTGTTCACCTGAATCACCGGCGAATCCACCGGTTGCCGCCTTGGCGTACTTCAGGCGTACTTCGGTTTTACGTCAATGCCATCGCCGGATCGCTAACGCTGTGGGCACCGGTTTCCATACGGCCGGCAAACCGCCGGCTAAAGCCGCCGACGGCCACTGTCGCCGTAAAGTCGTACCAGCAGCCCTGGCTGCCGACCGGCCAGTGCTGGTCAAGCTGCATGCCGGCTGGAACGTGGAAGGTCCACGGTCCGGCTTTGCGGTAGGCATTGGGCTTGACGGTGACGACGCAAGATTTTTCGCCGCGGTTCATCATGGTCAGGCAGATCTGCTTGCTGAACAAATCGTAGCTCAGTTTCACTTCCGGCACTGCGGTGTCGTCTGCATCCAGCGAGGAAAGATTGCCCTGGAAAGCGCGGTGGAAGCCGTTCGGTCCGAGCACCCACAGATCGTAGGCGCCACGGTCCGCGCCCAGGTCCCAGTTGTCCTGCCATTCCTTGCCGGCTTCCAGCGCATAACGGCGCGGCACGCGGTCCAGGTGCAGGCGGTCGTAGACATGGAACACTGCGGCCGCCCTGCCGGTATTGCGGAAGGTCAGCACGATATCGTTGCGGCGAACGTGGGTACGGGCATTGACGTGCAATTCATAAGGCAAGGCGCGCGATGGCCGGACGCCGGCGGACTGCATCGGAAATACTTGCGTGCCTTCGGATGGCAAGGCGACTTGCTGCAGCTTTTCTTGCGCGGCGCGCACCGCGTCCGCTTCCGCCTTGCTGCGTTTCGGCAGCGTCGGCAAGACTTCATTGTTCGGATTGACGAAATTGAAGGCCGATAGCAAATCGCCGCAGACCGCTTTGCGGTAAGGGCTGATATTGTCTTCCTTGACATGGAAGCGGGCTTCGAGGAAGCGCAAGACCGAGGTGTGATCGAACACTTGCGAGTTGACCCAGCCGCCGCGGCTCCATGGCGACACCACATACATCGGCACCCGCGGTCCCGGGCCGTAGGGCCGATTTTCGTAGGTGGTGGAAGCCTTGCTTGAAAAATACTCGCCGTCGGTGGAAATGGTGGAATGGCCGGCCAGCTGACCATCCTGATAGCCTGGCGCGCAAGGTGGCGGCACGTGATCGAAGAAACCATCGTTCTCGTCGAAGTTGATCAGCAGGACAGTTTTGCTCCACACCGCAGGATTGGCGGTCAGCGCATTGAGCACTTCCTGTATATACCAAGCACCCTGCACCGGGCTGGACGGACCAGGGTGTTCGCTATAGGTGGCAGGCGCCACGATCCAGGATATTTGCGGCAAGGTGCCGGCGCCGATGTCTTCTTTCAGCGACGCCAGGAAGCCGCCGTCCGGCATGGTGTTGCCGACACCCTTGAACAGCGGGTTGGCAGCGTCATCGCTCGCCTGCCAGGCCGGGAAAGGCGCACCGGCGTTGTCGCCGCCGGCGACGTTGCCACGCAGTTCATTCGATTGCCGGTAGGCGACAAAACCGGCCAGCGGATTGTCGGTGAAATTGTCCGGCATGTTCTGGTAAACCTTCCACGACACGCCCTGCTTTTGCAGCCGCTCGGGATAGGTTTTCCAGCTGTAGCTGGTGGCATCGGTAGAAGGCTCCAGGTGATCCTGGCTGTTATCGATAACCGGGCCGCCCTTGTCGCCGGCCGGATTATTGGTGCCCGCCCAATGGAACAGGCGATTGGTGTTGGTGCCGCCGTGGAACGAGCAATGGTAGGCGTCGCATACCGTGAAAGCATTCGCCAGCGCAAACTGGAAATCCAGTTCGGCCGAGGTGTAGTAACCCATCGACTGTGTTTGCTTGTAGGTCGGCCAACTGTTCATCCGGCCCAGATCCCAGGCTTCCTGCGCATTGTCATAATTATGCGGCGTGCCGTTGACGCGCTGGGCGTTGCCGAGCTTGCTGTCCAGATGGTAAGGCAGGACCACACGCGATTGCTTGCTGCTGTTGGTGTAGGTCTGCTGCATCACGTTGCGATTGCCGGCCAGCGGAATCGGGAAACGGTCGGCGAAGCCGCGCACGCCATGCAAGGTGCCGAAGTAGTGGTCGAAAGAACGGTTTTCCTGCATCAGGATGACTACATGCTCGACGTCGCGGATCGTGCCGGTCTTGTTGTTGGCAGGGATCGCTAGCGCCTTGCGGATCGCTTCCGGGAAGGCCGCATTGGCGCTGACGGAATAGGCGGTGGCGGCAATGGTGGCGCCGGCGGTGCGCAAGAAATGGCGGCGGTTCTTGATGGTCATGGTTGTCCTGTTCTTTCCTGGGGTGGGCATCTCTGGGACGGGAATTTACGGCGGCACGCGGTGCTCGCTTCTACTGCCGGACGATGCGAGCGGATGGGGAAATGCAATCGGTCTTCGGCAGTTTTTTCGATCTCGATCATGCAATTGGCACTGGCGAAATTTTTGAATGGACGAAGTATCGCGTTCAAATATTTCAGGCGTATGAAGGTTCTGTGACCAATTTGTCACGATTGCGACCGGCATCTGAAAACCGCCGCGCTGACAGAGGAAAGGGCAACCTGTATTTGCCAGAAAAAAGTGCAAATGGACGGCCTGAGACGGTGACGAATTTTCCCTGCGATCCGATCCAGGTTTGTTACGGTCGTTAGGCGGTCGTTACCGCGCCGTTACGTTACGTGTAACGTAACGGCGCCAACGATTATTGAAGCTTTTCCGTCTTCATCCCGATTGTGCACCGGTCTTTCATGGCGATTCCAAGGCCGAAATACAAACCTCACCGTCTTCGGACAGACGTATTCCGCTGGCATGTTCTTTGCTGCGAGACCAAGAAGGCGAAATTTGTTCACGCAGCAGACTACCTTGCGTAGCGAATGTTGAATCGATTCTCCGTCGCTGATGATATGAATTTTTTGGTTTTATCTTTGCTGAATGAACCAACTCTGTTGAAGAGCCATCCACATCATAAAGAGAAAATGCATACCTCATCCCGCGAAATACCTGACATTGATCCCGCATATGCAGGCTTCAAAGTCGCTCGTGACGGCTTCATCTTTTATCAAGACTCCCCGCTGTACCTGCCGCCAAAGGAAAGAGGCGCGCTCAAGCTGTTGCTTCAAGCCTGGCCGACATTCGTGTCAAAAAGCGATTTCAACCAGTGCCTATGGGCGGGACGCATGTCTGATGAAAGTCTTGCACGCTGCATGACGCAACTACGCCACGCGCTTTCGCATCTTGGCGTTATGCAGATCGACTCTTTATATGGACTAGGCTATCGCCTGACAGTTTTGTCGGATAAAGTGGACCAGCCGGCGCCAACACAAGCTCTTCCTGCGATTCGCCAACCAGATACGGCAACAATTCATCCAGCGCTGACGAGGGCTTGCGCCTACGCACAGCAGTTGCTCGAAAACCAATCAGCGGCGGGGTTCGACCAGGCGGAATCAACCATCAGGGAAGTCATCTCCCATGCCCCCGGCTATATGAACGCTAAATTGGTATTGGCGCAATGCATTGCCGGTAAAATCAGTTGCGGGCTGGAGGTAAATCCCGCGCTGGTCGAAGACGCGTGGCAGCTCCTGGCGTTGGTTGCAGATGCTGCACCTGAGACGCCAGGACTGCAATCGCAAATGGGCCATCTGCTTGATTGCAAATGGCGTTTCGGTGAAGCCAGGATCATGCATGAACAGGCGTTGCGCCTGACGCCGGAAGACGCCGTTGCCTATTTTCATCACGGCTTGCATTTGCTGGCGACCAATGCGCCCGCCGAGGCTGTCACCGCGTTTCGCTGCGCAGTCGAGCTGAATCCGTTTTCACCGAACTTATCACTCATGCTCATGCGCGCAATGGCTCTCTGCGGCGTCGATCCGGCCGATATTGTCATACAGGCCCGCAACACCTGCCGCATCTATCCGGAGAGCCAGCAAGCCTACGTATACTTGCTCCATGCGCTAGCCACCAACGATCCGCAACCCGAATTTGCACACGCTGCCCGCCAGATAACGCTGAGCAATGCTTCGGGAGTGTTCTGGGGAGGAAAAATATCTTACATACTCGCGCGTTGCAATGACCAGGCCGGGGCACTGGATATCATTGCAGCGCAATCGACAAAAACCGCTAACATGCGCGCGATGCATGCCCCGGCCTTGATCGCCATGGGGCGTATCGATCAAGCCATGGCGCTAATCAAGGAAGCCACCTACAGCGGCTGCGGCCCATTGCCGCTGTTAATGAATGCATTGGAAAACGCGGAGCTGAAGCGGCATTCGCAATATGCCGCTGTGCATGCCAGTGTATTCCGGCTTATGCCGGCGGCGGCCACATATGCAGCTTTGTCCGCCTCATCGGCAGGCGACGGCACCTGCACCGTCAACCCACAAGATCAGGACATGCAGTCGTTTTCTACAAAAGACACTTATGTACAGACTTGCGCCAACCTGTAGCCATACCTGTACAACGGTGCCAGTCTGTAGCCGTTTTTAGGTATGAGCTGCAACTTGCTTCGCACGCGCGATATGTGCGTATCCATGGTACGGGAAGGAATAGTTATGTCACGCGACCAGACGGCTTCGAGTATCTGTTCGCGCGAAAGAGGCAGGTCAATATGGCGAAAGAACAGCAGGGCCAGTTGAAATTCCTTCGGCGTCGTTTCGATTACCTTGGCGTCGCAAGTCAGCACCTGCGTTCGCGGATCAAACAGATATCCTTTGAACAGCACTTGCTCTCCTTCGATTTCGACCGGATACATGCGCCGCGCCAAAGCCTCTACCCGCGTCACCAGCTCTCCGGGCGTGATCGGCTTGATCAGGTAACTGTCGGCGCCGGCGGTCAGCGCTTCGACAATGTCCTCTTCGTTGGATCGAGAAGTAATGAACATGACCGGAATGGTGTGCGAGTGCTTTTCTCTGACCCAATGCAAGACGTCGATGCCGCTCAAGTCCGGAACTTTCCAGTCAAGAATCAGCATATCGTAGTGCTCCCGGCTCACCCTCCTCACCAACTCCTTCCCAGATTGAAATGCATGGCAAACGTGACCGCAAGCTGAAAGCACCTTGCAGATCAAACCGGTTTGACTGATGTCATCATCGAGGACGGCAATTTTCATATCTTTCCAACCCGATCCGATTGCTGCCTCATCTCCACCCAAGGCCTCCAGCAGAGACACATGGCACACATGATGCGCAGATCATCTGCTCAGACATCGGGACGGGCCGTATGTCTTCGACAAAATCGAGACTATCAAGGTCATGCAAACAGACTCCGCTCTCCCGCTTAACGCTTTTCGCCAGAGACGTCTATCGTCACGCGGCGGTCGGGTTGCAGGCAATTGATGATCGCTGCCGTTTTCCCCGCCGGACATTGGGTGACTGGCTGGCTCGCTCCCATGCCTTGGATACTGAATACACCCGGATCGATGCCCCGCCCTACCAGATAGTCGCGCACGGTGGCGGCGCGCGCCAGCGAAAGCGTCTGGTTCGATTCGGGCGAGCCGATGCGATCGGCATAGCCAGTCACCATGATCGCGCTTAGACTCACATAGCCGGATTTGATCCTGGCTGCCAGATCACCCAGCGCGGTGCGGCCGGCCGGCAAGATGCTGTCCAGGCTGGATTTTGCGAACGGGAACAGAGTATCCACGGACAAAGCGAATTTTTCCGGGCCTCTTGCGACGACGTCCGGCTTAACCAGTATTTCAGGCGCAGCTGGCTTTTTCAGAAAATCAGCGCATACCGGGTCTTTCCAGTAAGTTGCCTTTACCAGCTTGTGTTCGTCGAATTGCACCTGATACTGGCAGCTGACGAATTCATTGCCTTTGCCGGTATGGAAATTGAAAATGTAATTCCATTTTCGGACACCGAATACACCCTCGCTGAAATGCGGCTCCTGCAGCAAGGCATACATCTGGCTCTTGCTGAGCCCGGGCCCAACCTGGCGCAGATTATCGATATTGACGAATGTGCCTTCTTTCAGGGAGGCGCTGTCTCGGTCCGGGAATTTCACCGCATCGTCATCCGCAGCAAGCGCATGCAAGCTTGCAAACGTCAAGCATATTCCACCGAGCAGGCCTATCAGTTTATGGTTCATTTCATTTCCTTTAATGACTCTTTGTTGGCGGCAGGATGGCTTGTGCCATCCCGCTGTGCGAGCAATCCGCTATCACCGCCAGCTACCACTGATAGCCGGCAGATACCACGCCACCCGTCTGCCCTGCACTGCTGCTGGTGACCGCTGCCTTGTATACCCATTTATTATTTTCAGAGACCGTAGACAGTCCCAAAGCAAGCCCGGTCTGCCCTTGCCAGCGACTGCCGGCAACCGCCACCATGCTCTTTCCAGGCCCGGTCGGCTGCGGCAAACCTCCCGCAGCCATTGCCGCCGCAATGCCACCTGCAGCAGTTCGGCTGTTATGATCGATTTGGTTCTGCAGTTGATTAATTTGCTGATTGGTGTACTGATTAGCTTGCGCCACCGCGCCGCTGGCGCTTGAGGTCAGCTGCCCCACATTGACCGCATCAGTTGTATTGACCCCCGCTGCGACATTCGTGACCGTGCGTTCATTGCCGACGGAACCGACCGAAACGGTATTGGCTTGATTCGCTACCGAATTGGCGCCCAGCGCTACCGAATTGTTCGCCGTTACCTGCGCGCCCGCCCCCACTGCGGTAGCGTTGGCGGCTGTCGCAGAAGCGCCTGCACCGGTTGCTGTTGCGCCTGCAGCGTTCGCCACAGCGCCTTGACCGGTTGCTGTCGAGTTCTTTCCGGTAGCCACGGCATTGGTGCCTATCGCAAGCGAGTTGCTGCCGGCCGCACCCACGCTGCCGGCAAACGCAGTGCCTTCACTGGAAGCCACGGGAGCTTGACTACCGGTGTTTTTGATGGTGTTCGTCAGATTACCCAGATTATTATTCGTGGTGCTCAGCCCCGTCGACAAGGCCGATATGTTGGTGATTGCCGTGTTCAGCTCGCTGGCCACTGAATACAACTGGCTGCCATTGACGGCGTCGGTGCTGGTTGCAGAGATGCGGCCGGCGCCCACATTCGTGATCTGCCGTTCGGCGCCTGCGGAACCCACGCTCACCACGCTGACAGGGGCGCTGCCGGCGAAGGTGCCGAAGGTTGTAATGCCCACCGTCACCGAACTCACGGCAACCGCCGCAGCTGTCGTCGCGTTGGCGCCGAGCGCTACCGAGTTGCCGATGCTGGCGACTGCATTGGGGCCGATCGCCACGCTGTTGGCGCCAACAGCAATACTGTCGGGATCGGTGGAGTTGGCGTGGAAGTACTTGATGCCGCCACCGTTGTTGATGTTACTGACGGTGTTGCCAAGCGCGGTGACTTCCGTGTTGGTCGCGTTCAGCTGCGAACCATTCACAGCATCGGTACTCGTCGTGCTGAGGCGGCCGGCCGCGACATTGGTGATGGTCCGCTCATTGCCCACGCTGCCTACGCTGACCGTCGAAGTCGGTGTGGCGCCTGCAAAATTGTAGGTGGTGCCGTTGATGACCGCACTCGGCGTCCCTACCGCTGCTGCCGTGCTGGAGCCAGACCCGAGCGCCACGTCACCGGCGTTGTTAGCCGTCGCCGTATCGCCGAAAGCCAAGGCGCCAGCGGCTTTTGCCGCCGAATTATTGCCCAAGGCGACTGCGCCCTGGCCGATCGCGCTGCTGACGTTACCCAACGCGATCGCACCTTGGCCGGTCGCACTGTTGTTCGCCCCCATCGCTACTGCACCTGTACCCGTGGCAGTGTTCGGATCGCCGATCGCCACCGCACCGTCGCCGCTGGCCGTATTACCCACACCGATGGAAACCGCCTTGCCGCCGGTTGCCGTCGCGCTCTGTCCGATGGCGATGGCGCCGGCCGAATTGGCGATGGCGCCAGTTCCCTGGGCGATTGAATTGCCGCCTGTCGCCTGCGCACCATTACCCAGCGCAATATCGTTGGCCGTAGCCGGCGTGCCATTGACGCCGGCCACCGCGTTCAGGCCCTGGGCAATCGAATCATTGCCATAGGCATTGGCCGCAGGACCCACCGCGATGCTGTCCGTGCCTGCCGCATTACTGTCAGCCAGCGTCGAATTGGCATGGAAATATTTGATGCCGCCGCCATTGTTGATGTTGTTGACGGTATTTCCAAGCCCCGTCACCGCGGTATTGGTGGCGTTCAATTGCGAACCATTCACTGCATCGGTACTGGTAGCGCTGAGACTGCCCGCCGCCACATTGGTAATCGTCCGTTCGTTGCCGACACTGCCGACACTGAGTGTCGATGTTGGCGCGGTTCCCGCGAAATTGTAGGTCGTGCCATTGATTACCGCGCTCGGCGTTCCTGCCGCCGCGGCAGTACTGGAACCGGCGCCCAGTGCGATGTCACCTGCATTGTTGGCGACGGAACCGCTACCTAGTGCCATCGCACCGGCGCCGACAGCATGGGCTGTCGGCCCCACCGCAACGCTATCGGTACCGGTTGCCGTGCTGTCGGCCAGCGTCGAATTGGCGTGGAAGTACTTGATGCCGCCACCATTGTTGATGTTGGTGAGCGTGCTGCCGATGCTGCTGACCTCGGCGTTGGTCGCATTCAGTTGCGAGCCGTTCACAGCATCGGTGCTGGTGGCGCTGAGGCGGCCTGCCGCCACATTGGTGATCGTGCGCTCGTTCCCGACACTGCCTACGCTCACAGTCGATGCCGGCGCCGTACCTGCAAAATTGTAGGTCGTGTCGTTGATAACCGCATTCGGCGTTCCTACCGCTGTCGCCGTGACCGAGCCCGAGCCCAGCGCCACATCGCCCGCACCCGCGCCTGCCGTCGCACCGATACCCAATGCAATTGCATTTGATTGGCTGGCCACTGATACCGACCCAATTGCCACAGCTCCGTTGGCTGTCGCACTGGCATTGGGGCCCAGAGCAACGGACCGGGTCGCGCTCGCGTTGGCCGTATCGCCAATGGCAAGGTCTTTGGTGCCTGAAGAAGTCGCGTTGCCGCCAATAGCGGTTGATGAGCTGCCAGCCGCATTGGCGCCAGGACCGATCGCCACTGCAAAGCCATTCGCTGGAAGGCCATTTGAACTCAACGCTCCACTGGCGGAAGCATTGGCGCCAAACGCAATGGAATTGCGTCCGCTTGCATTGGCGTTGAAACCTATCGCAGTGGCATAGATGTTGGTGGCCGTGCTGTTGAAGCCCATCACCACCGCGCCTGCACCATTTGCCGTGTTGCCATTGCCTATCGATACGGCCGAGCCAACGCCGGAGACCCCTGTCGCCGTAGCGTTCAGGCCGATCGCCACATCCCCCGCGACATTCGCCGCGGCCGAATGGCCTTCGGCGATGCTGTCGGCCCCGGTCGCAACCGCAAGAGGACCAATCGCCGTCGAGTTTGCACCTGTCGCTGCACTGTCCGCCAGTACAGAGTTGGCGTGGAAGTATTTGATGCCTCCACCGTTGATGATGTTAGTGACTGCGGTGCCCACGCTGGTCAGCTCAGTGTTGGTGGCAAACAGCTGACTACCGTTGATCGCATCGGTGCTGGTGGACGATAGGCGACCTGCAGCGACATTGGTAATCGTGCGTTCATTGCCAACACTACCAACGCTTACAGTCGATGCCGGCGCCGTCCCCGCAAAATTAAAAGTAACGCCGTTGATCACCGCGCTCGCGGTTGCGACTGCCGCCGCCGTACTCGATCCCGAACCCAGCGCGATGTCATTGGCGTTGTTCGCCTTTGCCGTATCGCCAAGGGCAAGCGCCCCAGCTGTCGCAGCAAGCGAGCTGTTGCCCATGGCAACCGAACCCTGCCCCGTGGCGGTGTTCGCATTCCCCACACCTACCGCTCCCTTGCCGTTGACCGTATTGTTGGCCCCGACACCCACCGCACCGGTACCGGTGACAACATTAGGATCGCCGATCGCTACCGCACCATTGCCGCTGGCGGTATTGCCAACGCCAATCGATACCGCTGAGCCGCCGGTTGCCGTCGCCGTCTGTCCAATCGCGATTGCGCCAGCCGAATTGGCGGTGGCGCCTGCACCCTGTGCAATCGAATTTCCACCGGTCGCCTTAGCGCCATTACCCAGTGCGATATCGTTGGCAGTGGCAGGCGTACCGTTGACGCCAGCCACCGCATTCAAGCCTTGGGCAATCGAATCATCGCCGTAAGCATTGGCCACAGGGCCGACTGCAATCGCATCGGTGCCGGTAGGGGCGCTGTCGGCAAGCACCGAGTTGGTATGAAAATACTTGATGCCAGCGCCGTTATTGATGTTGTTGAGGGAATTACCCAGGTTTGTCACATTGGTATTCGTGGCGAACAGCTGCGACCCGTTCACGGCATCGGTACTGACTGCGCTCAGTATCGCCGGCGTCAAGTTGGTGATCTTCACTGTCCCCGTCGCTCCCGTACCGCCGGTTGCCCCCAAGGTGATGGTATTGCCACCCGCCGCGTCGTATTTGACAGCGATGTTGGTGGTATTGTCGACATTGGCGTTCAGCGCAGTGAGTGCGCCGGCCACCGTCGTCTGGGCCGTAGGTCCAGTTACCGCACCTGTGTTGCTGACTGTATTGATCGGTTGGCTAAAACCTGTAATGTTGCCGGTCGCAGGAGAATATGTTGCGCCGCCACCCAAGGTGCCGGCAGTCGTTGTTCCGAGATTATTTACTCCGGTTACCACAGAGTTCAATTGTGAACCGTTGATTGCATCTGTACTGGTGGCCGAAATGACGCCAGCCGCCACGTTCTGGATCTGACGCTCGGTGCCTGCCGCGCCAACCGACACTACGCCATTGGCCGAAGCTGCCGCTTCGACGCCAGCAGCCGTCCCGCCAAACTGCGCGGTAGCACCGGTATGCGGCGCCGCCGTGGTCGAACCCGAGCCCAACGCCACATCGTTCGTACGGCTGGCGACCGCAGTATCGCCCAACGCCACCGCACCAGCTGCCGCAGCATTGCTGGCATTGCCCAGCGCTGTCGAACCTTGGCCGGTAGCTGTGTTGGTATTGCCCAAGGCTATCGCGCCCTGGCCATTGGCCGTATTGGTATTACCCAGCGCAACAGCGCCCGTACCGGTCGCTGTGTTCGGGTCGCCGATCGCCACTGCGCCATTGCCGCTCGCCGTATTGCCAACACCGACCGACACTGACTGGCCGCCCTTTGCCACTGCGTTCTGGCCGATAGCAATCGCACCACCGGAGCTCGCCGCCGCTGCGTTACCCATTGCGATAGTATTATCTGCCGTAGCCAAAGCCAGTTCGCCACCGGCGAGGGAAGCAAAACCTGTCGCTTGCGACTGATTACCGAATGCTACAGCACCGAAGTTGACAGCCTGGGTGCCGACACCAAGCGCCAGTGAATTGCCGCCCGTAGCCTTGGCCGCATTACCCAGCGCCGTGCTGGAGCCGCCGCCAGCCTTGGCGGTAACGCCGATAGCGGTGTCCTGCGTGCCGCTGGCTGTGGCGCCGTTACCCACTGCGGTCGCATCGGTATTTGAAGCAACAGAGGAATAACCTAGTGCTGTAGCTGTGCCGGCGCTAGCGTTCGAATTGAACCCCAGAGCCGTACTGTTCGGTCCGGTGGAATTACTGTTCGAGCCTGCGGCGATGGAATTGCCACCGGTCGCCTTGGCACCGCTACCTAAGGCGACATCGTTGGCGGTAGTCGCTGCGCCGCTGACGCCGGCCACCGCATTCAAACCTTCTGCTATCGAATTATTGCCATAAGCATTGCTGGTGTCCCCTAAAGCCAGGGAAGATGCGCCCCCCGCATTGGAGAAATTACCAGCGGCCGTAGCATTTACAGCATTGGCAAACGCGGCCTTGCCAAGTGCAGTACCCCCGTTTGCCAATGCTTCCGCTCCGGCGCCGATCGCCACCGCTTGTGCACCGCCCGCCGTCGAGGTATTGCCTATAGAAATAGCCGAATCACCGGAACTCAAGGCGCCTCCACCCAATGCAACGCCGATGCGGCCCGTGGCGCTTGCCGCCGGACCGCCAGCGAAGGAACCGTCGCCCGTCGCCGATGAGCTAGCGCCAATTGCCGTACCCGTTGAGTTGGCGTTAGCTGCCTGGCCAACCGCCGTATTCCCGAGATTAAAACCTACAGTCCTGCCCGTCCCACCCGTTCTCCAGTTATCTATCAACGAACCACTGGCGGCCGTCTTCGCTCCGGAGATCGCAGCACTTCCCAAGGCCGTGCCATTGTCGGCAAGCGCATTGGTGTCACTGCCTAGCGTGGTTGCATGCGAGCCGGTTGCCACGCTAGCGATACCTATCGCTACAGAATTCTGTCCGCTGGCGGTGGTCGCGGCTGCACTGCCATAGGCGGAGCCGATAGCGATGGCGCCACTTGCAGATGCTGCAGCTTGCCCACCGACAGCAATGCCGCCAGCACCCGTTGCCTGCGCTCCCTTGACGCTATTGCCGCCAATCGCAACCGCACCGGCCTGCGTAGCCTGGGTTGAATTCGCGGTGGTCGTGCCGCCGCCGGTGCCAATTGCCACGGCATTAAGCGCTGTCGCCTGGCTCAACAAGCCAACCGCCACGCTGCTGGTGCCGGAAGCATTGGCCTGCGGGCCGACGGCGGTGGCCTGCAGTACAGCCTGACTCATGAATCCAAATGCCGCGCCATAGTTCCCCGTGACTTGGGATCCGGCGCCGAACAATGTCACAGCAAGTAAATTGCTTCCGTTCGCACCGCAACCGGCAACTGTCGAATAGAAACCACTCCCATCCGTCTGCGTAGAGGTAATAACCGTGCCGTCCGCACCGGTGTAACTAGCGCCACACGCCGAGCCGGCAGTATTAACAATAGTGCCGGCGTATCCAGATAATGGCAGCGCCAATATCAGCGCCAGCGCCAAACTCTTCAATAGAAAAACCGGTTCCAAAAATTCGCCAGATGTCGCTGCCGTCGACGATCTTGCGGAACGGCTTTTCCCTCGGGACTTGGCCAACTCGCCTACCACATACCATTGACCTGCGGCCTTGCTCCAAATAATCCGGAAAATTTTATTCATTTTGTGTACCTTGCTTAAAAAAATCAAGCGAAACGGCTTGAGTCGATCGGTCAGAGTGCAGTACCCGAAAATGCAGATATGTAAAGCTTCCAGTGAGACTTGCCGGTAATGACGAATCTGCTTGGATTCAGTTTCGTTTCAGCCATGTCGAAGCAGATGTGGAAGTGCTGCGCCAGCTCCCCAAAGACGAATGAAAACGTGCCATACCATTCGGCTGCTCACGATTTTTCTGTGGGTGAAGCACTTATCAAGTCACTAGCGACGCGCCAGATGATTGTCAATGTAGGTGAGAATTTCATTAATTTGACATCAATAAACAATGCTTAACCAATCCATCAGGAAGGCGTAAGCATTTGTTGTGTTAATACCGGAAGAGATTGGAAACTGAACATCGCAGATCACGCATTGCGCTCGCAATTCAGCAGACCGAGGCACGCCCACCGACAAAAGTGATGTAAGGAACAGTAACGCGGGAGGGATTAAAGAGTGCCAGTGGCAGGCGCCATCTGGATGACGATGAGGGTGCTAACCGCAAGAAGAAATCGTCAAGCCGGGAATGCCTGGTCAGGTCAATGCGGTTTCGCCGGACGATGGGCAAATGCCTGTGCATGCACGGTTAGAAATCGGGATGCTGCCGGAGCGCCATATACTCCGGCGCATTCAATAAAGTAGGCAGTGGGCCTGATCCGAGAGCGGCAGCCTGCTTCACTATCTCCATCCCATCTTGCATCAGATCGAGGGCGATCAAGGCGGCTGCGTGGACCACACGGACACTGGTGCTTTCCATCGATAAGGCAGCAATAATTTCCAATGCCCATGACGAACGGGTGATTGTCAATTGACGGGCGGCATGGACGACTTCAGGCTGCGGATCAATCACCGCCAACGTACTCAGCAAATGCAGATAGGCTTGTGGACTGCCTGGATGGGAGGTGTAAGTTGCGCGGGCTTGTGCGATTGTGTCGCCGGATCTCCGCTTGCAAGCGAAGCAGCACGCGCCAGCATCACGGACAGATTCGGCGAAAACGGATTCAGTTCGCGCGCGGAAGCAAAGGCGGCGACCGCCTCATGAGGAGCATCGGTTGCCAGCAGATGCAAACCATAATGAAAATACGTTAGCACATCATCGGGCGAGGCACGCAGCGCTTGCTGATGTTTGCGCCGAGCCGTATCGAAGTGCCATTTGCAGTCGAGCAGATGCGCCACCTGCGATTGCAGGCCAGGCGTATGCGGAGCGGTACGCTGGACCGATTCCAGCAATTACAGGCCATCCTCGATAAGCGACGCCCTCACTTCCAGGCCACAGCTGATTTTGTCAGCCATGCATTGGGCCAGCGCCAATTTTGCAGCCATGTACTCAGGCGCCTTGGAAATCACATTCTTGAGTATCAGCTCGGCTTGTTCGAGGGCTTCCGGGAACGACGCGTGAGTAATTGCTGAGCATGGATGCATGCCTCCGCAAACGCCGGCTGGATCTTTGCGGCGTCAAGCATGCGTGAATGGATAGCCGCTGGCATCGCCGTGGACAAACGCGTTTTGTCCGGCAATATCGTCAGGCAGTAGCCGCGCCCATAATGCGAATCAATCTGTATCGAACCAAACTTTGAAAGCGAACGCCGCAGTTGTGCGATACAACGCGCAAGGCTTTCATCCGATATGCGCCCGGCCCAGACATGTTGGGCGAATTCGTCTTTTGATACCGTTTTTGGCCAAGCCTGAAGCAATAACCCGAAAGCTCGGCGTTCCTTTGGGGCCAGACAGAGCGGAGAATTCCTATAGAAAATCAAGCCATCGCAGTGTGCATTGAATCCTGCGGAATCCGATCTATGTCAAGCGTTTCGCTATGTGATGTCCGCATTTTTATCTTTTTCACAATTTTTGATATGGCATTGCCTCTTCCACAAACATCAGAAAAGTGGTCGAACAGAATGGACCCTAAATGTGATTGATTATTATTAATCAGATGAAATGGGCTACACGATTTTATCGATGGACAGCCAAATTGGTGAGTCTCTGCACGGGGGTGTACTGGATTCTGTGTAAACGGGTTTTCGTTTAAGCCTGCGGCACCCGGTCTTCAAACTGGATGGCGAAGCGATTCAGCGCCGCTTTCCAGTCCCGTATCGGCATCGTCCACTTCTTGC
>NZ_JBDTCG010000004.1:0-85234 GCF_039923675.1 Collimonas sp.
TGGCCGAAGGCGGCCGATGACGCTCAGGATAGCAGCTTGCCCATCTGCAAAACTCACCGATTCTCACATGAGGCCGAAGCCGGCCCATTCCGGACATTTGTTAAGACCGCAACCGACCGGCCTCGACTCGGCCTGCGGACGGCTGGATTTCGGTGCGCAGCTACCGCTGGCGGTGGCACTGGGGCGTGACGATTTGCCTGCTTGGAAATAACGCTGTACTGCTCGCCAGCCCCATGCCGGCACACAGTATTAACTCTCAAGCCTGCGGCCGGGCAGTGCGCACCGCTGTCCCCCCAACCTTGATGAGAGCGTCGTAAGGCAATCGCCCTGCTTGGTAGATGGTGCGGGCCGGACGGCACCCTGCGGGGAACAGTTCTGCAAACAGCGCATTAACCTGTGGCAGGTCCGCCAGGTCGATGAAGGCAATATCAACGAACACCATGTCCTGCAACGTGAAACCTGACGCTTCCAAGACATGCGCAACATTCTGGAATGCGTGCCGCGCCTCCTCCTGGGCGGTCCCCGGAACATAGTTCCCATCGCGGCCAATGGCCAGTTGCCCGCTCAGATAGCAGGTGTTGTCGACAACCACCGCATGGCTGATCGGTGCCGCCCATGCCGGCAAGTTCTCGCCTTCAGTAATGAACTGCTTCATTCTCACTCCAATCCGCTGGGTTGATGTGTGTTGCCTGACAGTATTAATCGACGCGCTTGGCCCTAGTTTTGCTACCTTCCTGGTCCACCGTAACGGCGGCAATTTTCCCAGCAGCGTCTTTATCGAAGGTCAGCACGACATCGACGGCCTTGTAGAAGTAGCGGTATTCGCTTTCAGGAAATATCTCCAATTGCCGCTGCCCTGTCAGTTGGGCAAACAGACGGTCACCTTTCGATCTGATAACAAAGGTCGCCGATCCCAGCTCATATTGCCCTTCGAAGCGCGAATAAAGACGGGGATCGACCTTGACCTGGCGGTGCGCCGGGGCCACGCCCAGCGACAGGCGCGCCAGTGCGTCAGTGATCTTTCCGACAACCTCGTCACCATAATTGCTCAAGACAATGATGGTGACCTTATCGTCCGGATAATAAGCCAGCATAGAGCTGTACGCGCCGATGTTGCCACCGTGCTCATACAACTTACGCGAGTGGTTTTGATGGATGAACCAGCCCAGGCCATAATGATAGCCGCCGTCGGTGAACATCGCCTTCAGTGCGGCCGGGCTAAGCATATTCCCCTTGATCAACATCTGCTGCCAGGCGAAAAGATCATCCACTGTGGAATACATAGCGCCCGCCGCATACGCGTTGCTCATGTTGACTAGCCTGCCCTTCACCACCTGGTCCGGACCATCCGTGTAATCCTGGGCCAGCTGGCCCACCACTATGCGCCCGTCGTCATAGCCCGAATTGCGCAGTTTAAGTGGCTTCAGCAGTTTTTGTGCAAGATAGTCCGGGTAGCTCATGCCGCTCACGGTCTCGATGATACGGCCCAACAGGACGTAACCCATGTTGTTGTACATGAATTTCGTACCATGCTCATAATTCAGCGGCACGTCCTTGAGCAAGTCTATAAGCTCCTGCGGGGTATGCTTTACGGGCATCAGCTTGGCGTCGGAATCGTCCGGCGACGTATAGCTCGGAATGCCCGAAGTGTGCGACAGCAACTGGTGGATGGTCGCCGGTCCCCAACTGGTCGGCAGGCCTGGCAAATACTGGCTGATCGGATCATCCAGGCCAAGCTTGTTCTCATCGGCCAACTGCAAAATCGCGGCGGCAGTAAATTGCTTGGTAATGGATCCAATGCGATACCTGGTCTTGACGGTATTCGGGATCACCCATTCGCGGTTGGCCGCGCCGTAGGCCTGGCGGAAAATCGATTTGCCATTGCGCGCGACCAGCACCGTGCCAGTAAACAGCTCGCTCTGAACATATTCCTTCATCAGCGCTTCCGCCTGCTCCGGAAACTTACTGTCCGCTTGGGCCCGGGCTGCCGCTGGAGCAAGGCAGGACATCACCAGCACCGACAGGAGCGTCAGCTGCGATAACGCAGGTTTAAAGATAATTTTAAAAATAATTAGGACGATAGGAGTCAAAATTGGTTTCATGTAGTTCCCGAAAAAAGTGCCACAAGTGTAGGTGTGCACTTATCGGGCCACAATGACAACCATACCAAGAATCCTGCCAAAGGTAGAAATTACGGTGCCGAGTATTCAACACTCTGGAATCGGTCGCGAAAGTCCGACGGCGAGGTATTCAGACTTCGCTGAAAGGCAATGCGCATAGTCTCGACCGATTGGAACCCACAACGGTCTGCGATCTGTTTGACGGACAAGGTACTTTCCGTCAGCAAGCGGCGTGCGGCCTCGATCCGCAGCATTTGCACATATCTGCCTGGTGCTATTTTTAGCGCCAGATTGAAACAGCGAGCAAAGTTTCGTGGGCTCATCGCCACCCGCGCTGCAAGAACATCAACCGACAGATCATCGTTCAGGTGTTCTGACATCCAACTGACGAGCTCATCAAATGGAGCCTTATCGGCTCCGGTGGCATCGTGAATTAATAATGTGCTGAACTGGGATTGACCACCTGGCCGCTTCATGAAGACCACCAATTCCCGAGCCACCAGCAGTGCTAATTCGCGACCGAGATCCCGCTCGACGAGCGATAGGCAAAAGTCAATGCCGGCAGTAATTCCAGCGGACGTGTGGCATTTTCCTGCACTCAGAAACAATGCATCCCGGTCAATTTCAACTTGAGGAAATTGATTAGAGAATTCGTCAAAATGGGCCCAATGCGTGGTTACGCGGTGGCCGTCAAGCGCGCCTGTAGCCGCCAACGGGAAGGCACCTGTACAAATCGAACCTACCCGGTTTGCGCGGTCGCAGAGCGTTGCAAGCGCACTGACCAGTCTTGCATCGCGCGATGAAATTCGCGCGCCCCGCCCACCGCAGATTAGCAAGGTATCCGGCCTCAGCGTCGTATCAAACAGGCTGAATGCGGCCTGCAAAGGGATACCAGAAGTTGTCATCAGCGAGCCGACGGTGGGACCCGCGAGGCTGATATGGTAAGGAACACGACAGCCCGCCGCTTCGCTCAGCTCATTGGCGATCGTGAATACATCAAGTGGGCCGCTAATGTCGAGCATCTGTGCAGGAGGAAAACCGACAAGAAGAATGTGATGTGGGCGCCCGGATGTTGCAGCGCGACTCATGTTTTATAGGGATGCGGTCTGCATTGCGTCTGGATCAAGATACTTCCTTCTTGAAGAACATATGAAACTTCGTCATTGAATTGTTTGTCCGCTCTTTGCCACCAACGCGAGTGGCATGGTCAGTTCAGCGAACGACAGCTTTTGGCCGATTGCTGCCTGTCACGATAGGCAGCCACCGACCTATATCCGCCGTAAAGTCCTGAGATTATGGTTTCAAAGTATTGTCTGAGAATACCGTTGCTTTTGCTCCGGAATAGTTACCGCCGCTCTATCGAATACCTGACATGCGCAAAGGACTGTTCTTGACCAATAAGCACCCAAGAGTCGTCTCGGGTTCAAGTCTGTCCGACACGCAATGCCAAGTCTGAGCTACTACGATTTCGCTGCGTAAAAACGATAAACCGCTTGATAAGGCGCGCGCGTCTCCTGGCCGAGGTGGGCCTGGTCGCAACCATCGGGTGGCGCCGTGCCGCCGAGCGTCTGCAGGCGCTGAATGCTTTTCGTCAGGCCGAACGTGCCGATGCCGGAAGTCGATTTGGCGCTCAGCAGCAGCCACGGAATGTCGTTCGCATCCGGGCTCTTGCTGTTCGCTTGCACGGCGCCGACCACCTTGCTGCCGTCGCTCGATTCCCAGGTCGGGCCGGCGTAGTGCTTGCCTATCTTCTGGCCGTTCAGGTCGAACAGATCGGCTTGCGGCGCCACGAATTGCCACTCGAATTGCGAGGGGTCTGCCTTCGCCACTGCGCATTGGTAAATTTGCACACCGGTCGCCTTGGCCTCCAGCGTCATGATCTGGTCCGGCGCAACCTTCAGGTTATCCGGCACGGTAACCGGTGTTACCGCCGCTGTGCTTGCACAGCCGGCCAGCAGGACTGCACTGCATGCCAGCAATTTGCCCTGCGCGCCAAAACCAGCCAATATCTTTCTTAGCATTTTGTTTCCTTCTTAATAAAGTCTGAATGGATTTAGTTACCTACAAGCATCTTCATTGTAAGCCCATATCCATTCGCCTTCTCGCGCTTGCGACCAGAGGCTAGGCCCGGCTCTTGAACCACGCTGCGGTAGCGGCGTCAGCCGGGAAGAACGACTCTATCCGCAACTCGTGCACGGTAACGTCGTGCGGCGTGCCCATGGTGGTGATGGAGGTGAACAGGTTCAGTTCGACGCCATCCTTGCGGATCGTCATCGCCAGGAACGGCAGCACGCGCGTGTCCAGGTTGGGCGTCTGGGTCGCCGCCTTGATGCCGGGTAGTGCTATCAGCTGTTCCAGCAGGCTGGTGGCTTCACTGCCAGGCCCGTCGCTCATGGCTTCGCGCTGGATCCAGTGCAGCAGGTCTGCGCTGACATCCTGCCAGTTGACCAGGTATTTGCGGATCGCTTGCGGGTCCAGCATCAGCTTGAGGATGTTGACGCCTTCACGTGGAATCGGCTGCGCGTCCGGCATGTCCAGCAGCCAGCGGATCATCATGGCGGCCGGGCCGTTGCTCATCACCAGATTCCACAACCGGTCCACCACCAGCGCCGGATACGGCGCTTGCTGGGCCAGCATGAAATCCAGCGCCTGCTTGACCGAGGCCAGTTCCGGATCGGACAATTTGCGCTCCTGATAGGCTGGCGCGAAACCTGCCGCCAGCAGCATCACATTGCGCTGGCGCAGCGGGATGTCGAGCACCGTGCCGAGTTTGAGGATCAGTTCCCGGCTCGGGTGCGAACGCCCGCTTTCAAGGAAACTGATGTGCCGCTGCGAGATCTGGCTTTCAGTCGACAGCCGCAGTTGGCTATAGCCGCGTTTGTCGCGCCAGTAGCGTAATGCTGCACCGAAGTCGTTGAAGTAACGGTTGCGGGAAGCCCGCTCCGGGTCCGCTTTGCCACCCGCTTTCGCCACTGCTTGTGATGCGCCCATACGCTGCCTCCGAAGAATTATCCGCAGTGTAGCCCGACTATGCCGGCGTTGTCATCGCATCCAGGAAGCCGGTAACGCGGCTGATGCGGCCGTCGGCGGCCACTACCGCGACGTCGGTGCCGTAAGCCACCGGCTCAGCACCGTCGGGCCCTAGCGTCCAGGAAAAGCGCACTACGTCGTTATGGCCGTCCTGCTTGCCGTGCAATTTGAAACGCAGCCCGGCGAATTGTTGCTGCACCGCGCCGATCATGGCGTCCAGGCCGTCGTGACCGGCGCTGCGCGCCATCGGGTCGAGATACACGGCTTCGGGGGTGAATACGCTGGCGATCAGGGCACGGCGACGGACGGCGTCGGTTTCGCCCCAGGCCGCAATGTAGCGGCTGGCGATGGTGTGGGCCTGGTCGGCAATGGTGGCGGTATGGTTGAGTTCAGTCATGATCGTGCTCCATCAAGATATTGCTGGTTTAGGAAAAATGTTTTGTCGAAGTCGACAACACCATTCTCCGTCCGCCAGGGAGCACGGTCGATTACGTCCCAGGTAATAAAATCGGTAAATACAGGGATGCGGTTTCTATGGTTTGACTGCCGGCTGCAGCACGCCCGCCATGGAAAACAAGGCCAGCCGCGCCGGACCGGCTCCGGGTACCTTGAGCAGCGCGGTGATGGACGCATCGTCGACGCCAGGCGCAGACTTGACATGACGGCCGCCATCGCTGCTGGACAATAGTGTGCCGCCCATGCCGCCAATCGCCAGATCCTGTCCCGAGAGTCGGGCGATATCGGTCAGCGATTGCGTGGTGCCGGAAACGATGGGCTGCCAGCTCTTGCCATCGTCGGCGCTGCGAATGATGTGGCCGCGCATGCCAACCGCGACCACGGCGCTGACGCCATTGTCGGAAAACGCCACCGCACTCCAGAGCGAGCCCTTCTCGCCGGTGTCGATCTCCTCCCAGTGCTTGCCGCCGTCTTCCGAGCGGAACACGGTGCCGGCCTCGGCCATGATCAACAAGGTACCGGCCGGGGTGCCGAGAATCCGGTACAGATGGCGGTCGGCGGCATCGCCATCGCTCAGCTTCACCGGGTTCCAGCTCAAACCGCCGTCGCCGGTGCTCAGCGCCATGCCGAACAAACCCACCGCCAGGCCGTTACTGGCATCGCCGAACCAGATCGACAGGATCGGCTGCTCCTCGCCATATTGCTGGCGCAAGAGCTTCCAGGTTTCGCCGCCGTCGGCGGTTTTCAGGACCACACCGTCGTGGCCTGCGGCCCAGCCGTTGTTGCGGTCGATGAAGATCACCGAAGTCAGCATGGTGCGGGTCGGTACACTGCGAGCCTGGCGATAGGTCTTGCCGTCGTCGGAGAGCAAGATGACGCCATGGTCGCCGACGGCGATGATCCTGCTGCCGGCTCCCTCGCCAGCGGTGGTTGCAGCCAGCAAGGGGCCGTTGGTTGCTTGCGCGCGCATTTGTGCGGGGCGGCTGGTTGGCCAATCGGAGGCGCCGGATTCTGCCGCTTGCGCGGTTATGCTAAAAGTCGCCAGCGCCAGAACGGCTGCGCCTAGCCAGCCGCTCGATGGCGTCATCTTTTCACGCGGGATAGTTGGTGTGGATGGCATGACGTCCTCAATGAGCGGCATAGGATGGCGCGCGCAGCGTGCCGGCGCGACGAGGGAAAAGATTTTCCAGCACCACCGCAAAAGCCGGCAGCAGCGTCACCGCCATGACCATATTGACCAGGAACATGAAGGTCAGCAGCTTGCCCATGTCGGCCTGGAATTGCAGCGGCGAGAATGACCAGGTGGCTACGCCTATCGATAGCGTCAGCGCGGTGAAGACGGTCGCCACGCCAGTTTCATGCAAGGTATGTTCTATCGCGCTGCTGATATCGACGCCGGCGCCCAGATGCAGCTGCAGACGGTTATAAATATAGAAAGCGTAGTCGACGCCGATGCCGGTCGCCAGCACCATCACCGGCAAGGTCGCGACCGTGAGGCCGATGTTCAAGTCCTTCATGAACCAGTAGCCCAGCCAGGTCGCGACCGTCAACGGCAGGCAGCATGCCAGCATGGCGCGCCAGTCGCGATAGGCCAGCAGCACCAGCAACAGGATCGCAGCGTACACGTACAGCATCATCGGCAATTCGCTGCGTTCCAGCACTTCGTTGGTGGCGGCCTGGACCCCGGCGTTGCCGCTGGCCAGGCGGATCTTGACGCCGGTCAGCTGGTTACCGCGGCGGAATTGCTCGACCGCGGCGACCACGCCCCTGATGGTGGTCGCCTTGTGATCGCTCAGGTACAGGTTGACGCCTTGCGCCCGGCAATCGGATGAAGAAAAGCCATGCAACTGGTTGTTGGCGCTGCCGAACTGCGAGCCGAGGCCGCGCGCATCGCGGGTGATGGTGTTCATCTTCGGGTTGCCTTCGTTGAGACCGGCGTTGACGCCCTTCAGTACATCCGCCACGGAACGCACCGACAGCACGCCGGGCACACCGCTCATCTGCTGCGCAAAGTCATCCATGAACAGTTGCGCGTCAGGTCGCGCGCAGGCATCCAGCTTGCCGGTGGGCGCCACTTCAAACACCACGGTCAGCCAATCCAGGCCGACATCGAAACGCGCCGTGATATCGGCGGCGTCGCGGTTGAAGCGCGCCTCCGGCCTGAGTTCGGCAGCGCCGGCTTGCAGGCTGCCGACATGGCGGCCCTGGCTTTGCCAGACGGCGACGCCGAACAAGGCCGCGCCAAGCACCACCACGATCCATGCATTGCGCGGCCGCGCCACCAGCGCCAGCCAGCTTAGCCAACGGCCGTGCTGTTCACGGCGACCGATGGCGCGTTGTGCATAGTCGCGCGAAAAGCTGAAATAGGAAGCCGCAATCGGCAGCATCACCAGGTTGGTGACGATCTTGTAACCCACGCCGATCGATGCCGCAATCGCCAACTCCCGGATCATCGGAATCGGAATCAAGGTCAGCGTGATGAAACTGATGAAGGCGGTCACCAACGCCAGCGTGCCCGGGATCAGCAGGCCGGTGAAGCTATGCCGCGCCGCCTGTTCGGTATTCTTGCCGTCGGCGATTTCGCGCACGATGAAATTGATCTGCTGCACGCCGTGCGACACACCGATGGCGAACACCAGGAACGGCACCAGGATCGCCAGCGGATCGAGGCCGAAACCAAGCAGCCGCAGGGTGCCGAACTGCCACACCAGCGAGCTGAGCGAACATGCCAGCGGCAACAGAGTCAGGCGCAGCGAACGGCAATACCAATACACCGACAGGCCGGTCAGCAGCAAGGCGATGCCGAAAAACACCATGACCTTGCTGGCCTCTTCGCCGATATCACCGATGGCTTTGGCGAAGCCGATGATCTGGATCTCGACGTCGGCATTTTCAAACTGTTTACGGACCTTGTTTTCCAGCAGCTGGTTGAAGACGCGGTAATCAAGCGGCTGGCCGGTTTGCGGATCGCTGTCTTGCAGCTCGGCCAGCACCATCGCGCTGGTCTGGTCGCGCGACACCAGGTTGCCGAGATAGCCGCCGGCGGCAACGCGCTCGCGGATGTCGGCGATCACTTGCGGATTCAGTTTTTCCGGAATGATGTCGCCGCCGGTGATCGGCAGCGCCTTGAAACCCTCCTCCGTGATCTCGGTAAAGAACACGTTCGGCGTCCACAAGGACATGACGCTGCTGCGATCTACGCCTTGCAAATAATTCACCGCCTCGGTCGCACCCAGCAACTGCCGCAGCACCTGCGGATTCCAGATCGTACCGTGGCGCGCATGCACCACCACGATCAGGCGGTTGGCGCCGAACAGCGCTTCGCGGTACTGGTTGAAGGTCTTGATGTATTCATGCTGCTGCGGCAGGGTCTTCTCGAACCCGGCCGACATGCGCAAACCCAGCGCCAGCACGCCCATGCATATCGTGAATACGGCAAAGGTCAGCAACACCGCAAAGCGCCGCTTGAAGAGCACCGACTCCAGTCCCGCCACCAGCATCGACAGACGGCTCGGTGGCGGGATATATTGGCTTGAACCGCTCATGCTTGCATCCAATCCGTGATCAGAACGAGGTCGTGAAACTGAAGGTGGCGAAATCGCGGTCGCGCATCAGGTTGGACTGGCCGCCGCCGTAGTTGTGGGTATAGTCGACCCGCATCTTGGTCGACGGCTTGGTCTTGAAGTCGATCGTCAGACCGACCACCACAGCGCCAGCGCCCTGCACGAAGCCCGGCAAGGCGCTGGCGGAGACACCGGAAACGCCGTAGGACAACGACAGGTCCGGCGCGTAGGATGCCTGGCCGCCGAATGCCGCCGGATAGTTGACGGCGATCTGCGCCACCACGCCGCTGGACAACCTGGTTGGCACCCTGTAGTCCGACGTGACGGAATAGGGAATGCCCTGATCCAGGCTGAGATCCGGATAGTAGGCCGCCGCCAGTTCGGAGGTGAATGAACCCTCGGTCGCACCCAACGCCCGCAGCAAGCCGCCGAAGCTGCCGCCCGGGGTGAAGATGTTCAGGGCGGTCAGGTGGAACTGGTACTTCTTCTGGTCGACTGCGCCGCGGCAGACGTAGCCGGTGGGGCGATAGTTGGCCGGGTTGAGGTCGGCGTTGCAGTAATACGGATTGGCCGGATTGGCGACAATGGTCGGATCGATGGGAATGCTTTCCTTCGGCCGGAACGATAGCTCGGTGCCGAACGCCCAGTCGCCGGCGCGGGTATTGTAGGACAGGCCGAACAGGTTGCGGTCTTCGGCGTAGTCCAGGTAGATATCCTGCCAGCCGAATGGATTGGCGGTCGTGCCTTGGTTGACGCGGATGCTGGCGAACGGGATCTTGTCGTGATAACGCACATAGTAGAGGGCCAACTCGTCGCCGCTGTCCGGAAAGGTGTAGCGCGTCGACAGGCCGAACTGTCCGCTGTTCCTGGGATTGTGATCGATGCCGCGCGGGATCACGCTGCCGCTATGCACTAGCGGACCATACAGCGGATTGAGATTGGGATCAGCCAGTTCGCCGGCTGTCAGTTGACGGTTGTACGGCAGGCCGGTGCTCGGATTGATGCCGATGATGCGGGTGCCGGTATCGCCGACCGTCCCCGGCGGCGCCGGTGGCAGACCGAGCGGACCGGTGACGGTATTGACCAGCGAAGTCGGCAGGAAGGCGCCGCTGGAGCCGCGCCCGACAATGTCGCTGGTGGAAAAGAAGGTGCCGACCGGATCGAATTCATAGCCGTTCCAGCGGGTCTGGTAATAACCCTCGACGCTCAACCCTTTTGCCACTTCGGCATTCAGCGAAAGGATCGGCGCCGGCCTGAATATTTCCTTGAGTTGTACGCCCGGGCTGTGGGCGCGCCGGACATCGATGGCGTTGATGGAATTGATCCCGCCAGGAATGAAAATATCCTCGCCCCAGCTGATGACCTGGTTACCGATCCTCACCCGCACCGGATGCTGGTCTATCTCGAACTCTTTGTTGACGTAGGCATCCAGCAGGCGGATGTCGTGCACCGCATGGCTGCGGGCATCGGGATCGAGGTCGGCATAGCTGGTGTGGTCGGCGGCAAAATCGTAGGACCAGGCCGCGCGCATCAGGCCGCTCCAGCCGTCCGGCGCCTTCAGGTACAGGTCATGGACGCCACGCAGGGCCGCAGAGAAGACCTGCCCGTTTTTATAGTTGAGGTTGCCGTTGTCCTGGTTCAGCCGGGTCAAATCGTAGGACTGGTTGAAATTGAGCGGATCACGGCGGGCGATGTCGACCTGGCCGGAGCTGGCGCAACCGCCGTTGTCCTGGCCGATGAAGGTGCAGTTCGGACTCGAGGTGCGTACGCCGACGCCAAAGGACACCGAAGAATCGAAGCTGCCGCTGAGGCCGTTGCCGAGGTCGAACTGCTCGGCCCGGGCCGAATAGCCGAACACCGTCGAACTGCCCCACACCAGCGCCACCACCATGCCTGGCCTGAAACTGCGTAAGCGCACTTTCCCCTTGCCCGCCATCTTCTTCATTGCTGTCTCCCCGGGATGCCAATAACACCGATAACATTGCGTTTTTTATTGATCAATCAGCGCGTGGCGAAACGCCGCAAGCCGTCAGGCTCGAACATCGATTCCTTGACCCGCCCATCACGGCCGGCCAGCCAGTCGGATTGTTTTTGTCCGGCCGGAATCCGCTCGGCGATGTAGCGCCCCAGCGACAGGTCATGGCTGGCATAACCTTCCTGCACGCAGGCCGGCAGTTCGGTCGCCATCACCACCCCGCTTTCCATCACACGCTGGACTTTGCCCTGGCCGTCGTACAGGTCTTGCACCAGGATTTGCCAGGAATCCTCATCCAGGTAAAAGGTCCGCTTGGGGAAGGTATGGCGCGCCCCCTGCTTGACAGTGGCTTCCACCTCCCACACGCGGTGGGTTTCATAGCGCGTCAGGTCTCGGTTGAGGAAGGTCGGCTGCACCACATCGCTGATCTTGGCTTGCACCGAATTGACCTTGTTCCAGTTGTAGGGGACGATCATTTCCTTCTTGCCGACCAGCTTGTAGTCATAGCGGTCCAGCGGCCCGTTGTACATGGTGTACTGGTCGATGGTTTCCAGGTTTTCATCGTTGAGGATCGGCGCATCGTAGGAATAAGTCGGGGCGCGGCGCACCCGGCGCTGGCTGGCGAAGTAGAGCCAGATATCGTTGGGCTTGCCGATATAGCCGTGCGACAGGGTGACGTCGCCGGCGAACTGGGCCGGCGCAATGTAGGGGCTCAGATACAGCGACTCGATACCTTTGGCGCCGGCGATGGTGTTGTTCTTGGGTTCCGACAGCGGGAACATGATGTAGTCTTCCTGGATCAGCGGTTCGCCGATGGTGCTGCCGCCTTTCGGCGGCACCACTGTCGCATAGGCCCAGGTCAGGCCCTCGCCCTGATAGCGCATCTTGAAATTCCACATGGCCTCGACGCCGTTGCTCGGCAGCGGAAATGGATAACCGGCGGTCTTGGCCTCCGCCAGTTCATAGCCGTTGGCCGCAATCTTGGCGAAGCCGACATTTTCCTTTGTGCGCTGGTAGACCACCTCGGGATAGCCGCAGGAACGATGCGTTGGGTAGACATCCATGCGATAGCCCTTGATGCTCTTGATCAGCTGCACCTGGCCGGGCGACAGCTTGGCGGCGTATTTATCCACATTGGCGGCATTGATCGAGAGCAGCGCCTTATCTGCGGCATACGGGTCAGGCCGTGGCTGTCCGGCTTTATAGCCGGCTTGCGGAGTGACGTCGCCGCCGCTCCAGGCAGGGATCGTGCCGTCCTTGTTGGCCGCCTTTTCAGCGCCGACCGGAGTCAGCTCGACACCCAGCATGGCTGCTTGTTGCGCACCTGCCAGCGGCGCCAGCAAACAGGCCATGGCTATCATCAGCACGGAAGCTTTCGGTTTGATCGAGTGCGTTTTCATTTTTATATCTCCTCGCAGGTCAAAGCAAAAAATCTGAAATTTCATTCAATCCGGGTCTGCTTGCCCGATGCAAAGGCGATCGCCACCAATGGAATCCCGAACAGTACGGCGGTTCCCAGCACCATGCCGAAGTGCTCCGCGCCCAACACAGTCAGGAGCCAGCCGGCCACGGTGGTGCCGAACGCCACGCCGACCAGCGTCACCACCACGGTGCGCGAGACCAGCGAACCGTCGGCATCGATCTCGGACAGCAGGCCGGTCAGGAACGGGGTCAAGGCGTAAAAACCGACATTGAGCAGCAGTTGGCTGCTGAAGTAAGTTGCACCGGTGCGGGCAGAGAAGAACCACATCACCGACACCGCCATCAGCAACTGCGCCGCAACGATAATCATGCGGCGATGCCGGTGGCTGCCGCGCAATGAGGAAGCGATGCAGCCGAGGAAACCGAGAAATGAGGAGACCGACAACAGGATGCCGATGGTCGAGGTCGCCAGCCCGGCATGCTGGCCGGCCAGTTCCGTGACCGCCCACTGGCCGGCCTGGACCCCATAGATCAATATCGTGAACAGCCAGACCGCGGCTATGCGCAGCCACGGTAAGCCGGTATCTGAAGATTTTTGCTGATCGCCATGATCGTGGACGATGGCGCGGCCAGCCTGCAATAACGTGGGTGCGGCACACACCACCAATGCGGCCAGGGCGAGGAACAGCCACTGCGCAGACCAGCGCTCAGGCAAATAGGAAATGCCGATCAGCAGCGCACCGTTGACCAGCCCGGCGACCAGCACGATCACACCCCAGATGCGTTCCGCCGAAGGCTGTTTGGCTACCCTGGCCGCAACCAGCATGAACAGCATGCCTTCGAATACGCCCGCCATGCCGCGCGCAATGCTGACCGCTTGCGCCGTCGCCAGCAATGCGCTGGCAACCTGCATCGCCACGGTTCCCAGTACCCCGATGCGGGCGAAGCGGCTAGCGTAGCGCGCCACCCAGTGCGGCAGCAGCATGCAGCTAAGCGCCATGCCGAGCATTTCAAAGCCGGTCATCATGGTGCCCTGGCCTTCATCCAGGCCGAAGCGCAGCATCAGGCTGGAGACGATGAACGGGGTCAGGATGGTGCCGTTGATGGCGACCGCGTAGACGATCGCCAGCCGCAACATCTCGCGCGGCGCCGGTGCAGAAGGCGACAACGGCATTGGCAGGTCGCCCCCCGACACAGCGGCGCCGGAATGCAAGGATGGAGCGGTAGCTGAAGCATGCGCTGCGCTTGAAACCATGTTGTCATCTCCCTTGGACGGGTGTTTTATGTTTGTACAGCGGGATCATGCGTCCTTCGTTGGCGGCCATCCGTCTGTCGCGGAATTCGGCCTCCCGGGTTGCTTGTCATTGCCTTGCTGCTACCAGCGCACCACCTGGCTGGTCAGGCCGCGCTCTTCCAGATAGCGCTTGCGTCCGGCCTGGCCCTTCTTTTCAAACCAGTTGATGATCTTGCCGATCCGGTTCGGGAACAGCATCGCCAGCCGCACCAGGATGGCGTCCGACATTTTTGGATAACGCTCGTAACGCGGATCCTGCAGCATGCGCAGCATTTCATCGGCCACGTGCGATGGACTTTGCGGCGGATCGATGAAGTTCAGCGCGCTGCCGCCGGTCAGTGCTTCATGCCGTAGCTGCGCGGTATCGACCGAGGACGGCAGGATGCCGCCGACCTTGATCCCCTTCTTTTCAAAATCCACCGCAATCGACAACGTCGCGCCGCGCAAACCGAACTTGGTGGCACTGTACAACGGACTCTCGGGCATCGGCAAGACGCCGCCCAGCGAAATCGTATTGATGATGCGCGGATCGGGCGACAGTTTGAGCAGCGGCACCATGATGCGCGATAGCAGCAAAGGCGTGATCAGGTTGATCCGGATATCGCTTTCGATATGGTCCAGCGCATATTCGTCGAAACGGTCGGTACGCACCACGGCGGCGTTGTTCAGCAGGATATCCAGATGACCGAATTTTTCTTCGATCGCCGCGCGGATATGTTCCAGCAAAGGCCGCTGGCACAGGTCGCCGACGATCAGCAACGGTGTCTGCTTGAGGCTGGCGGCCAGTTCATCCAGGCCGGCCTGGTTCAGATCGCACAGCACCAGCCGGATGCCGGCATCGTCCAGGCGCTTGGCGATTTCGCGGCCGATGCCGCCGGCGGCGCCGGTCAGCAGGGCTACCCGTCCGGCAAATTCCGGACCGAGCTTCATGCCGCTTCCTTCAACGCGTTCTTTTCGGGTTGCGCCGTCTGTAGCGCTGGCGGTTTGAGCATGGCCTTGTAATCGCCATCCTTCAAGGCGGGCCAGCCGATGCGTTTGTGCAGCTTCTTCAGGTAGCGCTTGAGCGCATGCACTTCCAGGTAGACGGTATGGCGCTGCGACTTGATGAACTTGATGCCGCCGGAGAGATCGGGATCGTCATGAGCGATCAGCTCGTCAAAAGCCCGCACCCGTTCGGCGCCGGCATGTTGTTCACGCACGTAGCTGGCAATCAGGTGGGCTTGTGCATCAAACAACTTGAAGGCGCTGGAATTGGTTTCGATATAGCCGATGCCGAACAGGTTATGGTGGATGCGATTGAACACCGACAGATACATCTGCGGCCGTCCGCCCTGCCATTCGAAGTACTTTCCAGCATAGGGCGCGCTCCATTTATAGCCGGTGGCGTACAGCACCAGGTCCAGCTGTTCGCGGCTGCCATTCTTGAACACCACCTCGTCGCCGTCGTAGCGCTCGACATCCGGCCGCACCGCGATATTGCCGTGCTGCAGATGGTGCAGCAGTTGCGTGTTCATCAGGGGATGGCTTTCAAACAATTTGTGATCCGGTTTCGGCAAGCCGAAGCGGGTCAGGTCGCCGGTGATCATCTTGAGGATCCCGCTGAATACCGGCCGCTCCATCCACATCGGCAGCTGCGGCCCTTTTTCGGCAAACTCGTCGGACGGCACGCCGAACAGGTGCTTGGGAATGAAGTGATAGCCGCGCCGCATGCTGATGAAAGCCTTATCGGCGTAGGTGGCGGCGTCGCAGGAAATATCGGCCCCGGAGTTGCCGGCGCCGACGATCATCACGCGCTTGCCCTTGAATTCCTCACCGCGCTTGTAGGTGACGGAGTGGCGGATCTCGCCGTTGAACTGGCCCTTGATTTCCGGCAGGCTGGGATCCCAGTTGCAGCCGGTGGCGCAGATCACCGCGCTGTAATGGCGTTGTTCCTGGCGCTGATCACCGTTCTCCAGGGTGACTTGCCAGCGGCCGTCCGCTAGTTTGTCGATGGCGCGCACCGAGACGCCGAAGCGGATGTTGTCGTAAAGGCCAAAAGCGCGGGCGAACGATCTTACATAGCTGACGATCTGCCGGTTGGTCGGATAGTCGGGATAGTCTTTCGGCATCGGGAAGTCGGCGTAGCCGGACTGGTCGCGCGATGAAATGAAGTGCGCCGATTCGTACATCGGACTGCCGGGATTGTCCATGTCCCAGATGCCGCCGACATCGCTGTGACGTTCGAACTGTTCGTAGCTGACCCCTTGCCGCTTGAGGGCACGAGCGGCGCTCAGGCCGCCGGGACCGCCGCCGATGATGCAGACTGTTGCGTTATTGCTCGAAACGGATGAAGCACTCATGGACTCTCTCCTGGATATCGCCGAACACGGTGTAACTCTTTTATCCGAATTCATTTATTCGATTTATTTGAATTCTTTGCGTGCCTCAAATGTATCCAACTCCAAGGCGCTGAGTGAGGGCCGAAACGGACGCAGGAAGGGTCTTAAACGGACAGAATATTGTCCGGTGTACGCATATGGGCTAGACAGGCGATGATCTTGTGACCACAATGGAAAGCATGAAACCGACCGCCAAAGCCACCGCCAAACCGGAGCGGATCGACCCGCGCTATTCGACCGCATCGATCAATCCGCTGACGCCGCGCTATCTGTCTATCGTGGCCCACGAACGCGGCTACGACAGCGCCTCCCTGTGCCGCGGCCTCGGCTTCAGCGTGGATGACCTTAACCAGCCCAATTTCAAGATTTCCTACCGCCAGGGCAGCATGATGATCCGCCGCGGCCAGAAGCTGATCGGCGATACCGGGCTGGGGCTGGCGGTCGGCAGCCGGCAGACGCTGGTGTCCTGGGGGCTGGTGGGCTTCGGCATGATGACCTGCGCCACTCTGGGCGAGGCCAGCGAGATGGGGATCCGCTACCAGAAAGGCGCCGGCTCGCTGATCCATATCGCCATGGAGCTGAAAGGCCAGCAGGTGGCCATCCAGGCCGACCCGCAGTTCTACGATCCAGACATTGAAATGTTCCTGATCGAAGAGGCGTTTTCCAGCATGATCAATATCGTGCGCCACCTGGTCGGTCCGCAGTTCACGCCGGCGGCGATAGAACTGGTGTACCAGGCGCCGCCGCATGCCGCCATCTACGATACGATTTTCCGCTGTCCGGTACGCTTCGGCTGCTCGCGCAACCGCCTGATCACCGACATCAACTGGATGAACTATCCGCTGCCGACCTATGATGCACTGGTAGCCAAGACGGCCATAAAACTGATCGAAGAGAATCTTACGGTGGAACAGGAAAAGATCGATCTTTCGACCACCATAGAGCGTGCGATACGCGACAACCTGAAGGATTTGCCGACGCTGCAAAGCATCGCTTCGACGCTCAACATCGGCGAACGGACTTTACGGCGGCGCTTGAATGACGCTGGTTTTTCTTACCAGAGCCTGCTGGAATCGGTGCGCAAATCGCGCGCGCTGGAATTGCTCTCGCATTCGAAGTTTTCAGTGGCTGACGTTGCTGCCGAAACCGGCTTTAAAGATGTCCGCAATTTCCGCCGCGCCTTCAAGCGCTGGACCGGCGTGGCGCCGACCGAAATCAGGGAGTAACATAGCCGCTTCATTCGTGGAGAAAACCGGCATGCGTAACTCATCGTTTTTTTATCTGTCCGCTTTGCTGCTGAGCGCCGCACTGTCCGCTTCCGCTGCAGAGACTGCGCCGGCGGCGCCGGTTTACGGTCCGGAGCTGCAGGGTTTCGACTATCCCTATCCGTTAAAACACTACGCATTCGAATCGCAAGGCAAGCAATTGCAGATGGGCTATATGGATGTTGCGGCCAGCGGCAAGGCCAATGGCCGTACCGCGGTGCTCTTGCATGGCAAGAATTTTTGCGGTGCGACCTGGGAGCAAACGATAAAAACCTTGAGCACTGCCGGCTACCGGGTGGTGGCGCCGGACCAGATCGGCTTTTGCAGCTCCAGCAAGCCGGAGCAGTATCAGTATTCGTTCCAGCAGCTTGCCATCAATACCCACGCCTTGCTGGAACAGCTGGGCATCCACAAGGCAATCATCGTCGGCCACTCCACCGGCGGCATGCTGGCGACGCGTTATGCGCTGTTGTATCCGCAGCAGGTGGCGCAACTGGTGATGGTGAATCCCATCGGTCTGGAAGACTGGAAGGCGCTCGGCGTTCCCTATCGCACGGTGGACCAGTGGTATCAGCGCGAGTTGAAGCTCAACGCCGACGATGTCCGCAGCTATGAAACGAAGACCTACTACGTCGGCCAGTGGAAGCCGGAATACGAACGCTGGGTGACCATGCTGGCGGGGTTGAACCAAGGACCGGGCCACAAGCTGGTGGCTTGGAATTCGGCGCTGATCTACGACATGATTTTTACCCAGCCGGTGTTCTATGAATTCAAGAACCTGAGCGTGCCGACCTTGCTGATGATAGGGGATGCGGATAGCACCGCCATCAGCAGCGATATCGCGCCGCCGGAAGTGAAGGCAAAAATCGGCAAATATAACGTCTTAGGCAAGCAAGCCGCCAAGCTGATTCCACAATCGACGCTGATCGAATTTACCGGCATGGGCCATGCGCCGCAAATGGAAGATCCGGAGGCGTTCCACAAGGCTTTGCTGGGGTGGCTGGCGAAACAATGAGCAGCGCAGGCTTCTAAGGATCCAACGCTGCCAGCGACTTGATGGAACTTAACAGGCCGGCGACCTCTTCCTTGCTCACCACCCGGTTCCAGATCGCCAGGTCGTTGAAATCCATGTCGGCAGGACCCTTGAACGGTGCGCTGAACTGGGCGTTGGCCGGCTTGTTAATGGCGATGAAGGTGGTTTTCTCACTCAAGGTCTGAGCGCCCTGGCCATGGCCGTCCGGCGCGAGGCGGCCATGATCCGTGACGCTCCCGGCGACGCCGCCGATCACCAGCGCCTTGCACTTGCTGTAGTCGACAGGCGTGGGGGGAAGACTGGTTTGCAGGTCTTCATTGCTGCCGCAAGCATTCAGCAGGATAACTGTCATGAGGAGCAGGCACAGCTGCCCGGCGTTGTTACGTCGGAGTGGCCAGCGCTAGACCGTTATCAATGTGGCCAAGGCAGCTTGCCGGCCTCAAACAGCTGCGGCGGCTGGCCCGGACTCGTGATGTACGCCGATTGCGCTGGCAATTGGCTACCGTCGGCTGCGACTCGCTGAACGCGATCGAAATTGACGGTAATCGTGGTGCCATCGCCAAAGCGCGAGCGCTGCAGCTTGCGATCCTGCGACAGGACCTGGAAATCCGTCATCGACTGGGTAAACAGGCGCGCATGCAAAGGCCGGAAGACCTTGTCGTAGGCCGCAATGAGTGGCAGGTCACGCGCCAGCACCGCGTCGTTAAGGTGATACAACGGCGGCGCCATGTACAGCAATTGCAGCAACGCAGTGGCCTCGCGCTCGTTTGAAAATTTCAAAGAACCGTATTCCCAGTGGTGGCTGGTGACAACACTGTCATGCAGTGCAATTTCATAAAGCGGGAGGCGAAACAGCGGGGATCTGGCGTAGCGTGAAATTTCTGGCTGCAACGGCACCGACTTGAAATACATGTCGGGCGTTTCCGGTGGCCAGTAGCCGCCACGATAATAGGGCGAAGCCTTGTCTTTCATGGCTGGAGCCATCCATGCAAACGGTGGCGTCAGCAGCCCGTGGGCAAACGCGATCTGCGGTGCATACAAGGACAGTGCTCCTTCGCTGCCGGTCACCAGGCCCAGTTCCTTGCCGGCATACGACAGGCGCCGCTGGCGCGCTTCGGCGTCTTGCTGTTGGCTGGTCTCCCGACCCGGCGTATAGTCGTCGAATTCCGGCCCGGCGCCATCCACGTCAAGGAAATAGCTGTTCAACCGCGCACTCTTGGCCACTGCCGTCATCCGCTTTTCTGCATAAGATTCCACCGCCCGCGCATTGACATATACGCCTCGGTTGGCGAAGCCGGTCGCCAGCTTGCCGTGCTTGTCGCGGTACCCTGCCGCTGCCAGCTCGTCTCCCATCTGCGCGGTGGCCCAGGTATTGGCTAGCATGGAAGGATGAGCACTGCCGTAACTGTCATAAACGCCAACCAGGTAACCCGCCGATTCGGCGGCAGCAACCGCCTCCGGATGCCACAAGGCGTCGCGCCAGTCGTCTGCTCCCAGCCAGGCGCGTGTCAGGCCGGCTTGCCGCAGCGCGGCCACGGTATCGCCTGACAAGCCGCCGCCCCACTGCGCAGGCGGCGCCAACACGCCGCCAAATGCCGCTACCATGGCGGTGCGTACGGACTGCGCCCAGACGGCGTCGGCAGCCGGGTCATGCTTGCCCGGCAGCGGCTTCACCGGAGTCTGCGCCACTGCTTGCTGCAGGCCTTGATTGATGGCCCGGATCAATATTGTCTGCAACCGCTGTTCGACGTAGCCTCCAGCACCGGCCGCGCTCTTGAATGCCGTCTCGAAATTTTCCTTGGCTTCGACATCGAAGCTGCGCCACAATCGCCCCGCCAAGTGTACGGGATCGTCTTTATGCTGTTGAAACACACGAATGAAAGAGCGCCATTGCCGCACGTCGGCAGCTTTCAAGGGGCCGGCTCCCCACAGATAGATATGCGACGCACCGCCTAGCTTGGCGACGTTCGGCTGCGCGGCGATCTTGTCCGTCATGGAAAGAAAATTGCCGCTGGCCTGCAACCAGTTGCGATAAATCCGCGCGCCTGCCAGCGGCTCATCTGGTCCGACTGCAAAGCGCACCGTATATGCGGCGCCAGGCGCCAGCCGCGTGAAATCGTGCGAAAGCCCCGGCGCCGGCCGCCCCTTCTGTTGCGTAATACCGAATTGCGTATTGAACGGTGTTTCAACCATCCAGGTGACCGACCGACCGGCGCGCAATTCGGTCCAGAACGGCATGGACAACAGTTCATTGATGGCGCTGGTTTGGTAGCGGCGCAGCAGCCAGTCCAGCCAAGCCGGGTCATCTGCCGGCACGTAGCTGCCTTCACCGAACGGCATGGCATAGGCGTTAATCGCCAGCGGATCGGCCGTCTGCGGCCAGTTCAGCGTGGCCGGCCGATCTGACGTAATTGACAGGCGCAGCGCGCCATCGTCTATATCGGCGACAACCGTCAGGTGGTGCGAAGCGGAATCGATTCTCCAGCGATGCGCTGATTGATTGCTGACCTTGCCTGCAGAAAACGCCGCAGCGGCCAGCGGCGTCTCTACAGCGCCAACCGGGTGAATCGACACCGCCAGGGTTGCCGGATCAATGATGAATCGGCCGAACGGCGCAACCATGGAAATTGGCCCGCTCTCGCTCGACAGAGCGGCAGCCGGCGCCATGAAAATGCACAGTGCGCCGGTAGTTAATAACAGGGATTTGCGGCATGCGAATTGCAAGGCCAGCGATGCTGCGCCAAATGGAAAACGGTGAGGAAACGAGAGATTTTTCATTGAGATCAAATCATGTAAGCCAAAGACCTCAGTATTCCCGGCCTACATGTTTTGATTGTCAGAGGAATGTGAGAATACAAGAAACAGCATCAAAATTTAATTCCCGCTCTGCAACAACGGTCCTCCCAGCCGATGCATCATGCGCACCGTCAAACCGCCGCGCGCCTCGGCCCGTATCACCGAAACGTCGCTCCACAAGGATTCGACGTCGCTTCTTTGCGGCCATTGCAGCTTGTCCGACCGCTCAGCGCGGTGCCACCACACCATCGAGAAAGCTGGACGACGCAACAGCATTTGCTCCACCCATGGCGCAGGACAAGCGATGGCATGCTCAGGTAGCCGCACCTTGATTGCCGCCCCTTCGCGTCCGATCCAATTGAGCGCAGCGCTGCCCTGCAGCGCAAATGATTGCCGCCATGTCTCACCGCCGGAACTGAAGGCCAGCTTGTAAACCCCAGGCGGAAAAGGCTCTCCCAACTCTTTGCTTTCCAGCCTGAACTCGTCTTTCTCTTCATACACCGGCACCGCCTCTGCCAGCAACCTTTCGCCGTCGGGCAATTCCAGCGAGATCCGCAAATCGCGTCTGCTGGTTTTGCCGTTCAGCTGGATACGATAGATGCGATTAAGCGGAATATCGCGCTGGATCAAATCCAGGGTCGGGTTTTCCAGCCAGGACGGCACTGCAACCGGGATATCGTTACCGCATTGCCGCGAGACCAACGCAGTGAGCGATGCTTGCCAAGCCAGGCGTTGCGCATCGCTGTCAAGCCGAGGCCACAGCGCAATAAGCTGCTGCCACGTCGCGCTTGCGTTGCCGCTAAACAGCGCGTGATACACCGGTTCCAATGGCGTGTCGGGCAAGCCTGCGCGCGCTGTACCGGCACAGGAAAGCATAAGCAGAAAAGCGCTGGCCGATGCGCGCCGGGCGCTCCTCGATGACATCTTCATGTGGTTTTTTCCAATCGATAACCGACCCCGCGTACAGTTTCAATAGGAATTCCGGGAAGCTTCTGGCGCAGTTGCAAAATATGCGTATCGACAGTGCGAGTGGAAGGAAAGTGTTGATATCCCCAAACCTGGTTCAGCAGTTCGTCGCGCGTAAACACGCGACCGGCCATGCGTACCAGCATCGCCAGCAGCGAAAATTCCATACTGGTCAACGTGACTTCCTGTTGTTGCCAGCGCACTACGTGCCGTGCCGGAAACAATTGCAATTCACCTGACTCCAGCCGGCCTTCGCCCAGCGGCCGCAACTGGGCGCGGATGCGCGCCAGTAACTCAACGTGGGCGAACGGTTTGCTCAGATAGTCGCGGGCGCCTGCTTCCAGGCCGGCGACGCGGTCGCTGACTTCAACCCTTGCCGTCAGGACAATCACCGGCAACGCCTTTTGCGCCAGCCATTGCGGCAGGAAACGCAGGCTGTCGCCATCGGCCAGCTGACGGTCCAGGATCACCAGGTCGGCCTGATGCCAGCAGGAGACTACCGAAGCCGTGTCGCTCTGCCATATGCAAACGAAATCCTCTTGCTGTAGAAACTGCTGCAAACCGATTCCTAACACCGGATCATCTTCGATCAGTAAAATGGATGCGCTAGTTTTGTCACTCACACGGAAACTCCAAAGTAAATGTGGTCGGTGGTCCGCTCAAGCGAATTTTTCCTTTGAGGCGCTTCATCACGCGGCGCACAATGGCCAGGCCCAGACCCATGCCAGGACCGGACAGATCCGAGCGCCGCATGCCCGACAGGCGATACTCCGGCAACACGCCGGCATCGGTCACCGTCAGTCGCAGCCGGCCTTTGTTCCAGCCGGCGCTCAGGTGTACCGGCGCGGCGCCGTAACAATAGGCATTATTCAACAGATTATCCAGGCATAGATCGACCCAGTACAGCGGCAATGCTATCTGCCGATCCTGTTCCAGGCAAAATTGCATGCCCGGATGACGCTCGGCGATCGCGTCCAGCCATTCGCTCAGCACCACCATGGTGGGCGGCTCCAGCGCCGCATGCTCGCCATCGGCATTGAGATAGTGCCGACTGGCGTCAGCCAGCTGGCGCATGCGCTGCACGCCGTCTGCCAAGTGGCCGAAACCGGATTGCGCGCTGTCTGGCAGGGCATCGAAATCATGGCGGAAAGCTTCCACGATATTGCCCAGGTTGGTGATCGGCGTGCGCAGTTCATGCGTCAGCATCTGCAAGATGAATTGCTGGCGCAGGCGCCGCCGGCGGCGCTGCCACCATGTATTGCCGAGTACAAAAAATAGGATAGCCACTACTGCGGCCAAAGCCCAGCGCCACCATTTGTCGAGTCCGGAAACGCTGTTCGCACAAATATTTCCCAACGCCATATCGCAACGCTGGCCCTCCGGCAGGAGTTGCAGGTCCGCCCGGCGCGCCAGCGGTTGCCAGATATCCGGCTCGTAGCGCCGCCAGACCTGATCGTGTTCCCACCACAGCACACTACGTTGCAGCAGCCAGCGCTGACCGTGGACGATAGCGTCCAGGTTATCGTCAGACAAACGACCGATCCCGGCAAAGGCATCGGGACGTTCTCGCACATGCAGATAGCGCTGCAAAGCCGCCGACGATTCCGGATGGTGCGCCAGGTAATGCCAGGCGTAGCTGCCGCCCAGCGGATGCATCGGATGGGACGCGAACCATGTTTCAGGCAGGCTGGTTTTGTCGCACAGCGCTTGCTCGAATTCACGCGTCGCTACTGGAACGCCTTCCAGCGTCCCGTTGCATTGCCGGCGAAAACGGTAAATATCAGACAAGACCGGCAAGGAAATGCTGCCAAAGGCGGGATAGAGCGAGGCAGGCCGGATCAACGCCTCATTCAGCTGCTGCAAGTCAAGCAGAGCCAGCTGCGCACTCGGAGGTGTATGGTCGAGAGAGGCGGTAAAGCGCTCCATGGCCTGCTCGGAGGAAGCATGGCCGAGAGAGGTGACGAGCGCCGCCAGCAAAAAAAATACATAATGCTTGCAGCGCCCGATGGAGGAGATGCCCCGTTCAATATCTCCGCTTGTCAAGATTCCTCCATTGCCGACAGCCGGATTCAGCTATCGTTCTGTTTTGCCTTTCCCATTTGCCACAACAGGAAACTATAGATGTCTGCAGACAGCGCATAACGCTGGGTTGCGGTGCTGCCGATGCCGTGGCCGGCTTGCATGTCCAGCCGCAACAGGATCGGCTTGCCGCTGTCGGTGGCGGCCTGCAAACGCGCTGCGGTCTTCGCGCTGTGCCAGACGTCGACGCGCGGATCGTTCATGCCGTGCACCAGCATGACAGCAGGATAAGCGGTCTTGTCCTTGATATTATGGTAAGTGCTCATTTCCAGCAAGGCCGGGAATTCCGCCGGATTCCTGGCGCTGCCGAATTCGGAGATATTGGTGATGCCGTTGGCGCTGTCTTCGGCCCGCACGGTGTCCATGATACCGACATTGAAAATGGCGGCCGCAAACAGCTCCGGCGCGGTAGTCACGGTGCGGCCGACAAAGATGCCGCCGGCGCTGGTGCCCATCACACCCAGTGTCTTGGGTGTGGCGTAGCCTTCGGCGATCAGGTACTTGGCGCAAGCCACGCCGTCTTTCCAGGTGTTCGACTTGGTGCCCTTGAAGCCGGCCCGGTACCAGTCGTCGCCATAGACGCCGCTGCCGCGCACATTGGCGTAGGCCAGCACGCCGCCACGCTCAAGCCAGGCCATGCCGGCCGGCGAGAAGTAGGCGGTTTGCGAGAAACCATAAGCGGCATAGCCGTCCAGCAGGGTCGGATTGCTGCCGTCGCGCTTGAGGCCCTTCTTGTACAACAAGGTCATCGGCACCATGGCGCCGTCGTAGCTCGGCACCTTGACGTCGACCACTTCCACGTCTGGCAGGCTAGGCATGGTCGGATTTACGCGCAGACCGGGATCGCTGGAGACCTTGCCCTTCAACAGCAAGGTACGCGGCAATTCGGTCCAGCCGTTCAGGGAGTACAACACATCGCTGTAGGCATGCGCCGGATCGTTCTGCAAGCTGGCCGCGCCCTTGAACGGCGCCGGGATCGCTTGGCCCTTGGTATCGCCCGCGGCATAACGGCGCAGCACGATCGACGTGCCTTCGCGCACTTCCGCCATCAACGCATCGCGCGTCAGCGAGAATTTTTCCAGCACCGCATCCTTGGGCGCTGCCGCAACTTCACGCGCCAGTTTCAATTCGGGATGGCGCAAATCCAGTTTCAACACCTTGTTGCGCGGCGCACCGGCATGCGTCAGCAGGTAGAGATCGTTGCCTTTCAACTCGGCATCGGTGATCTTGTCGTCGAAGCTGGAGATTTTTTTCCACGCTACGGTTGGCTTGTCCAGGTCGGCGACATCGGCCACGAACAGATACCCTTCCGGCAAGGTGGTGTCGGTGGTGCGCGCCACCATCCAGCGGCTGCCGGGACTGAAGATGATGGCGCCGACATCGAGACGGGCCAAGCCGAGATCGGTGGTGACGGTCGGACCGAACATCGCCTTGGCTTGCGCTTCCGCAGCGCCGACCTTGAGCCACATGACCTTGCTGTCGAGATAAGTCTCGGAATCGGGCTCGCCCGCCTTCAGCACCTTGAGCTGGTTGTAGGTCAGCGATTTGCTGTCCGGCAGCCAGCCAAGCAGGGCTTCGTGCACGCGCGGGATCGGCTCGCCGACGTTTTTCCCGGTCTGGGTATCGAGGATGTACAGCGAAGCGTCTTCCGAACCGCCGGCAGAAACGCCGTAGGCGACATGCTTGCTATCCCAGGACGGCACGAAGTAATTGATGGCATGCGGCACGCCGGTGCGCTCGGCTTCGCGCTCCGGATCGACCAGCACTCTTTCCGCTCCTGCCAGGCCGTCGCGCGTCACCAGTTTGAATTGCTTGCCGCCGCGGACGCGCTTGAGATAGTAGATATGATCGCCCGGCATCCGCGTCACGGCGCGGATGTCGTCGCCGGTAGCTGCCGAGATTTCGGCGATGCGTTTTTCCAGCGTATCGCGCAGGTCGATGCGGTCCAGTTCCTTGCGTGCTGTTGCGCCCTGCTCCTTGAGCCAGGATTGCACCTTCGGATCCTTGACGTTTTCAAAGTAGCGGTAAGGGTCTTTGACCGTGACGCCATCGATGACATCGGTCACTTCCTGCACCGGAGCTGCGGTGACGGCATAGGCGGATGCTGGAAAGACGAAGCCGGCGGCCACGACAACACATGATGCGGTAGCTGAAATCAGAGGCAATCTGAATGGTTTGTTCAACAGAGACATGAATGATCCTGCATTGGTTGGTTAATCATGGATGATCGTTTTGTATACAACAGGACTTACGCAAAACTGTCCCAGCAAGGCACGACGAAGACAGTACGGGGTACGGCTAGAAGGAGTAACGCCGCTGGGGCCGTTTTGCGTAAGTCCTATAAAATCAGTTCTTGCCGGCCGGGGTCATGCCCCATTGCGACAACATCCACGCCATCTCGAATGATCTTTCCTTGATGGCGTCATAACGGCCCGAGGCGCCGCCGTGGCCGGCGCCCATGTTCACTTTCAGCAGCAGGGTGTTGTGATCGGTTTTCATCGCCCGTAATTTTGCGGTGTATTTGGCTGGTTCCCAGTACATCACCTGGCTATCGTTGAGGCCGGTGGTGACCAGCATCGCCGGATAGGCCTTGGCTTCGATATTGTCGTAGGGCGAGTAGCTGCGCATGTAGTCGTAGGCGGCCTTCTCGTTGGGATTGCCCCACTCCAGATACTCGCCGGTAGTCAGCGGCAGGCTGGCGTCCATCATGGAATTCATCACGTCGACAAACGGCACCGCGGCATGCACCGCATGGAACAGGTCGGGGCGCATGTTGGTGACCGCACCCATCAACAAGCCGCCGGCGCTGCCGCCTTCGATGATCAGGTGCTGCGGGCGGGTCCAGCCCTGCTTGACCAGGTATTCCGCGCTATCGATGAAATCGTTGAAGGTATTCTTCTTGTGCATCAGCATGCCGTCGTCATGCCAGTGCTCGCCCATGTCGTTGCCGCCGCGGATATGCGCTTCGGCAAACACCGCGCCACGGTCGAGCAGGCTGACGCGGCTGTTCGAAAACGTCGCTTCGGCCGGGATACCGTAGGACCCGTAGGCGTACAGCAGCAAGGGCGCCGAGCCGTCCAGCTTGATACCCTTTTTGGAGACGGTCCACAGCGGCACCTTGACGCCGTCGCGCGCGGTCGCCCACAGACGTTTGGTTTCATACAGAGCAGGATCGTAGCCTGGCACTTCCTGCTGCTTCAGCTGGGTGCGCTTGCCACTCGCCATATCGACATCGAACACCGTCGGCGGCGTCACCGGCGACTGGTACATCAAACGATACTGGCGCGAAGTAAATTCCGGCGTGCCACCTGCGTGCGAGGTGTATACCGCTTCGTCGAACTGTACCGTCTTCCAGCTATGGTCGGCAAAGTTATAGATGCGCGAACGTTCCTGCGCATCGGATTTCTCGCTGACCACCATGAAATCCTTGAACAGTTCAAACGATTCCAGCAACACCTTCGGATCATGCGCGATCAGTTCTTTCCAGTGCGCCGGCTCTGGCGTCGCCAGCGGCGCCGTCACCAGGCGGAAATTCTTGGCGTCCTTGTTGGTCAGGATGAACAGCTGGCCATCGCGATGATCGACATGATAGCGGTGCCCGCTTTCGCGTCCCAGCACCGAATGAAATTCGCCCAGCGGCTGATCGGCCGGCAGCAGGCTGACTTCAGTGGTGTCGGTGCTTTCCGCCTGGAGTTCGATGAACTTGCGGTCGCTGCTGTTGCCGACGCCGATATTGAATTGCTCGACCTTCTCGCGATAGACCTCGGCCGGCTTGCTGCCCAGCGTCATGCGCAACAACAGGTCGGAGCGTTTGGTGGTGGCGTCTTCCTGCGTCAAGAACAAGGTCTGGCTGTCGGCGGCCCAAGCCAGGCTGGTGACGCGCTCCACGGTATCGCCCAGCAATTTGCCGTCGCTCAGATCTTTGACATGCAATTGGTATTGGCGATAGCCGGTGGTGTCGGTGGAATAAGCCAGGTAACGGTCGTCGGGGCTGACGGCAAAACTTTCGACCTGAAAGAATTCCTTGCCTTTGGCCAGCTGGTTTTCATCCAGCAGCACTTCTTCCGTGGCGCTTTCGTCGTAGGCGAAATCGGCATCGGCCTTGGCCAGCCTGCGGCAGATTATCGGATACTGCTGGCCGGCTTCGGTGCGGCTGTAGTAATAGTAATTGCCGCGGCGGGTCGGCACCGACAGATCGGTTTCCTTCATCCGGCCCTTCATTTCGTTGTACAGCGTCTTCGAGAGTGGCGCCAGGTTCTTGGTCATGGCCTGCGTATACGCATTCTCCGCCTTCAGGTAGGCGATTACCTTGAAATTGCTCTTTTCACGCAGCCAGTGATAATCGTCGGTGACGATTTCGCCATGACGGCTTTCCTGCCAGGCGTGTTTGGCGGCGACCGGCGGGACCGGAGGGGATGCTGCGAGAGTGGAAGTGGTGGTCATGAGAGCCAGGATAAATACGCCCAAGGTAAGAGCGCGTTGCCGAAGAAAGAACATATAGTACAGATCCTTGTATGGATAGGCATGAATGTGGTTCAGGACAAGCGCGGATTTCGCGCCATCCTTAACATGCAACTCTGTTGCATGTTGCTAAGTTACCTGCAATCTGCCGAAAAGACAATGCGCACGGCAGCAGATATCCGCTGCGCCGATCAGATTGGCCGGATTGCCCGAGGCGGGTAGAATGGTTTTCCTCCACTTTCAGCAGCCAGCCAGATGACTACGCCATCGCCAGATTTAGATCTTGTCCGTTCACTGGAAGAACGCGCCCTGAATGCGTGGCCGGCGCAACAGTCGGCGCTGTGCGGCGGCTGGTTGTTGCGTCTCTCCGAGGGCTACACCAAGCGCGCCAACTCTGCCAATCCCTTGCATCCGACTGCGGATTTCGCTGAAATGCTGCGGCTAGTGGAGGATTTCTACGCCCGCCACGGTTTACCGCCGATCTTCCGCATCACGCCGCTGGCCACCGCCGGCGCCACCGAAGCGCTGGAGCAGGCCGGCTATCGCATGGTCGACCCGACGCTGCTCATGACGATGCCGTTGGCAGCTGCCGATCGGCCCGCGCATGATGTGCTGATACAGCCAACGGCAACGCCCGAGTGGAGCAACGGTTTTACGCAAGCCAATCGCGTACCGCTGGCGGCGCAGGCGGCCCATGAGCGCATGCTCGCGGCGATCACCATGCCGGCTGCATTCGCCACGCTGATGGATCAGGGCCGGCCGGTCGCCTATGGCCTGGCAGTGGCGGAGAATGGCATGGTCGGCCTGTTCGATATCGTGGTCGCGCCCGAAGCGCGGCAGCGCGGCGCGGCGACCCGGCTGGTGAACGGTTTGCTCGGCTGGGGAAAAACGCAAGGCGCAAACTCGGCTTATCTCCAGGTAACGGCAACCAACCTGGCGGCTACTGCTCTGTATCGCAAGCTGGGGTTTAATACGTTTTATCACTATCATTACTGGATACGTTCATAAACGATGCAAGCTCAAACCCCGCAATCCCTGGCTGCCGCGATCCTGGCTGCGCGCCGTAAAGCCGGCGAACAAGGTCCGCGCCTGCCGCTGCATCTGCGGCCGCAGGATGCTGAAGCCGCGCTGGCGATCCAGGCGCTGGTCACCGGACATGCCGGCGACCGCATCGGCGCCTGGAAATGCGGCTTGCCGGTCGATGGACAGCCGGTGGTGGCTCCCATCTACGCCAGCACTATTTACGACAAGAATCCATGCGCCGCCTGGACTCGCAACGGCCAGGTAAAGGTCGAGCCCGAGCTGGCGTTTATCCTCGGCCGTGATTTACCTGCGCGTGCAGAGCCCTATGGTGCCGCAGAGGTCGACGCCGCTATCGCCGGCACGCATCTGGCCCTCGAACTGATAGACAGCCGCTACACTGAACCTGACGCAGCCGGCTTTATCGAAAACCTGGCTGACGGTTTGCTCAACCAGGGACTCTACCTCGGCCCGCAAGTGGATATGGAGCGTGCGCGTTCTGCCAGCGAACTGGCGATCAGCATCGACGCCGGCAACGGGAAAGTCATCCAGTTGCAAGGCCGCCATCCCGCAGCGCATCCACGCGCACCGCTTTACTGGCTGGCCGAATTCCTGCGCAGCACCGGCCAGGGCCTGCAAGCCGGGCAGGCAGTGATCACCGGCTCGTATGCCGGCAGCTTCGATTTGCCGCCGGCGCAAGACATCGTTATTCACTATGGCGCACTGGGCCAGCTGAACGTAGCGTTTACGCCGAGATGAATGCTGCCGGCCGTTTCCGCCCGCGCCTGACATTGCAAACCCTGAGCCGCGGCGACGGCTTGCTGGGCATGCGTCCGTCAGGTCCGTTCGGACCGCGCGGCCCCAACGTAACGGTAGCGAAAATTACCTGGACCTATGTCACCGACGACGGCTTCCATTGGGAAACCGCAGCGCCGACCACCTTGCTGAACCGCCGCCCGGCTTCGTCGCAGGTGGTTGAAAACAGCAAAGGCCAGCGCCTGCTGGTGCGCGATCTCGGCGCCGAAGCCGACGCCCTGGATCTGGTGTGGGAGCTGGGCCTGCATCCGCTGCCCATCGACACCATGCAATGGCGCACCGACAGCGCGGAGCAGGACGCCGCCAAGAATCTCGCCTCCTTGTGGACGCTGGTGCAAGAAGATTTTTTCGGTGATTTCTGGGCCGAACAATTACCCGGTCTGCAAGCCAAGGGCTGGTCCATCGTGGTGCTTCCCGGCTTTGCGCACGAGAGCGTGGCGGTCGACGCCTGGCACCTGACGGTCAGCCCCGATACCGGCGAAATACTGAGCAAGGAAGTCGCGGCCCGCATGCGTGGCCGCGAGCAGGCCATCACTCCCCTGGGCTTGCCTGCCGGCGAGGGTTCCTGGCTGCTGAGCCTGGGCATCGAAATCGATGGCGAAATGATCGACCTGGTGCCGCTGCTGGCGCATCTGCTGCAACGTGACGGCCGCTGGCTGGACGCCAGGAAGCTCGCCCTGATTGACGACCACGACCTGATCATGTTGCGGGCTCCCGGCGGCAAACGGATCGATGCGCTGGCCGCGCCGCTCAAGGCGATCGTCGGCAGCATGCTGGAATTGCTGAGCGATCCGTTGCGCAAGGAAGGTCCGCTGCCACTCTCGTCCTGGGATGCCTATCGGCTTGAGAGTATGCGCCTGAGCCTGCTGGAATCGCAGCCCGCACGCGCTGGCATCCACGGCAGCTGGCAGCTGCAAGGCGATGCCGGCTTACGGGTCTTGGCCAAGCGCTTGCAAGGCGCGGGAACGCCGCAACCGGTGGTGGCGCCTGCCGGACTTGGCGTCACCCTGCGCCCCTATCAGCTGCATGGCGTCGCCTGGCTGCAATACCTGCGCGAACATCATCTGGCCGGCATCCTGGCCGATGACATGGGCCTCGGAAAAACCGCGCAGGCGCTGGCCCATCTTCTGATAGAGAAACAAGCCGGCCGCCTCGACCTGCCGGCGCTGGCGGTACTGCCGACTTCGCTGATATTCAACTGGCAAGCCGAAGCCAAGCGCATGGCGCCCGGCCTGCGCGTGCTGGCCCTGCAAGGCCCGGAACGCCATCGCGATTTTTCGCGCATGGCGGAATACGATCTGGTGCTCACCACCTACCCGCTGCTATGGCGCGACCGCTCGGCACTGGAAGCGCAAGCCTTCCACATGCTGATCCTGGACGAAGCGCAAACCGTCAAGAACGCCACCGCCCGCAGCGCCGGCGCGGTGAGGCGATTGCGTGCGCGGCACCGCCTGTGCATCACCGGCACCCCATTGGAAAATCACTTGGGCGAGCTATGGACCCAGTTCGATTTCCTGATGCCCGGCTTCCTCGGCGACATGCGCAGCTTTACTCGCCTGTGGCGCAAGCCGATCGAATTCGGCGGCCAGACCTTGCGCGCACAGCTGCTGGCGCAACGGGTGCGGCCGTTCATCCTGCGCCGGCGCAAGGATGAAGTCGCCAGCGAACTGCCGCCGCTAAGCGAAACCTTCAAGCGCGTGCAACTGCAAGGACAACAGCGCGACCTCTACGAAAGCGTGCGCGTCGCCGCCGACGAACAGATCCGCGGCGTCCTCAAGCGCAAAGGTTTTGCCGGCGGACAGATCACGATTCTCGACGCCTTGCTCAAATTACGGCAGGTATGCTGCGACCCGTTCCTGCTGAAAAACATGCAGCATGCACCGGACATGGAGCGCGCCAAGCTGGAACTGCTGCGTGACATGCTGCCGGCGCTGGTGGCAGAAGGCCGCCGTATCCTCGTGTTTTCCCAGTTCACTGAAATGCTGGACCTGATCGCCATCGAACTCGACAATCTGCAACTACCCTGGCTGGCGCTGACCGGCAAGACGCCGCCGTCACAGCGCGGCGCACTGGTGGCGCAGTTCCAGAGCAAGAGCGTGCCGCTGCTGCTGATCAGCCTCAAAGCCGGCGGCGTCGGCCTCAACCTGACCGCCGCCGATACCGTGATCCACATGGACCCGTGGTGGAATCCGGCGGTACAGGAACAGGCCACGGCGCGCGCCCACCGGATCGGCCAGGACCAGACAGTGTTTGTCTACAAGATAGTGGTAGAAGGCAGCATCGAAGAACGAATCGTCGACCTGCAAGCGCGCAAGAGCGCCCTCGCCGAAGGGGTGCTAGGCAGCGATGCGGCGCTGGCGACCAAGTTCAGCAGCGAGGATTTGCAGCTGTTGCTGGCGCCTTTGCGCTGAATCTGAACAACTCTGATCGGATTACTTGCCGGCGCGAATGGTAAGATGGCTGCCAGACCGGAAACCGGCGCGCTTTTCACTTCAAACACGTATTAAGCCTCATCTTAAGGCCCTTCATCATGTCATTTTCATCACTGGGTCTGTCTCCCGCTCTCCTGCAAGCTATCAGCGCCCGCGGCTACCAGACGCCTACCCCGGTCCAGCTGGCGGCTATTCCGGAAATCCTGCGCGGCGGCGATGTCCTGGCCGCGGCGCAGACCGGTTCCGGTAAAACTGCCGCGTTTGCGTTGCCGCTGCTGCAGTTCTTGCAGGAAGCGCCTGCCGAAAAACCGCGCAAGCTGCGCGTATTGATCCTGGTGCCGACCCGCGAACTGGCGCAGCAAACCGCAGAGTCCATCCGCGTGCTGGCGCAAGCCTGTCCGCAATCCCTGAAAATCGCGGCCTTGTTTGGCGGCGTCTCGATCAATCCGCAAATGATGGATCTGCGCGGCGGCGCCGACCTGGTGGTGGCGACCCCGGGCCGCTTGCTCGATCTGATCGAACACAACGCCCTCAGCTTGTCTTCAGTAGCATCGCTGGTGCTGGACGAGGCAGACCGTTTGCTGGATATGGGTTTCACCGATGAGATCACGCGCATCCTGGCGCTCCTGCCGACGCGTCGCCAAAGCCTGTTTTTCTCCGCGACTTTTCCGACTGCAGTGCATGCGCTTGCCACCAAGATGCTGCATCAGCCAACCCGCATCGCCGTGCCGGCGCTGGCGCAAAACCAGCCGGATATCGAGCAGCGAGCGATCATGGTCGACGCCGGCCGCCGCGCGCAACTGTTGCGGCATCTGCTGAAAGAAAACACATGGGGCCGGGTGCTGGTGTTTGTCGCCACCAAGTACTCAGCCGAGCATATTGCAGACAAGCTGCACCGGGCCGGCATCAAGGCCGCCGCCTTCCATGGCGAGTTCAGCCAGGGCGCGCGTGATGAAGTGCTGGCCGATTTCAAGGCCAGCAAGTTGCAGGTGCTGGTCGCCACCGACGTCGCCGCGCGCGGCATCGACATTGCGCAATTACCGGTGGTGCTGAATTACGATCTGCCGCGCTCGGCTGTGGATTACACACACCGCATCGGCCGCACCGGCCGCGCCGGCAAGAGCGGCATTGCCATCAGCTTCGTCAGCGCCGATACCGAAGCGCATTTCCGGCTGATCGAAAAGCGCCATCATTTGAAATGCGAGCGTGAACAGATTGCTGGTTTTGAACCGGTCGACGTCGTAGCGCCGACCACCGTTTCATCGGTGACAGATACCGCCAACGGCGGCATCAAGGGAAAGCGCAAGAGTAAGAAAGACAAGCTGCGTGAAGCGGCGGCGCCCGATAAGAACGATTAATCTGACATCACAGGAATGCGGCTGGCGATACCCCAAACCGCAAAGCCAGCGCTTTGGCTTGCCGCGCGTTGATCACACGTTTCCCATTAAGGATGTCGCTGACCACCGACTGCCCGCCGATGTCTTCGGCCAGGTCGGTCTGCTTCAAACCGTGCTGTTCCATGATGAAGCGCAGCACTGCATGTGGCGCGGCGCCTGGAGTGACGTAACGAGTATTTTCATAATCGCTGACCAGCTGGCCTACGAGATCGAGGAAATCGGCAAGTTCATGCTCTTCGTTGTCGGCCACCACATCCAGCAAACCGTTCATGAAGCCGATCACCTGATCGTATTGGCCGTCGTCGCGGATGACGCCGATTTTCACCGGCAACGATGCCTGGAATGCTTTCCAGGCCGGTGCGACGGTCGCGGTATCGATTGCAGCTATGTTCACGATTTCCTGCTCCTGTAATTCTTGTTCCAGCGGTCATATTCGGCATGGGTGAATATTTCCCGGATATACAGCTTTTGCCGGTTGTAATGAATTGCAGTAATCATCCGGAAATTGTTGCCGCCGGCGTCAAATATCGTATGCGGAACGACATAATCGGCAGAATTGAACGACTTCTTGATGTCGGCGAAGCTCGCAAAACTGGATGTGCTGATCAACCGGTACCACGCCAGCAGGGACTGTTTTGCCGACGGCGGCTTCATGCAAAAGATGTCAATCGATCATCCTGGAGATAATATGCATGAAGAGTTCAAATTATAGCATATTGCTATAATTTGCAATATGAGGCGATCGGAGTGTGTTAATAAAGTTCCTGGTACCGTGATTCGCACTTGTCAGCACATACTGCACTGTTTAGACAACATAAATATAATTTATGCAATATTTTGCGTACTATCTTAGCTTCCACGAACGAACTCATTTGAGTTTCACATTACGATAAATTACACTCACGCCTGCGTGACACAATCACGGCCTTACACGTTTGACGGCGCCAACCTGCCGTCAAGCACTGGAATTACTACCTTTCCGATTTACAGTCGAAGTGAGAACAAGGCGCAAAGCCGACGACAGTGCTTTAGCACGACTAGGCGAAGCAACACATTATCGCTTCTACTGCGAATTGGAATTAACCCTAGAACACCGGAAAACCATAGCCCGCCCTACCCGGACGCGCGAATGCTATCCGTACGGAGCCAAAAGCATGAGTACTTTCATTTTCAATGAACTGAATTTCGACAACCACGAACAAGTGGTCTTCGTTTCCGAAGAAAAATCCGGCCTCAGAGGCATCATCGCAGTCCACAACACCAACCTCGGCCCGGCCATGGGCGGTTGCCGCATGTGGGACTACGCCAGCGAAGCTGTCGCCGTCAACGATGTACTGCGCCTGTCGCGCGGCATGACATACAAGAACGCGGTTGCCGGCCTGCCTATCGGCGGCGGCAAAAGCGTCATCATCGGCAACCCTAAAACAGCAAAGACACCGGCCTTGTTCGAAGCCATGGGCGAAGCCCTGGAACGTCTGGGCGGCCGTTATATCACTGCGGAAGACGTCGGCACCAGCCCGGCGGACATGGCGCATATCGCCACCAAGACCAAATATGTCGCAGGCCTGGGCGCCAGCGGCGATCCTTCGCCATTCACTGCGCTCGGCTGCTTCGTCGGCGCGCAAGCCGCGGTCAAGCACTACCTGGGACGCGATTCGCTGCAAGGGTTGACCGTTGCGGTGCAAGGACTGGGTAACGTTGGCTACGACTACGCACGCCGCCTGCATGAAGCCGGCGCCAAGCTGATCGTGACCGATATCGACCAGGCTGCGCTGGAACGCGCACGCGCCGAGTTTGGCGCAGAAGTGGTCGAGACCGACGCCATCTATGACGCACAAGCTGACATCTACGCGCCATGCGCACTGGGCGCCACGCTCAATCCGGCGACCCTGACGCGCCTGAAAGCCAAGATCGTCGCCGGCGCCGCCAACAACCAGCTGGCTACCGCCGACATCGGCGAACTGCTGCGCCGCAAGGAAATCCTGTATGTGCCGGACTTCGTGATCAACGCCGGCGGCATCATCAAGGTCTGCTACGAGTACTACGACAAACCGGAAGCCGACGTCGAAGCGCATGTGCGCGAAATCGGCGTGACGCTGGCTGAGATCTTCAAACGCGCCGACTCGGAAGGTTTGCCGACCAGCGTGGTGGCGGACAAGCTGGCGGAAGCGCGTTTCAAACGCTAACAGAAGATTTAATGGTTTAACTCTTCATCCAGCTATCAAGGCGCTGCCTTACAAAGCGCCCGCTTGCCATAAGCGGGCGTTTTCGTTTCCAAGATCAAAAGTGTGCGTGCATGAGATATAAAATCCTGTCATAGAAGGATTTTATAAGTAACCTTGTTAAATAATCCTATAAATCCTTTTGCAGTAGGATTTATAAATAAAAATCACTAATAAATCCCATAAAACCTACCAAAGTAGGTTTTTAATTGTTCATTGATGTTTCACCTCCTATAATCCTAACAAAATAGGATTAATTATGAAGCGAGTTATAAAAACCCCTTTTCCTTCGCTCCCCGTTCTCAGCAATGCTGAAGTGCTTGGGGCTGCCGTTCGTGCCTGTCGTACAGGAGCGAATATGACTATCGAAGAAGCGGCCATGACAATCGGGGTGGCCAAACAAACGCTCTCCGACCTCGAGGCCGGCAAACCCACGGTGGGGCTGGGGGTTGTTCTCAAAATCACGGAAGCTTTGGGAATAAGTCTCATCGCTGTAAAGAAGCAGGACATGGCGATGATGCTCAATACTTTAAAGGCGAAAGCTAATGAATCGGCTTGGAATATTTCTTGATGACCAAATTGCGGGATGGTTAACCCACAATCCGGCATCCAATCAATTCGCCTTTAGCTATTCCAAAAACTGGATTTCTCGACACAACGCTTATCCGCTCAGTCCATTTATTCCCTTGGAGCCTGAAGCCGGACAAACGGCAGAAGTCCACAGTGCGGCCGTTCGGCAATTCTTTGAAAACCTGCTACCGGAGGGACAAGCGCTCGACGACGCAGCAACAGCCAATAAACTCTCGAAAGCCAATCTGGTCGGACTCATGCTTGCGCTAGGCAAAGAAACGGCCGGCGCCCTGCGTGTTCAACTGGATGACCCAGAGCAAGCAAGCGGCGACACGCAGATTCCTTCTGACGAAACAAAGAATGACCTGCGCCCGCTGACACGGCCGGAGATGTCTGAACGTATCAGGTCTCGGCCATATGAACCATTTTCAGTCTGGGATGGCAAGGTCCGCCTGTCCATAGCAGGGTTTCAAGACAAAATCGCGGTCTATAAAGAAAATGACGAATGGTTTCTGGTTGAAAGCGGCAAATTGGCCTCTACCGTCATCTTGAAGCCGGAGCCCGTTAATCGTGCCTTCGCCGGCCTGCCCAGCAATGAATTCTACTGCATGCGGCTTGCACGGAATGTGGGTTTGCCTGTCGCCAACGCGCGCCTGGTACACGTTCCGGAACCGGTGCTGGAAGTCGACCGGTTTGATCGCGTTCCGGACGGAAAACGCGTGCAACGGCTACACATCATTGATGGCTGCCAAGCACTTGGCATCTCGGTGGGCCTCAAGTATGAAAGGCCATATGGAGACTCTCTCGATGTTAAAAACATTCGAGACGGCGCATCGCTGCCGAAAATCTTCGAATTTTTAAAAAGCAGCGCAAATCCTGCCGCACAACGACTTCTCATGTTGCGATGGACCATTTTCCAGGTACTCATCGGGAACACGGATGCGCATGCGAAAAACATCTCATTTTTCTGCGAGCCTTACGGTTTCGTCGCGACGCCGGCATACGACCTGGTCAGTATCCTGGCATACAACAATCCGCATGTTGAAAATGCATTTGCGATGGCCATTGGAGATGCCTTCACGGCAAGAGAACTCTCCGCCTACGAGTGGGCGAACTTCGCAGCAAGCTGCAATTTACGGCCACAGCTGGTGGCGAAAGAGATGAAAAAACTCATCCTGCGCATGGATGAGTTTCGAGAGCGAACGGCGCAGGAAGTGATACGTGAAGGTGCCGACATGGAGGTCGTAAAGAGCGTATGCCATGTCGTTCAAGTCATGTCCCTCCGACATATCGAGATTGCAGAGAAAATCACGGGGATTGATCCAAGTATATTCTAGGCTTCTCTGCACGATGAAAAATCTCAGTTTTACAAGCCTGGAAAACTCCGGCATACGTTGAATTCAACCGCAAGACTCAGGGTGCATGAACTCCGATGTTTCTGTAAACTGTGGCCATCAGCTAAGCATTGCCATAAAGACGAGAGTATCGACATGAATCTATTTCTGCACCGGATCGCCTCGCCCATCGGCATCATCCTGTTGGTGACCGACAGCCAGGATCGCGTACGCGCGCTGGATTTCGACGACTATGAAGCTCGCATGCGTACCTTGCTGGGCACGCATTACGGCCACTACACCCTGAGCGACGCCGCTTCGCCATCCAGCGCCGAACCGGCCCTGCAGCGTTACTTCAACGGCGAACTCGATGCGTTGAAAGACGTCGCCGTCGCCACCAACGGCACCGGGTTCCAGCAACGCGTGTGGTCGGCTTTACGTAAGATTCCACCCGCCCGGATGACCACCTACGGCAAACTGGCGCTGCAGATGGGCGAGCAAAATGGCGCCCGTGCGGTAGGCAGCGCCAACGCCACCAATCCGATCGCCATCATCGTGCCTTGCCACCGGGTGGTGGGCGCCGACGGCAAGCTGACCGGCTTTGCCGGCGGCCTGGAGCGCAAGGCCTGGCTGCTGGGCCACGAACGGGCCGAAGCGGGCGATCCGGAAACCTTGCGTCTGCCTGGCTTCTAGCCGGGTCTAACTAGTGCGACTTATCCAGCACCACGATCGTAATCTCCTTGCTGGAGATATAGTAAGGCACATGATTATGATCGGCGAATAACAGGCGCAGCGTATGTTTGCCAGCCGGCAGATCCAGCAAAGTCTCGGTTTCGCCATTGCCGAAATGCTTGTAGTGCTGGTGCTGGTATTCATCCGGCTTGTCGAACGGGATTGGCGCCTTGATGTCGACCGGCATCGGCATGTCGATCAGGATGTGATGGTGACCGGTGCCGTGGATATCGCCTGCCGCCACCGGCGACACACCCATGCCGGTGACCGCGAACGCCACCCGGAACGGCGAACGGACCTGGTCACCATCCTTGATATTGACGAAGTACGCCAGTTTTTCGCCTATCGGAAACGGCCGCGTCCGCTCCGAAGCGTTAATGGTGCTGATGATGGAGTCGGTATCGACGTGGGTATCGGTGTCCTTTGCTTTCGCCGTCGTTGCAGCAGAAACATGGCCACAGGCAAGCGCCGCACCGATCAGCAGCGCCGGCAAGGCAGTATATTTATAGGTTGCGGCTTTTTTTGCCAGGAATTTTTGTGAGACATAGTGTTGCGCGGTCATTGAATTATCCATAAAACTGAGGTGAGAAACGATTGGTCGGATAGCGGGTTGAAAAACTAACGGCTAGCAAGAATCAATGCCTGCCGCATCCGGCGCCTTGCTCGCCATCAGCCAGCGCGGAAATCCGAGCGCCGTCTTGTACAGGCAATGGCGATAACCCGTCTCGCCGCTGATCAAGCCCGCAAAATCCTGGTTGATGCGCTGGTTCAGCACCAGGTGAGAAAAAGTCAGCTTCGGAAACCGGTACACCAGACGCGCCATCCAGGCGGCCGCGCGCAGTTCGGGCAGCACTTCACGGCGCAACAGCCAACTGTACTGTGAACTATCGGCGCGCAGACCATCCTCGGCAATTGCCCGAGCGGCAAGAGTGGCAGTCTTCAGCGCAAAATAAATCCCTTCGCCGAACAACGCCTCCGCCAGACCGGCGGCATCTCCCAGCAACCAGACACGGCCGCGCTGGAATTGCCGGCGCCGGTTGCTTAACGGGATGATGTAACCTTGATATTCGACTTTCTGCGGCCTCCGCAGGCTGGCGTAGGCCGCAGTAAAGCGATCCAGATGCTGACGTAATGCGGTACCGCCGAAAGGTGAGTACACACCGACATTGAAATGATCGCGCTTCGGAAAAATCCAGCCGTAGCCGTGCGGCATGCCGTCGAAGTCGAACAAGGCGCGCCGGCCGAAGCGCTCCAGCGCACCTTCGGCTGGCCACACCATGGCTTCCAGGGCCGGCACGTAAGTCACCAGATCCTTGCCGAACAGGCGGTTGCGCACGGCGCTGGCGGCGCCGTCGGCAGCCAGTAGCAAGCGGCAGCGGAACGTGCCGCGGCTGGTGGCGACGCTGACCGCATCAGCAGATTCCGTCGCATCGATAAATGCTGTTTCGGCGCAAAAGCTCGCTCCTTCGGCGCAGGCACGCTCCAGCAGCATCTGGTCGAATTCGCTGCGCACCACGGTGCAAGCCGCCATCGGCTGCATTTCCTTGAGGACGGCGTCGCGGTTGCCATAAGTAAGAATCGCGCCGCTGATTGGCTGGTGCATGGTGGCGCCGAGCTCGAAGCCGAGCAAGTCCATGGCTTTGCGCGACAGACCGCCGCCGCATACCTTGGCGCGCGGAAAAGCCTGCTTGTCGATGATGGTTACCTGCAAACCCTGTTGCGCCAGCAGGTAAGCCAGGTGCGCGCCGGCCGGGCCGGCGCCGACGATCAGGACATCGCTGTCGTCAGTTGGCATGCCGACGATACTCCGGGAATGGCGGACAACAGCTTGGCTCCGGATTTCTCCACGACTTCATCAGCAGCACCTCGCAAAGGTCTGGCCGCGCATATTTTGCATTGCCAGACGGAACTGTGAGCATAGCTGAAAACTGTAAATCGCGTGGTAACCGGCACATCTCTTGTCCACAGGGATTAGTGGATTTCTTTTGCTTTTAAGCTACGTTTCCAAATGGAAATATGCTAGTGTGACCGGCTGTCCAACAGGCACGCCAAAAATGCCTGGGGCAAGAAATTTGAATCTACATTTCGACTGGCACAGGGAGGCCGCATTCATGAAAAGCATAAAAAAACCGGAAGACAAAGTCACTTTGCAAAAACGCCGCACATTGCTCACCGGCGGCCTGGTAGCGGGACTTGCCGCGACGGCGCTGGCGCCAGGCGAGCTGCTGGCGAAACCAGCCAAAGCCGCCGGCCTGACGCTGGACCGCGCCAAATGGAGCCCGCGCAACCGCGAACAATTGCAAGCCCTGCTGGCGCGCAATGGCAGCAGCAGCGCAGGCTACAACCCGAAGCGCCGTCCTTACGCAGTGTTTGACTGGGATAACACCAGCATCATGAACGACACGGAAGAGGCGTTGCTGATGTACCAGATCAACACCCTGTCGTTCAAGCTGACGCCCAAGGAATTGGGCGCGATCATTCGCCAAAATGTCCCGGCCGGCCCGTTTGCCGCCGACTACAAGAACGCCGCCGGCCAGAGCGTCGAACTGGAAGCCATCTGCAGCGATATCGACGGCGACTATCAATATCTGTACGACAACTGCGAGAAACTCAAGGGCGACAAGACGCTGGACGAGATCCGCGACACAGTGCAGTTCCAGGATTTCCGCGCCAAGCTGTACTACCTGTACGAAGCCGTCAACGAAACCTACGGCGTCAATGTCGGCTATCCATGGGTGATTTATTTCTTCACCAATATGTCGGTGGCTGAAGTACAAACGCTGGCGGAAGCCTCCAACGACCACAATCTCGGCCTGGGCCTGGTCAAGACCAAGTACACCAGCCCCGCGGCGCAGCCAGGCAAAGCCGGCATCGTCAGCGTCACGCATTTCCACGGCATTCGCCTGTGCACGGAAATCGCCACCTTGATGGACGCCCTCCAGCAAAGCGGCATCGACGTTTATGTCAGCTCGGCTTCGCTGGAAGATGTGGTGGCGGTGTTTGCGGCCACGCCGAAATACGGCTACAACGTCAAGCGCGAACACGTGCTCGGCCTGCGCCTGGAAAGCGCCAACGGCGTCTTCGTCAACCAGTACAAGACTGGCTGGCCCCTCAACTGGGGTCCGGGCAAGTCCGAGGTGATCAAGAAGGAACTGGTCGCCAGCAAGGGTTACGGGCCGATCTTCGTGGCCGGCGACAGCGACGGCGATTACGACATGCTGCGCGACTTTAGCGATACGCAGCTGGGCATGATCGTCAACCGCATGAAGAAGGGCAAGATCGGCGACCTTTCCAAACTGGCCGCGGAGCAGATCCCTGCCCAGTCGCCACGTTTCCTGATGCAAGGCCGCAACGAGCTGACCGGCAACTGGATGCCGGCCGAAGCCAGCATCAAGTACGGCAAGACTGGCGAAACGCTGCTCGGCTAACGCTGGCGCCCGCTGCCGCTTGCCTCGGCAAGCGGGCATTTCTCTTTTTGCTTCCTCACATCGAATTTACCCGGCCGCCTCAATGTCATTGCGGCCGATGCCGTACGTTTTCCATCACCTCCGTAATAGTCAGATAGGCAACAATGAAGAAACTCCTGAAAACCGCTCTCCTGTTGAGCTCTCTCGTCATGTACAGCATCGCGCCGCGCGCGATGGCCAAGGATGACGACAATCCACGCAAGATCACCATCGGCCTGATCGCCACCACCACTGCCGAAGATACGCAGAAACGCTGGCAGCCGGTGATCGACGATTTCGCGAAATACACCAAGATGGAAGTACGCACGGTGGTTTCCACCAATTACAACGAGATCCTGGCCGGTTTGAAATCCAACACGATCCAGGTAGCCTGGCTGAGCAGCAAGATCGCGCTGGAAGCGGTGGAAGACAACCAGTCGACGGTGTTCGCCCAAATGGTCAAGAAAGACGGTTCGCACGGCTACAACTCGGTGCTGATCACGCCGGCCAAGAGCCCGATCAAAACCTTTGAAGACATCTTGAGCAACAAGGGCGTCTACAGTTTCTACGATGGCGACAAGAGTTCGACTTCGGGCTACCTGGTGCCGGCCTATTATGCGTTCGCCAAGAACAAGGTCGAACCGGACCGCTTGTTCAAGACCATCGTGGTGGGCAATCACAAGAAGAACTTGCTAGCCGTGATCAATGGCCAGGTCGATGTTGCCACCAACAATACCGAAGAACTGGACCGCTTGAAAAAAGAATCGCCGGAACAGTTCGGCAAAGTGCGCGTGATCTGGTCCTCGCCGCTGATTCCTAACGATCCGCTGTTGTACCGCAAGGACCTGCCGGCAGCCAGCAAGGCCCGCATCGAAGAGTTTTTTGTCACTTATGGCAAACCAAAGAACCCGGCCAGCCAGCCTGACGTGCTGCAAAACATCCTCGACCTGTCTGGCTTTCAGCACTCGACCGATGCGCAGCTGAAGCCGATCGCCGATCTCACCATGTTCGGCCTGTTACGCAGCAACATGTACGATACCAAGCTGAGCACGGCGCAAAAACAAAAGGCGTTTGAAGATATCACTGCCCGTTTCGGCAAGCTGAGCATGTCGCTGGAAATGGCGCGTCTGCGTTGATTTTCATCGGCAAGCAGCTGCGCGAGCCTGACAATCAGGCGCGTGCAGCGCCTTGCGGAAAAACCAGGCTGAAACGAATCAGTCCTTCGCCGGAACAGGCAACCAGCGCCTGACCGCCGTGCACCGTCATGATGGCGCGCACGATGGCCAGGCCCAGCCCATTCGATTCGGTAAATTCGCTGCGCGACTTGTCGCCGCGATAGAAACGGTCGAACAGGCGATCCAGCTGTTCTTGCGAGATCGGATCGCTCTGGTTCTCCACCTCGACGCTGATCCCTTCTTCGCTCGGTATGCCGCATAGCCGCACCGTGCTTCCCGGCACCGCATAACGCACCGCATTCACCACCAGATTGCTGACCGCGCGCCGCCACATCACCGGGCTGGCTTGCAGCACGCCGCTGGCGTCCACCACCAGCTTGATGTCGCGCTCTTCCGCTACGCCTTCAAAATATTCGGCGATCTTGTGCAACTCATCGGCCAGCACCAGCGGCGTTTTTTCCACGGCCAGGCCGGCATGATCGGCATGCGCCAGGAACAGGATGTTTTCCACGATCCGGCTCAGGCGCTGCAGTTCTTCCAGGTTGGATTCCAGCACCTGCTGGTATTCAGCGGCGTTGCGCACCTTGTTCAAGGTGACCTGGGTCTGCCCCATCATGGCGCCGATCGGGGTCCGTATCTCGTGCGCCAGGTCGGCTGAAAATTGCGACAGATGTTCATAGCCGTCAGAGAGCCGGTCCAGCATGGCGTTGAAGGAAGCCGCCAGCCGCCGCAGCTCATGCGGCGCATCTTCCTCGCGCAAACGTATTGCAATATTGGTCGGGCTGACTTCGGCGGCGCGGCCGGCCATCGCCGTCAGCGGCAGGAAGCCGCGCTGCAGCACCAGGAAGCCGAGCAGCGCGGCCAGCAGCACCGCGATCGCAGCGGCGCCAATCACTTGCCAATAATAGGCCGACAAAATGTGCGATTCCTGCGTCATCACGTGAGCGCCGATGATGATTACCTTGGTGCCGTCGCTGCCCACTTCCGCTTCGGTGGAAACCCAGCGTACGCGCACGCCGTCGGCGCGCTCGCCGGGATGCAGCGCCGCCAAGGTCAACGGCTGGTTCAGGCCGACCGGCTTCATCGAAGGCGGCGTCATATTGTCGGGATTGACGCGCACGAACGGCACCTTTCCCGGATAGCTGAACATCAGCACATCCTGCTCGCTGCCCAGCATGGTTTCAAACAGCCCCGGCCGGTCTTCTATCTGCTTGACGTTGTAGAGATCGTGCAACAGCGTGCGGAAATGCTCGACCCGGCCGACCAGCGAATAGTCGGCGCGGGTTTCCAGCGCCTGCCGGGTCGACGAATACAGGTACATGCCGAGGCTGGTGACGATGGCGCAGGCAATCAGCGCAAACAGGATGGTTACGCGCGCAGTCAGCGAGCGGGTGCGCCAGAGATTCATGGGTTTTCAGAAAACATGTAGCCGATGCTGCGGACCGTATGGATCAGCTTGCGCTCGAAGGGATTATCGATCTTGGCGCGTAAGCGTTTGATGGCGACATCGACCACATTGGTGTCGCTGTCGAAATTCATGTCCCACACTTCGGAGGCGATCACGGTGCGCGACAAGGCTTCGTCCTGGCGCTTGACCAGCAGGTGCAGCAGCAAGAATTCCTTGTTGGTGAGGACGATATCGATGCCCTGGCGCGTGACCTTGCGGCGCAGCAGATCGAGCTGCAAATCGGCTACCTGGAAAAAATCCAGTTCATGCGCTTCACGCACCACGCCGCGTCGCAGCAAGGTGCGTATCCGCAGCAGCAGTTCGGTAAACGAAAACGGCTTGACCAGGTAATCGTCGGCGCCCAGTTCCAACCCGCGGATGCGGTCATTCACATGGTCGCGCGCGGTCAGGAAAATGACCGGCAGATCGCGGTGCGCGCCGCGGCTGCTGCGTATGGCGCCCATGATTTTCCAGCCGTCGGTGCCGGGCAACATCACATCCAGCACCACCAGGTCGTAGGAATTCTCCAGCGCCATGTGCAAACCGTCGCTGCCGTTGCGCGCCAGATCGACCGCATAGCCGGATTCGCGCAGGCCTTTCTTGAGATAGGCGCCGGTCTTCGGGTCGTCTTCAACGACGAGGATAGCCATACTGATTCCTTAATGTAGATGGATCCATTCTATCAATTCGATTACCGGGAAGAATGACAATATTGTCATGCATATGTCACCGATAAGACACGCCGGCGCGCCTAGACTGGTATTCCCAGCAACCACCGAGACTATTTTCATGAAAACCACACAACTATTGCGCCGCCTGGTACCCGTCCTGGTCGCATCGACTTTCCTCGCCTACGGCAGCGCCGCCCTGGCCCAGACAGCCGTAGCAGCGCCGACGCGAGTCCGCGCCACGATTGAAAAAGTCAATACCGACAATCTCGAAGTCAGCACCAAGGCCGGCAAGAAACTGACCTTGAAACTGGCGCCCGATCTGATGCTGTTCTCGGTCACCCATGCCGCCATCACCGATATCAAATCCGACAGCTTCATCGGCAGCGCCGCCGTGCCGCTGCCTGACGGCAGCCTGAAGGCGCTGGAAGTGCACGTATTCCCGGCCGGCATGAAGGTCGGCGAAGGCCACTACGCCTGGGACCTGGGCAAGAAAAGCAGCATGACCAACGGCACCGTGGGCGATGTGGTGGTGACCAGCGGCCGCACCATCACCGTGAAATATCCTGATGGCGAAAAGAAAATCGTGGTGCCGGCCGACGTCCCGATCGTCGCCCTCGATAAAGGCGACCGCAGCTTGCTGGTGCCGGGCGCGCATGGCGTGTTCTTCGTCACTAAAGCAGCAGATGGCAGCGATGTCGTGGGCCGCGCCACGATCGGCAAGAATGGCGTAGTACCGCCGATGTAATGCTGTAAAGCGAGCGGCCTGGCCGCTCGTGCTGATTCTTTCAAGGCCCATCCATGACACCTCCTGACCATCCCTTGCCGTCACCACAAACCCGGCGGCGCATCATCCATCCGCTGCTGGTGCGCGCCACGCACTGGATCAACGCCTTTGCGATTGTCTGCATGGTGATGAGCGGCTGGGCAATCTACAACGCCTCGCCGCTGTTCGGTTTCGATTTTCCGCGCTGGGCCACCCTGGGTGGCTGGCTGGGCGGTGCAATTGCCTGGCATCTGGCGGCGATGTGGCTGCTGGTGGTGAATGGGTTGATCTATCTTTGCTACGGCGTGTTGGGCGGCCATTTCCGCCGCCATTTCCTGCCATTGCATCCGCGCGACCTGTTGCGCGACATCAAGCATGCGCTGACTTTCAAACTGGCGCACCAGGCCGGCATCTACAACGCCGTCCAGCGCCTGATGTATATCGGCGTGCTGCTGCTTGGCGTGCTGGTGGTGGCTTCCGGCCTGTCGATCTGGAAGCCGGTGCAACTGGATGGCCTGGTCGATCTGTTCGGCGGCTACGATATTGCGCGCCGCGTGCACTTCGTTGCGATGGCCGGCATCGTGGCGTTTGTGGTGGTGCATCTGGCGCTGGTGTTGATCGTGCCGAGCACGCTGTTGCCGATGCTGACCGGACGCGCGCCGCGCCACACCCACAAGAACGCGGCGGAACAGGAGCAGCAAGCATGAACGACAAGAAAAAAAACGTACCTAAAAATAGCAAGCTAAACAGCGAACTGCAGCCTGAGCTGGTGCAGCTGCAGCGCCGCCTGTTCCTGCGTTCCGGCCTGTCGCTGGGCGCGCTGTCGCTGCTGTCCGGCTGCAACCTGCAAGATGGCGACCAGGTTGACAAGGTGTTGTGGGCGATGTCGCGCTGGAACGACCGCGTGCAAGCCATGCTGTTTCGTCCCAACCACCTGGCACCGACCTACCCGGCCAGCATGATTACCAAGCCGTTTCCGTTCAATGCGTTCTATGACGCCGATTCGGCGCCGGAAATCGATGGCGACACTTACTCGCTGGAGGTCTCGGGACTGGTGCGCAACAAGCGCAGCTGGAACCTGGCGCAGCTGAGGGCATTGCCGCAAACTTCGCAGATCACGCGGCATATCTGCATCGAAGGCTGGAGCGCTATCGGCCAGTGGGGCGGTGTGCCGTTCCGCACTTTCCTGGCGCATATCGGCGCCGACACCACCGCACGCTATGTCGGCTTCAAATGCGCCGACCGCTATTATTCCAGCATCGACATGGCGACGGCGCTGCATCCGCAAACCCTGCTGGCGCTGGATTTCGGTACGTCGCCATTACCCACCGAATACGGCTATCCGCTGAAACTGCGGGTGCCGACCAAGCTCGGCTTCAAGAATCCCAAACACATCGCGGCGATCTTCGTCACCAACGAGAATCCAGGTGGTTACTGGGAAGACCAGGGATATAACTGGTTCAGCGGTTCTTAGCGGCTGCTACTTGAAATCCCATTTCATTTGCTCAGAGATAGGGATGTATCTGGTCGTGGCCACGCACAGGCCGATATAGTCGGTGAACGGCGGCGCGCCGGGCACGCCTTCCGCCAGCAGATTGTCGTTGCAGAAAGTGTAGTTAAGCCCGGCGAATTCGCCGTACAGCTTCAATGCCCTTGATAACAGCCGCGGACTGCAGTCTGGAATGCGGATCTTGATGCGCAGCAGCAACCGGTCGATCTGGCCGGCCTCGATCCGTTCATAATCGCGGCCACAGATGTTGCCGCAGCCGGCGGCCGCCAGCGCCGTGTCGATCTGCCGGAACGAGCGGCTGGAGCGGGTTCCGGCCGACAGATGGAATACCTGCTGCGCCAGCGTGTCCTTGAGCGCCAGCTGTAATATCGCGCCGGCGCACCAGTCAACCGGCACCACGTCGATCTTGTCGTCCATCGCCGCGGTCAATGCGCCCAGTTTCTGCCACGCCAAGAACACCCAGAAGATGCTTTGCGAGGGTGTGCAGCCAAGCCGCGTATGGCCAATCACGATCGAAGGCCGCAGCACTACCAGCGGCAACAGCGGAAAGCGCTGCCGCAGCAGGTTCTCGCCGTTTGCCTTGGAACGTGTATACGGCACCAGATGATCGTCCTGCGCCAGATTCAGGATGGCGCTTTCCGGAATGCTGTTGCCGTTCGCTGCATGTACGCCGCAAGCCATGGCGGTGCCGATATAGAGGAAGCGCCGCAGTCTGGCGCGGCCCTGCATCAATGCCGCCAGCGCCAGAGTGCCGTCGACATTGGTTTTTTCCAGCGACGGATGGCTAGCGAAGGTCGCCAAGGCGGCGCAATGGATCACGGTCGACACACACGCCAGACGCCGGTCGGCGGCGACCTTGTCAAGTTCCGATAAATCGCCGCACAGTACTTGCGGCAAACCCAGTTGCGCCAGCTCGTGCTCGTCGGCGCCGAGCCGCGCCAGCTGGCTCCGGAGCCGATCCAGGCCCTGCGCCGCATCCTGTGCGCGCACCAGCAGCAGCAAGCGCGACGCCAGCCCGGCCTTGATAGCTTCCACCACGGTAGCGCCGCCCAGGAATCCGGTGGCGCCGGTGATCAGGATCAACTCTTCGCTATCCATATGTCTCCAGCCTTTGCCCAAGTGCAATGCAGTCACGGCCTTAGTAGGTATAGGTCACGTACATGGCGCCATTTGGCGATAATCTGCGGCTGGTCAGCGGGCTCTTGGCGGCATCGCCCTGCAAGCGGGTCGCTCCCACCATGGTCTGCAGCGCCCAATGCGTATCGAAACGGTGCTCCCAGCTCAGGCTGGCATTCACTTCGTACAAGCCGCTCTTCGGCTTGAAAGCCCGGTAGCCGGAATTGCGGTGCTGCAGACCGGTGACGCCGTAATAGGTCTGCATGTACTTGCTGTCGCCGACGCTGACCGTCGCCGCCAACGTCAGCTTGTCGCTGGCGCCGGAGTAGAACGGGCTGGAAACGCCGAAATGGAAGGCATTGCCATTGTTTCTCTGTGAAAGCGCAAGGTCGGCGGTAACGCTCAGGTTGAGCCACTCCAGCGGCGTGTAGCCCAGGCTCAGGATGGCGCTGGCCGATCCCTTGATGTCGCCCATGCCGCGCAGGCGCGTGCTGCCGCTGCTGAAGCCGAAGTCGCTCTCATTCTTCTCTTCGCGTCCGCCACGGTAGCCCAGCGCTGCGCTATAGTTGAAGCGGCCGATCGTGCTGCCATAGCCGAGTCCGCGCATGGTGCTGGCAAAGAAGCCGCCGGGCGTCGAGTAGTCGAACAGCAGGAGCGGCCCCGTCATGTTCTGGTCGGAACCGGAATAGCGGGGGCCGAAACCCGCGCCGGCGCCCATGATGAATGTGTTTTCTGAAGAGACTGGCTTGGCTTCGTCCGCTTGGGCGTTTTTCGCTGCCAGCAGGCCGATGACGAGCAGCGCCAGCAGCACGCCGATGGACAAGAGGGTATTGGTAATGATGTACGCATTGCGGGAACGGGCCGGTCTGATATAACGTTTTTTCATGCTCAGCTTTCTAGTCAAATTGATATGGCTTGCTCCGCTGCCATACGAGAATCGTCAGACAAGCAGTATCCATAGATGAAATGAAGAAAACATGAGCCATTCATGAACGTTTCCTGAAGACGCGGGGCAAGCGAAAATCTTCAGCTTTTCTTCACGTGAGGGTGCTTAAATACCAAGATATGAAAATACTGTTGATTGAAGATGACCTCGACCTCGGCAACGGCGTCCGCATCGCCCTGTCCGACCAAGGGATGGACGTGGTCTGGGTACGCCAGCTGGCAGATGCGCTGCGCGCCCTCGAATCCGATACCTGCGACCTGATCCTGCTTGATCTCGGCCTGCCGGACGGCGACGGCCTGAGCCTGCTGACGCGCTTGCGGCGCGAGAAAAACGGCTTGCCGGTCATCATTCTCAGCGCCCGCGACGCCATCGCCGATCGCCTGCTCGGTCTCGACACCGGTGCCGACGATTATCTGGTCAAGCCATTTGTGCTGGTCGAGCTGATATCGCGGGTGCGGGCGCTGGCCCGGCGCAGCTACGGTTTCGACGGCGAAACCCTGGATTTGCGCGGTCTCTCGCTGCATGCGCCGACCCGCCGCGTTACCGTGCAGGAGCAGGCGGTGGAACTGACTGCCAGCGAATACACCTTGCTCAGCACCTTGCTGATCCGCGCCGACCGCGTGGTGACGCGCCGCATCCTGGAAGAACTGGCGCTGCCCGGCGGCCAGGGCAACTCCAGCAATACCCTGGACGTGCACATGGCCAATTTGCGTCGCAAGATAGGCGACGGCTATATCCGCACCGTGCGTGGCGTCGGTTTCGTGATAGACCTGCAGGCGCCGGCCCGCGGCATTCGCAAATGATGCTGCACTGGTGGAGCTGGCTGCTGCGGCCGACCCTGGTGCGACGCCTGCTGCTGGCTCAGATGCTGCTACTGACGGTGCTATGGAGCCTGTTCATCGGTTACGCCATGTTCGAAACCAGCCGGGCGCCCGGCCCGATCAACCTGGACCGCACCTACGAGGCCATCTTCGGCGTCGCCGAAAACCTGGCCGACAATCCGGAGCGTCAACTCAAAGTACTGCACATGATCGACCTGGCGGTGCGCGAAGGTTATGGCATCGGCGGCGATACGCCGAAGCTGTCGCCCAGCATCCGGGTACGGCAGGGAGAAAAATTGCTTTACCAATCGGAAGACATTCCGCGCGGTATTCATAACAGCCGCCTTGACGATGCGGAAACCATCTACGTCAACGGCGTGCGCTGGCGCGCTCGCACCTTGCAATCGCGGCACTCGGACACGCGTGTCACCATCATCGTGCCGGCGGATGCGATTGACATGCTGATCGACATGAATTCACGCGGCTATTATTCCCTGCCCTTGCTGATCAGCCTGCCTTTCCTGTTGCTGCCGGCGTGGCTGTCGATACGCGTGGCTTTGCGTCCTTGGAGCCGCATCGCGCGCGAGGTGGCTGCCCGTGGTCCGCACAACCTGGCGCCGCTGGGCTTCAAGCCCAAGCATCTGGAGCTCAGTTCGATGGTCGACCGTATCAATAGCCTGCTGCTGCGCATCAGCGACAGCGTGGCGCGCGAACGCAACTTCATCGCCGACGCCGCCCATGAATTGCGCACCCCGCTGGCCGCCATGCGGGTCAATGCGGAAGCCCTGCAAAACCAGGCCGGCGACAGCCAGCAACAACAACTGCTGACAGGCATATTGAGCAGCAGCAATCGCGCCACCCGCCTGGTCAGCCAATTGCTGCTGCTGGTGCGCAGCGACGCCATCGCCAACGTCGCACTCGACCGCCTGGCGCTGGGTACGCTGGTACAGGACCGCCTGGCGATACTGTCGGCACTGGCCCAGGCACAACATATCGAGCTGGAACTGGCTTCCGAAGGCGAGTTCTTCATTCTGGGTCACAGGGAAAGCCTGGTGTCTCTGATCGACAACCTGGTCGACAACGCCATCAAGTACAGTCCGGCGGGCGGGGTGGTTGTGGTCGGCCTGCACCACGACCACAACCAAGTCGCATTGCATGTGGCGGATCAGGGACCGGGTATCTCCCCGGCCTTGCGTGAGCGTGTATTCGACCGGTTTTTCCGCAATCCCGACCAGACCCAGAGCGGCAGCGGACTGGGACTGGCAATTGCACGGTCTGTGGTGCTCCAGCATGGCGGACAAATACAGCTGCATGCGGCCGAAGGCGAGCAAGGCTTGCTGGTGGTGGCGAAGTTTCCCCTGGCATGAGCAGGGATTCGGGTTCGGCAGCGGCTTTACTCGCCGCGCTCGCTGCAGCACGGGCAGGCATGATGTCCGCTCATCAGATGCGGTGGCGAAATTTCCTCGCTCTGCGCCACGCCGCGCATGAAATCGGCCAGCTGCTTTTCCATGCCGGCCAGCAGATCGGCCCTGGCCTGCGGCGGGTTATCAACGGCGTCGACGGCGAGCCAGTGTCGGGCAGTGTCTTTGTTCGTCATTTCTGTTCCTCCGGCTGGCCGTAGTACTTCTCGCAGATCTTGATCCGTTCCCGTCCCTGATCCTTGCGCCAGCGGTTGCTGTCGCGCAGCGAGTAGACGCAGCCGCAATATTCCTGCTGGTAGAAATTTTCGCGCTTGGAGATTTCGATCATGCGCGCCGAACCGCCCTGCTTGCGCCAGTTGTAATCCCAATAGGTGATGCCGGGATAATGCGTCGCCGCGCGGGCGCCGCAATCGTTGATCTGTTGCATGTCCTTCCAGCGCGAAATCCCCAGCGAACTGCTGATCACCGGGAAGCCGTGTTCATGCGCATACAGCGCGCTGCGTTCAAAACGCATGTCGAAACACATGGTGCAGCGCTTGCCGCGCTCCGGTTCATCTTCCATGCCCTGGGCACGGGCGAACCAGTTGTCGAGGTCGTAATCGGCGTCGATGAACGGGATGCCGTGCTGTTCGGCGAAGCGGATGTTTTCATCCTTGCGCAGGGCATACTCGCGCTGCGGATGGATGTTCGGATTATAGAAATAGATCGAAAAATCGATCTCGCTGGCGATCAAGGCTTCCATCACTTCGCCCGAACACGGCGCGCAGCAGGAATGCAGCAGCAGTTTATTGTGCCCGCCCGGCAGCACGAGTTTCTGGCGTTGGGTCATGACAGATATACCTGAGAAATGCGCCGCATTAGAAGTAACAGTCGAAACAACGGCGCGAACTCTCAATTGAAGCGGCTCGCGATAATTGTGGCTAAAAGAATGCGATAAATGGGGTCGTCATAATTTACACATAGAGTAAATTAATCACAAATTCTTGTTTGAACACTGAAAAAATGTCCGCCTGGGCATTTTTTTCGTCTGAGCAGGATAGCTCTACTTACATTTGTAAAAAATCGTTAACCGTGTGGCAATAATTACTTGTGGCACAATAACCATTACTACATCCAATAGGCTGGGTCGTTATGGAAAATCCACAAAGAGCATTCGAAGCGATACGCGCGGGAGTCAGCCAGCAAAACCGCCTTCTTAAACTCGATACACCGCTCGGCGCCGATGTCCTGCTGCCTCATCGCGTTGTTGCCCATGACCGCCTGGGGCGTGGGTACACCTACACCTTGGATGTGCTGTCCCTGCAAAGTGATATTGAACTTAAGGAACTGATCGCCAAGCCGGTCACGTTGTGGATCCAGCAGGTCGACAAGCGCAGCTATCTGCCGGTTCACGGCTATGCGCACCAAGCCGGCATGCTCGGCCACGATGGCCAGTTCACTGTCTATCAATTGGCATTTTCTTCCTGGCTGCATTTTCTCCAGTACCGGCAGGATGCTCGCACTTGGCAGGATAAGACCACGGAAGACATCCTCAGCGATGTATTTGACCAGCACGCCGAGGCACGCGGCAATTACCGATTCGATCTGAGACGGCCCGGACCGTCGCGCTCCTATTGCACGCAATACGAAGATTCATGGAATTTCGCGGCGCGCTTGATGGAAGAAGAAGGTTGGTATAGTTATCACGAACAGAAGCCGGATGGCTCAGGCCATACGCTGGTGATCACCGATTCGGTGCATCAGTTGAAGCCGCTGGCGCCGGAAGAAATCCGTTTCCACCGTGCCGGCGGCAACGATGAAGTCGACAAGATCACGCGCTGGGGCGGTCAGCGCAAATTGCTTAGCAGGCAGCTATCGACTGTCACTTACGATTACAAATCGCCCAACAATAACAAGACCACCAATACCTACATTCTCGACGGTCATGGGGCAGTGCCGAACCAGCTGGAAATGTACGAATACACCGGCCCATATACGTACCTCGAACGGGACCGTGGCGACAAGCTGGCCAGGATCAAGGTCGAAGCCTGGGAGTCGCAGGCCAAGCGCTACTTCGCCTGGTCGAGTGTTTCTCGCCTCGCCGCCGGCGTCGGTTGTTGGTTCAGCCTGGCCGATCATACGGACCATGATCGGGACGCCGATCAAGACCGCCAGTTCATTGTCATCGGCCTGAACTGGTACATCGAGAATAACCTGCCGCTGTCGACGACCGTCAATCATTTCCCCGGCAGCCTGGAACAGCAAATTGCCGATGCCAGGCAGCAGACCGCGGTCAGCGACAAGATCAGCAACGAACCAGGCGGCTATTGCGTCAACAGCATCGAGGTACAGCGGCGGACGGTGGAATACCGCAGCCCGTTTGAACATCACAAGCCGGTGATGCACACGCAGATCGCCACGGTTGTCGGCCCAGAAAATGAAGAGATTTATACGGACTCCCTCAACCGGGTCAAGGTTCTGTTCCCCTGGAACCGCTTGAACCCGGGAGATGAGAAGGCGTCTTGCTGGGTGCGAGTCAGCTATCCAAACGCAGGGCGAGGTTATGGCGCCCTCAATGTGCCGCGTAAAGGCCAGGAAGTTGTCGTGACCTTCCTAGGCTCAGATCCTGACCGGCCGCTGATTACCGGACGGGTCTACAACGGTGTGCAGACGCCCGATTGGCACACCGATGGCAAACTATCGGGCTATAAATCCAAGGAATATAAAGGGTCGGGCTTCACGCAGTTAGTGATGGACGACAATACCAACCAGAACCGGGTGCAGCTCTATAGCAGTAATACAAACGCCCAGCTCAATCTGGGTTATCTGGTTGGGCAGCAAGGCAATACCCGCCAGGCATTTTACGGTTCGGGGTTCTCGCTGAATTCAGATGCATTTGGGGCCATTACTACTCACCAAGGGCTTTACATAAGCACCTTCGGCCGCCCCGGCGCGCAAGGATCGCAGCTGGATGTACGGGAAGCTCATCAGCAACTGGAAGCTGGTCAGAATCTCACCAAATCGTTGTCGGATACGAGCGTTAAAGCCAACGCCGAAGCCCTGGACGGCCAGGAGTCGCTGAAAAAATTCACTGACGCGACACAAGACAACTACAAGGGCGAAAACCAGCAACAGGCCAATCGTTTCAAGGAACCGGTTCTGCTGGTAGCATCGCCGGCCGGCATCGGCCTGACCACGCCCAAGAGCACACACATCCATAGCGGTGAAAACATCACGCTGTCGTCGGGCACCGACACCAATCTGGCGGTTGGCAAGAGCCTGGTGGCCAGCATCAAGGAAAAGCTCAGCCTGTTTGTGTATAACGGCGGCATCAAGCTGTTTGCAGCGAAAGGCAAGGTCGAAATCCAGGTGCAAAGTGACAATCTGGACATCATTGCCGAAAAAGTGCTGCGTCTGATTTCCACCACCGACAACATTGAAATTTGGGCCAAGAAGGAAATCACCATCGGTGCCGGCGGGTCTGCTGTCAAGATCAATGCGTCGGGCATTACCGATTTGACCAGCGGCCAGCGGATCATTCACCAATCAGATTTCTCGCTGACCGGGCCGCAAACCTTGTCGCACCCAATGCCTAATTTCCAGCGCGGCGAACTGAAAACCAAATTTAAGCCGTCTGCCTAAATCACATAAGCGAGAATCCATCGATGTTAATCAGTCCCCCATTTCTGTTCGGTACCGATGACGCGAGCATCCTTGACGCTGGATTGAAGAATGTCGCTGCGCGTGAATCGACAACGCAAACGCCGGAAGGAAATTTTCCAGTCAGCCAGAGCTTGATGTGGCATACCGGCCTGCATTTGCAAGCGCCGGTGATGGACAGTCAAGCTTATACCCCCGTTCGAGCAATCGCCGATGGTAAAGTCTTGTTCGTCAACCGGCCGCGTCCGAAGGTAGACGATGTCAATCATCCGCAAGCCTACAATCCCTACGGCGACACTGCCAGCTGGATCGACAACGGCATGATCATCATCGAGCATGAAACAGAAATCGGTGCGGATGGCGATACGCCAACCAAGATCAAATTTTATTCGTCATACCTGCATCTTTCCAGAATCCAGCTCGGGATCATCAATGATAAACAGGTTTATCGCAAAGATATCCTTGGTGAAACCGGTGAAATATTCGGGCACGCCGGTGAAATGGAGATGTCGATTTCTTGTGGCGCGGATGAACTGAAAAAACTGATTGGTCGTGATCCTTTGTGGCAAGACCCGAAACAAGCGCCCACCAAGGATGGCCGGATCGACAGTCTATTTGGCAATCTCTATATCTATCTTCCAGCTGATACACCGATCAGTACTACTGCGCCAACCAGTCATCTGAGCGCGACAAGCAGTAAGACACTTGGTACGGCACAATGGGTAGAAATCAATTACACCGATGGCCAAGGCACACTCACTACCTACGCGATTGACGGCAACAAGGGTAATACAGCAGGCGTAGAAAAAGATTTTGAATACGGCCTTTACGACGAAGCCAATGTCCGCCACAAAAGCGTGGCGGGCGCAGGTGCTACAGACAGCAGCCCCAGCGGCTGGTATGAACTGTTGCGCTTTGGCCGTAACCTGGGGCGCAGCGCTGCCGACAAAGACCCTTTGCCCGCCAACGCGGCACATTGGCGCCAGATCAAGACGGTCGATGGTCAAGATGTCTGGACAGACCTCAACGCTCCCGGTTCGTTTAAATTCAGTGACGCCGATTTCTTGCCCATGATGGGCTGGAATTGCTACGGCGATGACAGCAAGCCGGACGATCAGCGCTGCGATTCGGCCAAACTCAAAGACTTGATCGTCGATCCTAGTGACCCTGACAGCAAAAACGATGATAAGAAATTGGCAATGCGCTTGGGATTGCCAGAGGTCTTCCCCAAATTGGCGCGCACGATCTGTCAGTTCCCGAACGAGTGGGACAAGGATACGATCGTCACGCGCTATCAGTGCCTGAAGGAAGAAGCCGAAGCTACGGCAGACGGTACGATAGAGGGCTGGCTGGCATTTGAAGATCATCTCAAGATCATGGCATTCGAAGCGCTGCCTGCCGCATTCAAGGCAGCGGACTGGCATTTTCATCCGGCCGAATTTATTCGAATCTTGAGAAAATGTGGGTGGCTGAGTGCTAAAGAGTTGGAACAACTTATTCCCAAGTTTGCGTTGCGTACCACGAAAAATGGATGGGTTAGCGAACCAGTTCATCCGCCTTCGTTATCTAGCCCCCGGTGGCTTTCTCGAATTACTGAGTTGAACAAATCTAACCGGAAATTTGGGGTAACAACACCGGCCCGCATTGCTAGTTTTTATGGAAATGCTTTACAAGAAACGCAATGGCTTACTTTATTCCGAGAGTCCAACAATGACAATGGCGAGCCATCAGCACGCTACTATCCGTGGGATGGACGCGGATTCTTCCAATTGACCTGGCCGAACAACTACATCAGGTACTGGGAGTTCAGAGGCAAAAGTATTGACGCAGATTTGAAGGCGCGACTTAGTGCAGCGGCAAAGACGGCAAATAGTACGCGAAGCAATGTGGGATTACAGGATGCGGCAGTCAAAGTGCCGCAAGAAATGATTGATTGGCGGGAAGGTATTTTGAAACCAGCGGCGACGTCTCTTTTTCCTAATTACGACCTTACCAATACTGCTGGTGCATATTGGGCATGGTCCGGTGCGGCAAAAAGTGCTGACAAAGTTGGGAGCAACGACCGGAAGACAGTCGCCGGTCCTAAGGGGGCGTCGTTCATCTATTATGAACATCGACCATTTGGAGAGGTCGCCGCAACGGTCAATGTTGGTAGCCCAAGTGATAAATTCACCAGTATTTATGGTGTACAGGCGCGTTTTCAAGCATTTTCGGTTGCACAAGCCGTGCTATTTGATCTCCCACAGTTTTCTTATGGAGATGGCTCGTTCAAAGAAATACCTGAAGGCGTCGACTTAAGGAGAGAGCAGTAATGAGTTTTTTTAAGACAAATTATGTATTGATTGCGTTACTTGGTGCCTTTCTCTGCGCTAATTCGTTCGCTAGTGAAAAAGAAATAGGGGGCCATCTTCAACCTCATTTCGTAAGTACTGGGGAGAACATTTATACCGGCCCAGGTATTGCGGCGGTTAAACCTGGAGGGTGTCCGTTGCAGATGGCGCTACAAAAAAATGAACGACTATTTCTTGATTCAAAAAAACGCTATATCAGTTTGAATTACAAGCCGCCAATTAAATTTGCACAGCCTGATGGCGATTCTGGCTACTATGATTTTCGCTGCTATCTCGACGATGCGTTCAACGACGAATTGAGTAGTACCCGAAAGCTATACACAACCACTGTTGGAAGTTTAGGTATTTCCGCTGAGAATACTAAAATCACAAAAGACGCGCCAGAAATACAGATGCGCGCCATCCGCTTTAGCGGAAAAAATTGGGACGGTATCGCTATCGCCAAGAATCATATGAAACCGGGTGACGTCGTTTTTATGTCTAGTAGGAACGTGGATTTCTGCATGTTTGGCAAAAATCAAGGGTTCTGCGGATCTGCGGATGTTGACGATTTGGACAGGCCTTTAAGTCGTAAATTGGAACGAGTGATCAACCAGTTGAAGCGCATCGAATTTATTGATGACGGTGATACCAAAGATCAATAGACATTCCTTCTGAAACTGTCGCAAACAGAGTGCTGCTGCACTCTGTTTGGTAGCAGCAACGCTGCCATTGGTTAGTCGATTTAAAACAGCTCCCCCAGCGCCGCCGGCTCCCAGTTCAAAATCACCAACTCCTTGCTGGTTTGCGGTGCGCCATGATTGTTGGCCACCGCATACTTGATATCCAGCCCCATCATATGAAAGCCCGCGAACACCTGGCGAATGTCAGGGTGGTCGTTGATGCTGACCATTACCTTGCCTTTGCAGGTACGCATGAAGCTGGCCATCTCTTCATACTGCTCAAAGCCAAACGGCACGCCATAACCCTCAGTCTGCCAGTACGGCGGATCAAGGTAAAAGAAACTGTGCGGCCGGTCATACCTGGTCATGCAGTCCTGCCAGGTCAGGTTTTCGACATAGGTGCCCGCCAGGCGGATGTGCGCTGCGCTCAGGCTTTCCTCGATCCTGCAGAGGTTGATCGCCGGGCCCGTCGTGGCGGTGCCGAAGCTCTGGCCGTCGACGCGGCCGCCGAAGGCGTGCTGCTGCAGATAATAGAATCTGGCCGCCCGCTGGATGTCGGTTAGGGTCTCGACCCGGGTCAACTGCTGCCATTTAAAAATCTGGCGGCTGGTGATGGCCCACTTGAACTGCCGCACGAACTCTTCGAGGTGATGCTGGACGACCCGGTACAGATTGACCAGGTCGCCATTGATATCGTTCAGCACCTCGGTCTTGGCCGGCATCGGTCGCAGGAAATACAGCGCGGCGCCACCGCAGAACACCTCGACATAGCATTCGTGCGGTGGAAACAGCGGTATGAGTTTATCGGCGAGGCGGCGTTTGCCTCCCAGCCACGGGATGATCGGAATTGAGTCCATCTTTTACTACTCCTGGTGCAGATGCTCGGCGGCATTCTGGTAAGGAGCTCTCGGCTCTCAAATCGTTTATCGTGCCGCAACGTGGACACTTGATGCATAGATGCCGGAAATCACCGACACCGAGTTTCTTATGGCAGCTGCCACAGCGGATTTCCTGCATTTGTAAAACCTTTACAAATTATGCTAGGCTTCGTCCCGCCTCCGGAGGTGGCGCGGCCTTGGCCAAGCTGGCAGGTACTGTCTGCTGGTGCGGGTCGTATCAGGTGTTACTGCACCTGATACGTCGCCGCGTCTTTTAACGTTCGTAGGTGTAACCGGTCAACCAGACCGTCAAGCCGCTGGTGTCGCTACCTCCCATTTTGTAAGCGAATTTTTGTGCGGCCGTCAGCATGATTGGCCCCAACATTTGGCGCGCATTACGCAAAAAGCAAAGAATGCTGGTAGCCGGATCTGCGCCGGCGTCTGTGTTGCTGATGAACGCAACGTTGCCGGCGACTGAAGACCCATTTTCAAGGAAGGCTGCGGCTTTCCGGCTGGTTATTGGGCAGGCAAGCGAACAATCAACGTCAGTCGGCGCCGTCGCCACACCGTTCAGCAGGACTTTCAGGTTTGCGTCATTCACGTCCACCAGGTACATGACTTCGCCGTTGGCCGAGTTGTGATTGAAATTCATCACGCTGCCGCCAGTCGTGGTCCGAATGCTGCCGATGTAACGCCTTGATGTATCGCCAGTCTTGGCGCGAGCCGTGCCGTTGTAGGGAACCGCCGGCGGCGTCGTCACAATCTCGATATCCGGCACGCCGGCATTCAAAAACAAGTAAACGTGATAGAACGTATTGGCCGTCAGCGCCAGGGATGCTTTGGTAATCACGGTGGCCACCGCCATCAATGCATTATCGGCCGGCCTGTTGGCCGAACCTGTACTGAGCGATATCGATGTCGTACCGTTAAAGATCATTTTCAGGCCACTGATATTGCCCAGCGATTGCGCTGGATAGCCCCAGACGGTAGCGTTATACATCAACACCACCGGCATCCCATTGGCGTCAGCTTGGTCCTCGACAGCGACTTCCCAGCCTTTACGCGGCACGTAGTACTCCCATGCCGGCGTGGCCAGCATCGCAGTCCAGCGCACAATCTGATTCGTGTGGCCGGCCCAGGCTCCGGTAGCAGCGGCTGGGATCAGATAGCGGTCACCGTTGGTTGGCGACGCCGGCGGCGCGGTGGTGGTCGCGCTTTTGACGGTCGCTTGCACCAGGCCATCTACTCCGCGCCACAGGCGTACCAATTCGGCGTAATGCTGTTCGCCGAAAGCCCCGTTTTCTAACAAGCCAAGATTCGGCCCACTGCTTAAACTCATGGTGTTGCTCCTCCTAATAAATCTCCAAGATCAAAACCCAAACCGTGGCGCTCGACCATAACATCGTGGTTTTGCAGGGAATCGACGCCATTGCGCGAGGCGCTCAGCACCAGACGCACCGTCTGCAGGTAGCCGTCGGCTGCCGCGTCGACGTCCAGGTAGGTCCAGCTGGCAGCGGTCAACCCCGTGACGGTCCGTTTCAGGGTGGCGCCGCTATACACCCGCATCACATAGATGGTGCCGCTTTCCGGGCCGATATTGCCCTGCAGGGTGTCGATCAGCTGGTCGGCCTGCAGTCCCCGGTCACGGAAGCTGTAAGAGACCGTCAGCGGCCCGCTGACGATCGACGGATAGCGCTGGCCGTTGAGCTGGACATTACCCGGCGGATAAGGCCGGTATTGGCGCTGCACCATCGTTAAACTGTCGATACCGGCCAGAGTTTCAGGCAGCAACGCCGTACCAGTGCGGGTCAGCAACTTGACTTGCACCGCCAGGCCCGTGGTGTATTCGGTCTGGTCGACGCCGTTGGCATCGTCATAAAACCAGATCCGGGCGCCAGCGGCATGGCCGAATGGCACCGTATCGCAGCAGCCACGGCCAAGCGTGATCGCACCGGTTAGCGCGTTGATGCTGTCTATGCGGACGATTTCATCGTCGATCACCGCCGCGCTGCCGACACCCACCTGCTGGAGATCGGTGCCGGCGCCGACCGTGATCGTCGTGTCCGTGCGGCCGATAGCGGCGACCAGCTGCGCCGTCGACGCAAAACTACCGGTTCCGCGATCGATAAAGTTGCCACCGGACCCAACCCGGTCCAGTAACGAAAAATTGAGAGACAAGGCAGTCGGCCGCTGAGCGATCGCCATCAGGTAGCCTGCGCTCGGCGCCAGGCTGCCCAGGTCGGCGGCTCCGAGCTGGTGCGCCAGATCCCGATATGGCACTTCCATCAGCCGGCGATTGACGACCGCTTGGGCGCTGGTGTCAGGTGGCGTCCAGCCAGGCGGCTGCACGCCCACATAGCTGGTCGCCGGCAGGCCGAAGACGTCCTGCAACGCCGTGATCGTGATGGTGCCATTGGTTAGCACGCCGTCCTCGATCCGGCCGGCGCGCAGCACCATGTTGCTGATATTGCGTTGTGGGTCGCTGATGCGGAAGACGCTGCCGGGTTCGACCTGGTAACCGCGCCTGTCTAAGCGCACTTTAAACCGCTTTACAAAGCCGGCGGCGGCACGCAGATCACGCTGGGCGACGCGCAGCGCCAGCTCCGGCGTCGGAATCCCTGGGTAATCGGTGGTTGTGCCGGCAATGGCTCCCGTAGACTGGATGGAAGCGCCATTTTGCACGCGCACTTGGCCGTCGCTGCCGTCGCCTGGTCGTATGTATTTCACGATCACATCATTGGTGCCGGCCGGCTGGGCGCCGCTGTCATCGTCATCGATACCGAGCAGGCCGGAATCGTAGGTGAACAGCGGCAAACTGGCCGGGTCGTAGTCATCCCGGATCAGTCGCAGTTTGATCAGGCCCGTGGTCCGGTCGGTAAATTGCGCGCCGCCCACATGGTTCAAGATGGATTGCACGAAATTCGCCAGCGAATCCGTCCGGCGCCAGCGCAGGCACAGCCCAAAGCCCTCGACAAAGCACTTGTCGGCCGCCGCCCGGAAGGCGGCATCATCGAGGCGCGCCCGTGGCAAACCGCGTCCCCAGCGCCTGTCGGTTAAGCACTGATACAGGATATGCGCCGGATTCATCGCCTTTATGGCACCGCCGGCCAGCACGATAGTCGCTTTCTCCGGGTACCAGGTAGCGCCATCCCAGCCTTTCTGCGACCGGCGCCAGCGCATCTTCCACGGCTTCGGATAGGCCGACATGCTGCACATCAGCCCGTCGAAGAAACAGGTAGTGATGCCGCGAAACGCTGGCACCAGGCCGCCCAGCATGGCGGCCAGTCGCGCATTGACTGGCTGGGTAGGTGCGCCCATCATGACGTCCAGTGTGCCGACAATGCCGCCTTCCTTGTCATCGCCGCCGAACAGATTGGGCGCGTTGATGGCGATGCTGGCGTTGTCAAGGACGCTGCCGCTCCAGGCGGAACGGTCGCCGACCTTGATTTCGACCAGTTCATCATGCTCACACAGGCCAACGCCCATCTGCAGGCCGAAGTAATACCGATAGCCGACGACGGTGGAACGGCGCTTACCCATTGTTCACCTCCGGACTTGCTTCTGCCAGCGCGTGATCGACGACCTGCTGCGCCAGCGCATCGTCGGTGGCCAGCAGTACCGACGCCGGCAGACCATTCAACACAAAATCGGACCAGTCCAGCTCATGACGTGCGAACCAGGCTCGCGCCCCACGGGCACAAAAGCCGATATCGCCGCTCCAGGCGGGGACGGTATAGATGTGCCGAGATGTAATCAGAAGATCATCAGGCATTGGTAAATTGTCTGTCATTTTTTGATTTCCGATGTCCGGTAGTTCCCGACGCCCAGTACCATCCAGTCCTCGACCCAGCAGTCGCCAAAGATCACTGCCTGTGCGGTACCCTCGGTGGATTGCGGAAAATCAAAGTCTTCGAACGCAGCGGCTTTGGGTACGGCCGGCTTGGGTGCCAGCGCCACGCTCAGGATGTACGAGACGACCAGAATGGCCAGTTGAATCCACATAGTAAAAACTCTCCTAAAAGATGGGCGTGCCGTCGAATGGCGATTTACCCGGCATATGCCAGACGCCGCCGTAGTTGGGTACGTTGTTGAATTTGTCGTTGCATACCTGGATCACGCGGCTGCAGCCTGGATAGGCAGTGACAGCAAGGCCAAGGCTGACGCCGTCGCTGCCGCCCAGGAGGTTCAAGGTACTGCCGGCATGGTCCTCAATGCCGCGCCGCTCGATCTCGCCGCTGCCAATGTCCCATTCGATGTAACCGCCAGAAAACCACCCATCAGGCCGGGATGCAAACGTGCCTGAGCTGATGGCCGCGCCTGTCAGATCCTGCACAGTCGCGGCCACCTTGTAGCCATTGCGGTCGGCCTTGCAGCTGGCGTCAAAAACGTTAAACGGGCAATTGCGCGACCAGCTGAGGGTCAAACCGGAGCGGTCCATGCTGGCTGAGAGCGACTGGCACACGATCTCGCATTTGTTCGGTGCCGGCCGCTTCACTGTGGCAATGCTGCCGACCCAGCTGACGACAGCCTCCGTCTCGCCATAGTGCATATCGCGCACCGTAACGCCAATCTCGGCCGATGGCGGCACGCCGCGAAACGGGCGGACCACCTCGATATCCCAAGGCGCCGTGATGGTCAGGGCGTCGGCGCTGGTCTCGCCGCTTTGGCGGATGCCGTCGTCGCTGATGGCTTTTGCCAGGTACGTCAAGCCACCGTAGACGATATCCCGGTCGGCGCTGCAGTAGGTCCAGCGCAGCACGCCGCGCTGGAAGTCATACAGGCGCACTGGCTGGCCGTCAACCCGGCTGCGCTCCCGCAGATCATGCGTCATACCTGGTGCTCCTAAAAATCGTCTGTGCGTTGGCCACGCCGTCGCTGTCGGTGTCGTGATGCAGTTCGATTTCGTCCTGGTCCTGCCGGCAGAGCGTCATGTAGCAGATGCGCTGCACGTCGGACACGGCCACTGTGCGGCCGAGAACGGCATCGATCGCCAGGCGCTCGACGGTCGTGCTGATTTCGGTGGCACCCGTGATACGGCGATACAGAACGGTGCCGTCGGTCAACCCAATGCTGATATCGCGTCGGCCAGGCTTGCCGGCGGCGAACCGGGTATAGCCGACATACTCAATGTCCATCGTGGTGTCGTTCGCTGAGACGACTGTCGTTAAGGTGAAATCGTCGGCGAAAGTAGGTAACCAGAGTTCCTTCTGACGCCCACGGAGGGCGTACAACAGACTGCGGAAAGCGGCATGCTCCCGCCGCCCCTGCAGCAGCCACCGATGGCCTTGGACAGTAAATGCCTGGTCGGCCGTGTCGGTCAGTACGGGGATGCCGGTGTCATTGTCCAGCGTCAGCAGCAGGCGCTGGTAGGCGGCCGTCAGATCCTCGGATTCTTCCGGCCGGGTTTCCAGTACAGGCAAGCCGCGATATAGAGATCCCGGCATCACCGCCGGCCAGTCGCATGGCTCAACCATCGTAAATTGCACCTCGACGGTAGAAAGCCGGTCGGTAACCCTTTTCGGCTCCGGTTGCGTCAGCAATTGCGCGCTGCGCATGGGATACAGCCGTGTGCCCATTGCCCACGCTTGCTGTGTTCCACGCACCAGCTGCAGCTGGGTCGGCGTGGCTGCGGCGATTTCGACGGTCTCGTAGTCGTAGGCCGTTTCCCCGCGCAGGAGCGCCAGGCCGCCGGCACGAAAGTCGCGGTCAGTCGTATCACAAGCGATGATCTGCGCACCGAGCGCAACGTCCACCGTCAGCCATTGCTGGTCAATCCATATGGGCAAAGCCCAGATTCGTGCGCTCCAGCCGAACAGCATCAGGTCCATCAGCTTGCGTTCGCGGCCTTCCGCGATGATTTTGGCTTCCATCGTCCGGCGCGGGGCAAGCCGGTCAGCGCGCCGTTGTTCGGTGCCGTTCGGACTAGTCATGATGTCGGTCAGCCAGGTCAGGCGTTCTACTATGCCGTCAGCCCAATCCGGCGCCAGCGTCCAGGCAGTGATCCGGTTGCCGGTAACACGCAAGGTCGCCGTGTCTCCTGCAAAGCGCCAGGACAACACCTGATCCAGTACGGCCGGGCCATCCGGCGTAATACTGACCTGCCAGGCGGTATCCTTGAGTGGCGTGAACAGCATCGGCACCGCGTCGGCGCCGATGACCGTCAGTCCAGTGCCCTGACCATCAATGGCGTTGAGTGTTTTAGCAACGAAATAGGCGTTAAACACTCGGACGATAGCAATTTGTGCGGATACGACGTTGCCCAGCGCCAGGGTGGCTGGCCGGATATGGATGCGATTATAAAAATCGTCGCTATAGGACCGTGCTTTCTGGACCGTGATAGCGCGGCCGTTGGCGCCAATCGGAAAATTGCGGGTCAAGACGATCTGTTGCTGGCGTGTTACCGGCGACGTATAAGGCGGCCAGCCCGCGACCCCAGAGAATTTATACAGTGCGCTGGTCAGATGTGGATTGACAATGCCACCGGCGGGAGAGCGGACCGCTTGTGCAGTAATAGTGCCCATGTTTATGGCCCGTCGTAGCGAATGGCCCAGCCCATCGTGCCTGTGCCCTCGATGCCGGTGCTGGTGGTGGTGCCGTCGCGGTAAGCACTGACTTTTTTCCACCAGGGATAGACTTTCCAACGGTCTGGGCCGAGCGTGATGATGTCACCTGGCGCGTAGTTGTCGATGCGCAGATAGCGGCTATGCTGCATGTCCGCCACCAGTGACACCTTATTGCCCGACGTGCGCGGGATACAGACCTGAATCGGCAACAGGTTCGATTCGCTGTTCCAAATATTGGGTAATACCTTTTGCAACACGCCGGCGCCATAGATGCCGGATGCAATGTTGTTGTTATAGGTGCCACCGGACCAAGTTCTGGCATCTAAGCCGTGATGAATAAAGGCATTACCGTATGAATTTCCATCTTCCGACCCGACGCCACCGTTAATTCCCTGGGTGGAATAGAAAAATGCGGGGCACGGATAATAGCTATTCCCGCTATCCGGTGCGATGGAGATATAGCCAGGAATATAAAAATTGCCGGCGCATGTCGCCGCGCACCATACGCCGGTACCAGGTAGACCTTGCACCGTCGATTGCCCGAACGCTGCCCACTGATACTGGTCGACGTTGTAGTTGATTACCAGGTAGATCTCGTCGACCTGGACGTGGATGAAATAACTTAATGGCCAGGTCAACGCGGTAAAGGCCATGTTGCCTATCTGTCCGATCCGAACCGGCACCGGCTGCGCACCGGTCAGGTTATTGTTGCCATCTATGCCGATGCCGGCCTGAAAGGTCAAATAGGCGCCGACCACGGCGATGTTGACGTAGACATTCCCCTTATAGACGACATTGCCGGCGCCGGTCCAGCCATTGCTGGTGCAAGCGCTGACGATGGCGTTCTTGATAGCGCCCAAGTCATTGGCGGTTCCGGAGGTATAAGGCATCAGGCGTCCAATCTCATGGCGATGTAATCGGTAAAACCATTGCGGCCGACGTCCTGCAGCACCACGTAGTTGATACCGGCAATAATGAATGTGTTTTCTGTCACGTTATCGAAGCCGCTGATGTAAAAGATGCCGTCCAGCTCGCAATACATGCCGTTGGCATCCATCAAGATGATCGGCAGAATCGGATAATTCGCGCCCGTGTCGCGCAGCTGCGTGGTGCCTGCCAGTACTGGTGCGTTCCAGGGCCAGGTATCCGTTTGCAGCCAGGCGCCGCTGTTAAAGCGCAAACGCAGGTTGGCGGTTTGGCCTGAGCGCGTGCCCCGGTACGGAAAAGAGTGACCCGTGTCAGAAAAGCGCACCGCCGGCACACCGTTCAACATACCGCCGATGACCAGGGGGTATGGATATTGGCTCGGCAAGGTGCGCGTCAATCCGTAACCGGCATACACGTGCTCATAGACTGGCGTGCCGACTTTTAGGCCCAGCGCAATGCGATTGCCGTTCAGAGTCAGCCAGTAGTCGATACGCTGGTTGTGCGCGGGTATGCCGGACAGAACAGCGCCTGGTTGTGTATCAAAAGTATTGCCGGCGACGTAACCGGTAAATCCGGCCACGACCAGGTTGTAGTAATCGCTGGCCACATCCTGATAGGTTCTGAAACCGATAAAAATCTGCTGATCGCCAGATAAACCTGGTCCCTGCAGGATGAGTTCACGATTGGCCGATACCGCGTCATAGCGCAGCACGGTCCAGCCGTTGCTGCTTGTAAAATCGCGGATTTTTTCCAGCATCTTGTAGTGGGCCAGCATGGTGCTGTTATCGACAAAGCCGACGGCGTTGGGCATGGTGTTAGGCTTTCAGAATAGAACGGAATTTGCCGGGGTTGCGGCTAAAAACGACTTCCAGCAGGTGTTCGCCTTTCGGGCCTTTCAAGGCATCGACGATACTGTCGTCGTCCAGCAGGCCGACCACGCGCTGGTTGAGCGTCACAGGGCTGGCGCTGCTGCTGCCCTTAGCCGCCATCTGGACACGCGGCGCAATAGGCGCCGCCATACTCGACATACCGACGACACCGCCCTCGGCGTAACCGGCGAGACCAGACAAAGCCGCCATGCCGTAGCGATTGAAATTATTCAAAAACGACATGGCGCCTGGCTGGCGCACCACTTCCGAGCGGGTCACGTGTTCGCCCGCGTGGACGATGCCGGCAGGATCGTATTTGCCGCCATCTCCGGTATAACCGCCGTCCGAGAAAAGCGAACCGGCCATCGACGCCACACCGCCGGCAGCGCCACTGGCAGCTGACCCACCGGCGGCAGCCGTCGCAGCCGACAAGGCAGCAGTCAAGGCCGTCGCCGCAGCTGCTGCGCCGGTCATTGCGGCGGACGCCGCACCCGTGCTGGCAGCGACCGCAGTATTACCGGCCGCGCCACCCGCATCGCCACCTGCAGCGCCACCGATCAACTGCATAACACCCGTCGTCGCCTGGCTGGCCAACTGTCCCGCCGCCCAGTTCGCCATTCCTTTGACTAGGTCAGACAGCAAGCCCCGCACTGCGTCGCCAAGGGATTTGGTGCGATTAACCAGGCCGTCCAGGGCATTGGCAAAGCCGGACTCAAAACTTTTGCTAAAGGCCGCGCCGAATTCGTTGGTGGCCACGCGTAGCTGCGCGGTCTGGATTTTGAGGTTGGCGACGCCATCGGCCAACTTTGGATCGCGGGTAATACTGGCCAGTTCATCCATTTTCGGGATTAGCGCGTCGACTTGCTCAGCCGTACTCTTGTGCAGCGCCACGACTTGCCTGCGCGCTTCGATCTCACTAATGAGACCGGTCAGCACGTTGAGCTGGATAGTTTTTTCGCCACGGGTCTGGTCGCCGAAGATCTGCTGGACCTGCTGCTGCAGGTCGGCCAGTGCTACCTTGGCCTTCTCAATCGTCTCCAGATCCGCCAGCTTTATCAGCGTGCCGTCCTTGTCGACCGATGGATTGGTGGTGACGGCGAGATCCGCACGCAGCTTTTTAAAACGCTGCTCGATCTTGGCTGCGGCCGCTTCGGCACTGCGGCCGGTCGCCTGCAGCAGCTGCTCGTTCAACGCCGCCAATTCATCGGGAATGCGCTTGTTGATTTGGGCGACGTTGGTTTTATCACGTAAAACCTTGTCGAGATTGTCCGCTTGTGCCGCCAGCGCCTGCAGCTGCTGCACTTGCGCGGGCAGGAGCTTGGCGCCTTCCTTGCTGAACTTCAGCCATTCGCCAAGGGCGGCCGCCCGCAAATTCTCACCGGCAGCCTGGCCGGCGTCGAGGTTGTTGATCTTGGTTTGTTCACTGGCGATGGCCTTAGATAATTCCAGCTTCTCGCGCATAAACGCCGATTCCACAGGGTCCGACTTGGTTCTGGGCGATTTGGTGGCGTAACGCGCATTAGTGAGTTCGACTTGCCGGTTGTACTCCGCCTGGTTGATGATCCCTTCCACGACTGCTTTGTCCAGCGCTTCGATCTCGGTCTTGCGTTGCTGCTCACGGGTGATATTGGCTTCGGCCACCTTTTTATACGCTTCGCCAACGGCAATGCGCTTTTCGTCGGCCTTGATTCCGTCGGCCTTGCTGGCAGCTACCTGGCGCTCGGAGGCAATCTCTGCTTCGCCGGCGGCAATTTTGTCCTGTAACTCCTTGCGGCGGCCGGCCGTCAGCTTGATTTTGGCTTTATCGTCACCGGCAAAGCTATCCAGGTCGCGCAGCTCCAGCTTGTCGAAACCCAGCATGTCTTCCTTGGTCCGGTTACCGGATAAGGTTTTTGTCATCTGTGCCCATGCCTGCGACGCTGCTGTCGCCACCTCTTTCCACATCGCAGCCAGCCCGGCGACGTTGCCGGTGAGCGCCTTGGTATGCTCGGCCAGTTTTTGCGACAGCACCAGCTGGGCTTCTTCGGTGCGGCCTTGCTCCTGCAGCGTGCGGATGTATTCCAGATCCTCCCAGATCAGGAAATGCAGGCTTTTATTCAACTCCTCTGCGCCCTTGGCCGGATCTTTGAACAACCGCATCAGATCGGCGGTGGCATGGTCGACGTCCTGGCCGGTGGCCAGCGCAAACGCTTTGACTGCGTTGGTCAGGTTGCCGATAGTGTCGCGGCCTAGCTGGCCGGAGGCGACCATACCTTGGGCGATGGCACGGGCATTGCCGAGACCGACGCCACTGGCGGCATTGGCTTGCACGGCCATCTCGTCGAGCTGGCCAGCGGTCACTCCAGCATAGTTGCCGGTGGCCTGGATCGCCAGATTAAACGCCTTGGCATCCTGTGCCCCCTGTATATAGGCAACCGCCAGCGTGCCAATGGCCGCCGCTGCTATCGTCACTGGGTTCAGCAGCAAGCCCATTGCGACGCGGGATATGTCGGTGCGCTCAGCCAGCACCATCATCGAACCAGGGATACGAGAGAAATTACCCGATATCGCCTCATGGGCGATCACCATCAACTCGCGGCGCGCCCCGACGGTCTCGATCCCCAGCTTCTTCATGGAGTCCGACGCTGCAGCGCCGTGACCGGAGGCAGCACTCAGCGCCAGCTCTTCAGCCCGGGCTGCCGCCTTGGCTGCATCTTCGTCACGGTGCCAGGCGTCAATCTTGGCGCCGATCGCTGCCGCCGCTTTCTGCTCTTCAGCGGTCAAGCCGGCTTGCTTGGCCCGCATGGCTTCCAGTTCGGACCGGTTTTTACCCAGCACGTCATACTGCAATTGCAGCTTTTGCAGATATTTACCGGTGTTCTGATCTGCCTGCGCTGTGGCTTTGGCCCAAGTATCCTGCGAAGCGGCGGCCGCACGGCTGGCACGCGTCACGTTATCGGTGGCAGCGCCCAGCGTATCGACGCTTTTGGTGACGGTAGCCAACGCCGCCGGTGCCTGGCCAACATCAGCTTTGATCCGTAGCGCCAGTTCAAGATTGCCGTTGCTCATGGTAGGTGTTGGTTCTCTTGCAAAGCTACCCGCGATGGCGGGTAGTGGGTGGTTCAATCGTCCAGGATGTCGTAGAGTTTCTTGATACGTTTGTCGGCATCCTCGCCGCCGGCAAAGCCGGTATTGACATCCTCGATCCGTTCGATGCGCCCGCGCAGCTCACGCCGTAGCGCGCACTGGTAAAACAGGTTTAGCTGGCGCTGGGTGTAGTGGCCGAGCTGCTCTGGGTCGTGGTGGTGGGCAATGAGTGTGGCGTAGACGTCGCCCCAGCGAGGCGCTGTAACCGCGCTACCTCCTGCTCGATGCCGCTTCTCCTGAGCAGGTTCTGGATAAAAAAATGGCTGTTGGCTCCCCACCACAACAGCAACAACAAGTCTCCATCCGCGTGCGAAAGCGTGCGCACCCACTCGACCTCGACGTCAGCCGACTTCGCCGCCAGCTCCATGACCGTATCGGCGTGGCGGCCGATGATGTCCAGCACCTGCTCATAGTCGGGAACGATGCCATTGAAGAACACCGCGTAGAGATCGTCCGTGAACGGCTTCGTGAGCGGGCGCAGGCGCAAGCCTTCCACAAAGCCGTATTCACGCAGAGTGACTTTGCGCCCGGCAATGACTGCTTCCCGATTCGGATGCAGTACATCCAGATCGGCGCCCTTGTCAGCCTTGGGCTTTGGCTGTCGCATGATTTTTGCCATGATCAGGTCTGCGCCGGCATTTCCATACGACCAAAACCGCCGAGACTGGCATTGCTGGCGTTGACGGTGTCATACAGCACGCTGCCTTTCAAGGTCAGCTTGGCGAAACCGTCATTGATCAACGGCAGCGAGTCGGTCGGGTCGAACTGGACGCGAAACAGGCTGGTCCGCACGCGCTCATTGGTCACCGTGTTGATGCCGTCCAAGACCAGGTAGCGTTCCGGCGTCGGCTGGGTGAACATCGCCAGGTTGATGCCGCCGGCATAGCTATACGCGGCTTTCAGCGGTTGCGTATAAGTGCCGATACCGAGAATTTTAACCAGGCCATTGCCCGGGCTGTCGATACGGTAGTCGGTATCCTGCACCAGGGTTTTAGGCGTGGCGGTGCTGTCGGTAATGACCAGATTAGTCACGCCCGGCTTGTCGAGCATGATAGTGTCGCCAACGGCAACCAGGGTGGGAAACTGTTCGGCAGTGACTGTACCAGGGGCAATGGTGTTGACGCTGCCATACAGCGCCAGGGCCAAGCCGGAGAGGCCGATGGTTTCCAGCTCTAGCGTAATGTTCGCCTTTTTGCCTTTCGACACACGGGCGGCAACTAAGCGATTGCCGCTATAGCTTTCGGTCTTTTCGTCGACCGTCGACTGCAGCTGGATGTCCAGCACCGCCGAATCATTGACCCAGGCCAATACGCCTGGCTTGCCGTTGCTTTGGCGCTGGCCCAGGTAGACCTTTCCCTGGAACGAAAAATAGCGGCTGTCATCTGCACTCATTTCAACACCTCCGTTGGATTACCATCAGTTTTATTTACCGGCTGCTTGCCAGCCTCGATCATGTTCTGTTTCACCAACCAGTCGGCGTCGAGCTGGCTCACGTCGATCTCGGCGCCCGCTGGATACGCGGTGCCGGCATGCTCATGCGGCTGTTTTAGCGTGACTTTCATTGCCATTCCTTAAGAAATTCATATCAAGGCCGTACTCTCCGGCCTGTCACGCCTGGCTCGGGCGGCGTTCCCTCTCCGGGGGTGTTACGTTTGACCAGGCGCGCCGTCCCAGGTGGTGGTGCCGGCATCGAGCGCGTATTGCCACAACCCATCCACCTGTCCTAAAAACCGTTCTCGTGTAAAAGCAATACCGCTGCGGCATCCGGGGGGCTTGAAACCGCGCAAGGCGTCGCGCACATCGTCCAGCACGCCGATCGCACCTTCGCGGCCGTTCAGCTGCCGCAGTACCACCGTCACCACGATGCCCATCTGCCGACTTTGCGGGCGGCCGGCGCTTGGCAGCGATGACGCATTCTGGCCAGATCCCGGCTGCGCCTGAAACGCACTGCCGGGATAACTCACCAGCAAGGCGCCGACCGGGTTGTTGAGGCGATACGTCGCCGGATTGTCCGGGAAGTACTCGACCGTGAAATCGGGCATGCGCAGCGCCAGCTGGGCAATGACCGCATCCAGTATCGACAACGTGCGGGCGTCATCGTTATTCAAGGCTGTCCTTTCGATTGAACCATTTCACGCCAGCCCGTACCTTGTATTTGCCGGGTTCGGGGGCTTTTTCTCCAGTCGGGATGCCGATGGTCAGCTTGCCGTCGCGGATATTGGCCAGCGACTGCATGGCATCCGTGAACGTCGTGGTGACGGCCTTGGGCAACTCCGGTCCTTCCGGCCGGCGCGCATACAGCCAGTGACGCGTCAGCACCACGGTGATATCGTTGATCACGGTCGGCACCGTTGCCAGGGGTAGCAAGTACCTGCCGCGCAGATTGGCGTCGACCATCTCTTCCGAACTGCGCACCGCACGCTCGATCACCACCAAGTCGATGGCTGTGGCACGCGGATCGTCGTTGGATAACGCGATCAGCGTGGCCAGAGGAACGGCCTGCTGGATGTCGGCGAGGGTGCAGTAGCGCATGATCACCTCAGAACGCCGGCTGAGCGATACTGCGAACCAGCGCCATCACGCCGGTCTGGATATCGGTCTTGCCGATAGCCGCCCAACGGCCCGGTTCCGCCGTCTGGAAACGACGCCATTCGACGCATTCGTCGGTGGACTCGTCTTCTGGCGCATGCTTCGAGTTACCCGCTGCGACGCGCTTCACCTCGGCGGATGTCGACAGGAAGCCGGCCAACTCAACCTGCAACTCCAGCAGCTCCCGTCCCTTGGCCTTGATGCGGTTCATCAAGTCGATCTCGCCTTGCGACAGGTCGCGGTAACCCGCGATTTGTTTGTGCTGGTTGTCCATGTCAGTTCCCGGTCAGTTCGTCCAGGGTTTCCGGGTACAGGCACATGGCCAGCGGGTTGGACTGCGCTTCCAGATCCCAGCCTTTACCCATCTTGCGTTCTTCCGCCTTGGCGTAAAACGGCAGACCGATGGTGTTGACGGTTTCGTTGTAGTTGGCCGGCGCGTTGTAGAGCCGGAACATGTTTTGTGCAACAGGAAACAGGCGGCACTTGTTCGGCGCCACAAAATCCCGACCGGAGATCGTCCAGTTGTATTCTTCGAAGTCGATATCGGCATACCGGAAGCCGGAACGTAAATCGCCACCGAGACGATCCTGGGCTGCTGCCCAATTGGCATACGCTGCCTTGACGGAATCGTGACCGGTCAGACCATCAAAGAAGTCGGCACCGCAAAACGCTTTCCAGCCGGTGATGACCAGACTGGGGGCCGCCTTCTCGATGGCGCGTTTGCGCTTGAGCAGCTCGGCACGTACATCCGTGGTCTTGTCCGAGAATTTGATATTGCCGGCCTTTTTGGTAATGCCGAATTCATCGTACAGGTCATAGATGATGGAACCGTCAGCATCCAGGATCTGGCCGGCGATGCCACCCATACGCTGCCATTCGCGCGTCTGGTCCAGCCACGACTTCATCCCGGCCAGCTTGTCGTTGATGATGGTGACTTGCGGATTGGCGGCCGGATTGAGCGCAGAATCAGAACCAAAGGAGGCAATGCTTTGAATTTCGGACGGCAGGATCTGCGCGGTGGTCGGCAAGTGTGGGATCTCAAAGGTACGACGCTTGCGCTTATCCAGCTTGACCGGCACCGGATCGGCGTTGCGGCTGACGCTTTGGACCAGGCGCAGATGGCCGTCCAGGTTTTCGATGACGACGCTGGTTGTCGTCACGCCACGTTCGAGGAACAATCCGGTTTTAGCGGCTTTGTTCGGCGCGACGGGCAGCTTGTTGATCGCGTCCGTCAACGAGGTGACGGTAAATAAGTCTTGCAGATTCATGGTATCTCCAGAGAAAAGAGGGGTATTACCGCTTAGAGGATGCCGACCGCACGGGTGATGATCATGTGCTTGTCCAGGTCGGCCAGCGCGGCGGCTATTTGCGGCGCCGTGATCCCGGCCGGCCAGACCAGCTCGGCAGGATCGATCACGGCGCCACGGGCAACGACAGTGCCGGGCTTATCAGCCGCCGTGGCATTGACGTCTTCCAGCAAAATGGCGACCGCAGTTTGGGTGCCATCGGTTGCGGCCGGCGCCAGCTGCACCAGGGAGCCGACAGCATTGGCGGCCAGCACTTCGCCGAAGACATACGGCGTGGCCGACTGCGCCAACACACGGCGGTCCTTGGTCCAGCCGACTTTTACTTCGACGATCAGCAGATCGGTTTCGGTTTTACGTTGGGTATACGTGGTCATGCTCGCTCCTTACGATTGTTGAATGCGGCGCTCAGCATCGGCGACCAGTGGGTTGACGTTGGTATTGATGGCTGGATCGACTTTGCCTTTGCCGGCGACTTCCTTGAACTCGACAACTTTCGGCAGTTCAGTCAGGAATGCCTTGAATCCCTCCACTAGCGGTTGCTTGGTATCGCCTTCGCCGAACGACACCACGCCGCCCTTGGCGTCCGGCGCTTCGCAGAAATTGAGAACGGCAACAACGGCATCCTTGTTCTTGGGCGCCAGGCGGCCGGCGGCGATTTGCGCTTCGGCAAAAGCGACGTTGGCGGTATTGCGGGCATCGGCCACACGCTTGGCTTCGCTGGCGCGGCTTTCTGCCAACTCGCGGGCCAGACGCTGGTTTTCCGCCTGAAGCTCGGCTTGCTGTAGTGCGGTTAAGGTGGTCACTGTGTTCTCCGTTTCACTGAATGCGGGGGATATGAGGGAATTTTGCGGATCGTCTTCGGACGACTGGCGTGCCGCATCGCGCAAGTCGTTGATGGCATAGTCGGGAATGACCTGGTCGGCTACTTCCTGCCCCTTGTCACCGATCAGGAAATCCCGCATGCGGCGCCACAAGGATGCTTGCGTGTCCAACGACCAATCGGCAAACTCGACCACGCCGACAGCCTTGTCGGAGAACGATGCCTGTTGCAAGCCTTTCACTGCCGGCGGCACCGCACCGAGGACGCCGATGTGGCGCAGGTACCAAACGCCCGGAACCGGATTGTTGGCAGCGTCGGGAGCGTAGAAGCTGGAACTGATCTTTTTATAGCTGCCGGCATTGAACAATTCGGCGAAGGCAGGATTAACCTGCTGCGGTTCGGCATTCAGGTTGTCGCCACTGGAGATGAGGGATTTCGCCCAGCCGTAAGCTGGTGCGGTGTCGTCGGGATGGCCGATTACGATAGGCGCTTCGTGCTTGACGGGATCGTAGGCCGCAGCGGAAGCTGCGATATCGGCAGCTGTCAATGTGACCGGCTTGCCGCTGGCGGCGTCGATGTGGGTACCGGCGCGAAAAATGTGGAGTGAGTTCATGGCCTCCATGCTGACGGCAGCACGGGGCCAAGTCTTTTAATGTCGTCTAAAGATTTACCGGGTGTGGCGCCAGCAGCAGAGCCTTGGGTCACATCTCGATCAGCAGGTGGGTCAATATTCAATCAGCGCGAATAGTGCAGATCAGCCGATTATCGAGAAACCGCAGGGTCACCAGATTACCGGGTTGCGATGTAAAGGCTTCGTAAAAGCCGGTAAGCCCCTATCGGACGCAGGCGGGTACATCGGGCGCAATGGAGGTGAATAAAACGCTTGCAGGCCGTTTTAACCTTCCATTGCATTTTTGAGATGATCCACGGCCAGTGCCAGTATCTCCACCTCATCCGCATCCGACAAACCAAGGTATTCGCGTGCCGGGATATCGCCCCAGGGAATCGGCGCATTTCGCTTGTTCTGGCCGGCGTAGCCGCGCACCATGCCGAACTGCTGAGCCGCTGCATAAATTTTATTACTGCCGACCATCAAGCCGTCGGCGTCGATCACGTAGTGGATCGCGGTTGACAGCTCGCGGGTCTCACCAATCAGCGGTTTCGTTCCCTTCTTGCGCGCCAGGGTAACGGCGCTGTTCGGCGCCCAGGGTGTGCCATCAGGCGCCGTACTGGTTTCAAACCGGCGCTTCGTGGTATTGACCAGGTGTTCGCCGGCGTCCTTGTAAAACGGTGTCAAATCGCCGACCGCGTGCAGCAAGCCGGCAATGGCAGCGTCAACCTCCTGGCTCTCGTACTCGACCTCAATGATTTTGTCGCTCATTTCACCCTCGCGGAAATAGCTGGCGGCGTTGCACGCTCCCGCAACAAGGTCAGCATGAAATTCTTTGAGCCATCCGTAGCCGGGTTCAGGATGGCTCGGTACTTGACGTCGTCGATGGTGGCAATCACTACACGCTGGTTCCCATGCTGGGCAACTTGCCCTTGATCCAGGATCTGCTGCACCAGGCGATAGTCCTGCAGTTTGGTATCGGGATTGACCGCCAGCTGCGCGGTCAGTGACTGCTGCGATAACAGCGCCAATGGCGGCCGCTCCGCTGCGGCCTTTCCCGCGCTACCGACAACGGCAACAGGGAAATCGCCCTTGAGCTGGCCGGACAGGAAATGGTCGAACACAGGGGCATCGCGCAACCTGCCGATATTGGCGCGGGCAATGGCCGCGTCGATGTCTTCCAGTTTCTGCAGCTGAACCTCCAGTGCCATTTCCGCAGCCGAGCGGCCGGCCGTATGGTTCCAGCCGTAGCCGACGCCGACCGGCAGACTGACAACCTCGCCAGTCACAGGCACCGTGTAGTCGTAGCGCTCATCCGGCGGCACGGCATCCGGGCCGGATTTACCCAGGCGTTTCAGTTCCCGCTCGTTGATCGCCTCAATCATGCAGTTACACCCCCACTCGCAAGGCGGATAGTGTTCAAGGAACCAGGGATCATTCGCCCGCAGCACCATGCCATGCCAGGCAACGTGCTGTGGCCGTGGGAATCGCTCTGACCGATGTACCCAACGCCAATAGGGACGGCTCTTCAGCACATCCGGGTCCGTCATCTGCGCATACCGTGCGGCAGCGTGGCTGGTGCGCAAATTGGTGGTGTAGATCATTTTGGTGCGCCAGGCGACCCCGGCCGGGGTATCTTGCCCCTTCCAGCCGGTCCAGCCATGTTTGGCGACAATCTGGTCGAACTGGTCGCGGAACCAGCCGATGCTCTGGCCATCGTCGATTGTCTGCTGGATGACATTTTTGAAATCGTTGACCAGGTCGGCTTTCGTGGCGCCGGCAACGATAAAACCGTGATCGTGTTCGGCGCCGACGATGGTGTCGTAGCGATCGCTGGGCAGCGCCAGTTTGTTACGAAAATAATTACTCTGCTGGGCGAACGGCAGCCGGGTGGCGCCACGCAGTGGTCTGATCGATGCGCTATTTGCCATTGTTCGCCACTTCCGCCCGGCCGGCGAGGTTGGCCGCTGTGAAAGCATCGCCCATTACCTGCGCCAGCTGGGCGTCGGGTAGATGGTCGAATTCCGCCAGGACGGCATCCTGGAAAGCCGATAGATCGGGCGCCTGGTCGAGCAAGACGCGAATACGTGAAATCCAGTCGTCGACGATCGGCTGCGCCAGCTGGGCCAGCTTGTCGGTATTCTGGATGGCATAGTCCGGCGCCACCGAACCGGCGCTGACCGCAGATCCTGGTTCAGAAAACGACAGGCCAGGTGTTCCGCTCGGAAACGTCGGCACCTGGCTGGGCGCATTACCGGCAGCACCGCCGATCGGAGGCGGCGCCGGCGGCGCCAGATCCGTAGCCTGCAAATTGTAGGCACGTTGGTAATATTCATTGGTAAAGCGCGCACCAGACGCTGCGAGCTTATTGTCGCGTTCGGCCAAGGTGACGTCGACCGATTCCTCTTCCCACATCTCATACTTGGGACGTTCGCCATTGAAATTCAGATCGCAGATCCAGCCGACCAATTCGTTGACGGAGGCGGCAATGAGTTTTTTATCCTCGTCACGGATCTCGCCCGTGACCTCCAGACCGGACTTGGCGCTGGCATTGGTGGTATTAGCTTCGGTGGTCTGGTTCTGGCCCAACAAGGCAATCGACACCTCGGCCCGCATGTGGGTGAGGAATTTCTCATGGATATCGCCAGACGCCGCCTTGCCGGCCGCTTCAATGATTTCCACCGAGGCGTCGTCAGGAATTACAGCGACGGCGTCCTGCACCATCTGCTCCAGCATATCGAGCAGACGTTCATTCTCGCCGTCATCGGTCGACCGTGGCGATTTGCCGATTACCCAGGGCGTGCCGTATTTCTCAACGAACTTGAACCAGAAGTCCATGCCGCCCTGTTTAAACTTGGTCGGCCAGAAACAGCGGGACAGGTCGGGCTGGCCGTAGGGATTGTCGTAACTGGCATCCTGGCGCGGAATCAGGAATTTCATGGGCGGCAGCACTTCACCAGGGAACGGGATGTTCTTGGAGCGGAACCGCGGTTGATTCTCGTCGTCGTAGGCGAACCACTCGGCGGGCTTGCCGACGACGTCAGTGGGCACAATGTAACCGCCAACCGTCCCCCAGACAATCTCCAGCGGCTGGTAGCCGTAGAACGCGGCATCGTGCATTTCGCCGATGATGCGTTCCATATCGAGATCCTTGAAAATCGATTCAATATTGGCTGCGATCTTGCTGCTGGCCTTATCTCGGTCAAAGCCCCATTGCAGGGACTTGACGGCGGCTTTGCGCCGGCGGATGCAGCCACCGACATGGCCATCGGCGCGCAGATCCCGATACACCTGGATGCTCTTGCCGATCTTGCGCAAGACCGGGTCGGGATTGGGCAGCAGCATGCCGACGCTGGTGACGCCGGAAGCGGTAGCGCGTGTGGCAATCTGGCCGCTCAGCAGCGTGCTAACGTCGGCGGTCTCGGCAAATTTGGTGAATGTGCCATCGGCCAGATATAGCCCTCTTGGTGTGTGTTTCATAGCCAGCGGCTCCCTTGTTGTGTTGTACGTCTCGCCCTGGAATAGACCTTGACCGGGCCAGATGGGCCATCGCTGGCATTGATCGCCAGAAAGCCGGCCCAGGTACGGTCGGCGTGGCCATCAGCATCGGATTCGGCCACGAAGCGCGGCGCGCCAGTTGGACCAGCTATTTTTTGCAATTTGTGCAAATCCGCACGCAAATCCCGGTCGCCAAGTGGAATGCGCAGCAGCCGATCCTCAAACATCTCCTTGCCACGGGTGGCAAGTGTCAGCTTGTTCTGACCGGTAAAAAGCACACCTTCAACGCGGCTGGCGCCATAGCGTGCCTGGGCATCCTCCACCGGCTTCTCGCCCATGCCGGTCTGGTCCATGCATAGTCGCAATACACGATAGCGACGGAACACGTCCTCCAGAACGGCATCCTGCTCGGCGAACTTGGCGCGCTTTCTGGTAATGATCTCGCGGGTCCAATAGACATCGCCGACCAGCTCCAGCACCCAGACCACGAATAAGTCCTTGCGTAGACCAATGTCGACGCCAACAAAGCATGGCCCGCCAGTGTAGTGCTCGGGCAATCCGGCGCGGTCATGCTCGACGCCGTCAATCAGGTCATATGACAGCCAGGCGCTGGCTTCATCGAGCCATTTAAGTAGAAACTCCTGATCCCATGCATCCTCATCGTTCAATGCCAGGTGCATGGCGTCGATGTCACGCGGCAGGCCGCCGGCGACCGCCTTGTGGATATCGACAATATGCCGCGACCAGATGCCTTCCAGCTTCTTGTCCGTCATCAATTCGTAAAACTTGTTGCCTTTACCGTTTGGCGTTGAGGTGACGCGCAATTTGAAACCGTTCGAGATCACCGGAAACAAAGCGGTCCAGATCTTGCGGCTGTCGGCGTGGAAGGCGAACTCATCTAAGAACACATTGGCGGCGAAGCCACGGGCAGTGTCGGGATTGGCCGGCAGCGCCGTGATGCGCGAACCGCCAGGCAACAGCACGTCGAGCATGGTGTAGCGCTCGCCGCTCTCTGATTTGAATTCCCCCTCGATTTCCTTGATGCCGATGCTGTATGCCTGACAATGCTTCTTGACGCCTTCCTCGATCGCTTCCTTGGCTTGCCGTTCGCCACGCGACAGGATGACCCAGCGTTCACGACCGCCGCTGGCTTCGGCTTCAAAGCAGCTATCCACCAATTCCAGTGTTGTCGTAAACGTTTTACCCGTCTGACGGGCGAACATGCCGATCTTGAAACGGCTATCGTCCTGCAGCCATTTTTTTTGATAACCGTAGAGCGGGACAGCGGGCGTGATAATGCTCATCAGACAATCCCGTAGATTTCGGCACGGATACGTTTCAAGGTGTCCGGGGCCAGCGCGCCGGTCTTGCCCATTGTGTCCAGCTTCGCTTCCTGCTCCCGGAGCAGCTTGGCACGTGCCGCGCCTTCAATGGTCTCGCGTTCCTTAATACTCATGGTGCGGGCCTGCATGGCAGCACGCGCTGCGCGGGCCAGCTCGCCCACCTCCTTGATGGTGATCTTGTCATCGTCATGGGCATTCAGAGCCGCATTGGTGGCCAGGGTGGTGACCGCCTGCGCCAAGAGCGCGCCGGCCTTGTCGCCGACACCGTCGCCCAGCTCGTCGACCAGGGCGCCGGCCGCCGTTTCGATCTCGCGCATGCGGCAGACCATCTCGTCGAAGCCGCTGCGATAGCGGTGCAGACTGGACCGGCTGGGGGCGTCCTGGTCAGGGAATTTGGCGCGCACGTCGCTGACCATCTCATCCAAGGTCAGACGATTTTCACGCAGGAGCTTTTCCAGATACTTCCGGACTTCCGGTTCGAGTCGGGTAATGTTGGATTTGCCGCCCATATCAGGCTCCCGGCCGGGCAACACCTGGCACTCTGGCGCGACCACGCGCTGCATCCGAGCCGCGTTCGGTCAATGTCGCCACCAGCACGGCGCCGATATCCTCGACCGACAGCAATCCTTGCTCTTCCAGCCAGCGCAGCTCAGTCTTGACCTGGTCACGGGTCGCCGTGTGGCCAAACCGCTCCAGCGCCATCGTCAGCACGCTGCTGTTGGCACGGTACGCCGGCAGCTCGACCAGCACGCGCAGGATCACCAGACGGATGTCGTGGCGTAAATATTCTGCAAAACTTTCTGTTGTCATGGGTTCGCTCACTTGCGGTTGAGTAGGTAATCATTGATGCGATCCATGCTGCGGGCTAAAGGGACGATGGATTCCTTGATAGCGGTCAACTCGGATTTCACCGCCTTCATGTCGCCGGCCAACTCGTTGACCATCGCCAGGTCCGGCAGATGGCGCAGCTGCTCTTCCACCTTCGTGACCCGCGTGGCGAGGTTTGCAACGTCATCTGCCGTTGCCGCCTGGCGATTCGACAGCCAGGCATAAAAGCCGATTGCCGCCATAAACACCCATTGGCCGAGCCCGACATAGAATTTAAAATCATCGCTCATCGTTTCTCCAATTCGCGCCGTTGCTGGCAATCGATGCAGAAGCGACAACCGGGCATGGCTGCGCGACGCAGCTGGGGTATGGCGGCGCCGCAATCGTCGTTCTCGCACACACTGGCTGAATCTTCGACAGTCATGCCTGTGAGGCCAGCGCTGCGTCGCTGCTGTTCTAACGCGATATCGCGCAGCAGCTGCTCCCTTTCGCTGGCAATGTCCAATGGGTCCGTCATTTTTGTCTCGTGATCCAATCCACTATGTCAATGATGCGTCCGGCACACATGCCGTACAGGTCGTACATGCCCTTCAGGGCGAGTGCTACGTCGTCGGCGCTATTGCTTGCCGGTTCCACCGGCGCCGGACTCTCCCTGGCGTACTCCGCCGGCAGCAGCTGCAGCTGCGCGTTCACGGGCGGCGGTGAGGATGCGCATGACGTCATCATCAAAATGACAATCGACGCGACGAGTAGCCGTTTTAGCGAGGACATTTTTTAACTCCCTGGTGGTGTTGCTGTCTTGTGCCGCACGGGCATCAAGCGCCTCGCGCATCGCCTTGCTGGCGGCGTTAGCTTCGCCGATCAGCACCTGGTGCGATTCAATGATCTCGGTCAGGTTTTGCACGGTGTCGGCATTAGCCCGGGCAAGTGAGTCATCCACACCACGGCTATGACCGTACAGATAGCTGCCGCCGCTGCCGGCCAACGCAACGAGAACGGCGGCAAGGATCACAATGACTAGCGCTCTGATCGTAATCATGTGCAAGCTCCCGGTCCCCAATGGGCGGCGACATATTGCGGTTCGATGCGTTTGAGGATGCGTTGTGGGTAGGCACGGTTTTGATGCCAGTTGGCGGTCGAGCGGCCGGCATTGACCAGCTCGACAGATCCGAACCAAGCTAGCGGATCAAGCCCTTTACTTGATGCCAACTGTTTATCGCGGTTGACCCAGCCCAGGCCGCCGTTATAGGCAGACAAGGCAAAGGCAAGACGCTCGCAAGCGTCGGCGGCTCGGAGTCGGTCATACAGCCAGCGGTCGTACTGCACCAGGGCGCGCATCGCCCAGGCCGGATTGAATGGCTGCGCATTACCTAGCGATTGTGGGTAGACGCTGGCGATCCAGGCACTGGTCGCCGGCATAAACTGCGTCAAGCCCTGGGCACCGACGCCGGACACTGCTCCCGGGCGCCAGCCAGATTCCTGATGAATCTGTGCGGCGAAACTGGCCACCGGCGCATCTAGTCCCCATACCACGCGGGCATTGCGGACCAGATCGGCGCGATACTTGACTGCGGCAGCAGGCACCTGGGCGTGGCATGGCGTTGAGAAAAAGCCGCCCCAGAACAACAGCCCCAGCAACCCACCGACCTGCAGCAGGCGGACCCAAAGGCTAATCTTCGCCTGGTATTGAGCGCCATGCCGGCAGGCATGCGCGCCGATGCCGATCGCACACAGCACGACCAGGGTGATTTGCGCTGTGCCCATTACAGCCCCAGCGCCACACCGATCACCACCGCCGCCACGACGATAGCGCGCCGGATCAGCGAAGCGGCAAACACGCGATGGTAAGGTCCGACGATAGGGAAATCGACATCGTTTTCTGGTTCGTCCGTCCCATAGCGCCAGTCACGCTGGAGATAGCTATCAGGCCGGCTATATGGAAACAGTGCGCGATCGATCCAATAGCCGACGCTGGCCGACAATGAGATCAGCGCTAGCTTGTACAGAACGATAGGGATTTGTGCCGGTGACACCAGCACGATGACGACCAGGAGCGTCAGTGCAATGGCGAACCAGGTGATGCCGCGAGGCAGGCGACGGAATAACGGGATGGAATCGGTAAGGCGGGACATGGACGCTCCTGAATCGGATGATGGTGGGTAGGTGTTCCCATCATCCCGATTCAGGTGCGTCGTGTAATTTAAACGCGTTTAAATAGTTGTACGATGAACGCCATCAGATAACTAAGGTGTATAAATTAGGATTTTATCTGCCAGGGCGTCTCAGGTTGTGAATTTCCGTTCTCACCCCTGAAGAGACATGTGGCTTTATCAAAAGAGGCCGTTCAACGAAATAGCCTTCCGTGCACGAATAAGGCGGTCGTATAGAAAACAGCCAGACGTTTAACTGAGTGCCTCGTAGCGGGGGTGTACTGGATTCTGTGTAAACGGGTTTTCGTTTAAGCCTGCGGCACCCGGTCTTCAAACTGGATGGCGAAGCGATTCAGCGCCGCTTTCCAGTCCCGTATCGGCATCGTCCACTTCTTGC
>NZ_JBDTCG010000005.1:0-40797 GCF_039923675.1 Collimonas sp.
GACGCGATCGGCATCGGTATGGCAAAGATGATGGGGCTCGATCCGTTGATCGGTTTGCTGGGCGCTTCTATTTCCCTGTCCGGCGGTCACGGTACGGGCGCAGCCTGGGGACGGGTGTTTTCCGAGCGTCACGGTTTGGCGGCGGCAACTGAAATTGCAATAGCCTGCGCCACTTTCGGCCTGATACTGGGCGGTCTGATCGGCGGACCGGTGGCGGGTTTCCTGGTCAAGCGGGTCAAACTTCCGAGCGCCGAGGCCGCGAAGGCGGATCACGACCGCACGCCGCTAAGCTTCGAACAACCTAAGGCCGAGCAACTGATCACGCCGCAAGCCTTCATCGAGGCGCTGGCGCTGATCGCCGTGAGTCTTTCGGCGGGCACCCTGATTGCCGGCCGGCTCAACGGCACTGCGTTTGAATTGCCGACTTTCGTCTGCGTGCTGTTCGTTGGCGTCCTGCTGAGCAACGGTTTGTCGCTGCTGGTCGGCTACAAGATTTTCGAGCGCGCCATCCTGGTGTTGGGCAATGTCAGCCTGTCGTTGTTCCTGGCGATGGCGTTGATGAGTCTGCGCCTGTGGGACCTGGCGTCGCTGGCCTTGCCGGTGCTGCTGATCCTGGCGGTGCAGGCTGCGGCCATGGCGGCTTATGCCGTTTTTGTAACGTTCCGCATCATGGGCAAGAACTATGACGCTGCGGTGCTGGCAGCTGGCCATTGCGGCTTCGGCCTGGGCGCGACGCCGACCGCGATCGCCAACATGCAGGCGGTGACCGACCGCTTCGGCCCATCGCCGCTGGCGTTCCTGGTGGTGCCGATGGTGAGCGCATTCTTCATCGATATTGCGAATGCGATTGTGATCAAGTTGTTCCTGGCGTTACCGATATATAACTAGCCCAGGACAACGCATCGTGGCGGGTCCGGATGAGGCGCAAGCCGGATCGAGGCAAGAGGTGCACATTTGCGGTGTCTATGCCAACCCTGTGAGCCTCATGTATATTGATGATTCTCATAGCCCATATGAATATCCGTCATCAGCTCAGAAATGCCTCTACCACTTATCGGCCCCCAAATTCAGCTCCGGCTTCTGCAGGAATCCGATGCAGCCGCACTCGTTGCGGCCGCAGCGGATGGGGAGCTATGGAATCTTCCCTTTACCGTCGTGCCTTCGGCGCTGACTGTCGACGCCTGCATCGAGACTGCTCTCAAGGGTTACCGGGCCGGCACCGTGCTGCCGCTTGTCACGGAAATGAAAGCCGGCGGCCAGGTCATCGGCGCTACCCGGTTCTGGAAAATCGACCGCATTAACCGCAAAGTGGAAATCGGCCACACCTGGATTGCCGCATCGTGGCAGCGCAGCTTTGTCAATACGGAAGCCAAATATCTCATGCTGCGTTACGCATTCGAGGAACTGCGCTGTGTCCGGGTCCAGTTCCAGACCGATGAAATCAATGCGAAGTCGCGTGCGGCGATTCTGCGGCTCGGCGCCCAGCAAGAGGGCATCATTCGTCACGAAAGAATCATGCCGGACGGGCGCAAGCGTAACTCTGTGCGCTTCAGCATCATCGATGACGAGTGGGCGGCGGTGAAGAGCAATCTGGAGGCGCGCTTGCAGCGCCAGGCGTAAAGGCCGGATGAATTGTAGTTACCCTGTTTTTTGACTGACTGGAGAAACGATGCAAACCGTCACACTACCTTACGGCTCGGATCAGAGCGGCCTGGTATGCGGTTATTTATTCAGTGACGGCGGATGCGGTCAGGCGATCGAATCGGAACAGGCGGAAGCCTGGCTGGCCGAGCGCGAACAGCACTCCGGCCAGTTCATCTGGCTGCACTTCAACCTGGCGAATACCGCCAGTGAAAAATGGCTGGGAAAACATACCGGGCTGGCGCAAGAGTTTTACCAGAATCTGCATGAAGAGCAGCGATCAACCCGCATCGAGCTGGTCGACGATGTCCTGATCGCAGTCATCAATGACGTTCTGCATGATTTTTCCTTCGATCCCGCGGATATTTCCACACTCTGGCTGCATGTCGATAAACAGACCGTCATCAGCGCGCGCCTGAAGCCGCTGAAGGCAGTCGATCGCCTGCGCAATGCGGTCAAGAGTGGCGACGCGATTCGTTCTTCGGTCGAATTGCTGACGCATCTGCTACGTGACCAGGCCGACATACTGTCGAAAATTGTGCGCGACGCGATTCAACGGATCGACGGCATCGAAGACAAACTGCTGGCAGGAACCCAGAATAACAAACGCGCCAACCTGGGCGAGTTGCGGCGCGTGCTGGTGCGCTTGCAGCGTTTGCTGGCGCCAGAGCCGGCAGCGCTGTTCCGTCTGCTGCAGCGGCCGCCTGGCTGGATTGCCGAGCTTGATTCGCAAGAGCTGCGTCATGCCACTGAAGAATTTTCAGTCGTGCTGCATGACATGGCCACTCTGCAAGAACGCATCAAGCTGTTGCAGGAAGAAATGGCCGCACGCGTCAATGAAAGCAATAACCGCAGTCTGTTTGTACTGACCATCGTGACGGTGCTGGCGCTGCCGATCAATATCATTGCCGGTCTGCTTGGCATGAATGTGGGCGGGATTCCGCTAGGACAGGATCCGCAAGGTTTTTGGATCATCGCGGGAATCGTGGCGACTTTCACGGCGGTTGCCGGCTGGCTGGCGTTCAGGAAGCGTGGCGATGATTGAGATCCGCCATGGTTCCGGCCAATTCAGTCAAGGATAAAAATGACACAGATATTTCATCGGAACAGCTTTTGAAATCAATTAATATATTTGCTTCGAGCAGGGATATTTGCTGATCCGGGGATCCGCTGCGGGAGAGCTTGGCTTGATTGTTTATCGTTTCTTGAGATTAAGCTGTGGCAAATGCAGTAGTACATCTTGCGCGGCCACGCTCCTGCAAGCATCAGTCTTGCAGATTTAATTACGTCCCTGTATGCGCGCCGGTTTCTGCTCAAATTTCTGCTCAATGACGATACCGTCCAGAGTCCGCTGGCATTCACTCACGTGAATCACGCCAAGCTGTATCCGGGTGCAGATGTGGGTGGCGACATGTGGGTAGCGTTTACTGGCGCCAGCAATAGCCGGTTGTATCGGCGTGGATATCGCCGTTTTCTGTTATTCCCCCATGCTGTCAGGTGCATGCCTGGTTAATGTCATTTGGGCGCGGATGACATCGAATCCAGGCCGCTGCGCCGGATCTCATCCTGCGCAGCCGGCGACGCCAGATAGTGGATCAGGTTTCTGGCTGCCTCAGGATGTGCGGCATTGCTGGGAATGCCGGCGGCAAAGGTGGTAATGCTTTGCGCTTCCTCTGGAAGTTTCCCGGCGAAGTCCGCGCCGCTCACCGGCAGCAGTTCACTGACCTGCTGGAATCCCAATTCATATTCGCCTTTGGCGACCAGGCGGGCTACCGGATTTCTTTGAATCATGTGCGCCTTGCCTTTAACCTGGTCCTCAATCCCGAGCAGCTTGAACAGCCTGGTTTCTATGTAGACGCCGCTGGCGCTGTCTGAATAGGCGATGGACTTTGCGTTCAACAAGGTTTGCCGAAGGGCGGCCATGGTGCTGATATCCGGTTTGGCGGACCCCGCCCTGACTACCATGCCAATCCGCGAATCCGCCAGGTTTTGGCGGCTGTCGGCAAGCACTTTCCCTTGCTTGATCAAATCATCCAGGGCGTAACCGACCATGATCACGACGTCGGCCGATTCGCCGCGCGCCAGCCGGTTGGGAATTGCTTCGGGAGCGCTTCCCATCGACGGCCCCCAGGTCGTTTTCAGGGTATTGCCGGTAGCTTGTTCGAATGTGGGGCCGAGCGCCTTGTAGGCAGCGGTAAAGCCGCCGGAATTCATGACGTTGATGTCTTCGGCCCGGGCATTGCCGGAAATCTGGGCAATGCCAAGGACAAGTCCGGCCAGCCAGAAGGAAAATTGCATTTTGCGGCGCATGGCGATTTCCTGTTGTTAATTTACCAATGACGGGATTTTTAATGATAGCATGACAATATATTATCTAGAAGTCCGGCCATCGTTCTGATGCGCTGACAAGCCCGGAGGCGAGTAAAATACCGGCGGCAGAGAACACGCCGCTGGCGTCGGGTCGTGAGCGTAGTGTTGTCAGACTGCTATAACATGATGGTTTTTACTGGAAAAATGATGGCAAAGAAAAATGAAGAGCTGGATCCTGAAACACTGGCGCTGATCAATTGGTGCATCGAAGTAGAAGGCTTTCTGGTGGCGGGCGGCGCGACGATCGAGCAGGCGCAGGAACATATCGAAGAGCAGGTGGAGTGGTTTACCGATCAGTTCTATGACGGCTTGACGCCGGAACAGGCTGCCAAAGAAGCGTTGGCGGATTGAAAACCGCGCGATTGCGGCTGCAATTGTTACCGGGCCGGATTCAGTGAGCCAGCATGAAATAGGACGCGGCATCGGCTTGTCGGTCGGCGCCTCGATGCTGTTCGCCCTGTTGTCCGGCTATACCAGGTTGCTGGCGCCGCTCGATGGCTTGGATATCTTTGCCTGGCGGGTGGTGTGGACTTTGCCCGGCGCGCTGGCGCTGCTGGTCTTGCGCCGCCGCTGGCCACAGGCGCGTGTCTTGCTGCAGCGGCTGCGGCGCGAACCCCTGACTTGTCTCGCCTTGCTGGTGGTGGCGTCTTTGCTCGGGGTGCAACTCTGGATTTTCTTATGGGCGCCATTGCACGGCCGCGCGCTGGAAGTCTCGCTGGGCTATTTCCTGCTGCCGTTGACGATGGTGCTGGTCGGCCGTTTCTACTATCACGAACGGCTGGATATCTTTCAATGGCTGGCGGTCGCCTGCGCCGTGGTCGGTGTGCTGCATGAGCTGTGGATGACGCGCAGTTTTGCCTGGCCGACGCTGGTGGTGGCGCTCGGCTATCCGCCTTACTTTATTTTGCGCCGCAAGATCAATGCCGATCCGGTGGTGGCGTTCGCGCTGGAGCTGGCCTTGTTGCTGCCGCTTGCGCTAGCCATGCTGTATGCGCGCGATTCCTTCGTCGTGATTGCTCACCGGCCGGACATGTGGCTGTTGTGGCTGCCCGGTCTGGGCCTGTCACGGTGGCGTTGGGTGCTTATCTGGGCGCCAGCCGGCTGCTGCCGATGGCCTTGTTCGGCATCCTTGGTTATGTCGAGCCGGTGTTGCTGGTCGGTGTTGCGCTGGTCTTTCTCGGCGAAGCTTTGGCGCCGGGACAACTTGCGACCTATATCCCTATCTGGTGCGCGGTGGCATTGACGGCCGTCCACAGCGTCCGCCTGTTGCGCAAGGAGCGCAGTACGCCACGTTCCGACGCGGCGCCGTAACCCTCCGCAGGACTGGCTTAGGCTGCGCTGTTGCCCGCGTGGCGTTGCGCCAGCGCGGTCAACACTGCCAAGGCCTGGTCAGCTCGCGCGACCGGTACAAATACATGATCGTGACAATAAGCGGCAAGCACATTGGCGCTGATGCCTGATGTTGTCAGCTCGGTCGCCACCGCGGCGGTGAGCCCGACCGCGGCAAGGCTGGAGTGGACATTCAGCGTAATCATGGCGAATACGCCGTCATAGGCTAGCCCGGCGCTGTCGGCGGCTGGTTGCCGCAGGATCAGCGTCAGGCCTTCTTTTTCCTGGAACGATGCGACCGGCTCCAACGCCGCATGGGCGCCATAGCGGCCATCCGGGATGCAGCAGAAAACATACAGGCCATCGCTGGCGAGCGGGCTCATGGAGCCGAGCAGGGTATCGAGATCGGTGATTGCGCTCATCGGCTGGAAGGAAGGGATTTGTCAGCCGCCATGATACACGCACAATACACGCACGCTACACGGCCAGCCTCCGAAGTCATCGTCCTGTCATAAGACTGCTATATGTTGACGGCAAGAATCACCTTGGACGCCTTGGCTCTCCCTGACGGATAGATCATGTACAAAAACAGCAAGCGATTAATCATTCTTGATGCAGACGGCACGACGATCGATGCCTATAGCGCCATCGACAAGACGTTTTCCCGGCACGGCATGGAGATCGGCGATGAAGAACGCTTCCAGAAGCGGCGCCGTTTGTTCAAGTATCTGGGCGGCTTGAAAGAGTTTCCGGCCAACCTGAAAAAACAGATCGGCAAGCAGAACCGCAAGCAATTGATTGCCACGCTGACCGAGGTTTACCGCGAAGAGGCCAAGCTCTATCCCGGTATTGCCGAACTGGTGCAAAGCCTGATCGCGGCGCCCGACATTGCGGTCGGCCTGGTGACGCGCAACATGACCAACGATCCGGAGCAAACGCTGCGGCTGTTGTTCCGACGGCATGATATCGATATCGACGCTTTGGATTTTTTTGCGCACGTGCCATTGCACCTGGAAAAAATGCAGGAATTCCGATCGATCAGGGAGCGCATGGATATCAACCCGGCGCGTGGCTACATCTGTGGCGATGAGCACAAGGATTACCTGGCCGCGATCGGCTCCGGCATGCATCCTTTCATGGTTTCCTACGGTTTTGAGAGTTACAAGCGGCTGATCAAGAAATTCAGCGTGCCGGATGAAATCATTTCCCGGTCACCCGAAGAGTTTTGCGGGCGGGTGCGGCATGCCATGGACTTGCCGGATTTCCTTGAGCAGAAGAGCGCAGCGTAATCCGACCTGACGGCGCAACTCCCTGTTAGAATTTATCTTCCAAAAGATGGATTGGCGGGGATGCATGTATACACTCTATGGCTTCAAGGGCTGCGGCTCCGCAGCAGTGGAACTTGCGCTGGAACTGGCCGGGCTGCCTTACCGCCTGGTCGACGCCGCTTCCTGGGAACCCGGCTCGGCAGTCGATGAACTGCAACAATGCAATCCCCTCAGGCAGATTCCCACACTGCAGCTGCCGGACGGCAGCGTACTCACCGAAAGCGCGGCGATCCTGCTGCATCTTGGACTCAAGCACCCATCCGCACGACTTTTGCCCGACAACGAAGGCCAGCGCGCGCAGGCAATCAGAGGCCTGGTGTTCATCGCCGCCAACTGCTATGCCGCGATTGGCGTGATCGATTACCCGGAACGCTGGTGCGTCAATGCCGATGAAACGATCAAAGAACAGATCCGTCAGGGCGCGCGCGAGCGCCTGTATCGTTATTGGGAAATCTTTGCCGATACCTATCCGTCCAGCCCCTTCCTGAACGGCGACCAGCCCGGCGCGCTGGATCTGCTGGCGGCGGTGGTCACCAAGTGGTCGGGAGCAAGGGGGCATATTGCTCAGGCAAGGCCGGCTTTCCTGAAACTGATAGAAAGTATAGAAGCACATCCCAAAGTAGCACCGGTATGGCAGCGTCATTGGAACAGTTAATTTCGCCATAGATTTCTCGCAATACCCATCCGTTGGCACAGACTACGGATTTACACAAGAAAACGGAGACCCATCGTGCAGTCACAAAACGCGTTGTCTGAAGACCAGTTGATGAAGAAAGTGGCGTGGCGTTTGATGCCATTGCTGATCGTGATGTTCCTGGTGTCCTTCATCGATCGCCAGAATGTCGGTTTCGCCAAGCTCGACATGGTGCACGCCCTGCACATGAGCGAGGCCGCCTATGGCCTGGGCGCCTCGCTGTTTTTCATCGGTTACCTGCTGTTTGAAATCCCCAGTACGCTGGCGTTGCACAAATACGGCGCGCGGGTATGGCTGGCGCGCATCATGTTTACCTGGGGTGCGGTAACGATACTGCTCGGCTTCACCAGTTCGCTGCCCATGTTTTATGTGCTGCGCTTCATGCTGGGGGTGGCTGAAGCGGGGTTTTATCCGGGGGTGATCTATTACATCACGCTCTGGTTTCCACAGATATACCGGACCCGGGTGCTGGGCGTGTTCACGCTGGGGAGTGCTTTGGCCAACATGCTGGGCGCACTGGTCGGCGGCTTGCTGTTGAACCTGAACGGCACGCTGGGGCTGGCCGGCTGGCAGTGGGTATTCATCGCCACCGGCGCGCCGGCGATATTGTTGACATTGATCGTGATGGCGTATCTGCCGGGTTCGATCGATGAAGCCAATTTCCTGTCTGCCGCGCAGAAAGACAAGCTGAATGACATGATGCGGCGCGATGCGCCCGCCAACGCCACGCATGGCAATCCGCTGGCGGCCTTATGGGATGTGCGGGTGCTGCTGTTTGCCGCCACGTACATGCTGATGTCGACCTCGCTGTACGGCGTCACCTACTGGCTGCCGACGCTGGTAAAAGGCTTTGGCGTCAGCTCCACCATCAACGGCTTGCTGAACATGATGCCGTGGGGGCTGGCGGTATTGTTGCTGCTGTGGTTGCCTGGCAAGCTACGCCATGACCGCGTGGTGTACAAGGCGATTGCAGCCATCGGCTTGCTGGGACTGGTGTGCTTCGCCTCCAGCGCGCTGCTGGATTCGAATGTGCTGCGCTTTGGCGCGCTGATGGTCGGCGGCGCTTGCATCACCTTACTGTATCCGTGTTTCTGGTCCTTGCCGCCAAAATTCTTTCAAGGTGCGCGCGCCGCCGCCAGTATCGCCGCCATCAATTCGATCGGCAACCTGGGCGGATTCTTTGGCCAGAACCTGATGCCCTATGTCGGCAAGGTCACGCATAGCAATGTTACGCCGATGCTGGTGCCGGCGGCTTGCCTGGCGGTGCTTGGGGTGGGCGGGCTGGCGGCGATGAACTGGCAGCGCAAGCGCGATGCGGCCCAAACCTTGGCCCAAGCCTTGGCGCATGACGAAGGTCTGCAGCGCGCGGTGGCGGTGCAGGAAGACGGCAGCGAAGACCCGGGGGCAGGCATCGACCAGATGCTCGACCTGCATCCCGATCATATGCACATGCCGCCGCAGAAATGAAATCAGTGAAAGTCGCGGCTGCTGGTGTCCAGCTTGCCCAGCAGCGGCGACAGGTCGAGCAGGCGTTTGGCCACCAGATGGCTGACGCCATCCTGGGTTTGCCAGACGCCATATACGCCCATCAAGGTCGCAGCCCGTAATTCCTTGCGCTGCTGGTCGGCCAGGTCGGGCCAGACCACCACATTGACGGTGCCGGTTTCATCTTCCAGTGTGACAAACACCACGCCTTTGGCAGTGCCGGGCCGCTGGCGCACCGTGACGATGCCGCAGCCGCGCGCCAGCTGGCCGTTGGCAAAGGTGTTGAGCACATCGGCCGGCAGGAAGCGCTTGGTGCCGAGTTTTTCGCGTAGCAGCGCCAGCGGATGGCGGCCCAGGGTCAGGCCCAGCGTGTGATAATCGTTGACGATGTTTTCCGCTTCTCCCGGCGCTGCCAGCAACAGTTCTTCCTCATTTACCTGAGCCTGTTTCAACAAGCCTTTTTCAGGCGCGCTGACCAGCGCCTGCCACAAGGCCTGGCGCCGATTACCGGAGAGCGGGGTGAGCGTGCCCGCCGCTGCCAGTGCTTGCAATTGATCGCGCCTGAGTCCGCTGCGCAAAGCCATGTCCTTGAGATCGCTGAAGGGACGCACCGCGCGCGCGGCTTCAATTGCCTCGGCGTTGTCGAAGCTCAGGCCGCGCACCAGATTGAGTCCCAGCCTGACGGCCGGTCTGGCTGCGCTCGTAGGCTCTAGCACAGCTTCCCAGTTGCTGACGTTGATATCCACCGGCAGCACGTCGACGCCATGCCGGCGCGCATCCTGCACCAGTTGCGAGGGCGTGTAAAAGCCCATCGGCTGGCTGTTCAACAGGGCCGCCAGGAAAGCTTCCGGCTCGTGGCATTTGAGCCAGGAACTGGCGTAGGCCAGCAGGGCGAAACTGGCGGCGTGGCTTTCCGGGAAGCCGTATTCACCGAAGCCCTGGATCTGGCTGTAGATGGCTCTGGCGAAGCTTTCTTCATAGCCTTTGGCGACCATGCCGTCGATCAGCTTGCGCTCGAATTTTTCGAGGCCCCCTTTACGCTTCCATGCCGCCATCGAACGGCGCAATTCATCCGCTTCGCCTTGGGTAAAGCCGGCTGCGATGACGGCTATCTGCATTACCTGTTCCTGGAAAATCGGTATGCCCAAGGTCCGTTCCAACGCTGGTTTCAGCGCATCCTTGGGATAGACAATATCTTCCTTGTCCAATTTCCTGTTTTTGAGAAAGGGATGCACCATGCCGCCCTGGATCGGCCCCGGCCGGACGATGGCGACCTGGATCACCAGGTCGTAGAACTTGCGCGGCTTGAGCCGCGGCAGCATGCTCATCTGGGCCCGGCTTTCAATCTGGAACACGCCGATGGTGTCGGCCTTGCAGATCATGTCGTAGGTGAGCGGATCTTCGCGCGGAATATCCTGCATTTCAAACGTTTCGCCACGCTGGAACGCCACCAGCGCCAGCGCCCGTTGCAGCATCGACAGCATGCCCAGCGCCAGCACATCCACCTTGAGGATGCGCAGTGCATCCAGGTCGTCCTTATCCCATTGCACCACGCTGCGATTGGCCATTGCCGCATTTTCGATCGGCACCAGCCGCGACAGTTTGCCGCGTGAGATCACGAAGCCGCCCGGGTGCTGCGACAGGTGGCGCGGAAAACCCATCAGCGTATGCGACAGTCCTGCCCAGTGTTCGGCAATCGGGGTTCCGGGGTCGATGCCGAGTTCGCTGAAATTCTGTTGCAGCTGCTGTTTGTCATCCCACCAGCGCTGCGATTTGGCGACCTGGTCGACCAGGCCGGGATCGACACCCAGCGCCTTGCCGACATCGCGCAGAACGCTGCGCGGCCGGTAGCTGATCACCACGGCGGTCAGCGCGGCGCGGCGGCGGCCGTATTTTGCATAGATGTACTGGATCACTTCTTCGCGCCGCTGATGTTCGAAATCGACATCGATGTCGGGCGGTTCATCGCGTTCCTTGCTGATGAAACGGCCGAACAGCAAGGTGCTGCGGGTAGGATCGACTTCAGTGATGCCAAGGCAATAGCACACCGCCGAATTGGCCGCCGAGCCCCGTCCCTGGCACAGGATGTTTTGCCGGCGGGCGAACTGGACGATATCGTAGACCGTCAGGAAATACGCTTCATATTGCAGTGAATGGATGATATCCAGTTCATCTTCCAGCTGGTTTTGCACTACCGCCGGAATGTCATCGGCATAGCGATTGCGTGCGCCGATATAGGTTTGCTGGCGCAGGTAACTAGCCGCGGTGTGGCCCACCGGCACCACTTCATCCGGGTATTCATAGCGCAGTTCGTCCAGAGAAAAATTGCACCTGCCGGCAATGTCTACGGTCGCCGCCAGCGCCGCAAGGGGGTAGAGATTAGCCAGCCGCAGCCGGGCGCGCAGATGCTGTTCCGCGTTCGGGGCCAGGGCGTAGCCGCAGGCGGAAACCGGCTTGCCGATGCGGATCGCGGTCATCGTGTCCTGTAGCGGCTTGCGCGAGCGCCGGTGCATGCAGACGTCGCCGGTAGCCACCACCGGCAAGCCTTGTTCCTGCGCCACTTGCTCGATCACGGCGCGTTGCTGTTCATCGCCAGCCTGGTGCAGCAAGGTCAGGCCGAGCCAGCCGCGTCCTGGAAAGTTGTTGCGTAGCCAGCCAGCCTGGCGCGTCAGCGTGTCGTTATCGACGCCATGCACGGGAAGCAGGATCAGCAGGCAGTCGGGCAGTTGGCGCAGATGGATATTGTCGGCGTCGGGATTATCCAGATCCTCCGTCGTCAGTACATAATGGCCTTTGCCGGCGCGGCTGCGCGCCAGCGTGATCAGTTCCGACAGGTTGCCGTAGCCTTCGCGATTCTGTGCCAGCGCGATCAGCGAAAATGCCGGACCGCCATCGGCTTCATGCAGCTGGAACTGGCTGCCGATCAGCAGTTGGAGTTTGTGTTTTTTTGCTTCGACATGCGCGCGCACCACACCCGCCAGCGAGCATTCGTCGGTAATCGCCAAGGCTCGGTAATCGAGCTGGACCGCCCGCTCTACCAGTTCTTCGGGATGCGATGCGCCGCGCAGGAAGCTGAAATTCGAGACGCATTGGAGCTCGGCGTATTCCGGCAACAGGCCCGGAGCAAGCTCCGACGACGGTGCAAAAGGGGAAATTTCTTCCATCATCGCTTATCTCGCTCTATGATCTCGATCCATGCAGTCAGGCGAACAAGCCGTGCAGGAACCAGTGGATTTCAGCGCCGCTGCGTTCCCGGTAGATCCAATAACAGGCGGCGTCTTCGCCTTCAGCGATGAAATAATCGCGCACCGCCGCCACGCCATCCCACCAACTGCATTCGATACGCTCAGGCCCGGCGCGCAGCCGTAAAGGCGAACCATAGAAAGGGCGGTGATTGCGGATCGTCAAGGCCAGCGGTGCTTTCAACAGCCAGAACGGGCGTTGCGGCTGGATGCTGCGGACGGCGTCGTCCGCGGTCCGCCGGACCTGGCCGGTGGCTGCTTGCCAGGCGTTGGCGATTTCCGGCCTGTGATCAGCGTATGCCGCAGGCTGCAGCACGTTCTCGCTACCGAGCCGTGCGCTTAACAGTTCCAGCAAGCGTGCGTAGGCGCCTGGCGCGCCACCCGGTTCGGGAAACAGCGAAGCAGTCGGCGGCAGCATTGGCGCTACCCGGGTGGCTTGCAGGCGCAAGGCAATCACCGGGGCATCGAGCTGCAGCCGGCCCAGCCGTTCTTTCAGCAAACGCAGCAGATGCTCTTCATGCCAGGCTGCTTCGGCCAGGGAAATTTCCAGTGGTGTCGGCGCTATCGCCTGGCGGCCGCGCTCATGTTCCAGCGACAGCGTGAAGCAGGATACCGCCAGCTGTTGCGCCACCAGCCAGCCTGTCATTTGCAGGATCAAGCGACGCGCCGCAAACAGCACTGCTTCGGCGTGTTCGATCCGGTCCGGCAATTCCAGCCAGGCGGAAAAAGAAAGCGGCGCTTGTACCCATTCAAACATTTCCGGCGCAACGCCATAGGCGCGGTCCAGGCTTTCCAGCACATGTTTGTCGCTGCGCCGCTGCAAGCCGGCGCGCGGCAGCTTGCGGATGTCGGCCAAGGTCTGGCAGCCGATGCCTGCCAGCCATTCCTGGTACGGGCGCGCTGCAGGCAAAATCATGAACGGTAAAGCATCCAGCCGCCGCTGCATGCCTGCGATGCGCAGGCTGCGCCGTTGCCGTGGCAAAGGCGGAGTGCGATGCTGGCGACGGTAGCGGGCCAGTAGCCACGCGCCCTGGGCCGTCGGCGCCATGCTCAGTTGCAGCGTGAAGCCGAGCGCCTGGATGCTGTCGCGGATGCGGCGGCACAGCGCCAGCCGGCCGCCGAAAGCGCTCAGGCTGGCGCTGACGTCGAGCAGCAGCGCATCCTCTTCCGCATGCGCGACTTCCGGTGTGTACTGCAATAGCGTCAGCGCGATATCGTCGCGTGCGCCTTGCTCGCGCGTCGTTTCGCGTTCGCATAGCAAGGTCTCCGGCGCCAGCGCCAGCGCGCCGCCGCGGCGCATGCCCGGCCGCACGCCGGCGGCAGCCGCGCCGGCGGTCATGGTCAGCACCTGGTCATGCTCCATGACGGCAAGCATGCAGGGCTTAGCCCAGCGCGGGCGCAAGGTTTCCAGCGCCAGCAACGGAAGATGTATGCCGATCCAGATAGCCATGATGAGGTACTGCCGAAGAAGGTAAAAAAATAACGGGAGCTGCGACCGGAGCAAGTTCATGAATGATCGCGGGCAGCGGTAGGTAAAACGTCTGTTCGTGTTGCGGGCCTTTGCGTTTGAGCAGCTGGATCTCGACGCCGTTGCGCGCCGGCTGCAACGACAGACGCAAAGGCGAGGGCGACGATTCGTGCGCGGCGCTCAGCGGGCGGATCATCCACAGCATGGTGTCGCTGGCTTGCGCCGCCAGATGTAGGCGGCGCAAGGCTTCGCCGCGAATCTGGGTTTGCCATATCAGCAACGCACCGCAACTGCCGTTACGCAAGACCTGTTCCGCCGACCACAAGACATCGGTGCTGCGCGCGGCTTTAATCCACAGCAATTTATCAACAGGCAGTCCCGCGCCATGCCATGCGGCGATCTGCGGCAGGTGCGGCGGCTGCAGCAGCACGATCCGGCGCTGCTGTGCAATCCGCGTCAAGGCTGGCTGCAGCAACCGCATTTCGCCGCAGCCGGCCTGGTGCAGCAGCAATTCGATCAGCGCCGAATGCGGCCAGCCGCCATTCGGCAGTTCCCGGTCCAGCGCCGCATGGCCGGAAGCCGTGACCACACCCTGGTAAGACCCCATCTGATCCGCGCGCCACAAGGCATGCGGCAAGGTCGAAACGACCGATTGAACCGCAGCGGCATGGCTGGAGAAGGGGTTGGCAGAATAGGGCATGACGGAATGGCTACGAGGTTTAACTTAAGAGATGAAATATTATACTGTATGTATGTACAGTATAAATTCAATCTGGCGTTAGTCAATCCACGTATCGGCTGCCGGCCAGGCAAAGATTTTTATCTATGTTTGGGTATAACTCATGTTGTCGTCCTTTTTAGGGGCTCTTCGCGGATTTCCGGGGAATTGACAGATAAAAATCCTTGTCCGCCGAAAACACGGAAACAAACCTGGGTTTTACGTGCCTTCCGTGTTTTCCGTGGGCAAAGATGTTGATCCTTTAAGATTGAAAGCGGTCATCGCATTGCAAAGGGAGTAAAGAGTGGGCCAGAAAATCACCATTGAAGGTATCGAGGTCGAACTGGGCAGCGACAATCCTTATGCCGACCTTGGCCTGCCTGATGTCGGCGAAATGCTGGTCAAGGCCAAGCTGTCAGAGATGTCGCGCGGAAAATTCAGAGGCATCAGCCAGGCCAAGATGATTGCGTGCCTGAACTGCCTTGGACGCGACGTGGAAATCGTGGTGAAGAAAGCCAGCCGCAACGCCGTGGGCGACACTCAGGTAGTGGTGGCCTGAACCAGCTGGCTATTCCGGGCAGAGCGGAAATAATCCGCCACCCGATTGGCAAACCACCCCAGCCCCGAGCACAGCAGAAAATAAATCAAGCCGATGAACATGAATATCTCGGCCGGATAAATCATGACCCGGCTATTTACCTGCGCCGCTACAAACGACAATTCACCAACCCCGACGATGTAAGCCAACGAGCTGTCCTTGATCAACGTCACCCACTGGTTGACGAAGGAAGGCAGCATCATCTGCAGCGCCTGTGGCAACACGATATAGCGCAACACTGCCACGCGCGTCATTCCCAATGACAAGCCGGCATCCCATTGGCCGGTCCGGATGCCGCTGATTCCCGCATGTACCGAATGCGCCAGATAAGCGCCGCCAATCAAAGCCAGGGCGCACATTACCGATAGCACGCCAGGCACATCGATATGGAACACAATCGGCAGCAAAAAATAAGTCCAAAAAATCAGCATCAGCACTGGAATCGCCCGAAAGAAGCCTAGCACCATGGTCAACAGCAGGTTCAGCCAGCCGCGCGATAACGATAAGCCGATGCCCAGCGCCAGGCCTAGCGCCGCCGAAGCCAGAGCAGAGCCGATGCTGAGCAATACAGTCAGGGCGGCGCCACCCAGCGGCCCGTCGGGATAGGCGCCCCATAGCAGATACGGCAGATTGTCCGTCAGCACACCGAGTTGCATGCTCATCGCTGGCCGCCGTTATCGAGTCTTTGCCGACGCTGAATCAGTTGCCCGATAGTTTCCAGCAAGGCGATGGCAGCGATGTAAAACAAGGTCGCCACGCCGAACGCCTGGAACGTCTTGAAGGTCTGCGCTTCTACCTGGCGCGAGGTATAGGACAGTTCAGCCAGGCCGATGGCCATGGTCAGGGACGTGTTCTTGATGATGTTCATGTACTGGCCAAGCAGGGGAGGCAAGGCAATGCATACCGCCTGCGGCAGGATCACGTAACGCAGGACTTGCCAGCGGCCGAAGCCGAGTGCGGCCCCCGCCAGCCGCTGCGCTTCTGCCACGCCGCGCATGCCGGCGCGAATTTCCTCGCTGATGTAGGCAGCGGAATACAGGCTCAGACCGAGCACTGCGCAGAGTAGTTCGAACGAGGGCCATGTCAGGTTCAGGTACGGCCCCAGCGCCACGCTGTGCACCGTATTCAGCCATTCTCCGGAGCCTTCCGGCAGCAGGCTGGAGACGCCGAAATACCAGAAAAATAATTGCACCAGCAGCGGCGTATTGCGGAACAGGGACAGAAAGCCATTGGCCGGTAGCGACAGCCAGCGACGATGGCTGGAACGCGCTGCGGCAATCACGATGCCGAGCAAGGTGGATAGCACGCTCACTACGGCGGAAACATAGAGCGTCATCGACAAACCGTCGATTAGCCAGCCTATGTATTTCGGGGCCAGCATTTGCCCAAGAAGCGATTGAAACTCAGTCATTTTTACTTTACTGCTACTAACGGGCCGAAGCGGTCCTAAACAAAAAAGCACCGGCAAACCTCAGGATTGCCAGTGCAAGACAGACATCAAGCAATTGAATCGGTCAGTTCTGGCTCAGCTTGGTATCGCCGATCTTGAACAAGCGCGGCAACGGCGACTTGCTGTCGGGACCGAACCATTTATCGTAGATCTTGACGGCGGTGCCATCCTTTTCAAATCCGCGCAGGGTATCGTTGAGCGTATTCACCAGCCGGGTTTCACCCTTGGGTACGCCGACGCCTTCATATTCTTCGGAAATGGCGAAGGCTGGGATTTCATACTTTTCCTTGTCTGGAATGTTGGCCAGCAGTGCGATCAGCTTGGAGCCATCCTGGGTAATCGCCTGGACATTGCCATTGCGCAGGGCCGCCAGGGCGAACGGCGTATCGTCGTACAGCACGACCTTGGCGGCAGGATATTTCTCGCGCAAAGTGGTTTCCATGGTGGTGCCTTTATCGGTGCCGATCCGCAGTTCGGGAATCTGGGCAGCATTCTTCAGCACGCCTTTTTTGCTCAGGAACTGCTGGCCGGAAGCGAAGTAAGGGATGCTGAAATCAATCACCTGGGCGCGTTCCGGATTGATCGTGAAATTGGCGAACACCAGATCGACTTTGCCGGAAGTCAGCAGCGGAATACGGTTGGCTGGATTGGTCGGCACCAGCTCTACCTTGACGCCGAGTTTCTTGGCGACTGCGTTGGCGTAATCGACATCCAGGCCGATGATCTTGTTGGTCTTCTGGTCGACAAAACCGAACGGCGGATTACCGTCGAAAGTAGCGACGCGCAAGACGCCGGCTTTCTTGATGTCGTCGAGCTTGTCGGCGTGCGCCAGGCCTGACAGCAAGGTCAGGCCGGAAAATAAGATTGCTGTTGATTTCATTTTTTATAGTCCCTGTTAGTGTTCCCGTTTGTTTCGCATATTCCCGATATTCAGGCAGATCGAAAAATCGATCACCATGCAGAGAAGATTAACAAAACAAAATCATGCAGTGAACGACCAAAGTCGCATTTGAATATTACAAGTTTGCAGGCGATGCGCGGGCCTGTCGCGGGCTGAAACCGAAACATCGTTAGAATAAGGAAAATAATCACACGGGAGTACGGGAAATGGCAGTCAACAAGAAAGTCGCATTGGTCACCGGCGCAGGTTCCGGGATCGGCAAGCACATCGCCCTGGCCTTGTTGCGCAACGATTACAGTGTGGTGCTGGCAGGGCGCCGCATCGATGCTTTGGAGGAAACCATGGCAGCCGCCGGCGCGCAGGCCGCCCATGCAATGCCTGTATCGACAGATGTCAGCGACCAGGCTTCGGTCAGGGCATTATTTGAATCGATCAGACAGCAGTTCGGCCGCCTGGATTTGTTGTTCAACAATGCCGGCATTTTTACCAAATCGGCATCGCTGGAAGAGGTCGATTTTGAACAATGGAAGGCCTCCGTCGATGTCAACCTGACCGGCGCTTTCCTGTGTACGCAGGAAGCGTTCAAGATCATGAAAGCGCAAACGCCGGGCGGCGGCCGGATCATCAACAACGGATCGATCGCGGCCCATGTGCCGCGACCTAACTCAGTGGCCTATACCGCCACCAAGCACGCCATCACCGGCCTTACGAAATCGACTTCGCTGGACGGCCGTAAATACAATATCGCCTGCGGCCAGATCGACATCGGCAACGCCGCTACCGACATGACCGAGCGGATGGAGCAAGGCATCCTGCAAGCGAACGGCCAGGTGGCGGTCGAGCCGACCATGTCGGTCGAGAATGTCGCCAATGCGGTGCTGTACATGGCCAGCCTGCCACTGGATGCGAACGTTCAGTTCATGACGGTGATGGCGACCAACATGCCGTTTATCGGTCGCGGCTAAGCGTACAGGCTTGCCGTGAATTGAATTTTTATTACGGCTTCAACTTGACGTTAAAGGCTTCGCCGGTAGCGAAGAAGGCGCCGCCGGACAGATAGTGCAGCGAATGCAGGTCTTCACTGGGGAAGTGCCAGCGGCCTTCCGAAAACGCTGCGGCATCAGCCCGAGCGGCGACCACCTCGGCGATGAACAGGTCGTAGCGTTGCTGGTTGTGCGGCTCCGGGATGACCTTGCATTCCAGCCACGCCAGGCAGCCGGACATCAGCGGCGCGCCGATTTTTTGCGATGGAAATGTCGCGATATCCAGTGCCGCGAACTTGTCGCCGTCGCGTCCTGAGCTTGAACCTACCGCCAGCGTCTGTTCAGCCTGTGCCCGGGTCGGGATGTTCAACGCAAATTCACCCGAGGCATCCACCAGCTCGCGCGTCAGCGTGCTTTTATCAATCACCAGCAATACCTTGGGCGGATCGAAATCCAGCGGCATGGCCCACGCCGCCGCCATCACATTGCTGACGCCGGCATGGGCGCTGGTGACGATGGTGGTAGGGCCGTGATTCAACAGGCGATAGGCTTTGGCCAGTTCTACGGCTTGGATGTTTTGCATGACGGTTTCGGGAATGGGGTTCGAGCGTACAGTTTATCCGACTGCGGGATTTTCGGCGCGATGGGCTGGATTGCCACAGCCGGAGCCATGTTTCAGGTAATGGGGTGATATTCAAAATAGCCGGATTTATCCTTGACAGGGGCGTTCTTTCATCGATAAACTTCGGGCATTGCATTATATGGAGGTCCTTGTGGACTCTGGTTCTAATAGTAGAAGTGGATGGGCGATCTGCCCGGCACAACACGCATAGTAATAGCAGACCTCCTTCCGCTATGACTCTGCGTACACCGAGTTGTAGATGCGATCAGCAAGACCGCGCTTTCAATCCCCCATCCAATCATTTATCCATTTGTTCCATCGTTCTGCCGCGCAGTGACGTGACTTTTCGCGCCCGTCTTTATGGCTGTGTCCGCGCTGACTAATCGCGTCCTTGCACTTGCTGAATGTCGGTTCGAGGAGATTGGCATGGCCCATTTTTCCAGGCACGTCGTTGCCACCCAACGCTGGATGAACGTTGTTGTTCATCCAGTCCGCCCACCAGCTGCCGGTTGCTCTGGCTACCGCTCCAGCGCGTTTATAAAGGAATGTTGACATGGACTGTCCCCCCAGTTGTCCCTTACGTAAAACATCTTTAATACGCAAGCAGGGCGCCAGCATTTCCAGTCTGTTGCATAGTCAACGGCTGTAGTCCGCCGTCCTTGCTCGCCTTCGATCACGGTTCTCTCCCTGGAGAGCCGCTATGCAAACACGTCTGTCGAGGCCAATCATGACTATCAAATCATTCATCAACGCTCAGAAAAAGCGTGCTGTTGAAGCATCATCCAAGGGCTGGACTTTCGGCTGGACTCCGTCCCAGGCCGCCAGCCACGCCCACGATATGTGCTCCCGGCAATCACGCCAGCCGGCCCGGAGCTGCGGCATGTACGGCACGCTGATAAGCGGTCGCTAGGGAGCAGGCGTGCATCAGCAATTTTTAAATGCAAGAAGCGCTGTGTTGCTGGCGCTGCTTGCGGCGCTGGCCTGGTTGATTATCCTGCTGAACCTGTTGCCACCACTGGCGGCGCACGGCAAGCCGCATGCACATATGGCGCCGATCTTCACGCCGCATTAAAAAGCCGCTCTCGTCGCGTTACGGGAGTATCAGCCCAACCCTTTGTCATTGCAAGGATCACCATGGAAGACGACAGCGAAGGTGGCGATAGGCCGCCCGCTTGGATAGTCGGCACGATAACCACAGCGGGCGACCTTCGTCCCAGTTTTTTTACCAACCGAACACGCTTAGCCGTGGCGCGGCAGGGGATAGTATTGTCTGAGTAAAGACAGAATTTTCCCGTGCCGCCCATGCAGCACAGGAAAATCACATGAATTTGACACCCAAGAATAAAGCGGGCAAGCCCACGCGAAAGCAGAAAGGATTCGTCTCCGGATCCTCTGCGCCGGAACAGAAAATCTCGATGCGCGTTGTCGAAGAATCCGGCAAGCCGATCCAGGCGACTTTCAATCGCACAAAAAGCTCGCCTTTCGGCCTGTTTTCCCATGATACCGCCGAGCGCCTGCAACGCTCCGGTCCGAACGAAGTCGCCCACGACAAGGCGCCGCACGCCCTGGTCCAGCTTGTCCTGGCTTTCAAAAATCCTTTTGTCATCGTATTGCTGATACTGGCGACCATCAGCTACATCCTCGATGTCTACCTGGCAGAACCTGACGATCGTAGCTGGAAGGGCGTCGTTATTTTGCTGACGATGGTGAGCATCAGCAGCCTTTTGCGTTTCTTCCAGGAGTATCGCTCCAACAAGGCGGCCGAACGCTTGAAATCCATGGTGCGCACCACCGCCACCGTGCTGCGCCGTAGCAACGACGCCGCCAATCCCAAGCGCCAGGAAATCCCGATGCGCGAGCTGGTGGTGGGCGACGTCGTCAGCCTGCAGGCCGGCGACATGATTCCGGCGGATATCCGCCTGTTTTCTTCACGCGACCTGTTCATCAGCCAGGCGGTGCTGACGGGAGAAGCGCTGCCGGTCGAAAAGTACGACACGCTCGGTGCGGTGGCGCAAAAGTCGGCAGATGCCACGGTCGACAGCCAGGCCGATCTGCTTGACCTGTCCGATATCTGCTTCATGGGGACCAATGTCGTCAGCGGCACCGCGACCGCCGTGGTGGTCGCTACCGGCGCCAATACCTATTTCGGTTCGCTGGCAAAAAACGTGGTCAGCCACAAGCGCATAGAAACCAGCTTCGACCGCGGTGTCAGCAGCGTTTCCTGGCTGCTGATCCGCTTCATGCTGGTGATGGTGCCTATCGTGTTCATGATCAACGGCGTCACCAAAGGCGACTGGATGTCGGCCCTGACATTCGCGCTGGCGGTGGCGGTCGGCCTGACGCCGGAAATGCTGCCGATGATCGTTTCGGCCAACCTGGCCAAAGGCGCCATGGCGATGGCGCGCCGCAAGGTGGTGGTGAAGCGCCTGAACTCGGTGCAGAACTTTGGCGCCATGGATGTGCTGTGCACCGACAAGACCGGCACGCTGACGCAAGACAAGATCATCCTGGAACGGCATCTCGACATCAATGGCGACAAGGATGAAAGCATCCTGCAACTGGCGTGGTTGAACAGTTTTCATCAGAGCGGACAAAAGAACCTGATGGATATCGCGATCGTCAGCCACGCCGATGAACGCGGTGCGGCCGCCAAGCCTGTGCAGTACAGCAAAATCGATGAAATGCCTTTCGATTTTGTGCGGCGTCGCTTGTCGGTCATTGTGCAAGACCAGGACGGTGCGCAGCTGATGGTGTCGAAAGGCGCCGTGGAGGAAATGCTGGCGGTGTGCAGCCATACGCAGGAGGGTAATGAAGTACGTCCGCTGGATGGCACGGCGCGCGCAGCGCTGTTGGAAAAAGCGCAGGAATACAACGAGGAGGGCTATCGCGTATTGATCGTGGCAACGCGCCAGATTGCCGCTGCAAACGCCAAAGCGCAGTATAAGACCGAAGATGAAGCCAGCCTGGTGGTGCGTGGCTTCCTGACTTTCTTCGATCCGCCGAAAGACTCCGCGGCGCCCGCCATCCGTGCCTTGCAAGAATACGGCGTCGCAGTCAAGGTGCTGACCGGCGATAACGCCATCGTCACGCTCAAGGTCTGCCGCGATGTCGGACTGGATCCGGGTACGCCGTTGTCCGGCCAGGAAATTGAAGCGATGTCGGAGCAACAGTTGAATGAGGCGGTGAAATACACCACCGTGTTCGCCAAACTGACACCGCTGCAGAAATCGCGGGTGGTCAAGGCCTTGCAGGCCAACGGCCACACTGTCGGTTTCCTCGGCGACGGTATCAACGATGCGCCGGCATTGCGCGACGCCGACGTCGGCATCTCGGTGGACAGCGGCGCCGATATCGCCAAGGAAACCGCGGACATCATCTTGCTCGAGAAGAGTCTGATGGTGCTGGAGGAGGGGGTGGTCAAAGGCCGCGAGACCTTCGGCAATATCCTCAAGTACCTGAACATGACTGCCAGTTCCAATTTCGGCAATGTGTTTTCGGTGCTGGTGGCCTCGGCCTGGCTGCCTTGGGAACCGATGCTGGCGGTGCATCTGCTGATCCAGAACCTGATCTACGACATTTCGCAGATGATGCTGCCGTGGGACAAGATGGACGAAGATTTCCTCAAGAAGCCGCGTAAATGGGATGCAGGAAATATCCGCCGTTTCATGATCTGGATCGGCCCGACCTCTTCGGTGTTCGATATCACCACGTATATCCTGATGTGGACCGTATTCGGCGCCGGCGCAATGTATGCGGCTGACGGCGGCAGCGCAGGCCAAAGCATCATGAATTCCGGCTGGTTCATCGAAGGCCTGGTGTCGCAGACGCTGGTGGTGCATATGCTACGCACGCGCAAGATCCCGTTCATCCAAAGCACTGCAGCGCTGCCGGTGTTGCTGTCTACCGCAATCGCGATTGCGATCGGCTGCTACCTGCCGTTCTCGCCACTGGCGGAATCGATCGGCTTTGTCGCCCTGGATAAATCGTATTTCTACTGGCTGGTCGCCACCATGGGCGGCTACATGATCCTGGCGCAAACCGTGAAGACCATATATATCCGCCGCTACGGGCAGTGGTTCTAGGGCTTCATCAACTCACAGCAAACCAGCTGAACATCGACAGGCAATTGGCAGCTGGATGCATTCCATCCGGCTGTCGGTTTGCGCATTCGTAAATTGTGGAAAAATTATCGGAATATAAATATGAAAGTCTTATTGAGTGTAATCGGCGGCAGCTGCGCCTTGGCGTTTTCTTCGGCGGCCCAGGCCCAAACTGCCGTGCCGGATGTCGACAAGAAAATTGCCGGCGCAAGTTCTGTGGTTTTCTATGGCGTGCTGGACGCCGGCCTCACCTTTGTGAATAACGAAAACGGGCATCGCAATACCAAGCTGGACACCGGGGTGATGGAGCCTAGCCGCTGGGGCGTGAAAGGGGCGGAGGACCTGGGCGGCGGACTGCGCGCCGTGTTCCAGCTGGAGAGCAGCTTCAACCTGGACGACGGCTCCTTGTCCTCGCAAGGCACGATGTTTGATCGCGTGGCCATGGCGGGCCTGGCAAACCGCTACGGGCAACTGACTTTGGGTACGCAGTACGACCTGGTCAATGACTATGTCACGCCCTTTAACATCAGCGCCGGCGCCAGCGGCTACGCTTCCCACCAGGGCGATTTCGACCGCATCGCCGGCAACGCCATCCAGCGTTCGGTCAAATTCTCCAGCGCCGATTTCGAAGGACTGACATTTGGCGCGCTATATGCATTCGCTGACAAGACCTCGCACCCCGACGAAAATGATGTGGAAGGCGGCGGTAGCGGCAGCGCCTGGAATATCGGCGTGCATTATGCCAGCGGTCCATTTTCTGCCGGCGCTGCCTACATGCGCCTGAATACGCCGCGCGGAACCCAGGCAATCGGACCATATCAAAGTCTGGGGTTGACCAGTTTCCTTGGACAGCCGACATTTACCATCGACCCCGCCAGCGACGACAAGGCCCCACTTAAAAACATGGCCATCGACAGCCAGAAGATTTTTGCCGCCGGCGCCGCTTATGACATGGGCGATTTCACGGCGATGGCAAATTTTGCGAATATCGAATTCCGAGGTTTTGGCCGGGCATCGGATTTGCGCCTGATAGAAGTCGGAGGCCGCTACCATATCAGCCCGGCGCTTGACGGCACGCTGGGTTATCAACGCATGCATTTTGAAGATACGAAGGCGAACCAGTTGTCGCTAGGCTTGGACTATCACATGTCCAAACGCAGCGATGTTTACGTGTCGGCAGATTATCGCCGGGCGTCGAGCGGGGTGAACGGCGTGATCGGAAATTCGTTCGCGCCATCGAGCAATAGCGCGCAGGGATTGCTGCGGATTGGGATGCGCCACGTGTTTTAGCGCATCGCACGCAGGTTGGGTTACTTCGCTTAATCCAGCCTGCGCATTGGTTCCGATGCTACTGGGTCTTTGTGACTTTGCTCAAATGCCGAGGCTGGTCCGGATCCATGCCGCGTGCTACAGCCAGTTGTGCCGCCATGACGTAGAAAGCCTGGATCGCCACGATCGGGTCGAGATCCGGGGTTGCCGCGACCGGCAAGGTGAGGTCGCGTGCGGCGACGTCTTCCGGCGCCGCCAGCAACACCTTGGCGCCGCGGCCGCGCATTTCGTCGGCCAGTTTGAGCAAGCCCGCTTGCGTTGGTCCGCGCGTGGCGAAAATCAGCAATGGATAACCGTCGTCGATCAGAGCCATCGGACCATGCTTGATTTCGGCGCCGCTGAAAGCTTCGGCCTGGATCGCCGAGGTTTCCTTGAATTTCAACGCCGATTCCAAAGCCAGCGGCAAGCTGATGCCGCGGCCGACCACCATGATGCGCGAAGAGGGCGCCAGCACCTCGATCGCCGGGCTCCAGTCGAGCTGGGTGGCGGCGGTCAAGGCTTGCGGCAAGGCTTCGATGGCGGCCAGGAAAGCCGCATCGTCCTGCCAGTGCGCGGTGAGCCGTGCGGCAGCTACCAGGCTGGCGATAAAGCTCTTGGTGGCGGCGACGCTGAGTTCGGCGCCGGCATGCAGCGGCAGCGCCCATTCGGCGGCGTCAGCCAGCGGCGACGTTGCGTCATTGACCAGCGCAACCGTGGTGGCGCCGCTGTCGCGAAAATAGCGGATCGGTTCGATCACGTCGGGACTTTGGCCTGATTGCGAGATGGCGATGGCGAGCGCGTCGCGCGCAATCAGCGGCGCTTTGTTGAGCGTCACCAGCGATAGCGGCAGCGAGGCGACGATGCGGCCAAGGCGCGCCATGATCAGGTAGGCGCAGTAATTGGCGGCGTGGTCGGAACTGCCGCGCGCCACGGTCAGGATGCTGGAGGGCGGCGCGGCTCTGAGGCGTTGCCCGAGGTCTGCATAGCGGTCGCCATCCCGGCTGAGCTGCAAGGCAACATGTTCTGCTGCCGAGCGGGCTTCTTTAAGCATCAACGAGGTCAATTTTTTCTCCTTCTACATATACGGCTTTGAGTTTGAGCTGGCGGTCCAGCACCAGGATATCGGCGAAACAGCCCTCTTTCAGGCGTCCGCGTTCTTGCATGCCGAGGTAATCGGCCGGATAAGTGGAGACGCGCAAAGACGCCTCGGCGATCTCCAGTCCGAGCGACACCAGGTTGCGCAAGGCCTGGTCCATGGTGAGTGTGCTGCCGGCCAGGGTGCCGTTGTCCAGCCGCACGCCGCCCAGGCACTTGTGCACCACCTGGCGGCCCAGCATGTAGTCGCCGTCGGGCATGCCGGAGGCGGCGGTCGAATCGGTGACGCAATACAGGCGCGGAATGGCCCGCAACGCGGTCTTGATGGCGCCCGGATGGACATGCAGCAAGTCAGGAATCAGTTCGGCGTATTCGGCATGCGCCAGGGCGGCGCCCGCCATGCCTGGCTGCCGATGATGGAATGAACTCATCGCATTGAACAGGTGGGTGAAGCCGGCCGCACCGTTTTTCAGGGCGGCGACGCCGTCTTCATAGGTACCCAGGGTATGGCCGATTTGCACTCGCATGCCGAGTTGCGATAGTGTTTTTACCAGCGCCATGTGGCCGTTGATTTCCGGCGCAATGGTGATCAGCTTCAATGGCGCAAAGCTGCGCAGCCAGTCGATCTGCTCGACCGATGCCGCAATCGCGTAATCCGGCTGGGCGCCGAGCTTGCCCGGATTGATGTAGGGACCTTCCAGATGTGCGCCCAGCACCCGGGCGCTGCCCGCGCGGCGGCCACGGCATGCCTTGCCGATGGCGCTCAGCGCTGCTTCCAGCTCTTCCGGCGGTGCGGTCATGGTGGTGGCCAGCATGCTGGTGGTGCCGTGCCGAGCGTGCAGGCGCGATACCACATGCACCGCATCGCCGGCTTCCATGATGTCCTTGCCGCCGCCGCCATGCACGTGCAGATCGATAAAGCCCGGGAGGATATAGTCGCCCTCGGCCGGCGCTTGCTCCAGCGATTCGCCGCGGATCTCTGTGATCATGTCGCTGAAGCCGATGCTGCCGGCGACCCAGCCTTCGGTGGTCAGGACATTGCCATGCAGTTGGGTCGGGTTGTTGCTGGTATTCATACGGTTTCTCCCGCGAACTCGGTTGCAAGTTGTCGGCGTAATAATAGTAGTGCACCGGTTGCAGCGTCGGCGCGCGGCGTGATCGCGCGTGATTTCAAAGGTTCCGGCAGATAGGCCTGGAGCGGTGTGGCGAGACCGCCGCAGAGGGCGATCGGCAATTGGTGCGTTGGATCCAGCGCACGCGCAATCTCGGCGATTTCTACCCCGGCCTTGCGCAAGATTGTCTGCGCAGCCTGGTCCTGGGCGGCATGGGTTACCACCAGCGGCGCCAGCTGGGCGAAGATGCTTTGATTGGCGCTGTTGACCCAGGCGATCACCCGTTGCCGGTTCTGGTCGTTACTGAATTCATCGGCCCCGCCGCAGAAACGAATGATGGCTTTGGCCAGCGGTCCGGCTTCAGCACGGCCATCCAGCGCCCGTTCGACATGGTTGGCGGCGCGCAGGCCGATCCAGCCGCCACTGGCTTCGTCGCCGGTCTGGAAGCCCCAGCCGCCGACTTCACGGCGGCTGCCGTCGGCCAGCAAGACTTCGCCGACGCTGCCGGTGCCGATGGCGACCACGACGCCAGGCTGCCCCAGATGGGCGCCGAGCAAGGTGGTGAAGGCATCGGTGCCGATGGCCAGTGCGCCAAAACCGGGATTCTGCTCGGTAAACTGGGCGCCCCACTGCGGATTGTTGACGCCCGACAAACCGCAGCCGGCGGCGATCGCCTGATACGGCGGGCGCGTAATGCCCGCCGCCAGGAAGGCGTTATCCAGCGCCGTGACGATGGCGCACCAGGATTTGCTGGTGCCATGCATCAGCGCCGATGGCCCGCTGCTGCCGTCGGCGACATGGCTGCCATCCGGCCGTTCGACCCGGATATGGGTCTTGGTGCCGCCGCCGTCGACGCCGATCAGATATTCGAATGCTTTCACTTCAGCTCCCACGCTCTTTTCAAGGCGCATAGTGTATCTATTTCTATTGTTTGGATGAAATCATATTTCCCGGTTTCAGCCGCTCCAGGGCCAGGCCCTGGGCGTCGAACACGTGGAAGGCGCTGCTCGGCGCAGACAAGGTAACGGTATCGCCGATATGCACCGGGTTGTTACCGTCGCCGCGCACCAGCAGGTCCTGGCCGTCTTGCAGCGTGACATAGATGAAGTTGGCTTCGCCCAGGTGCTCGACAATGCTGACTTTGCCGGTGAATACTTCGCCACTATGCGCGTTTTCCAGGATATGTTCAGGCCGCAACCCAACCGTGACGGCATCGCCGGCCTTGGTGAGGCCGGCAGCCACATCCGCACGGATTTCCTGGCCGTTGGCAAGCTTGACGCGCAGATGATCGGCTTCGACCGCAGCGACGTTGCCGGTGAACAGGTTCATCTTCGGCGAGCCGATGAAGGTCGCGACAAACAGGTTTTTCGGGCGCTGGTACAGCTCCAGCGGCGATCCGGCCTGCTGGATGAAGCCATCGTTCATCACCACGATCTTGTCGCCCAAGGTCATGGCTTCGACCTGGTCATGGGTCACGTAGACGATGGTGGCCTCCAGCTGCTTGTGCAGCTTGGCGATTTCGAGGCGGGTCTGGACCCGCAGGGCGGCATCCAGGTTGGACAGTGGTTCATCGAACAGGAACAGTTTCGGCTTGCGCACGATGGCGCGGCCGATGGCGACGCGCTGGCGTTGGCCGCCAGAGAGTTCGCGCGGCAGGCGGTCCAGCAGATGGTCGATTTTCAGGATGCCGGCGGCGTGGCGGATGCGCTGGTCGATGGCGGCCTTGTCGGCGCCGGCGATCTTCAGGCCGAACGCCATGTTCTTGTAGACGGTCATGTGCGGATACAGGGCGTAGCTCTGGAACACCATGGCGATGCCGCGTTCGGCCGGCGGCAGGTGGTTGACCACGCGGTCGCCGATCGACAGTTCGCCGCTGGTGATCGATTCCAGTCCGCACAACATGCGCAGCAGGGTGGATTTGCCGCAGCCGGAAGGGCCGACCAGCACGACGAATTCGCCGTCCTTGATTTCCAGGTTGAGATCGGCCAGCACGTTCTGCTTGCCGTCGTACGATTTGGTGAGTTGCTTAACACTTACGTTTGCCATGGGAGGTCTCGTCTTCTGCTTGGTTTTGCTTGGTTGCGTTTTACTTTACCGCGCCGGAAGTCAGGCCGCGAATCAGTTGCCGCGAGAATATGACGTACATGATCAGGATCGGGATTACCGCCAGCGACAAGGCCGCCAGTACGGAATTCCAGTCGGTCACATACTGGCCGATGAACTGCTGCACGCCGAGCGTGACGGTCTTGGTTTCATCCGACGGCGCCAGGATCAAAGGGAACCAGAGATCGTTCCAGGCCGGGATCATGGTGAATACCGCCACTGTCGCAATCGCCGGACGGATCAGCGGCAAGATGATCTGGAAGAAAATCTTGAATTCGCCGACGCCGTCGCAGCGCGCCGCATCCTTCAGTTCCTTGGGAATCTGGCGGATGAATTCGGACAGGATCATCACCGCCAGCGGCAAGCCCTGCGCGGTGTACACCAGGATCAGCGCGGTGCGGGTGTTGATCAGGTTCAGGCTGACCACCAGTTGCAGGATCGAGACGGTGCCCAGACGGATCGGGATCATGATGCCGAGCGCAAGGTACAGCGCCATCAGGCGGTTGCCGCGGAACTTGTATTCCGACAGCGCCCAGCCGGCCATCGCGCCGAACAGCACGATCAGCACGAGGGAGCCGAGCGTCACCGCCAGGCTGTTGCCGAAGTACAGCATGAAGTTGGTGTTGTGAAGCACCTTTTCAAAGCCGATCAGCGAGAACGAATCCGGTGTCGGGAATGCTAGCGGATTGTCGAAGATGGCGTCGCGCGACTTGACCGAATTGATCAGGATCAGGGCGATTGGAAACAGTGCGATCACCGCGTACGCGCACAACACCACGTGGACCCAGATGCGGCCCAGGTTGGCGAAGCGGCTGCGAACCACGACCGGCGCCGGAGTGGCGGCTGCGGTGGCAGAGAGCGAGGAAATGGAAGTCATGATCGGTCCTCGTTACAGTTCGTAGCGTGTCAGCTTGCGCTGCACAAAATAGAAGTAGGTGGCGACGCCCAGCAAGATCACCAGGAACATCAGCGTGGCAACCGCCGCACCCATGGTCGGGCTGCCGATCTGCGCCTGGTAGCCGAAGAAGGTGCGATAGAAGAAGGTGCCCAGGATATCGGTTGTGTAGTTCGGCCCGGCCAGCGCGCCCTTGACCGAATAGATCAGGTCGAAGGCGTTGAAGTTGGCGACGAAGGTGAGGATGGTCACCAGCCCCAGCGTCGGCAGGATCAGCGGCAGCTTGATTTGCCAGAAGATGCGGAACGAGCTGGCGCCTTCGGCATACGCCGCTTCCAGCACTTCTTCCGGTACCGCCAGCAGCGCGGCATAGATCAGCATCATCGGGATGCCGACGTATTGCCAGACCGAGATCAGGCCGAGCGTCACCAGGGCGGTGGTTTCTTGTCCCAGCCACGGCGCAAAGTAATCGCCCAGGCCGACGTGCTGCATCAAGCCTTCACCCACGCCCCACAATGGCGACAGGATCAGTTGCCAGATAAAACCGATGATCACGACTGATAGCAAAGTCGGCAGGAAAATCAGGGTGCGGTAAGTGCGCGCGCCACGCAGTCCTTTCAGGCTGAACAGGGTGGCCAGCAGCAAGCCGATCGGATTCTGCAGCAGCATGTGGATCGCGAAGAATTTGAGATTGTTCAACATGGCGTTCCAGAACGCCTTGGACCAGTCCGAATCGAACAGGATGGTATGGTAATTGGCCAGGCCGACGAAGCTGTGGACGCCGGCGTCGTTGCTGGTGTAAAAGCCGAGGCGCAGGGTATCCAGCAAAGGCAGGGCGCTGAACATGGAATAGATGATGACCGCTGGCGCCAGGAACACCACGATGTGCCAGGGGAAGGTCTTTTTTTGAAGATTCATTCTGGTTTTCTTTGAATGCAAGTTCACTCGCAGGCGCAACAGTCTCACGGGGGAGATCGTGAAACGACTCGGGCCCGCTGAGCGAACTCTGAAATACGAACGTGATGGCGGCTTATTATTGTGTGCGTATTTGTCTACGTATGCCGTTCTTCACGGGCTTACCTTGGCGGCAAGCCTTGGATGCCAGCGCAGTACCTCTAGTTCGGGATAGAACTAGGGCGCTACGCTAGCTGGCTTGTCAGCAAAGGGCAGGTCAATATTAACCCCATCCTTTGCCAAACGATAGCATTAATACAATAGCAATTATTGCTGCGGTTTATACCATTTGGCGAAGCCGGTCTGGATTTGCGCAGCGGCGTCCTTAGGCGCCAGTTTGCCGTTCAGTACCTGGGCGTTCACATTCCACAACTGGTTTTCCATGCTTGGTTCGCCGCGGTTCAGGATCTGTGCGTTGAGGCGGATGGTCGACGAGCAGGATTTGCGCCAGTCGATCATCTGCTTGGCGACCGGATCCTTGACCGAGATCAGGTGGTCCGACAGCGAGAAGAAGCCGGTGACTTTATTGGTGTAGATGTCAGCGAATTCTTGCGAACCGAGCCAAGCCAGGAACTTGTAGGCGTCTTCCTTGTTCTTGGACTTCTTGTTGACGCCCATGCCGATATCGTTGTGATCCGAGATGTAGCACTTGTCGCCGGCTTTTGGCACTGGCGGCGGGAATGCGCCCATCGCGATTTTCGAATTGTCGTTGAAATAGCCGATATCCCAGGAACCGGCGGGATAGATCGCTGCCTTGCCCAGTGCGAACTGGTTCTGGCTGTCGCCGTAGGTTTGCGAGCTGGCGCCTTTGGACAAATATTTGCCCAGTTTCGCTTCATATTCAAAGGCGTTGACGAATTGCGGATCGGTGAATTTCGCCTTGCCGGCGATCAGCGCCTTGCGTCCTTCTTCGCCATGCCAGTAGTTAGGGCCGGCCAAACCGGAAAAGACGACTTGCTCGGATTCCCACTGGTCGTTGGTGCCCAGCGCAAACGGTGCGTACTTGCCATTGCTCTTGATGGTATCCAGCACCTTGAAGAATTCGGCTTCAGTCTTCGGTGGTTGCAGGTTCAGCTCTTTGAAAATCTTCTGGTTGTACAGGAAACCGTGGATCACGGAAGCCATCGGCATGCAGAATGTGTCCTTGCCGTCATCCGATTGCCATGCAGTTTTGGAGGAAGCCGGGAAATGTTCCATGCCTGGTTTGCCGTCAAGCTTTTCCAGGTTGCCCTTCTTGTACAGCGACAGCGACACATCGAACGGACGGCAGGCGATCAGGTCGCCCGCGGTGCCGCCGGCAAGGCGTGCCGACAGGCTGGAGTCGTATTCGGTGGGAGCGCTAGGCGAAAATTTGACTTCGATGCCCGGATTTTTTTTCTGGAAAGCCGGGATCAGCACGGTTTCCCACAGGGTCTTGTCGTCGACGCGCCAGCTTTCGATGGTCAGCGTGCCGGCTTGTGCGGTGCCGAAGGTCGCCAGGGCGATCAGTACGGCGTTGCGGATGGTGCGAATTCGGTTGACCGTTTGCATCTAAGTCTCCTCTTGGATTTTTGTCGGATTGGTTTTTGCGGCTCCCTAGGTAAATATGTAGAGCAAACCGCCGCGAACAGACATTAGCACCATAAAAATTGTGCCGCCATCTTATGCGTAATTCATCCATGCAATTTCTATAAGGTATTGATTTTATTGGTTAAGTTAAAAATTAAACCAATTTCATAATTACATATCTTTACAGAGCCGACAATAAATTATCATCGTTCCAGACGAGTGGCGGCTTAAATGCCAGTGATGCGGCGATTTTGCGAATATAGATAAAATTACGAAAACTTACGTTTCTTTACAAAACGAGAAGACCGCTAACGTTGCAAGCGGGACTTGCGCTATAGTCACACGCGTTGTGGGGAGAGCAAACCAGTGTTTATAAAAAATATCAACAAGGCGCGCATGATTGATAGGCAACGCTCGGATAACAGGGGAAGAGTAAAAACCCGGCATACAGGATATCGCAGCTGGATCGCGCTATGCGCGTTTGCCTGCCTGTTTAATTACCCGGTCGGCTCTGCGGCGGCCGCTGCTACGCCGGTTTCGAACGGCAGCCAGCCGCCGGCTTCATTGCAGGTGCTTCACTGGTGGACCTCGGCCGGTGAGCGCAAAGCAGTTGACGTCATGAGCAGCAAGCTGGCGGAAGAGAATATCCAATGGCGCGATGCCGCGATTCCCGGCGGCGCCGGCCTCGGCGCCAGCAAGGTGCTGAAGAGCATGGTGCTGGCTGGCAAAGCGCCGGAAGCGACACAACTCAACGGCATCGTGTTTGGCGAATGGGCCGATCTCGGCTTGCTGCTGGAGCTGGATGACGTTGCGGCTCCCGGCAACTGGCAAAAGCTCCTGTTTCCTACTGTCTGGTCGCTGGTCAACAACCGTGGCCATGTGGTGGCGGTGCCGCTGGGGATACATCGGATCAACAACCTGTTCTACAACAAAAAGATCTTCGATCGCCTGAACCTGACGCCGCCCAAGACCTGGGCCGATTTCAGCCGCGTCGCAGAAAAGCTCAGGCAAGCCGGGATCACGCCGCTGGCGCAAAGCAGCGAAGCCTGGCAAGTCGCCACCCTGTTTGAAACGCTGGTGCTGGCGGAAAGCGGCCCGGCTTACTATCGCTCCCTGTTTGTCGATCTGAATCCGGCGGCATTTGGCGATCCGCGCATGACACATGCGTTGAAGCGTTTGCGTTCTTTGAAAGAATGGATGCCGACGCCGCTCAGGGAACGGCCCTGGCCCGAGATGACGCGCGAGCTGGCCAACGGCGCCGCCGCCATGTTCGTCATGGGCGACTGGGCCAAAGGCGAGTTGCTGGCGTGGGGGTTGAATACCGATCAGGATTTTTCTTGCAGTACGGTGCCGGGCACTGCCGACTATCATCTGTATAGTGTCGATACCCTGGCCATGTTTGCCGGCGATTATTCGCACCAGCCGGCGCAGGAGAAGCTGGCGCAGATCATCATGTCGCCGCCGGTGCAAACCGCATACAATCAGGTCAAGGGTGCGATCTCGGTATGGCGCTCGCCGGATCTGTCGAAAATGGATAGCTGCGCGCGCGCCTCGTGGAGCGCGTTCAGCAAGGGCAGTGCGTTCCAGGCGCCGAGCCTGGTGCACCGCATGGCCGCCGACGAAACCGCGAAAGATGCGATCATCGCCGAAGTGCATCGTTATTTCGTGGACGACAAGATGAGCGAAAGCGATGTCCAGCGCAAGCTTGCCAGCATTGCAAGGAGCGTGACGAAATCAGGAAAACAGGAATGATGCGCAAGATACTCATAGTCGATGATGACCAGAAAACCCGGACGCTGTTAAAAGCCTATCTGGAAAAGAACCAGTATGAAGTGCGCCTGGCGCATAACGGTGAAGCGTTCCTGGCCGAGTTCCAGCGCTATTCGGAAGAGTTGTCGCTGGTGATCCTCGACGTCATGCTGCCGGATACCGACGGTTTTGCCTTGTGCAAGGCAGTCAGACGCAAGTCGAATGTGCCGATCATCATGCTTACCGCCAGCTCCGACGAAACCGACCGCGTGGTCGGCCTGGAACTGGGTGCCGACGACTATATCGCCAAGCCCTACAGTCCGCGCGAACTGCTGGCGCGCATCAAGGCAATCCATCGCCGCACAGGGATAGACAGCGCCATAGCGCCGCGCTACTACCGTTTCGTCGGCTTCACGCTGGATACGGTGGAGCGCACCCTGAGCGATCCGGACGGCGCGCTGGTGGCGCTCACCGGCCTCGATTACCAGTTGCTGAAATATTTTGTCGAACACCCGGGCGACGTGCTCGACCGCGGTGTCCTGTGTGAAGAAACCCGCGGCCGCGATGTCGGCCCGCTGGACCGTTCGCTGGACGTGCAGATCAGCAAATTACGCTTGCGCCTGAACGATGGTGGCAAAGATCCGCACCTGATCAAGACGGTGCGCGGCGTGGGTTATGTATTCTCTGCCGATGTGGCGGCTTCGCAGATTTAACTCCATGTCGAAAGTCACCTGGTCGGCCCGGTACAACCAGCTGCTTTCCTGGCTGTTGCCGCACACGCTGCTGGGTCGTTTATCGGTAGTGATGGTATTCGGCGTGCTGGTGACACAACTGGCCGGCGGCCTGATCTGGTCGGCCCAGTTGCGCAGCAAGGCGGAAGTCGAAACCAAGACCGCCTCCCAGCATCTGGCCCACAGCGCCGCCAGCGCCATCCGCTTCTTCATGAGCCTGCCGGCGAACTACCGGCCGATCCTGATCCAGCAATTGCGCGAAATGGGCGGCACGCGCTTTTTCGTCAACACCAACGACGGTCCGATCACCATCCATAAAATTGCCGACAACCAGCTCGCCAACATGGCCCTGGGCGAAATCGGCAGCACGCTGAAAACCGACTTGCCGTTCCTGCCCGGGTTTCGCCTGGCGTTTGCCTGGCCGGATGACTTGATGGTGTCGACCGATGGCTTGAAGGTGGCGGATCTGCCGGACAGCTGGGTCCAGCATACTTTGCTGATCAAGCCCAACCCGGCGCCGGTGCTGGTGATCCAGACCGAGCTTGAGCCCGGCAACTGGCTCTACCTGGCGGCTCTGATGCCGAACCCTTATTTTCTCGATAGCGATAATCCCTTGTCGCCCGAACGGCTGTTGCTGCAAGCCGTGTCCTTGGCGACCGTGCTGCTGCTGTCGATCCTGGTGGTGCGCTGGACGACGCGGCCGCTGGCGGCGCTGTCCGATGCCGCCGAAGCGTTTGGCAAAGGCGAAGCGCCGCCGGAATTGCCGGAAACCGGCAGCCGCGAATTCATCAAGACCGCGCGCGCTTTCCGCGCCATGCGAGAACGCATCAAGCGCTACCTGGATGATCGCGAGCGCTTGTTTGTCTCGATCTCGCATGATTTGCGCACGCCCATCACGCGCCTGAAATTGCGTACCGAATTGCTGGACGACGAAGAATTGCGCACGGAATTCCATGAAGACCTGGATGAGCTCGACATGATGGTCAAGGGCGCCTTGCAGTCGGTCAAGGATAGCGATATCCATGAAAACCGCACCGAGGTCCGGCTAGATGCACTGATCCTGCGCATGATCCGCGACGCCCGCATGGCAGGGCACGAAGTGGCGTTCAGCGAGTCGGGTTTGACTGTCATGGCCAAGCCGCTGGCGCTCAAGCGCGCCATCGGCAACCTGTTCGACAATGCGCTGCATTACGGCCGGAAAGTGGAAGTCTCGGTCGCCAGCCTGATCAATGAATCCGGCCACAATATCCAGATCCAGATTCGCGACCATGGTCCCGGCGTGCCGGAAGAAGCTCTGCTGAGCCTGTTCGATCCCTACACCCGGCTGGAGCATGGACGTGACCAGAACGCCGGCGGCATGGGATTGGGACTGGGCATCGCGCGCAACATTGTGCAGGCGCATGGCGGCGAACTGCAATTGCGGAATCATCCGGATGGCGGCTTGGTGGCGACTATTGTACTGCCGGCAGACTAGAGGCCGCAGACGGGAAATCTCAGTTACCTTTCGGCGCCAGCCTGTCGATGAGGCGCCGCTGTCCGGGATTCTGGCGCCAGAATTCTGACAGATCTTCTTGGCTGGAAATCTTGAATTTATCGAACTCGAATGGTCCGCGGCATTCGCACGTCACCAGTCCGTATTCGCCGCTTGGATAGGCCCCAAACCAGTCGCCAAAGCTGATATTTTTCTCGATAACGACGTCGTTTTCGTAGGTCACTTCTTGTTCGGAGCGCCAGCGCCCGCCGGCATCTATCTTGGGGATGAACAAGCCGGCTCCCGAGATCAGCTTGAATATTTCCCTGGTGTCTTTCAGGCTGTGCCAGCTGGAAATGGCGTGCTCCGGCAGCAGGTAGAAAATCACCGTGCGGGTTTTATCGCGGATGAATTCGCGATAAAACCCGCCTTCCGGATGCGGTTCCAATGCAAGGCCAAGCTGAATGTGCTGCGCCGTCAGCCGATGATTCTCAGGGAGCTGACTGAGCGCTGCAATGTATTCCCTTATGTTGGACGCCTCGGCAGCGGCGCTTTGGCCGCCTGCCGACCTAGGCTGTGCTAATTTTTCAAGGTAAACGCTTAAATTCCGGATCAGTCTTTTTGGCGAGTACATTGATCTTCCTCTTAGAAAGCATAATTTTTCGCAACATGGAGAGCCGCCTCGCGCAGGTCGTGCCCGAGTTCGGAACGGATGCCGCCGCTAGGGTAGGCCAGGACATATTTGTAGGTGATATCTGCCTTGAACGGCCGTGTGACGACGCCATGCGGACGCCAGATCTTGGCCGCGAACGGCTCCACGATGGCGACCCCGAAACCGTTGGCGACCATCGCATAGCGGGTGTGCGAGGTATGCGTCTGGATCGTATAGTTGGGACGGATCGCCGCTGAGTTCAAAGTCGATAGCTCGCGGTCATAGGATTGCGCGCTGTTCGGCATCCAGCCAATCACGTTTTCACCATCCAGATCCTCCGGCAGGACGATCTCTTTTTGCGCCAGCGGATGCGTGGCCTGCATGGCGCACAGCACGGTGGCTTCCATGATCGGCTCGACTTCGATGCCGGCAAAAGGCGGAAACGCCAGGCTCAGCGCCATGTCGACCTTCAGGTCTTGCAGGCTGACCAGGATTTCCGGCACGGTGCAGCTGTCGATCTTGACCGAGACATCCGGGTGTTGCTTGAAGAAGCGTTGCAGCACTTCCGGCAGCAGGGTGGTGGACAACACCGGCAGGCAGGCAATCGTCAGGCCTTCCGGTGCTTCATGGCGGATATTGCCGGCCACCTGCATCAAGCGTTCCAGTCCCAGGAAATTTTCCTCGACCGCCTTGTAAAAGCGCACGCCGGCATTGGTCGGTTCAAGCCGGCCCTTGGCGCGGTTGAACAGGCGAAAGCCGAGATCAGCTTCGAGGTCGGCGATCAGGCGACTGATCGCCGGCTGGGTAACATGCATGCGGCGGGCGGCAGACACACTGGTGCCGGAAATCATCAGGGAACGAAAAGCTTCGATTTGGCGAAAACGAATCATGATGTTATGTCAATGCAAGAGTGAGGTCTCGTGTGTGCATGAAGCTGGTATCAGGTTGTCATGAAGCTGTCATTCGCGCTGCAACAAAAAAGCTATTAAGGCAGCAACAATGACGACTATAACAAACGGCTATGGCACATACAAATTTGTGAGTGGACATGATATTCCATTCTTGTGACACTGTGTGCACTGAAAATGTTGTTGTGCACCACAGCATTCAAGGATTGTCATATGGCGTCGCACGGATTTTTTTGATTGAACCTTGGTTCAATGCCTGATTCAATCAATGGTTACTCAGGCTGATGAGCATACTACGCCATCGGCTGATCTGAAGATTTCTGGTTATGCCCAGATTTGCCCACAAGGCGCCCTGTATTTAGAGATTTCGAGGCCCTCACAAGGTGGCTTTCGGATCCTGGGGTTGTGCCAAGCCACAAGCCCGCGCCTCTGTTTTTCCTGCCCGCTCATACTCCTTTTTCGTCTCGCGCTTTCCCCTGCGAATCTGTTCGCTGTCAGCGAATGAAATAACCCGAGACTTTCCAGCTGCCATCTTTTTCACGCATGGGCGTGATGGTTTCCTGCGCAGACTTTTTATTTTCAAACTGGGTCTCATACTGGATCACCACATATTCGCCATCTGGCGCACCAGGCAAAGTGGTCGCATATTCGGTGCTTTTGAGTTCGCGCGCCTTGACGCTGCCGAGCGGCGCTCGCAATGAGCGGATGCCGGTTTCCCAGGTGTTTTTTGCAATGCCGGTTTTAAAGAAAGTCCCTGCGCGCTCCCAGCTTTCGCCGTATTTGCCGGCATCGGTCAGCGCCATCCATGCAACGGCGGCTGTTTGCGCCTGCTTGATGATCTCGGTTTGCTGGTCGGCGGCAAAGGAGGGCGCCGCGCTGCTCAGTAGCGCAGCCGCGACGAGCGCCAGAATGGTTTTCATTTTAATTGTCCCCCGGATGAAGTTGCCGTAGGTTACGCTGAAGTCTCTTGCCACCGTCTGCAACGCGCGTCTGAGTACGATCAAATCATAGGGGTTGCGGCGATCATTTGCAATGTGTCCATGTTGTGGCGCGGTGTGTTGCCGAGCGGCAGCGATAAACGCGCAAAAACAACATGATATATCTTTATGTTGACGATAAAAATGAGAATCATTATTATCCAGCTCGTTGTTGATCGTCCCTCCGCCAGCCAGTATCTGCCGTTTCCGACCACGTCGCGTAGCAATTGAACAGCCAGTGCGATCCTGATTTGTGTCTCCGGAGAAAAAGCAGCATGGCCATCCTCGAACTTTCCAGCCCCCTTGATACCCGTCGCTTGACCTGCTCTGCCGCCGTGACTCTGGCCCTGGCGGCGCTGGCCTTGCCCGTCGCCTCGTACGCGCAACAAACCGACGCGTCCGCCGCCGACGAACATACGCTGGAATCGATCCAGGTCAGCGGCGACTGGCTCGGCACCGGCTTGCAAAACAGCGTCAAGCGCTACCCCGGCGCCCGCACCGTGGTCAAAAAAGAAGACATCGAGAACTCCGGCGCCTCCAGCATTGGTGACGTGATGCGCCGTATTCCGGGCGTCCAGGTCAGCGACAACTCCGGCTCCGCCGGCAGTTCGGTCGCGTTGAATATCGGCGTGCGCGGTCTGGCCGGGCGCTACTCGCCGCGCTCCACCGTGCTGCTCGATGGCATTCCGATGGCGGTCGCGCCATACGGCCAGCCGCAGCTGTCGTTTGCGCCGGTCAGCCTTAACAACATCGAATCGATCGATGTCGTGCGCGGCGCCGGTTCAGTCCGTTATGGCCCGCAGAACGTCGGCGGCATCATCAATTTCAAGACTCGTGCGATTCCGACCGAACCTGGATTTAACGGCGACGCCACGCTGCGCACCAATAACTACACCGAGGCGGGCGGCGCCAACCGCCAGTACAGCGCCTTCGTCGGCAGCCAGCTTGACAACGGTCTCGGCCTGGCCGTGCTGTATTCCGGCGTTGACGGTTCCGGCTGGCGTGCCAACAGCGGCGAGACGGTCAACGATTTCGCCCTGAAATACCGCTACCAGATCACACCGAGTTCGGAGATCTACGGCAAGCTGTCGTACTACGACGTGCGCTCGCAGACGCCGGGCGGCTTGACCGCGGCGCAATATGCCGCGAATCCTTTCCAGAACACCCGGCCTACCGATTTCTGGAGCGGTAACCGCAAGGCGGCCGACATCGGTTATCTGAACACGATTTCCGATACCCGGGAATTCGAAATCCGTACCTACTACAACGAGAGTTTCCGCCAGAGCACGCTGATCAGCGGCAAGAATCTCGGACATCAGCCGCGCACCTACCAGACGCTGGGAATCGAGCCGCGCTATACGCAGCGCTTCAGCATCGGCGGCAGCACCAATGACGTGACGGTCGGTTACCGCTATATCCGGGAAACCGGCAACGACCAGGTCTACAACTCCTCGGTCGCCACCGGGATTGCTACGGCGCCCTCCAGTTCTTTCGATAATTTCACCGGCGCCCACGCCGTCTATATCGACGACAAGATTTCGCTCGGCGACTGGCGCATCACCCCTGGCATACGTTACGAGCATATCCGCTCGACCCGCACCGATGTCCTTAGTGGTCCGGGCCCGATGTTCCCGATCGATAACAACAAGGCCTTGCCATCGCTCAGTGTCGCTTACCTGTTGAACCGGAACCTGACGCTGTTCACCAACTACAGCACCTCGTTCGGACCGGTCCAGAACACCCAGCTGACTGCCGCTATCGGCGGCAACCCGCTGGTGCCCGAAGTGGCGAAAACCGTTGAAGTTGGTGCGCGCTGGAAGAGCAGCCGGCTGTCGGCGGAGATTACGGCTTTCGATATCCGTTTCGATAACCAGATCCAGCAAGTGGCGGGCAGTTCGCCGGCGGTGTTCCAGAATATTGGCGCCACTCGCCACGACGGCATCGAAACCGCGATTGACTATGCCTTTGACAAAGCCGGTGCGCTGGCAGGATTGAATCTGTACGCCAATTACACCTATACCCGCGCGCTGCAGAAATCCGGCCCGACTTCCGGACTCGACGTACCGTTCTACTCGCGCAATACCGATACCATCGGCGCTCGTTACGCTGTTGGCGCCTGGGGTTTCGATTTGTCGACTACCCATCAAAGCCGCCAGTTTGCCGATAACGCCAATACCATCGCCGAAAGCGCGAATGGCGGCAACGGCGAGATTCCAGGCTTTCGCACCTGGAATGCGCAAGTCAACTGGAAGGTGTCTGGCTTGAAGGGCGCAGAGCTGCTGGCCGGCGTCAACAACCTGACCGACAAGCGTTATTTCACCCGCACTACCGATTCGAATATCGGCAAGCTGGTTGGCGCACCGCG
>NZ_JBDTCG010000006.1:0-6146 GCF_039923675.1 Collimonas sp.
AATATCGAAACTCGATTTTCAAACTTCCCAAGAGCCCCCGATAACTGTTTCAATATGTTGCCGTATGTCATTTCTAGGTAACAATAATCGTCTACATTCAGTCTGACGCGAGTAAATAAAGACGCTCGCCGACACAACGGCTACCCAGCAATAGCCGGTTGATCGATCGCTCCGCCCTCCGGCATCGCTCCGGCAAGGGGCGAGCTGCCCCAGAAATTCCAGCAGCTTTGCCTTCATTTGGCAGGCGCAGGTACGGCCGTGATGATCAGCGGCGGGTCGACTGCGCGCGTCAAGCAGATAAAGAAATCGGTTCAGTCAGGCGATAACAGTCGCTTCCGAAATTTGTTCGAATACGGAGTACATAGTGACCCGGGCATCATCAGGCGAAAGCAGCAAGACCGGTAGTTTCATTGCCCGCAAGGGATGGCGTCAGCGCGGCGGGATCATGCCGATCGCTATTTTTTTCATTGCCGTGCTGTGCGTGGGTTTGTTTGCCATCTATAACATGGCGCAAGTGACCAGCCAGAAGCGCCAGCTGGTCAATGCGGCGGATGCGATTGCCTATAGCACGGCCAATCTGGCGGCGGAGGGCTTGAACTATACGGCTTACACCAATCGTGCCATGATTTCCAATTACCAGTCGGTGGGGCAGCTGACGGCTATGTGGTCGACCGTCGGCATGTCGGACCAGTACTGGAAGAATAACAGCAAGGTGATGAAAGGGATCGCGGCGCTGACCAAGTTCATTCCCTATATCGGCGCAGGCCTGTCTGGCGTGACCAACGCGATCGCCAAGTTCGGCGATTTCTGGGAAAAAATCGTCAATGGCGTGCGCGTCAGCAGCCAGGTACTTGCCAATGCCGGCACCGCCACGGTCTCCTTGTCCAACTATGCCATCTTCGCTTCGCAGCAGGTTCACCTGGCGACGACGGTGTCGGCGATGATCAGTTCGCAAAAGGTGTTGCTGGCGGAGAATGCGCCGCAAGCTGAATACATTCCGCAAACCGTCGCTTACCAGATCGGCAAAAGCATGGTGGACTTTGGCAGCATGATCAAGCTGCATCAGCCGCCGCGCAAATTCCTCGGTGTCAGCAAGATGGAGGACAAGCTGCCGCCAGCGGCTGCAAAGCCGGGCGATCCACCGCGCATTCCGTTCAATCTGATCCATCAATTGATGATGAAGGCCGATTTCAACGTTGCCGGGGCCAGCGGCGGCCGCCGACTGTTTCCCAATGCGGTGGGGCTGTGGGCGGTCGACGGCTGCAATCTGTCCGCCGTCAACGGCATGCTGACCGGGCTCGAAACCAATGGCCTGGAACAGATCATTCCCGCATTGAAGGGTAATGTGGCGGCCGATGTCATCGGCCCGGTGATCGAAGCGTTCATGAATACTGTGGGCGTCATCGCCAGCCCGATCATGTGTCTGTATGAACGTACCGGCGGCACCCGCATGATGCAGATGCAGGACGGCACCTATGGCTGGAGCAATATCGATGTCATGGAAATTGACCCGCACCTGTTCAACATCCACATTCCGATGGCAGGTGCGGTCACCCTGTCCAAGGTCGGACGTCAGGGGCTGGACAAGAACCAAGAGATTCCGGCGGACCTGGATAAATTCGTGGATGCCGTGAAAGCCAACAGTTCGGAGAAAAAAGCTTCCTGGGGTGAAGCCTCCGGTGTGGATGACTGCATGTACTTTACGCTGCCCAACGGCGAAGTCTATGCGCCGCGCCTGGGCGGGAAAAACGGCGCCTGCGCTTCCCTGACGGCCGGCGTGGCAAAAAAATACGCCGACCGCGGCGTCTTGAATATTGCGCAATCCGCGGCGTCCAGCGCCATGAAAGGGCAGGCCAAGACCGCCACTGCGACCGATACACTGAACAACACGATCATGGCGCCAATCGAGGCAACCCTGGAGGGCGCTGCGGGCGGCGTCAACTCCAGTACTTCCGCAGGGTCCGTGGTGCATATGCCCGATGCCAATGCAGGAAATACCACCGGCGTACTAGGTGGCGCGCCGGCCGGCATGCCGGCTTCCGGCGCGGCGCTGGATGCGCCCACCCCGGGTAGCGGCGACCCGGAGGTGCAACTGGCTTCGGCGCTGGCGCAACAGGCGGCCAATTTCCAGAATCTGGCCAGCCTGGGCGGCAGCGCCGCCACGTCCATATCCAATATGCTGGGGCATGGGTTCAATCTGGCTACCCAGGCTGCCGACGATCCGCTCGACAACGCCAGCGGCTTCCTGAAGTTCATTCTCAACGCGCTGGGCCTGGGCGATTTGATCGACATCATCAACATGCGCACTTCGCGCGGCGTCGAAACCTTGTTTCAGAAGCCGGGCCTCGGCGGCGCCGTGGCGGCCGACATGGGTTTGCCGGCCGAGCGCTTCGGCATGTGGGAAATGCGCAATGCCGAACTCGGCAATTACCAGATCGGCGACCGCGCGGCCAGCAACCTGTTTGTCGCTTCCAAGGAAATCCAGAACAACGCCTTGAAAGATCTCGGACCGTCATTCGTGGTCGGCTTGCAGGAATCGGTCGGCAATCTGCCGCTGCGCGACGAAGGAAAGTTCAACCTGGGACGGGCCCCGATCAAGGACTACGATGCGGAGCTCAAGCAAAGTTATCTGCAAGCGATCGGCAAGGCGCGTGTGTATTACCGGGCGCCGGTCGAACACTGGACCACGCGCAAGCAGCTCGTCTCGCACGCCAACCTGATGCTGCCGTACTGGAATGCGCGGCTTGAAGGCCTGAACTATCCCGAAAAGTTGTTGTTCTTCGTGATTAACTGATTACCTACTGATTTCTATAGCGATTCTTATTGATGCCTATCTCATCCAAACGATCCAATTTGCAACGCAGTTACGGGCGCAAGCAGCATGGCCAGGCTTTGGCCGAATCCATCCTGGCTTGCAGCATGTTCATGCTGTTCCTGTTGGCGGCGCAGTGGGTCTGGCGTTTTGGCGAACTGAAACAATTGAATACCGAGGCGGCGCGCTTTGCCGTCTGGGAGCGCAGCGCTTATAAGGCGACCGGCGCCGCAGATGTCAAATCGGTCTACAGCGCGGATGCCGATCTAGCGCCTGGCGTTTTTCGCAGCGTTTACCTGACGCCGCGCGGCGCTCGCCAGGTCGAAGCAGGCGGCGCCGGCGCATCGGCGCTGCTACAGGACCATGCGGACTGGATGACGACCGCGGCGCGCTTTTTCACCGACACCTTTGCTAGTGCTACCTTTGGCGGCGTCGCCGGCAGCGCTTTGAGCGTATCGACCAAATCCGTCAAGGTACCTGGCGGACCGATGGGGTTCGACCCGACCGGCAATACCTTGACCAGCCTCAAACTGGATCGGGAGCCTTACGAACGGGTCGAGGTCAACGGCACTATCGGCATGAGCGATTTTGTCGCCACCTTCATGGACAAGACCTTCGGCATTGCGCCAGGCATCGAAGCCAACGGCAGCGCGCCGGGCGGCGCCAGTCCGCGCGTCTTGAGCCACCTGACCATGATCACCAATTCCTGGTCGGCGCCGGGCGCCGTGGCAAGCCAGCGGATCACCAAGGAGCTTAACCCGCTGGATGCGGGCAACCACGTCGGCCTGGTACTCAACAGTAATTACTTCAATCTTCCCGGGCTGATCGGCGGCTCTTCCGGTTTTGGCGGTAATTTCCGGGTTGACCTGGCGGGCATCAATCCGGCTCAGGTGTCGACGCTTGTCTCGCAGGGCATGGGCTTCGACTACAATAGCCTGAAAAATCCCGGCAGCCTGATCAAGGCCTTCAAATCGACCGATGACTATAAGGAGAATTTGAGCGTGGCGGGCGTCATGACCGAGCCTGACTTCATTACCGTAGCGTGCGAATCGAATCCCGGCCGCGCGATTCGGCTGACGCAATACACCCAGGACGAGCTATGCCCGTCCAGCAGCATGCGCGCGCGCACCATCTCCATGTTTGACAATCCCGCCTGGCGGTTTTCGCCGGCGCCATGACATCAGGTTCTGTAAAAAAGGATGTTGATCTTCAGGAAAGCAGCAGAAGACAATCAATTCCTTATGCACAGTTTGCCTAAAAATGTCGCATGTCCCGTTACCCTGTTTGTGCCGAAGCCCGGCCCGCGTTGCCGGTAGCAGGGTGGAAACAGCATGCGAATAGGAGAAATGGCAAAACGGGCAAAAGTGAGCGCACGTATTTTGCGCTACTACGAATCGCAAGGATTGATCCGGTCGCAACGTCTGTCGAACGGTTACCGCGACTATCCGTTGCAAACAGTGGGTATCGTGAAGCAGATCAAGGACCTGCTGCAATGTGGCTTCAGCACGCGGCAGATTTCCGCCTTTTTCAAATCAGCCGGGAACGAAAGCATTGATGTCAAGCACAGCGCCACTGATCTGGCGCCGCACATGGAAAAGCTGCACGAACTGGATCGCCTGATCGATACGCTGACTGAACGTCGGCGGCGTCTCTCCGAGCGGATAGCCTCGTTTGGCCGTCGCGCTGCGGTATCGCTCAAATGACGCTGTCGCGTCGAAAACCCGACTTGCAACGATGGCATCTGATGCGCCTGAAGGTGTTAGTTCAATACGCCACCCACATCCCGGCTACGTTTCGCCAACGTTGTTTGCTGAGTGGTTCAGAAAAAGCAGCGCAGGCTGCTTGAAACGGAAGTCTCCACAATTGACGGCATACCTCACAAAAGGGCGCCAAAAATTTGTTAATCAGGTTTGCAACATATGGCGAGTACAATGAAACAGGTTCGCAAAATCGGGACTGCAGGCGATGTTCCGATGGACCCGACGAGCCTTCATACCTAGGAGATGCGAATGAGTAAAAGTCTTTTTATCAGTCAAGATGCATCTGGAAACTTCATTGTCGAACCTGCCCAAAGCAGCACGCCGATCCATACATCACCGACGCTGGAAGCAGCGATTATCTGGGCCAAGAAAAATCATGCAAATAATCCGTTGCATGCGGCCCGTCTTCCAGAATTGCATGACAAAAAAATCCCCAACCACTGGCGTAAAGTGTAATTGAATTCAATCGATGCAGCGCGAGGCGCTGCGTCGTGTGCCTATGTGCAATCGGCTATCCCTTAGATCGCTAGAGCGGGCTTGGGCTGAATCGCCCGTCTGGCTGCCGCGTCCGATCCATCAAAAATGCGTGCGACAATGGCGTAGCCTCTAACCCAATCGATTGCACCGGCACAATCAGCCGATTCGGCGAAATACGATCCATAGGCGCGCAACCAAGTTTCGCTGATCAGCGAGATTTTGAAAACCGTTGCGCTTCAATATGCTTGACATGTCGAAGCTAAATTCGCCAAGCACTGTGCTGAGACGTCCTGCGGACTCGGCTTTCGGTATCCATTGAAGCCAAGGTGAGATCCTGACATTCGCACTCATCCGGCGTGTCGCTCTTGCCAAATCCCATGTGGCCGGGAGCCACGACGCGATAGCTATCGCCCAGCGTGGCAATTGATCCCTTACTTGGGTCCTAGGGCGGAGGCTCATTGGGACCAGGGGATCCTATCGTGCGGTCCCATGAGACGCTGATCTAGAGATGGTATTTGTAAGATTGCAACAATGTGAATGGAGCGATCCTAAGGCGCCAAGGCGTTGGGCAGTTCGACGGATGGCGTCCGGGCTTGGGCCGCATCAACTGACGCCGGAGTCACGTTTTGGCTGGTTGTAAGGTGCGACGGCATTATCAAAATCATGACGCCAGACGAAAAGCGAGAGGCATGATGACTGCCAAGGGACCGGCTTACGGTCTGATTGGCGGTCGCTTTGTTGTGCTGATGTTGTTTTGATGCAACGGATTAACAGGGATATCGTGACGTAAAAGTGAATATTTGCAAAATCTCATCAACTTAATAAATATTTGCTCGTTTAGCAATTGTTTGCTCGCTAGAATCTCTACCTGGTCGAGATCATGAAAAGAAAGCAAGCAATGGGGAAGAGCACTTTATCCGGTAACGGTGATGGACACCTATCGGGTTTCGTAAAGGGGATGGGACTTGCGCTTTTGTTGGCAGGGGCAGCTCACGACGGCAAGACGCAGACCGTCCAGCCGCAGCCCGATCTTGAGGAACTGCGGCGCCGCGACCCGAATGTGCAAACGCCTTCCAGCGAAGAGCAGCGCCGTCGCA
>NZ_JBDTCG010000007.1:0-87286 GCF_039923675.1 Collimonas sp.
CAGCCAGTTTCAGCAGTTCTGGATCGGGCTTGGCCCGTTTGTTACGCGTTGCGACGGTCATTGTTTCTCCTTGATGGCGGCAGTGTCCTGCCAAATGACCGTTTACACAAAATTATTTACACCCTCCTCGTAGCTTAGCCCGTGTTCTTGCGGCAATTTGGCCACGATAGCAGAAACGGCCTCTAACGTTCTGCCGCCCCACTGATTGCTGAGAGCGTATGTTTTTCCGTCTACATGAAAAACCTCGTCATCTTCACAGAAAAAGCGATTTTTCGACTTCCGTGGAACAGTCGCCATCAACTGTTCGCCAGAAAGATCGCCATCAGCTGAGACAAATATGCCTGTATTTCGCCACAATACTGCCTCGCGGATGGTATCCGGACTTACGCCCAACCGAATCGCCTCCTGGACTACATGGAAGACCAACCACCGCTTTGGAAGATTCGTATGATCGTGGCCCGACTTTGTACGAACGAAATAGCGGGTGAAATCGCGCCCGTGTGTTTCGGCGACAGCACTTTCAATCGTCTTTTCCCGTATGGCTATTTGATACTCTGCAGATTCGGGCAAAGGAATAACTTGCTGAACATCCATCAGCACGTGGCCTCTGAACGAGTGAGGGCGGGCACGGATACATGTAAGGTCGAGTCCTTGCGCATTAAGCCAAAGAACCGTGGAAGTAATTTCCTTAGAAAAATCGGCTGAAACTAATGCGATTCGGACTTTGGCCGCCAAAGAGACTGGGCCTTCGGGGATATCGAGGAAGTTTCGAATAGACGGCTCAGCCGTCTCGGGTGAAAGGCCACGCGAGGTAAGATACTTGCGATGTGCCTCGACAGCTTGGTCGAAACGCATTGTAGAGACCATCGCAGCGTAACGCAAAGCTTGCAACTCCATATGTCCGCCGTCTTCGGTCCGCTTCAATTCGACGACAACCAATTGGCTATCGACGTCCAGGCAGAGCAGATCAATGCGTCGCCTACTATCCTCCCAATCCCCAAATTCTTCCGTAAGCACCATCAGGTCAGGTAGAACAACCTGGATGTGATCCCGAATCACTCCTTGAATGTCTTCACGCTCGCGAAGTTTGAGTGCGCTGTAAGTAGAGACAGGAATTTCATTTAAAGAGGGAGCAGAAAGTTCGTAGAGAGCCATGAGTATCTTTTCAATCGTAGGGTGGAGAAAGTCAAATGTGTCCTAGTCCACATTTGATCTAAAGAATTGAGCCAGGTATCATACAGTCCGCTAAATAACTGCAGGCGCCGCTGCCCGACTAACTGCGCTACAAACTGCAGCCGCAGCAACCCCTAAGATCAATAGCGCATCGCTTCGGCTGTACCACTCGGGATTACCATCGTCGTCGTCGACATGATGGGCAGGCTGAGTGTAATGTCTCGCTGCCTCCACAATCAAAAGCTCGCGTTCAAATTTTGTCATCGTCCTCTTTTTTGTCTTAAATTTTTCGATGGCAACATTGACCGATTCCTTTTCGGTCATGGCAGCGTATACGCTATCGAGCGCCAAACGACATCGAGTTACAACGGCGTCATAGCGCCCGGAATGCAGATCTTCATTCGCTTGGCGTATAAGCGTAACTGCTGGATACATTTTACTGTCCTGCATCACTCGCGGAAGTGCGACTCCTATGACAAGAATGTCGGCATAATTTAGTTCGTGGAGAACACGAGCCCAATCACTGAGGGTGACGTGATGATTGATATCATCATGGGCAGGTAATGTCCCAGACATCCCCACCGTTTCGCCGTATAGATGAACCGTAAAGTACAGTCCGGCACCGTTCTGAATTTCATCCAGAGCGAACAGTTGTTGCGGAGTTAGATTGAGCTCAAACAATAGCTCCTGTTGTTGCGAATGCTGATTTGGTTGTATGGTAAACGACGACGCCGTCTCCGCCATACCCAGGAAATGCAGGTCACTGTGCTTTGCTCCTGCTGATATGCGCAACCGCACGTTTCGTAAAATAGCCGTATTTGACTCGTTCGGCCAACTCGGAATGCCAAACTGAATGCCAAAGCAGAGTTGATAGATACCTATCCCTTTTTTGCCAGACACATATTGGACTTTGGGGTTGGCAATGATGCGCGATCCATGATTTAGACTCAAGGAGCTCTCCACTAATCGTAAGATATGAAACAATTTTCGGGTGCGGCAAACATCAGTGTCTATTCACAGCCAAGATACTCGTCGCTATCCTAGAGTGGCGCCGGATCTGCTACCTCGCTGGCTGGTTTCCGGCGTATTGGATTTCTGGCTACCGACGACTTTTTGTCTATTTTCTGCTTCGCCACATTCCACTGTGGAGGGAGATCGTCTTTCACCATCGTACATGTCGCGCCAGGAGAGCCCTTGATATCTGCGACGCTGCCGACCGAATAGTATGCTCCGCCAAATTCGCATACGGTCAAGCGCGTAGTAGCGGCCTGCAGCCGCTGTTCCAGAGAAAAATTTTGTACGACCAATGCAGCAGCGGCGACGCTTATCGCGATCCCAAGCGCAACAGACACCAGAAAATACGAGCGCGGTATGGTTCGATGCGAGCGTGGCGCCGCTGGCCGTGTCGAAGAAAATTGCGCCGGTTGTGTTGTCTTTGTCAGCCAATCCTTGAGATAGGCATCGAGCTCGACAAAATACTCTTTAGGAATGAGTTTTACTTGCTTGGCGCCGGTACGCGCCAATATCTGGTTCCAGACGTCCAGCGGCTCTTCCTCCGTCGCCTCAACAATCTTTTCGATGAGCTTGCCAATGGCGCGCTTTTGATGGTTTGTCAGGTATTCCACTGACAATTTTGATGCATCTTTTTGTCCGTTCACATGCAGGTTGATGACGTTGCTGTTGTTAAATTGTGACCCTTCATTCACCACATCACCTGCAGCTGCCTGTCCAATATTAGCCCCATTGAAATCGACTTTCTTCTCGGTCATGCCTATTTTTTCCTTGCCTTATTCACAATGTCGCCAGCGGCCGATTGGCCGATTTTTGCGTTGCCAAAATCAACGGTATATCGCGGTGCTTTTGCCGGGGCGGAACCACCGATGAGCGCCGCGATCGCGGCAGCTTTGACGGCTATCGGCGCACTGCGGTATTTCTCCAGCAGCTCGGTTTCATCCGGTGTCAGCGCTGCAGTTGAACGCGTTCCAAGCGCGATGTACTGAATATCGGCACCAGCGAGGGCGATGGCCGCTAGCACTTCCATTCCCGGTGAAATTTTTCCGGATTCGTACCGACTCCATGTCTCGCGCTCCACATTTGCAATCGCGGCGACCTCCTGTTGCGTGAAGTTGAGGCGCTTGCGCTCCTCCTTCAATCGCTCGTAAATTGATCTATAAGTCACAAAATATCCTTGACAATGTGATTTATCAATCACATAATCCAATCTAACAAATCACAAAGAACAACCAAATAACTTATATATAGGAGTCACGCCAATGACCCCCGAGCAAGTCAAACAAAGTTTTCGTCAACGCGGTATTACATTTTCACAATGGGCACGCGAGAACGGCTACACACAGCAAGCCGTTTACCGTGTCTTAAACGGCTTCGACAAAGCCCACTACGGCAAGGCTCATGACATCGCCGTCAAACTGGGCCTGAAGAAGCCAGCAGACCAACTTGCTGCCTGAGATGGTCATGACAATTCCAATTCATCCATTCGCCTATCTAGCCGATTTTGGAGAATCAGTCTGCCAAGCACTGATTCCCCTAGTCCAGCAGGGCCTCATCACACTGCGCGCTGAGTCCGATTTTACGCCGACCGAGCTATCGGCCGAGTTTCTGCCCGATTTCACGGCACTTGGACGCCCGGCACTAGACAAACTTATCAGTATGTCCATACGGAAAGATACACCAGTTATCGGTTCGACCACAAGGTTTACATTGCTGTCGCATGTATTTTCTGAAATCCGGGCTATCGATCCGTCGCTGGCCGACGAAGCGCAGACCTTGGCTGGTGAGGGCGAAATTGTGGCGGCGTATCGCCTTCTAACACGTCGGCTCTCTGCATCAGATACGGCTGCCACCGCTCCCAGGCTGTTGCAACGGACGCTTTTTCGGCAGGCGACATCTCCAGTCGAGCCTGATCCATTACCTGCGCGACATGACGCACAGACTCACGCGGTAACTGCCGTACCAGTTCTGACAGCAGCCAATGATGCGCCCATAGCTCCCCGCGCAATTCATCGATATACGGGCCTATCGCTTTGTCGATCAGTTTTTCCAGCATTCCAGTTTCGACCATATCCATCTCCTGTTGTGTATCGGTATGCAGCCATTGTTGACGACGCCGCATCGGCTTGAACAGATGCACAACTGATTTTTGTTTGGAACGCATGAAATGAAGGGGAAAACAGTGACCGCAAAAACGCGCCGGAATTGGAGACGTATCCAGCCGACCAGTCTGCGCCAGGCAATGGAGCTGTGCAAAGAGCACGCCAGAGAGCGACTCAATCTATCCATCGAGCGTATCGCGGAATTGATGGGCCAAGCGGATCACTGGTCGCTCTACAAGTGGATAGAAAACGGGCGTATGCCCACGGTACTGGTTCCCGCCTACGAGAACGCTTGTGGTATCGACTTCGTTACCCGGTGGTTCGCTGCTAGCAAGGGCAAGCTGCTGATCGACATCCCGACCGGCCGCGCACTGACGGACGTCGACGTGGTCGCGTTGCATAACGGCTTCGGCGCGGCGATGCAGCTTCTGACCGACTTCCACTCGGGTAAAGCCGATGCTGGCACCACCTTGGATGCATTGGCCTCGCACATTGAGCAGGTCGCTTTCCATCACGCCAATGTCAGCAAACATGCAACGCCAGAGTTTGAATTTTGAAAGGGGAGATTATGTTTTCTAAAAAACTAACCATACCATCCATCGGCCGGCACCTAGTGCTCACGATTCGGATGAGCAACGAGACAGTCAGCGCTAGCGTACATGACCAAAAATCCACCTACCACGTGGCATATGCCACCGCCGATTGCGAGAGCTGCCGAATCGACCTGGGCACTCACGACCCCATGCTGTGGATAGGTTCCGCAGCATTTGACATCACGCAGGAAGACAGCGAAAAGATTGCCGCTGAATTCGGTTTCAGAATTACCGCTGGAGGGATGGCTGCATGAGCGCTGACAAAGAGCAGAGCAGGCCCAGCGCGCAGATCCTGCGGGCGTTGACGATGCTGGAAATCCTGTCGTCCGAGCCTATACGTGGCCTGTCGAATAAAGACCTGGCCGGCGCTTTGAAGTGCCCACCGCCGTATGTCACCCGTACCGCCGACGTACTGATCGAAAAGGGCTGGGTACGGAAAGATGACGCTACCGGTCGTTTCCATATTACGACGCATTTTTCACGCCTGACATTGCGAGTTATGGACGCTTTCGGCCGTGCCGAGAGTGACCTGGCAACACTCAAGCGCAATTTTACTTTGACTAACTGAGAGGATAGAAAATATGGCACGGACAAGCAACAAAGTGATCAAGATCGTTGAAACCCCGATGAACGAGGTAGCGCTGAATAACGCGGACGCATCAGGTCAAGAGTTGACGCAAATTCAAAATTCGTATGCCGAAGAACGCGATCTGATGAATCAGATACTCGGTCAGGTGCAGATGGCACGCGCAATATCGAAATTTGCCGACGTCGTCAGTTTGGGAAAACTCGCCCATATCAAGGAAACCAAGATGTACCGGGCGATTGCGGGGAAAAAAGGGCTCGATGCAGAAGGTGGCGAAATTGCCGACGTCGGCACTTGGGAAGGATTTTGCAGAATTATCGGGAGCACTAAGTCCAAGATCGATGAGGATCTGCTCAATCTTCGTATATTCGGCGAAGAAGCGCTGGGGAATCTCAATCGGATCGGTGCCGGATATCGCGAACTGCGTCAATTGCGAAAGTTGCCTGACGACGACAAAACTGCCTTGATTGAAATGGCGAAATCTGGCGATAAGGAATCTTTGGTCGAATTGCTGGAAGACGTCGTCACGAAGCACGCCAAGGAAAAAACGGCGCTGACCAGCAAGGTGAAGGAGTTGGAAGCCGAATACAAAGCGCTGGACAAGGTCGCTGCGAAATCTGACGCCGAAAAAAAGCAAGTCAAGATTGCCCTGGAAAAGCTCCAGCTGCGTACTGCCCCGTGGGACGAGCGTGTAGCGCCTTTCAAGGAAGAGATCGCCCAGCGCCAGTCGCTCATCGACCAGCTGGTGGCGCGGCACCTGGAGGCTGTCACAGCCTTGGATAGCTGGGTGTCAGTCGAATTGGCGAACGCACCAGGTTACGACCCCGAAGCCGCCGCCGATATGCCAATGGAGGTGCTGACAGTGCTGTTGCATCTATCGGACGCGATTGAACGCACCGCCACCTTGGTGGCCAATGCACAGCACGCTCTGCGGACGCGCTTCGGCGGTGATGTCGACGCCGCACGTCAGCAACTGCTGACGGTCGAATAACAGGAGGCCGAGGTGGACATGGCAATCACGCCCGACATTCGCGACTATCTGCGCGATTTGGCCCGACAATTGGACGCTGCCAGCCACGGCCAGCGCGGTCCCATTATCGCCGCCGCGCACAGCTTTCTCGGCTGGTCGCCACAAACCATCTATCGCCAGTTGAAAGAGTCTTGTGGCTGGGCAACGCAGCGCAAGGCCCGTGCCGACAAAGGTTCCACCAGCGTGACGGCGGCAGCGCTGACGATGCTGGGGGCGACGCAACGCGAGGCGATCCGCGACAACGGCAAGCAGACACTATTTACCACGACCGCACGAGGCATGCTGGAACAGAACGGCATTGCCTTCAATGTGAGCAATGGCCAGCTCAATAGGCTAATCCGGGACCGTAAGCTCAATGTCGCCGCCCAACGCAACGTGGCGCCGGTGCAGTCGTTACGCGCTTTACACCCTAACCATGTGCATGAGGTTGATCCGTCGCTGTGCCTGATCTATTACATGAACGGTCGGCAGCATATCATGCGTGATCGTGAATTTTACAAGAACAAGCTGGAGAACTACGCCAAGATCAAATACAAGGTCTATCGCTACGTGATGTACGACCGCGCCAGCGGGCTGCTGGTGCCCTGGTACGTCGAAGCCGCAGGCGAGAATCAGCACAGCCTGTTCGAGTTCCTGATGTTCGCCTGGGGACAGCAACAAGGGCGTCTGTTCCAGGGCGTGCCGAAATTCGTACTGTGGGACAAGGGCACGGCCAATACCAGCGCGGCCATCAAGAATTTGTTGTCCCACTTGGAAGTTCAACCGTTAGAGCACGAAGCCGGCAATTCCCGTGCCAAGGGCGGCGTCGAAGTTGGCAACAACATCATCGAAACACAGTTCGAGTCGCGCCTGCGCTTTGAGCCGGTCAGCGATATCCGTGAGTTGAACGAGCATGCGTTTGCCTGGGCCAATGCCTACAACGCCAATCTGATCCCCGGTCAGGACACGCGCTTGCGTCGGGATGGGCTGGCGCAGCCGATAGCCCGATATGACTTGTGGCAGCTGATCACAGCGGCCGAGTTGCGCCTGTTGCCAGCAGTCGACGTATGCCGTGCACTGATGGCTGCGCGGGAGCAGGAGCGCAAGGTCAAGTCGAATATGACCGTCGACTTCAAACATCCGAATGCCGACCGGTCCCTGTTGTATAGCTTGCGCGGCCTGGATGGCGTGAGCGTCGGCGACACGGTAGTCGTGCGGTCATTGGTCTACGGCGACTGTGCCATCCAGATCCAGGCGCCACGGTACGACGGCGAGATGCTGACCTACCGCGTCGAGCCAGAACGCAACTTCGATCAGTTCGGCCAGGCGATGTCGGGCAGCGTCATCGGCGAGGAATACAAGGCCATGCCGGATACGGCGATTGAGCAAGCGGCCAAGGCAATGGATACGCTGGCGTACCCAGAGATGGACGCGGATGAGATCAAGAAAGCCAGAAACAAGAAGGCAACACCATTTGCCACCAAGCTGAACGCCCATTCGTATTTGCAGGATGTCGCTTTACCGACCTACTTGCCGCGTCAGGGTGCAGCAATCGATACACCGGATCATCTGAAGCCGGAAATTGCCATGCTGACAGCCACCGCCGCAATGCTGCGCTTCGTTGCTGGCATCGGCCGCCATCTGACGGATGAAGAAAACGCCTTCCTGAGCGCTCGTTATGCCGACGGTGTGCCGGAAGACCAGATCGCGGCGTTGATCGAACAATTTATTAATCCTGCCCAAGCTGCCCCGCAACGTGCGGTCGGCGGATTGCGGGCTGTTTAACCGTACCGGAGGGGTACTTATGGCACTGAAACTGAGTCGAGCTGCGTGTACCGCAGGCGGCGCTGGCCGCCAAGGTGATCTTGTCCAACGGCCGGCCGATGAGCCAGGGGTCCCTGGCGCAGATCATCAACCATGACGAATGGCCACGGACGACCGAGCGCGATGTGATTACCTCGCAAATCAAGGCATTCGTGTTCGCTCACGGTGGCCATAACGGTCATATCCGCAACCTGTTTAAAGAAGAATCCGACGTAGCGCCATCTGCCAAGACCAACGCTACGCCGGAAGACCGCCCATCCACAAATGAAAAGGAGTCTGCCGACATGCTACTACGAAAACACACCTTGACCGCTGATGCCCGGCGCAAGTTCAAGATTGCGCGTGACCCGTTCACGGATGAGATGACCTGTGACGCCGACGTGTTCTTGTCCGACGATATCCGGTACGTGCGCGCCACTATCCGGCAAACCGCCAAGCACGGCGGCATGCTGGCGGTCATCGGTGAGTCTGGCGCCGGCAAGTCCACGTTGCGGCAAGACCTGATTGAGTGGATCAACGTCAATCATGAGCCGATTACCGTGATCGAGCCGTATGTACTTGGCCTGGAGGATAACGACGCCAAGGGCAAGATGCTCAAATCGATCGACATCTCTGCCTCGATCATCACCACCATCGATCCGAATGCCAAGCCTAAGCGCGGCGGCGAGGCTCGTGGCCACCAGATGCACGATTTGCTCAAGGCGTCGGCACAGACCGGGCGCCGCCATGTTTTGATCATCGAAGAGGCGCATGGCCTGCCGATCCCAACATTGAAACATCTGAAACGATTTTTTGAGCTGCAGGATGGATTCAAGAAACTGTTATCCATTGTGCTGATCGGTCAGACCGAGCTGGGGTGGAAGCTGTCCGAGTCCAACCCGGAGGTGCGGGAGGTCGTGCAACGTTGCGAGACGATCACGCTGCCGCCGCTGGACAACCATGTCGAAGCCTATCTGCGTCATAAGTTTGCCCGGGTAGATGTCAATTTTGACAGCCTGTTCGACGCCAGCGCGGTCAACGAGATCCGACATCGGCTGCGCCACGCGGAAGCCGAGGGCGGCAAGGGCAACCGTGCCGTTAAAACCACCTCCTTGTGCTATCCGCTGGCCGTCAACAACCTGGTGGCCGGCGCCATGAATGAAGCGGTCAAGATCGGCGCTCCACGGATCACCGGTGAGTTGATCGCCGCAGCGGTGAGAGCTTGATATGGCGATCAATCACCTGACCATTGTCGCCCTGGTGGCGCGGGCCTTCAAGGCCCTGGCGCCGCGCACCGTGAAACGACGGACCCGAGAATTGCGGCGCCTCCGGTTGCAGTGGCGCTTGCGCGGCCTGGATTTCGATGATGCCGAGATCCAGCAGTCCCTGGAGCAGGAAAAAAAGTATGTGGCCGTGCTGGAAAAAGCGTGTGCGGACCTGCTGGACAACAACGAGCGCAAGCGCAAGAGCCTGAATCGTCGCCTGAAGGGCCTGGATGTGGAGGAACTGCTATGAGTTTCCTCAAGTTCCTGCACACCCGCCTGGGCATCTTGCTCTGGACGGCGGCCATGATCGCGTGCGGCTCCTGTGCGACCACGCATGGCCAGGATCAGTATGCGGCCATCCCTGTGAAATCCGGCAAGGCATGCACTACTGCCGATAAGCATGCCTGCCGGAGCAACGACGGTGCCATCAAATGGAGTCGGATATGACCGAATTAGCAAATAAGCTCAAAGACCTGATCAAACGGACGCCTGGCATTCTGCTGGTGCGCCTGGCCGACCAGGCGGACTGCGATGTGGATGCGGTCCACGTCGAGCTGGCCGAGGCGATACGCCTTGGTGAGGTCTTGACGGAAAAGACGGAAGGCCCTAACGGCCATAAGACATATGCGTTCCAGAGTAACCCGGCGTTCCTGGGATGGGGCAAGCCGGCCGAGGCGACAGTCACAACAGTTGCCGCTGCTGCCGTCGCTCTACCTGTCATCGCGCCACCAGCCATTGTGAATACAGCGCCGGCAGTGCCCACGGAAACCAAAGTACAGATCGCCATCGACTACCTGCAAAGCCACGGCGTCGCCACGTCGGACGAGATTCATGCGGCGATGGGACTGAACAAGCGGCATACACCGCAACAGTACCTGGGCTATGCAATGAAGGTTGGTCGCATTGTGCGCCAGGGCGACGTCTATCGCCTGGGCGATGGAGCGGGCGTCAAGCGTTCGCACCGGGTCGATGTTACGCCACCGACGCCAGTAATCATTCCGGCTTTCGCAGCATCTGCTGGGGCGACACTGTCCGTGCAACCAGCACAGCCAGAGGATCTAACGCAGGACGCCATTGCAGCGTCGATGCAAGTCGGCAGTTTGCAAATCATGGCGTGGCAGCGTTCTGGTCGCATGGTGCTGACGGCCCACGGCGCCACGCTGCTGCTGGAGTCCGAACACGTGCGGGCATTGGTAGCCTTCGTTGGATTATTGGGAGCCAATCATGGATAAGCCGCACATGGCGCCCTGGGAGCAGGCGATTTTTGATGGATATACGGCGGGTAAAAAGCCGACGTATGACGAATTGGAGGCGGCGCTACTAGGCGCATTGCGGGAGCGCAATGCCGCCAAACAGACCACCGTCTCCATTGCCGGCGATCTTACAGAGATTGTTGTCGCAAGAATGCGCGGTGACACAGCCAAGGTGCTGGCGGCGGTCGATGCCGTGATCGCCAAAAGCGTCAAGATCGTCACGACCCCATCGGAGACTTTGCAGTAATGACCAGGAGAACTTCAATGGCAAAGCCAAAATCACGCATCACAGTCACGAACCGTGCCGATGGCGTCACTGTTCGCGCAACCGGCAGTTACGCCATGAATTTGCTGGCCGCGCTGATGGGAAAGGCTCCTGTAGAGGCATTGCGCGAGTTGCAGCAGGCAGGTGATGCTACTGCGGCAGCTCCGGATGCATCAGAGCATGGCCCTAAACCAACATAACCGGAGAAATCAATGATTGTCGATAAATTCTTGATGATATTGCCGGAATCGGGTTTTGACCGAAATGGCAATTTGCCACCCAACCTGGCGCCACGTTTTATTTATGCCGACCAGATCGATGCGGAAAGAGTGGCGGAAGAACGCGGCATCGCACTTGGTTCACCCGTCTATCTGCTGGAGGCGGCACGGGTATTTATTCCAGGCCAATACGACGCCGCCGGCAGAATTATCTCCGTCCCGCGCTGGGTTGATCTCCCGACTTCAGAACGGAGATAGCCATGCAAACCGGCCTGCCGTTGCGCGATACCCCCGATCAATTGCTGAAGCTACTGATTCATGGTTTGACGACACGGCACCAGGGCCGGATGCATGGCATCAACGCATCGAGCCTGGCCGCGCAGATCGGCGTCACCGAACGCAGCCTGCGCAAGCTGATTTCCGATGCGCGAGAACAAGGTGTCGCCGTAGTTGGGGCACCTGAAACCGGCTACTACGTGGCCGAAACGGCTGCGGAGCTGGAAGAGTGCTGTCACTTCCTGCGCAGCCGTGCGCTGCACAGCCTGATGCTGGAAGCGCGTATGAGAAAGATCACGTTGCCCGTTTTGCTGGGGCAGCTCAATTTGAACACTTGAGGATGATGGAACTATGAACGATATCACTGCGATCCCTGATGGATACAAACGCGATGCCAAGGGGCATTTGATCCCTGACAGCATGATCAAACCTATCGATCACACCCGCGACAAGCTGGTTGCTGAACTGGTTGATAAGGCACGCGCCGTCAGCGACACCATCGCCACCTTTAAAACGTCCGTATTTGAAGATGTTGCTGCCTTTGTCCAGCTGTCCGGCGAGGAATATGGCGTCAAGCGCGGTGGCAAAAAGGGCAACGTGACGTTGCACAGCTTTGATGGCGCTATCAAGATTTCGGTGGCCAGCGCCGACAACATCACTTTTGATGAGCGCCTGCAGGCCGCCAAAGCCTTGATTGACGAATGCATCGACGAATGGAGCCGCGAGAGCCGCCCGGAAATCAAGGTGCTGGTGCAAGGTGCTTTCCAGGCCGACAAGGAAGGCAACCTCAATACCGGCCGCATTCTCGCTTTGCGCCGCCTGGAGATCAGCGACCCGCGCTGGCAGCGGGCGATGACAGCGATCGCCGAGTCTGTCCAGGTGGTCGGCAGCAAGCAATACATCCGGTTTTACGAGCGCGTGGGCGATACCGACAAGTACGTTCCTATCAGTCTCGACATAGCGACGGCTTGAACACGCATTAGCAGGTTTTTGTTGCCAAGCGCCCAGCTGCAGGTGGCGCAGCGGTTGAATAACAGTAGCTGGTTGCGATGGTGTCCTTTCCATCAGGCGTAACCCGGATGCCCCACGTTACGGGGCACTTTTAACCACCATCTATATATAAGGGAACACCATGAATCAAGCAGAACTGATCGTAGCCGTGTCGGACAAGACGGGATTTGCCAAGTCCGATATCGAACACATCCTCAAAGCGACCGGTGACGCGGCCCAGGCAGCGCTGGCCGGTAACGATGAGGTGACCTTGCCTGGCATCGGCAAGCTCAAAACCAAGGTCACAGCGGCGCGCACCGGTCGTAATCCGAAGACAGGCGAGGCGCTGGAGATTTCGGCCAAGACCAAAGCTGTGTTTGTGAGCGCTAAGGCGTTGAAAGACGCCATTCAGTAACCAGTAGGCGAAACCGCGCTGCAAAGCGCGGTCTGCCAGGCGTTGCGGCCCGGCACTGATGAGCAGCTACCTACCAGGAGAAACTATGCGGACATATCCAACACCACAACGCGCAAACAGCAGTCAGAACAGGGCACGCCTGGTGCAGCTGATCCATATCGCCAAGGGCCAGTTGGGCATGGATGACGACACCTACCGCGCCATGCTGGCTGGTTTGGAATTGCCGAATTCGACAACCAGGATGAGCGTTCCAGAACTGACCAGGACTTTGGAACACATGAAGCGGTCAGGTTTCCAGGTGCGTTCCAAAGTCACGGCACGACGGATGGCTGACGATGCTCAGTCTAAAATGATGCGTGGCCTGTGGCTGGAACTGCATGCGCTTGGCTACGTGCAAAATCCCGACGAATCTGCGCTGACGACCTGGGTAACGCGGGAAACCGGGGTCGATGCGCTGCAGTGGCTCAATAGCCAGCAAGCCCAGGTGACGATCGAGAAACTCAAACAATGGCGATGGCGTGATGAGCGCAAGATCGACGCGCTGGCTCAACGACTACACGCTCAGGGCAAATCACCGTCCAGTTCCGCCGTCGAGCTGGCCAAACTGTGGTTTGGCGCTGAAAAAATCACCAAAACAACCGCTCAGCAGCTGCTGGTGCGGCTAAAAGCGAGGGAAAAATGAGAAAGCGCAGCTCGCGGATGGAGGGAATGCGTCGGGAATTACTCGCCGATGTGGCGTCGCATGCCTCCGAAATCGCTGCTGCGCACGGCGTCAAAGCCGATATCGCCGATCTAATCGGTGCCACAGTGGCCGATCACCTGGCCGAACATTGGGGAGGGCAAGTTATTTCTATCCCGAGAGACTATTACTACAAGCTGTCGGACCTGCACTTACAGATCTATACCGAGTTCAAGGGCAATAATCACATGGAGCTGGTACGCAAATACGGTATCTCTCTGCAGTGGATCTATAAGCTGATCAAGCGAGTCCACATGCGTGAAATGGACAAGCGGCAGCCACGCTTGTTTGACGACGATTCGGCACCTGGCGGTTCGTAACTATATTTAAAAGACCAACGATGAGTAGAGTAAATATGGTCATGTATTTGACCCAGGAACAGCAGCAGGCCGTCGATGCATTATTGCGACAGTACAAATTTTGCCGGTATGACGAGATCGTTACCCAACTGCGCGAGGCCGGTATGACCGTGTCGCGTTCGTCGCTGCACCGGTATGCGGTAGAATTGAAAAAAAATGATGCGCGCCGGATTGTATCGCCAGGAGCAACCATCGTCGTATTAATTGATTGTCTGACTGGAGAGACGAAGACAACTTCTGTATCGATCAGTTCAGAACAAATTCTTGCGGCAATTCAGCAACCGATCGCCAGCTAAAATCCCGAGGCTTTTCTTGTAAATGCGTTACAACCGTGACGACAAATTTCGGAGTATCGCGGAGTGTTTCGGATATTTATCTCGTTCCTACGTCCTCATTTATCTTATTCCCCCTCACTCAATTTTCTTGCTTCAGCCGTGTTACGTCAAGCGACAAACTCTCAAGTTTGTATGAGCAAAATTCATTCAGCCTGCTGTGGACCTGTCAGTCCTGGCAGGTTGCTGTGCCAATGACATGCTGCGGTCATAAATGCGGCATATATTCGGGCGACAAATAGTGTACTAGAGAAACTTTTCCCTTTTCCCGAATGGAGTCTCCATGAAACTGAATCGCAAGTTATTCCTCACCTTGATCAGCGGCGTCGCTTGCGCCGCGCCATTGCTACTGACAACCCAGAACGCCCTGGCCTGGGGCGACGAGGGCCACATGATCGTCGGCACCATCGCCAACCACTATCTGACCGACGACGTCCGCTCCCAGGTCAACGCCATCCTGGCCAACGACGCCACCGGCCTGACCGCCGGCGACATTGCCTCCGAGGCGACCTGGGCTGACAAGTACCGCAGTTCACATCGCGAGACCGCAGCCTGGCATTTCGTCGATACCGAAATCAGCGATGGCGATATCGACGCCGCCTGCTTCGGCCATCCGAGCCTGCCGGCCAACACCCCGGCGTCTGGCGGCGTAGCGCAAGACTGCGTGGTGGATAAAATCGACCAGTTCACTACCGAATTGCGCGACCCGAACACCGACCCTGCGGAACGCCTGCTGGCGCTGCAATTCCTGCTGCACTTTGTCGGCGATCTGCATCAGCCGCTGCACTCCAGCGATTCCAATGACCGCGGCGGCAACGATGAAACGGTATCGGCCACCGGCATCGCCTCCGGCAAACTGCACGCTTATTGGGATACCGCATTCGTCAACAAGCTGGGTACCGACCAGAGCCAGGTGGCGTCGGCATTGATCGCCAAGATCACCAACGCCGAGATCGCTCAATGGCAGCAGCAGACGCCGCGCGACTGGTCGCTGGAAGCCTTCGCGCTGGCCCGCACCGACGCCTACGGCAAACTGCCGACGCCTGAATCGAACGGCAAGTACAAGCTGCCGGCCAGCTATGTCAGCAACGCCACCAGCGTGGTTGCCCTGCAATTGAGCCGTGCCGGCGTGCGCCTGGCGAAAGTATTGAATGATGCATTGGGCGGCAACGGCAGTTCCAGCGCATCGGTATTTTCTTCGCCATTTTCCGGGAAGAAGTAAGTAACGATTGATGCAGGTCCTGAGCGCCGGGGCGCTCAGGAATCACAATCTTCTAGGCAATCAGCCCGCGTTTAGCCAGCATCGGCTCCACCTTCGGATCGCGGCCGCGGAACGCCCGGAACGCCAGCGCCGGATCTTGCTTGTTGCCCGAGCTGTAGATATGCCGCTGCAAGCGTTCAGCAATCGCCGGCTGGAACGGATCGCCGGCCTCGATGAAGGCGTCGTAGGCATCGGCGTCCAGCACTTCCGCCCACATGTACACGTAGTAACCGGCAGCGTAGTCGGAACCGGCGAACAGATGCTGGAAGTGGCTCAGGTAATGGCGTTGGCCGATATCTTGCGGAATGCCCAGCAATTCGCACTGCTGCGCCTCAAAAGCATCAAGGTCGACCGTGCTGCCGTTCGGCAGCGAATGCAGCGCCATGTCGATCAGCGCCGGACCGGCATACATGATGGTGGCCCAGGCCTGGTCGAACCGGCGCGCGCGCTTGAGTTTTTCCAACAGGGATGACGGAATCGCTTCGCCAGTCTGGAAGTGCCGCGCATGACGCTTGAGCACGACTTCTTCCTCGGCCCAGTTCTCGAAAATCTGCGACGGCAATTCGACGTAATCCTGCAATACCTGGGTGCCCGCCAGGCGCTCGTATTTCACCTGCGACAGCAAGCCGTGCAAACCGTGGCCGAACTCATGGAACAGGGTGCGCACATCGTCGAAACTCAACAGCGCAGGCTCAGCTACTGCCTTAGCGAAATTATTGTTGTTGATGACGATCGGCAGCGTGCCGCCGTTATGGCCGGACTGGCTGCGGAAGACGTGCATCCAGGCGCCGCTGCGCTTGCTGGCGCGAGCGAAGTTGTCACCGATGAAGAGACCGATCAGGGCGTTCTCGCGGCTGCGCACTTCCCACAAGCGGGCCTCCGGATGATGCAGGGCGACGCCGTGCTGCTCGACGAAGCTGATGCCGAACAGGCGCTGAGCGCAATCGAACATGGCGCCGATCATGTTTTCCAGTCCGAAGTAGGGTTTCAATTCGGCGTCGTCCAGATCGTAGCGCGCCTGCCGCACTTTCTCGGCCAAGTAGCGCCAGTCCCATGCCGCGATCGGGGTCGGCTGGCCCAGGCTGCGCGCCATTTCTGTCAGTGCCACGCGGTCTTCTTCCGCCTTGGCTTTGGCCGGCTCCCATACTTTGCCGAGCAGGGCCGATACCGCTTCCGGTTTACCGGCCATACGGTCGATCAGCTGGTAGTCGGCGTAAGTGGCGTAGCCGTGCAGTTGCGCCTGCTCCTGGCGCAAGGCCATGATTTCAGCCGCGACCGGACGGTTGTCATGGCTGCCGGCATGCGCGCCGCGCGCTACGCGCCCGCGCCAGACTGCTTCACGCAAATCGCGCCGATCGGAGAATGTCAGGAACGGTTCGGCCAGCGATGGCGACAAGGTAACCACATGGCTACCCTCTGGCAGACCACGCTGTTGCGCCGCAGCCTGCGCCGATGCGCGCAAGAAAGCAGGCAACCCGGCCAGCGCCGCTTCATCTTCCAGCGTCAGTGCAAAACCGGATTCATCGGCCAGGACGTTTTGTGTGAACTGCGTGCTCAATGCCGCCAGTCTTTCCATCACCGCACTATAGCGTGCGCGCGATTGCGGCGGCAGGTTGGCGCCGGCGCGCACAAAGTCCAGGTGCACGCGTTCCAGCAGGCGCAGTTGCACCGGATCCAGATCCAGATCGACGCGCTTGGCGTGCAAGGCATCGATCCGCGCGAACAAACCGGCATGCAGGTACATTGCATTCTTGTGCGCCGCCAGCTTGGGCGCCAGTTCGACCTCTGCCACTTGCAGAGCCGGCGAAGTTTCGCTGGCGGTCAGGTTCTCGAACAGCAGGCTGATGCGGTTGTTGAGTCGGCCGGATTCATCGAAAGCGGCCAGCGTGTTGGCAAAAGTTGGTGTCGCCGATTGCGCAGCGATGGCGTCGATCTCGGCCAAGTGGGCTGGCAGAGCTACTTCAAAAGCGGGTACGAAATGCTCGGCCTTGACCTGGTCGAAAGGCGGCAAGCCGTAAGGGGTATTCCAGTCTTGCAACAGGGGATTTGTGGCGTGAGTATCTGACATGGCGACGGGCATCCTGACTTCCTGACTGATAGTGAGGCCACTATTGTATGCCTTGCGCCTTGTTTTAGCGCACAGATATTCATACTGGCCAGCGTCTGTCACATAACCGAATCAGCCATTACCGGATGTGATCCAATTTTCTATTTTGACGCAGGGATAGCTTGCGAAATCGCGTGCATTATTGGTGACCAGCACCACGTCGAGCGCAAGAGCATGTGCGGCGATCAGTTTGTCGAGATGGTCTTTCTTGCGTTCGCGGGTGGCTTCGCGGATCGGACCGTAGGCGCCCGCCGCCGCGCGATCAAATGCGGCTACCGGAATGTCTTCTATCAGCGCTGCCAGGTGCTGCCGTTCGCGCGCGTGATTGGCCGAAGCAGTGACGCCGTATTCCAGTTCGGCGTAGGTTATCGCCGACATCACCACGTCGCCGACAAAACACGCGGCGAAACGCTCCGCCACTTGCTGCGGCTGATTTTTCATCAGGTAGATGCACATATTGGTGTCGAGCATGTAGCGCGCCATCAGAGGGCCTCGCGTTCGCTTTGCTCATGCTCGCCGCGGCCGTCAGCCATGAAATCCGGGCCGAACTGCGCGAATTTCTTGAGGACGCCGCCCAGCGGACGTCCCACCGGACGAATCCGCAATTCATCGCCGACCCGCTCGATCTCAAGCTCGATATCGGTGCGCTCGTAGGCCAGGTCTGCAGGAATCCGGATCGCCTGGGAATTGCCGTTCTTGAAGACTTTGGTGGTTTGCATGTCCAGCATCGCTCGATGAAAGTAGGATATGTGCATCATAAACGGCTCCCGATAAAATGTAAATACATGTGTGTACACACTTGTCAATCATGAATCAAAATATTCGTTGGAAATTTACGTTTGCACAATAGGGTTTTTCTTAGATTCAACTTATACTGTACGTATATACAGTTAAATTGAAGTGAGGAAAATTCTTATGCAAGTGGTTAGAAGATCTGAACTTGACGCGATTACCGAAGGATTGAAAGCGACAATCGCACGCCTTGTGCCGAGCCATCGCAATGCCGGGGAAATCCTCACCTGGTCGCTGATGCATGAAATAGAAAACCAGGCGATGCGCGCCCTGGAGCAATCCGGCAATTTCGACCTGACCCACCTGAACCTGCTGCGCGCCTATCCCACGGCGTATCCGCGCACCGACGATCCGGTCAATTTCGGCAACGCCACCGGCTTGCCTGTCGTCTTGTCCCTGATCTACAAGGAATACAGAAGATCGCATTAGCCGGCTGCCGCGCATGCTGAAAACCGGCACGCGCAGCAGCCGGTCCGGATAAGGGCTACAGTGTCGGCTTGTATTTTTCAAGGCACTTCAACATGGCAGAACCACAATCCACCAAGCTCAGCGCCGGCCTGGTGATCATGATGTCCATCGCCACCGGCGTCGCGGTGGCCAGCAACTATTACGCGCAACCGCTATTGCACACCATCGCCGCGCGCTTCGGCATTTCCAACGGCAGCGCCGGCCTGATCGTGACGGTGGCCCAGCTCGGCTACGCGCTCGGCCTGATGCTACTGGTGCCGCTGGCGGACATCATCGAACGCAAGAAAATGATCGTCGTGATGACCTTGCTGTCCGCTTGCGGACTGGTGATCACGGCTACCGCGCAGAGCATGGTTTTTGTCTTGATCGGCACCGCGCTGACCGGCCTGTTTTCGGTGGTGTCGCAAGTGCTTGTGCCTTTTGCCGCTACATTGGCGGCACCGCATGAGCGCGGCAGAGTGGTAGGCCACGTGATGACCGGCCTGCTGCTGGGCATTTTGCTGGCGCGTACCGTGGCCGGTTACCTGTCGGCGCTGGGCGGCTGGCAAACCGTGTACTGGTTTGGCGCGGTGCTGATGATCATCGTGGCGATCGCGCTGGGCCGGGCGCTACCGCGCCATCATCAGTCGCAGACCCTGAGCTATCCACGCTTGCTGACATCGATCCTGACCCTGTTTGTCGCCGAGCCGGTGCTGCGTATCCGCGCCTTGCTGGGAGCGATCATCTTTGCCGTGTTCAGCGTGCTGTGGACCTCGATTTCGTTCCTGCTCGCGGCCGCGCCTTTCAACTATTCCGACGGCACCATCGGCTTGTTCGGGCTGGTCGGCGCCGCCGGCGCCATGGCTGCCTCGCATGCCGGACGGCTGGCTGACCGCGGCAAGGCGGGCTCGTCGACCACCATCGGACTAGCCTTGCTGTTGTTGTCATGGCTACCGCTGTTGTTCGCCAAAAGTTCGCTGCTGGCGCTGATCATCGGCATCCTGGTGCTGGACCTGATGGTGCAAGCGGTGCACGTCACCAACCTGAGCGTCATCAACCACTTGCATCCGGATTCGAGAAACCGTCTGACCGCCGGTTACATGACCTGCTATTTCATCGGCGGCGCTTGCGGTTCCTTGCTGTCGACCGCCATGTACGGCTTTGCCGGCTGGTTCGGGGTGTCGATGACCGGCGCCGGCTTGAGCGCGGCGGGGCTGCTGATCTGGTGGCTGATCGGTCCTAAGGACCAGCCCGCGACAGCGGCCTGATCGTTTGTTCTGAAGCGCCCCGGTTCCTAGGGACGCTTCAGTTCAGGATAAATCGTCATCAATTGCATGGCCACGCCGTTAGTCCAGCCGAAGCCGTCCTGCAAGGCGTACTCGCCGCCGCCAGCTTCGGCGCCGCTGCCCATCACATCGTATTTTTCCACCAGCTTGCCGCTGTTGCCGTAGCCCTGCTGTACCTTGCCCATCCAGCGCGTAGCTATGTCGCGCGCCAGAACGGTCTGACCATAGCGGTTAAGGCCATCTACTGCTATCCATTGCAGCGGCGCCCAGCCGTTGGGCGCATCCCATTGCTGGCCGCTGTCGACCGGCGTCGTCACCACGCCATACGGTTTCAGCAGTTTCTTGCTCACCCACTCGGCCACGCGCGCGGCTTGCTCTGGTGTAGCGAGACCGACAAATAACGGATACAAGGTGGCAGCACTCGGACGGTTGGTCGATTGCTGTTTGATCCACTGGTAGTCCACGTAATGGCCGGCGGCTTCATCCCACAAATACTTTTGCACCGCCAGTTGGCGGCGTTCTGCGCGCTGCGTGAAATCGCTGCTGCAAGCCATATCGTGCACACGTTCGCAGCCAAGGCGGATAGCGTTTTCCAAACCATACAACAAGCTATTCAGATCGACCGGCAAGATAGCAGTGGTTTCGATGGTAGCCAGCGTCTTGCCATCGGCGAACCAGCGACTGCTGAAATCCCAGCCGCTTTCGGCGCCCGCGCGCGCATCGCGATAGACCTCGGCGGCAGGGCGGCCGCTGTGCTGCGCCAACGCAACGTCTTCCGCATACGATTCATCGCGCGGCGTGGCGCGGTCATCGTAATAGCGGTTCAAGATGCTGCCGTCGGCCAGCGCCACCACACGGCGATAGGCGGTTCCGGGCTTGAGACCATTCGCGCCATCCATCCAGAATGCGTATTCACGTTGCAGCTGCGGCAGATAGCGCGCATAGGCAGCGGCCTCGTCCTGCATGGAAAGCAGGCCGACCATCTTGAAATAGAAAGGCGGTTGCGAGCGGCTCAGATAGTAGCTGCGGTTGCCATTGGGAATATGGCCGTAACGGTCGATCAGGTTGGCGAAATTATCGACCATGGCGCGTATCGATTGCGGCTTGCCGTTTTGCAGCAAACCCAGCATGGTGAAATAGGAATCCCAGTAATACACCTCGCGAAAGCGGCCGCCGGGCACCACATATGGTTCGGGCAACGGCAGCAAGGAAGAAGCGGCGTCAGCTTTTTGCGGCTGCCGGGTCAGGTGTGGCCACAAGCCGGCAATATGCTGTTCCAGCGATTGCGTGCGGTCGCTGACATAGGCGTCCGGGTTGTCTTGCGGCAGAGTGAAGCGTTGCTGGACAAAATCGGCGAGCTTGAAGCCGGGGCGATCCTTTTCACGTTTGTATTGTGCGGCTATGAGCGCCGGAGACATCTTCGGGACAGCGTCGACAAAGGTTTTACCATCCTTGAAAACATGTTCGAACTGCACTGCCGCGAACAATTCCGGATACAGCTCGGATGGCGGCGTCGGATACACGGCAACGGATCCGACCGCGGAAGATGCTTCGGCAAAAGCCGGTGGATTGAATGCACCAAGCGCCAGACTGGCGGCGACGGCGATCACTGCGAAGCGAGAACAACGATGTTGCGAAACCGCTAAAGTCATGCGTTTCTCCATGGCGACGTATTTTCACTATGGAGCATGGTAACTTACTTAAGCCGCTACATCGGACCTGGCCGGCTCAAACGCTCATGCGCTCTCTTTCGCCAGTATTTCCGATAGCAACTTTTTGATCTCCGGCACACAGGACCCGCAATTGCCGCCAGCCTTCAGACAGGCGGTCACCTCGGCCACGCTGCCCAGCCCTTGCTTGCGGACCGCATCGCAGATGGTGTTGCGGCCAATGGCAAAGCAGGAGCAGACGGTCGGCCCGGTATCCGCGCCCTTCTCTATCGGCTGGCCGATCAGCAGGCCGACCCGGTCGGCGTCCGCCAGCTGATCCTTGAGGAACAGGCTGGCCAGCCAGGCACGCGACGGCAGGTCCGGGCGTGGCGAGAGGAAAACGCAAGCCTCGATGCGGTCGTCGACCACATGCACCGCGCGATAGACACCGGCGCTAGCGTCTTCGTATTCCAGCCAGTCGGCATCCACGTCGCTTACGCCCAACATCAATGCGGCCCACGCACTGTGATCCGCAATCGGACTACGGCCGGCCAGTTCGTAACGGTTAAAGCGCCGCCCTTGAATCCGCGTCCAATGGGTGATATCGTCCAGCAGCGGCTGGCTGCGGCTCAGCACAAAACCGTACCAGGCCACAGGGAATTCTTCGACGCACACCGGCGTGTGCTTGAACTCCGGCTCGCCGGAAACCGGATCGACCACCGGATTGACCACGGCGCCAACCCGCGCATCCGAGGCGGACTGCGCGTTCCAATGGATCGGCACGAAAATCGTGCCGCGAGCGATGCCGCCGCCATGCTGCACCCTGGCCACCATCGCACCCCAGCGGCTGCGCACGCGCGCCAGCATGCCTTCGCGCACACCGTACAGCAAGGCGTCCTGCGGATGCATGTCGATGAAGGATTCCGGCACATGGTTGGCCAGCCTGGGCGACTTGCCGGTGCGCGTCATGGTGTGCCACTGGTCGCGCACGCGGCCGGTGTTGAGGCTGAGCGGGAAGTCGCCGTCGGTGGCGTGTTGCGGCGCCCTTGGCGGCGTGGGAGTAAAGCGCGCCTTGCCGTCGGCATGGGCAAAACGGCCGTCGGCAAACAAGCGCGCAGTACCTTGTTGTTCACCTGATGGCGATGTCGCCAGCGGCCATTGCACCGGTTGCATGGCATCGAAGCGGGTTTTGTCCATGCCGCGCAAGCCGTCCAGATTGAACATGCGATGCGGACCATCGGCGTTGTTGCGATAAGCGCTCAAGCCGGCGTGTTCATCGAATATCTGATGTACGGCAGTGAAATCGAATCCGGCGTAACCCATGCGCTGCGCCACCTGGCAAATGATTTGCCAGTCCGCGCGCGCCGCACCGGGAGCCGGCAAAAATGCACGCTGACGTGAGATGCGCCGCTCGGAGCTGGTGACAGTGCCGTCTTTTTCACCCCAGCCCAGGGCCGGCAGCAAGACATGGGCAAAGGCGTTGGTGTCGGTTTTTTCCATGATGTCGGAGATCACCACCAGTTCGCACTTTTTCAATGCGCGCTGGACCTGGTCGGCATCCGGCAGGCTGACCACGGGATTGGTGGCCATGATCCATACCGCCTTGACCTTTCCGTCTTCAATCGCCTGGAACAAGTCCACCGCTTTCAAACCCGGCCGGTCCGCCATGCACGGCGAATCCCAGTACGTCTGTACGGTTTCGCGGTGCTTGGGATTGTCCAGGTCCATATGCGCCGCCAGCATGTTCGCCATGCCGCCCACTTCGCGCCCGCCCATCGCATTCGGCTGGCCGGTGATCGAAAACGGCCCCATGCCCGGCGCGCCTATGCGGCCGGTCAACAGATGGCAATTGATGATGCTGTTGACCTTGTCGGTGCCCGATGAGGATTGGTTGACGCCTTGCGAAAAGGCCGTGACGGTTTTTTGATTTTCTGCAAACCACTGGTAGAAGGTCAGCAAATCCTGCGGATCGAGTTTGCAGATTTTCGCCACCGATGCGGGATCGGCGCAGTCGGCCTCGGCCACTTCCAGCGCGGCGGCCATACCGTTGGTGTGCGCGGCGACAAAGCCGTCGTCGGCAGCACCCGCGCGCGCCAGGAAACTGAGCAAGCCGTTGAACAGCCAGACATCGCTGCCGGCCTTCAGCGGCAAATGCAAATCCGCCAGTTCGCAAGTCGCGGTGCGGCGCGGATCGATTACCACCAGCCTCATCTGCGGCCGGCTTTCCCTGATCTTGGCGATGCGCTGAAACAGGATCGGATGGCACCAGGCGGTATTCGATCCCACCAGCACCACCAGGTCGGCCAGCTCCAGGTCTTCGTAGCAGACCGGCACCAGGTCGGCGCCGAACGCGCGCTTGTGGCCGGCGACGGCAGACGACATGCACAGCCGTGAATTGGTATCGATGTTGGCGCTGCCGATGTAGCCCTTCATCAGCTTGTTGGCGACATAGTAGTCTTCGGTCAGCAGCTGGCCCGAGACATACAGCGCCACCGAATCCGGTCCGTGCTGCTCGATGATGCGGCGAAAACCATGCGCCACCTTGTCCAGCGCGGCATCCCAGGAGGCCAGCCGCAACGTTTGCCGGTCGCCTTCTCCTTCGCGCATTTTCGGATACAGCAAACGGCCGTCAAGCGCTACCGTCTCTCCCAATGCGGAGCCTTTGACACAGAGACGTCCCAAGTTTGACGCATGGCTTTCGTCGCCGGCAATGTCGATCTGGCCGTCGCTGCTTACCGTGGCGCGCACCCCGCAGCCGACGCCACAATAGGGACAGGTAGTCAGCGTGCCGACAAGCTTGCCGGCCGGTTGCAACGGAAAAATCTGTGGAGCATTCACGCCGGCTCCCGGTCAGGCGGCTTCAGCGCAAAGCGCCTTGCCGAATAATAACTGGCTGCGCATTGCAGAAATGTCCGTCTTGTTCTGGATCAGCTCGAAGTACCAGGGACCGTCCTTGACATCGCCGTACAGTACCGCGCCGATGATGTGCGGACCATTGATTACCAGGCGCTTGTAGACGCCGCGGCGCGGATCGCGCAGCACCAGGTCTTCACTGCCCACGCCGCCGATAAAATCGCCCGCGGAGTACAAATCGACGCCGGTGACCTTGAGCTTGGTGGCGGTGGCCTGCTGCACATAGCGCCGATGGCCGGCGCCCGCCAGATGGGCGCCGCAGACACGCGCCTGGTCCCAGATCGGTGCCACCAGTCCGAAGGTCGCCATGCGGTGCTGCACGCATTCGCCTACCGCGTAGATGCGCGGATCATAGGTTTGCAAAGTATCGTCGACCACGATGGCGCGTTCGCAATGCAGGCCGGCCTGCTGTGCCAGGCCGATGTTCGGGCGCACGCCGGCGGTCATGACCACCAGGTCGGCCGGTATCTCGTTGCCATCCTTGAAACGCACCGCCGTTACCTGCGTATCGCCGATGATCTCAGCTGTCTGAGCGTTCAATAAAAAGCGCAAGCCTTTCTGTTCCAGTGCCTTTTTCAGCAACACTGCCGCCGATTTGTCCAGCTGCCTTTCCATCAGGCTGTCCATCACATGCACCACGGTCACATCCATGCCCTGCCGCAGCAGACCGTTGGCGGCTTCCAGGCCCAGCAGGCCGCCGCCGATCACCACCGCATGCCGATAATTGCGCGCCGCCGCCAGCATGGTTTCGACATCCTGGATATCGCGGAAGGCGATCACGCCGGGCAATTGATGGCCAGGCACCGGAATGATGAAAGGCTTGGAGCCGGTCGCCAGCAGCAAGCGGTCATAGCGGATGTCAACGCCGGCGCGCGAACACACCAGGCGGCGATGGCGGTCGATGCTGACCACCGGATCGCCGGCATGCAAGGTGATGCCGTTCTGGCCATACCACTCGCGCGGATTGAGCATGATGTCGTCCATGTTCTTGTCGCCGGCCAGCAGCGGCGACAGCAATATCCGGTTGTAATTGCCATGCGGCTCGGCGCCGAACACGGTGATGTCGTACAGCTCCGGCGCCAGCTTGAGCAGCTCCTCCACGGTGCGCATGCCGGCCATGCCATTGCCGATCACCACCAGCGATGGCTTGTTGGCAGGTAGCGGCCTGGCGTTCATGCGCCGACCCAGACCTTGCCGTCGGCGATACGCGCCGGATAAGCACTGACCGAATGCTCGGGCGCTTCCAGGCATTCGCCGGTTTGCAGGTCGAAATGCTGTTTATAGATGGGCGAAGCGACCACGATCCGTTCGCCCAGGCTGCCAACCAGTCCGCGCGACAGCACCGACGCCTCTGAATTGGGATCGTAGTTGCCGATCGCGAAAACCCGATGCTCGCCGTCGATGACATGGAAAATCGCAACCTGCTCACCATTGATCAAGGCGCAAACGCCGGTATTCGGCACGATGTCGTCCAGCGTGCAGACTGCAATCCAGCGCGTACATTGGAGGTCATTGTGCATGGGATTTCCTTTAAGCCGTTTCAACCACAACCGGAATAGTGATGCGCTTGCGTTCTTGTATGGTGGCCGGGCGGATCTGGCTGCGCTCTGCCACGAACACCACGTTGTTGTCAGCCTGGTCGCTGTTGACGAAATGCTGGAAGCGCTTGCGGGTCTCCTGGTCGGTCACGGCTTTCTTCCATTCGCATTCATAGGTGTCGACCACATGCTGCATGTCGGCCTCCAGCTCGGCGGCGATATTGAGCTTGTCTTGCACCACCACCTGTTTCAGGTAATCGAGGCCGCCTTCCAGGTTGTCGCGCCAGACGCTGGTGCGTTGCAAACGGTCGGCGGTGCGGATGTAGAACATCAGGAAACGGTCGATGGTCTGGATCAGTGTCGCCTTGTCGAGGTCGGCTGCCAGCAGTTCGGCATGGCGCGGCTTCATGCCGCCGTTGCCGCAGACGTACAGGTTCCAGCCCTTCTCGGTGGCGATGATGCCGACGTCCTTGCCTTGCGCTTCGGCGCATTCGCGGGTGCAGCCAGAGACGCCGAACTTGATCTTGTGCGGCGCGCGCAAACCCTTGTAGCGGTTTTCCAGTTCGATCGCCAGGCCGACGCTGTCGTCCAGGCCGTAGCGGCACCAGGTCGAGCCGACGCAGGATTTGACCGTGCGCAAGGACTTGCCGTAAGCGTGTCCGGACTCGAAGCCGGCGGCGATCAGTTCTTCCCAGATCAGCGGCAATTGTTCTACCCGGGCGCCAAACAAATCGACCCGCTGGCCGCCGGTGATCTTGGTGTACAAGCCGTATTTCTTGGCGACCTGGCCGACGGCAATCAGGCCGTCCGGCGTCACTTCGCCGCCGGCCATGCGCGGCACCACGGAATAGGTGCCGTCCTTCTGGATATTGCCGAGGAAATAATCGTTGGAATCCTGCAGCCCGGCGTGCTCCTTCTTCAGCACGAAATCGTTCCAGCAGGAAGCCAGGATACTGGCCGCGACCGGTTTGCAGACGTCGCAGCCGAGGCCTTTGCCATGCTGTTCCAGCAAGGCGAAAAAGGTCTTGATCTGGCCGACCTTGACCAGGTGATACAACTCCTGGCGTGAATACGGAAAATGTTCGCAGACATGGTTGTTGACCGCCATGCCCTGTTTCTTCATTTCGGCCTTCATGACCTGCGTCACCAGCGCCACGCAACCGCCGCAGGAAGTGCCGGCCTTGGTGCAGCTTTTCAACGCGCCGATGCTGGTGGCGCCGGCGTTCACCGCCGCGCACAAAACGCCTTTGGAGACATCGTTGCAGGAGCAGATTTGCGCCGAGTCCGGCAGGGCGTCGACTCCCAGTCCGACTTTCACCTGGCCATCGGCTTGCGGCAGAATAAGGAATTCAGGCGAGGCCGGCAACTCGATACGGTTCAGCATCATCTGCAGCAAGGTGCCGTACTCGCTGGCGTCGCCCACCATGACGCCGCCCAGCAGGAATTTGCCGCATTCGGAAACCACGATTTTCTTGTAGATCTGTTTGCGCTCATCGGTAAACTGAAAGGAACGGCTGCCGGCTTCCTTGCCGTGCGGATCGCCTATGCTGGCGACGTCGACACCCATCAGCTTGAGCTTGGTGCTCATGTCGGCGCCGGTGAATTCCGGTATGACTGCGCTGCCATCGGCCGTGAATTCCGCCAATATCTGTTTGGCGGCGATACGGGCCATGTCGTAGCCGGGCGCCACCAGCCCGAACATGCGGCCATTCCACAATGCGCACTCGCCGATCGCGTAGATATCCGGATTAGAGCTGCGGCAGCTGTTGTCGATCACGATGCCGCCGCGATCGCCAACCTTCAAGCCGCTGTCGCGCGCCAGTTCGTCGCGCGGGCGGATGCCGGCCGAGAACACGATCATGTCGGTATCCAGATGGCTGCCGTCGTCGAAATTCATACGATGCGTGCCAGTCTTGCCGTCGACGATTTCCAGCGTGTTTTTTTGCGTATGCGCGGTGACGCCCAGTTCTTCGATTTTCTGGCGCAGGATGCGGCCGCCGCTTTCATCCACCTGCACCGCCATCAGGCGCGGAGCGAATTCCACCACGTGGGTTTCCAGCTGCATGTCGCGCAGCGCCTTGGCGCACTCCAAGCCCAGCAGTCCTCCGCCGATCACGACGCCGGTCTTGGAGCGCTTGCCGCATTCCAGCATCGCTTCCAGGTCTTCGATGGTGCGATAGACGAAACAATCCTTGCGCTGGTTGCCGGCCAAGGTTGGCACGAAGGGATAGGAACCGGTGGCGATCACCAGTTTGTCGTAAGGCAGCGTTTCGCTGACGCCGTTGATATTGAACGCAACCGACTTGGCGGCGCAGTCGATCAGTTGGGCCTTGGCGTTCAGCTTGAGCTGGATGGCGGTGCGCTCGAAGAAGCCCGGCTCCACCAGCGACAAGTCCTGCGCCGATTTTCCGGCGAAAAATTCCGATAGATGCACGCGATCATAGGCGGGGCGCGGCTCTTCGCACAGCACCGTGACTTCCATGCCAGGCGCCTTTGCTTCCGCCAGGCATTCGAGAAATTTGTGACCGACCATGCCGTGCCCGATGACGATGATTTTCATGCTGCTATCCCTTGAGCGGTTGCGCTGCGGCCGGCTAATGCGTTGTCATGCAATTCCTGTTCCTGCGCCTTGTGCGCCGGGCTGAAGCGCACTGCAATCGCGCATAGCGCCGAGAGCGCTACCAGCACGCCGAGCACGCTCAGGGTCTGCTGGGTATCGCCCAGGCCTTTCATCAGGAAACCGGCGGCCACCGCGCCGACATTGCCGCCGGCGCCGATGATGCCGGCCACGCCGCCCAGCGCTTTGCGGTCGATGAACGGCACCAGCGCATACGTCGCGCCGCAAGCCATATGGGTAAACAAGCCGAATGTCAGCATCGCGGCCACCGCCAGCATGGCGCTCTCGGCATGGGCGAACCACAGCAGTCCCAGGCCTTCGCCCAGCATCAATGCAAACAGCAAGGTGGCGCGGCTATCAAGACCCGCGCCTGATTTGCGGTTGGCCAGCTTGTCCGATACCCAGCCGCCCAGCGCGCGCGCAAACAAGGCCAGCAAACCGAAGCTGGCGGCCGCCATGCCGGCGCTTTTGAGCGACAGGCCGAAATGGTCGACGTAGTAGATCGCGGCGATGTTGTGGATGAATATTTCGACGCCGAAGCAAGCGCCGTAGGTGACGAACAGCAGCCACACCCGGTAGTTGGCGCTGGCCGCCCGGAAGCTGGCCCAGCCACCTTTTTTGCCGCCTTCGGGCGTAATGCCGCGGGCGCGCATTTCGGCGTAATTGCCTTCCGGGCAATCCTGCGTATAGCGCCAGTACAGCGCCGCCATGATCAGCATGAACACGCCCGGCACCAGCAAAGCCAGGCGCCAGCCCATGCTGCTGCTCACGCCCAGCATCAGCAAGGCCGCCACCAGCAACGGCATCAAACCTTGCGCTGCGCCGCCACCACTGTTGCCCCAGCCGGCCGAAGCGGCATTGGCGGTGCCGACCACGTTGGGCGCGAACATGACCGAGGTGTGATACTGGGTAATCACGAAGCTGGCCCCCACCGCGCCGATGCACAGACGGAAGAACAGGAAGCTTTCATAGCTCTGCACCAGCGCCACGCCGAACACGGGCAAGGCGCCGATCAGCAGCAGCCCGGCGTAGGTTTTGCGCGGACCGTAGCGGTCGCACAGCGGACCGACCAGCAGCCGCACCAGGATCGTCACCGCCACCGCCGCGATATTGATGTTGGCGATTTGCGCCATGCTGAGGCCGAGCTGCCCTTTGATCAATGGCATCAGCGGCGCGCAGGCGAACCAGGCGAAAAAACACACGAAGAACGCCATCCAGGTCAGATGGAAGGCGCGCATCTGCGGCGTGCGCAGGCTGAAGAGCTGGATACTGGTCGCTTTGCTGGTCATGTTGTCCACCGTTTTTGTCTTCAAAAACAAAAAGGCGTCCTCTCGCTCAACCGGCAATGCGGTCGAGTCGAGAGGACGCCTTTGTCCGACAGATCCATCGTTGGATCTGCTTCAGAATGTGTGGGATCGTCGTTGATCCTGCCTGTTGTTGAGCAAAGGCCGTGCCATCCTTTCAAACCCTTGATTTCATTGGGTTTACGGCCTGGGCTTACGAATTGGACAAGCGCAATGCGCTCTGCGCCGGTGCGGCAGCAGCCATTCTTGCTTGAAAATGGTGCGCCGCACTCTGTTTCAGTGCAAAGTTAGATCGCCTGCCACCCTTCGATCCCGGTGAACATCGCCGCGCCTATCAAGAGTGCGCCGATCATGCGGCCGGTGATGGCGCCGCCGCGCGGATTGCCCTCGAACCAGCCGTTGACGCGGCCTGAGAGCAAGGCGATCGGACCATACACGGCGGCCTGGGTCAACCAGGTGATTACCCCCAGCACCAGCGCCTGCCTCCAGATCGGACCGGCATCGATTTTCAGGAATTGCGGGAAGATCGCCAGCATGAAAACGTAGGCTTTCGGGTTAAGCAAGCTGGTCAGCATGCCTTGTAAAAAAGTGGTCGCCGGCGCCTTGGCCGGCGTGCTCCGTTCCGCGCTGGCCGTAAGACGGAAGGCGTTCTCGCTGCGCAGCAAAGACCAGCCTATCCAGGCTATGTAAACGGAGCCTGCCAGCAAGACCAGGTTGAACAGCGCCGGCCATAATTTCAGGATGACGGCCAGGCCCAGCACCGCCATGACGATGTGACAGATGCCGCCAGCGATGATTCCGGCCACCGCGGCCAGGCCGGAGCGGCGTCCGCCCACCAGCGCGCTTGCCATGATGAAGGCCATGTCCAGGCCGGGTAGTACGATGACGCCCAGGACAATCATGAAATAAAGCCAAAGATTAATCGATTGCATTTTTGTAGTCTCCCGATTTGAGAACGCATTGTCGTTTTTTGCCGCTGAAACCAAGATAAAATGTATTTAGGACAGAATTAGCCCTATATATAATTTATTCTTTGCCTCATGTACCACCCGACCACACGCGTACTGGCAGTGCTGGAACTGCTGCAAACCCATGGCCGCATGAGCGGGGCCGAGATGGCTGCGCGCCTCGAGATCGATGGCCGCACCTTGCGCCGCTATATCGTGACGCTGGAAGAAATGGGAATCCCGATTACCACCGATCGCGGCCGCCACGGCGGCTATGCGCTGATGGCAGGATTCAAGCTGCCGCCCATGATGTTTACCGATGACGAAGCGCTAGCCCTGGCGATCGGCTTGCTGGCGGCGCGCAGCTTGGGGCTGGCAGAGGCTGCGCCGGCGGTGGCCAGCGCCCAGGCCAAGCTGGAACGAATCATGCCGTCCAATCTGAAACGAAGGGTCAGCGCGGTCGATGAAACGGTCAGGTTCGACTTCTCGCAAGCCACCTCGCCCGACAATAATGCAGCCTTGGTAGCCCTCAGCGCCGCGGCGCAAACCCGGCAGCGGGTGCACATGCACTATCGCAGCGCGCAGGGTGACGACAGCGAACGCGATTTCGATCCCTACGGCCTGGCCTATCGCGGCGGCCGCTGGTATGTGGCGGGCATGTGCCATCTGCGCAAGGATTTGCGCTCGTTCCGGCTGGACCGGGTCGGCCAGGTACGGCAGCTGGACCAAGAGTTTACCCGGCCGGCGAATTTCGACGCGCTGACCCATCTAGCGTTTTCCGTCGCCTCCATTCCACGCGCTTTCGCCATTGAAGTGCTGCTGAAGACGGATCTGAAATCCGCGCGCGAACAGTTGTTCGATGCCATCGGCATCCTCGAACAAACCGAGGACGGGGTGCTGCTGCACAACCAGTCCGACGACCTCGACTGGTTTGCGCGGCAGCTGGCGCACCTGCCGTTTGCGTTTGAAATCCATCATCCGGCGGCGTTGCGCGACGCCGTCACAAGCTGCGCGCTGAGGTTACTGCAGCTGGCAAAAAAATAGTTTCACGGCTGCTGGTACTCCTTGGCCCGGTATCCAATCACTGCCTGCCAAGAGTGACAGTATTCTTCCCGGCCGCCACAAGGTAAACTGGCTGTGATGTAAATTCAACGCCTTACAGTTCTCCGCAGAACAACAAGATGGGGAAAAAACATCGTCCGGGCCTTAAAACGAGGCCCTTCCAAGAGCTTTGCGGCATCTACGTGATATCCTGAGCGTTCTAAAACACACCGCATTTGTTGTCAATGAATACACCTGTTGCTGCTTCTACTCCCAACCCTGTTCAAACTGCCCGCGTTCTGCTCAAAGAACTCCAGGATAAATTCGCGGTATTTCGCGATTACCTGCCGCTTGCCATCGGCATCGACAAGCAACTCATCGCGCTGTCGCCTGAAATCAATCGGAAGACTTTGCGTATCGCCCTGGGCATGCACACCAACTCGCTGCGCTATCTGAAAGGGATGGAAAAGGCCACACACCGTTTCGATCTCGAAGGCAATAGCACGGACGAAGTCACCGACGTGCACCGCACGCATGCTACCGAGACTTTGCGTGAACGTTTCAAGAAAAATGCGGAACAACGCAAACTGCAACGCGCCGCCGAAGCTGCACAACTGGCGGCCGAAAAAGCCGCGCAGCAGCATGCGGAAAAGCTGAACCAGCTTACCGCCAAATTCTCCCGCAATCGCTGACATAGCGGGCCGGCTTGCTCTAGGCAAACCGGCCTGCGTTGCTTGCCTGCTTATCTTGCCTTCGATATTCGGCCGGCCTGATTAGCCGCTGTTACACAATGTTAACGATAACAGCGGCTTGATATCCTGACGTTGCACGACAAGAAATTCCCAAATTATTTATGCGTCAGCCGCCAGATCCAGTTGGCGTCCATATCCGTTTTTGCATTTTCCTCGCCTGAAGAACATTCACGTGATGGCGTCGTTTTCGCCAGCGCCGCGCAATAGGCAATCTTGTTGTTTTTATTGGTTTTCCTTTGTGTCGCACGCCGCGTGTAGCCGTCGCCAAAGGCGACAATCGCATCCAGCATTGCGCGCAATTCACTGCCATTGCCCAGATGGCTCGCCATCTGTCGCCAGACATCAGCCTGATTCCAACGCATGAAACGCACATAAGAGGTTTGCCAGCGGCCGAACTCGGGCGGCAGGGCCGACCATTTGGCACGCTCGGCGACTACCCACAGCACCGAACGGAAAAACAGGCGATTGTCGCGGCCACTGACGCCAGGATCGTTATCTCCTCCGAGCAACAAAGGTTGCAGTTGTTGCCAATGCTCTTCTCGCAGTTCCCGTAGCTCCTGCAGTTCCATATTGCACCCTGATGGTGGCCATCAAAATTGACCACTCTATTTTTGATCATTTCGAACAAAAAATGCATAAGGGATTACTGAATTCTGCAAGTGCAGATGACGTCACGGCTATTTGATCAGCTTGAGTATTTCGCGGAATCTGGGATGTTCGCTGTTGCGCATCCATTCGAACAGGAGCATTTCGCTGGTAACGATTTCCGCACCGGCGGCGCGGGCACGATCGATAGCCGCAACCTTGTCGCCGGCTCGGCGCGAGCCGATGGCGTCGCTGACCAGCTTGACGCGCCGCTGCCGGTGCAACAGGCCGAGCACAGTTTGCAAAACGCACACATGCGCTTCGCAACCTAGCACTACCAGCTCATCGCGGCCATTCTCCGTTGCGGCCAGAAATTCCGGTTGCGCGCAGGCGTCGAAACTGGATTTCTCTATGTTCTGGTCCAGCAACGCATCGATGGATGGCACCGTGCGCCCCAGACGCAAGGGCTGCTGCGCCGTGCCGATCACCGGAATTGCCAGCAGGTGCGCAGCTTGCGCCAGCAATACGGCGCGCCGCAGGACATGCTCACCGTCGCCTATCACCGGCATCAGTTTTTCTTGCAAATCGACAATCAGCAGCGTCGAACTAGAGGCATCACAGAGATAAGGCATTGGCTAACCGGCAGGTTGATTCAGACATATTCGATTTTATACCCTGCCGCGCACTTTCTCAGTCGGATGGCGCATGCCGCCAGGATCAGACTCGTTCCAGCACCAGTGCAATCCCCTGCCCGACGCCGATGCACATCGTACACAGCGCATAACGTCCTTTGATCCGCTGCAACTGATTGACCGCCGTGGTCGCCAGCCGGGCGCCGGAAGCGCCGAGCGGATGGCCGAGCGCGATCGCGCCACCGTTCGGGTTGACGCGCGGATCGTCGTCGCGCAGACCAAGCTGCCGCAGTACCGCCAATCCCTGCGCTGCGAAGGCTTCGTTCAGCTCGATCACGTCGAACTGATCCAATCTCAGGCCGCTCAGCGCCAGCACCTTCAAGGTAGCGGGCGCCGGGCCGATGCCCATGATGCGCGGCGCGACACCGGCGGTCGCCATGGCGACGATCCTTGCTCTTGGCGTCAAGCCGTATCTGGCGGCATTGGCTTCATCGGCCAACAGCAAGGCGCATGCACCGTCGTTGACTCCGGAGGCATTGCCGGCGGTTACGCTGCCGTCCGGCCTGACCACAGGTTTCAATCTGGCCAGCGCTTCCTGGCTGGTGGCGCGCGGATGTTCATCCTTGTTGACGATGATCGCCTCACCTTTTTTCTGCGCGATCGTCACCGGCGTGATTTCGCTATCGAAATAGCCGCTCTCTTGTGCAGCGATGGCCTTCATCTGGCTCGCCAACGCCAGCACGTCCTGGTCGGCACGGCTGATGCCGAATTCGACGGCGACGTTTTCGGCGGTCTCCGGCATCGAATCAACGCCGTATTGCTGCTGCATCAGGGCGTTGATGAAGCGCCAGCCGATGGTGGTGTCTTCCATTTTTACGCTGCGGGAAAATGCACTCTCTGCCTTCGCCATCACAAACGGCGCACGGCTCATGCTCTCGACGCCGCCGGCGATCATCAGTCCAGCTTCGCCGCTCTTGATGGCGCGCGCCGCCGTACCCAGCGCATCCAGGCCCGAGCCGCACAAGCGGTTGAGCGTGGCGCCCGGCACTTCCGGCGGCAGGCCGGCCAGTAGCGCCGACATGCGCGCCACGTTGCGATTGTCTTCTCCCGCCTGGTTGGCGCAGCCGTAGATGACATCGGTCACGGCTTGCCAGTCGACCTGGGGATTGCGCGCCATCAGTGCACGGATGGGAACCGCGCCGAGATCGTCGGCGCGCACGCTGGACAAGGCGCCACCGTAGCGGCCGAAGGGGGTGCGTTGAGCGTCGCAAATGAAAGCGTGTGACATGGATGAATTCTCCTGAATCGGTGTGATCGGCGCTGCGTGATCAATGCGCCTTGATAAGCGTTACTGCGGTCAGTTTTTGCAATTCTTCGAATGACAAACCGTCGACGATGGCAGTCACTTGCGCACCTTGCGGGGTGAGATCGATCACCGCCAGGTCGGTGTATAGGCGGCTGACGCAGGCGATGCCGGTGAGCGGATAGGTGCAGTTGTCGACCAGCTTGCTTTCACCGGCTTTAGTCAGATGCTCCATCATCACATAGGTCTTCTTGGCCCCGATCGCCAGGTCCATCGCGCCGCCCACCGCCGGAATCGCATCGACCGCGCCGGTGTGCCAGTTGGCCAGGTCGCCGCCGGCGGAAACCTGGAACGCGCCCAGCACGCAGACATCCAGATGGCCGCCGCGCATCATGGCAAAGCTGTCGGCGTGGTGGAAATAACAGCCTCCCGGCAGCAAGGTCACCGGCTGCTTGCCAGCATTGATCAGGTCGTAGTCTTCCTCGCCTTCGGCCGGCGCGGGACCCATGCCGATGACGCCGTTTTCGCTATGCAAAATGATTTCGCGACCGGCCGGCAGCTGATTCGCCACTAGCGTCGGCAGGCCGATGCCGAGATTGACCACGGCGCCATCCGGAATATCCTGCGCCACGCGCGCCGCCATCTGTTCTCTGCTCCATTTATTCATCGTCTTCTCTCTTTTTGTCTATTATCGTTGCTTGAACCCGGCCGGGCCGGTGGCGCTGCGCGGCACTTGCACCACGCGTTGTACGTACAATCCCGGTGTGACGACGCTCTCGGGATCGAGGCTGCCCAACTCCACAATCTCGTGCACCGAGGCGATCGTCACCTTCGCCGCGCTGGCCATGATCGGGCCGAAGTTGCGCGCCGTCTTGCGGTAGACCAGGTTGCCCCAGCGGTCGCCGGCCTCCGCCTTGATCAGGGCGAAGTCGGCGTGGATCGGATGTTCCAGCACATACATCCTGCCGTTGATTTCGCGGGTTTCCTTGCCGTCGGCCAGTTGCGTCCCGTAGCCGGTCGGCGTGAAGAAGGCGCCGATGCCGGCGCCGGCGGCGCGTATCCGTTCCGCCAGGTTGCCTTGCGGGACCAGCTCCAGCTCAAGTTCACCGGCGCGGTACAAGCCGTCGAACACCTGCGAATCGGCCTGACGCGGGAAAGAACAGATGATCTTGCGCACCCGCCGCGCTTTGAGCAGCGCGGCCAGGCCGGTTTCGCCGTTGCCGGCATTGTTGTTGACGATCACCAGTTCGCGCGCGCCCTGCGCAATCAAGGCGTCGATCAGTTCTGCCGGCTGGCCGGCGCCGCCGAAGCCGCCGATCATGACCGTGGCGCCATCAGGAATATTGGCGAGGGCTTGTTCTAGCGAAGGGATAATTTTGTTGATCATGGCTCTTTACGAACATTTCAGTTGAAAATCACAATAAAGTTCTTATAATGAACAAATATTCGTATAAAGAACTTATTTGAAAAGAATAGTCAGCTGACAGGTCGATGTCAACCGCTGATTTGTTGCGCCTGCACGTCTGCACTAGACACAAAATGAAAGTTGAACATGCCGCATCCATCCGATCAAGCCGATCCCAAGCCTGGCGACAGCTACGTCCAGTCATTTGCCCGTGGACTCGCCGTGCTGCGCAGCTTCGGCGCGCATGCGCCGGCGCAGACGCTGACCGAAGTCGCCGCCGGCGCCGAGTTGACCCGCGCCGGCGCCCGGCGCATCTTGCTGACCTTGCTGCACCTGGGATATGTCGAGATGGATGGCCGCCTGTTCCGCCTGACGCCGAAAGTACTGGAACTGGGCTTCGCCTACCTGTCGTCGCTGCCGGTATGGACCCAGGCGCAGCCGGTGATGGAAGACCTGGTGCAGAGCCTGCGCCAATCCTGCTCTGCCGCCGTGCTGGACGGCGACGAGATCGTCTATGTATTGCGGGTGCCGGCGCACAAGATCATGTCGATCAACCTCGGCGTCGGCAGCCGCTTGCCGGCCTATTCGACTTCGCTGGGGCGGGTGCTGCTGGCGGGATTGCCGGACGAGGTCGTGCAGCAACGCCTGGCCGTGGCGTCATTGCCGCCGCATACGCTGCATACCGTGACCGATCCGCAGCGCCTGCACGAGATCATTCGCCAAGTGCGGATACAGGGCTGGTGCCAGGTCAACGAAGAGCTGGAGCCCGGACTGGTGTCGATGGCGGCGCCGGTGGTCGACCGCAACGGCCGCGTGGTGGCCGCCATCAACATCAGCGGCCAGGTCAACAATCCGCCACCGGCGCAGTTGCTGGAACATTGCCTGCCGATGCTGCTGGCGGCGGCAGCCAAAATCAACTTGCTGGTGCGTGCGCAAAAATGACGCTAGGCCGAGAACATCTGGTCGAATTGTTTTACCAGTTCGCTCAGGAAAAGCTTGCCTGCAATGCTGATATGGCGACGTGACGCATACAAAGCGTAGATCGACATGGGCGGCGGCGCCCAGCCTGGCAACACCACGCTGAGCCGACCTTCTGCAATATCCTGGCGGCAGAGAACGTCGGACATGCGCGCGACGCCAAGCCCGGCCAATGCGGCCTGCCGGATCACCAGCAGGTTGTCGCTGGAAAAACGTATGCGGGTTTCCACCTCGGCGTGTTCCTTCTGCGGTCCGATCAGATGCCAGCGTGACGACTCTTCGGCGCTACCCCAGCCGATCGCATCGACGCCCGACAGCGCATCAGGCTCGGCGGGACAACCTGCTGACTCGATGACAGCCGGCGTGGCGACCAACAGATAGGGAGCAAACGCCAGCCGTTGCACAATCATGTCTGAATCAGGCAGGCTTTGCGCTGATGGCAACAGCACCAGGTCGAAATGCTTGGTCAGCGATTCAACCGTACCCATGGTGCTGCTGAGACACAGACGAACGCGGGGATGGGCGAGTGCGAATTCGGTGGCGACGCGGCCGACAATGACCGAGGCAAGTGCAATCGGGCAGGCAATGTGCAGGCTACCGTGGGCTTCTTCCTGGCTGTTGTGCGCCAATGTCATCGCCGCATACGTTTCCGAACGGATGCTGCGCCCGTGCTCATACAGCTGCCGGCCAATCTCGGTTACTTCAAAATAGCGGGAATTGCGTAACAATAAATGCACGCCGAGCTGCTCTTCAAGCGCTGCGATGCGGCGGCTCAACCTGGACTTCGGCACACCGGTGCGCGCGCTGGCCGCACTAAAACCGCCGGCCTCGATCACTTCCACCAAGAGCATCAAGTCATCCGCAGCGCCGGTCAACTGACTCACCCGTTCCGGGCCGAATGCAGCAACACTGGATTTTCGCATCCTCACTCACCTCATACCGGGTAGCAACATGCCAGGCTGGACATGTCTGTCGGCTTTCTATTCAAGCAATTTGCCGTTTTTCCCAAATGTTGAAATATCTGGTTCCAGAGTGTAGACGCAGTTGTCCCGACAAGAAATGGCAATACGATAAGCAGCCATACCAGGCCGCGTTCCAATTACAGGACGTTGCTTCCCGAAATTACCCATTGCTAGAGACTCCTTTTGCTCGCTATCTTCAACCTCAAGCGTTCACAGATAACGCTATAAATGGAGACTAAAGTGCGCAATATAAATTTCAAATTCATTCCTGTTTTTTCTATTCTTGCAGCGGCTTGCAGCCAGTCCAACGCCCAGTCAGCCACACAGATCTACGGCTTGGTCAACTTGGGCATTTCATCGCAACAGCTAAGCGGACAGTCGCGCGTTTCCACCGTCAGCAATGGCGACATGACAACCTCCTTCTTTGGCATACGCGGCTCGGAAGACCTGGGCGGGGGACTGAAAGCCGTCTTTACCATGGAAAGTTTCTTCCGGGCCGATACCGGCGAACTCGGGCGCGGAAATTCCGATGTCATGTTTCAGCGGCAGTCATGGGTGGGCTTGTCGCAAGACGGCGCAGGCAGCTTGCGCATAGGCCGCCTGCCAAGCCCTAACTGGCTCACCACCATCAGATTCGGCCCGTTTGGCGGCGCCTCCATCACTCCCTATATCCTGCAAACCTATCTGCCCAGCGCGCTGCAGCCAATGATCACGGGCAGTTCGACCAGCGATGCATCGTGGGCTAACAGCGTCGGTTACAGCTCGCCGGTCTGGGCCGGCTTCTCGATGCTGGCTGTCTATGCAATGAGCGAAGGCGGCAGCAACGGCAAACGCTTCGGCGGCAGCTTCAACTACGAAGCCGGCGCTCTTGCCGCCTCCTTGTCATTTGAAAAACTCAGCCAGATGTCCTTGCAATTCGGCGCGCCCGTACCGGCGCTGGTGACCGCTGCCCGCCCAAATTACGTAGCAACCGATGACAATACGGCGCAACTCGCCGTCGCCTACGATTTCAATGTACTCAAGTTGTTCGGCCAGCTGAGTCAGACTCGGCTGCAAAATACCACCCCCATTGAAATCACGCTGACCACCTCTCAGCTGGGTGTTTCTGTGCCTGCCGCCGGCGGCAAGCTGATGGCGTCCTGGGCGCAAACCAGAATGCAGCAAACCGCAAAAACCGATCTCCAGCGCGCCACATTCTCGTTTGGCTATGACTACAACCTGTCCAAACGCAGCGACGTCTATGCCGCGCTGATCTCGGACAAGGTCAGCAATCTCAGCCGCGGCAACGGTTTCACCATCGGTTTGCGCCATAGCTTCTAACGGTTTCGCGCTCCTCTCACTCACCACGGACGACAATATATGACTGAAAATCCGACTCAACGTCGCAATCAAAAAACAACCGTACTGCTTGACACGGCTTTAGGACAGTTACGCGGCTATGAGCAAGACGGCTTGCATTCTTTTCATGCGGTTCCTTATGCCCAGGCGCCGTTGGGCCAGCTGCGATTTGCCGCCCCGCTGCCTGCAGAAGCATGGGATGGCGTGCGCGATGCGCAGCAACCCGGGCCGATTGCGCCCCAGCTGCCGTCGCGCCTGAGCCTGGCGATGGGTGATTTCGACCTGCCGCAAGATGAAGACTGTCTGACCCTGACGATTCGCACACCCGCCGCCGATGGCAAGCGGCGGCCGGTAGTGGTCTGGTTCCACGGCGGCGGCTATATCAGCGGCGCCGGCGCGTTGCCCTGGTATGACGGCAGCCGGCTGGCAAGCGAAGGCGACCTGGTCTTTGTCAGCGTCAACTATCGCATCGGCGCCCTGGGCTATTTGTACGCGCCGGGCATTTCACCCGGCAACCTGGGGCTACTGGATCAAAGGCTGGCGCTGGAATGGGTCCGCGACCATATTGCCAATTTCGGTGGCAACCCCGCACAAATCACGCTGATGGGACAATCCGCAGGTTCGCATTCGATCGCTTTGCTGCTGGCGCAATCGGGCGCAGCGCGAGTGCCGGCGCAGCGCGCAATCATGCAAAGCGCGCCATTGGGGCTGAAGCTTTATGAACCGGAACAGGCGACCGTTATCGCAGAAGTTTTCATCAAGGCGCTCGGCATAGATCCCGGACATGCCCAAGCGCGCGCCCGGATTTGCCAGGTTTCGACACGCGCCATACTCGATGCCCAGGCCGCCACTTTCCGCTTCGTGATTGCGCAAGCCAAACCTGGCGACCCTGTGGCGTTGCCGTTCATCCCAACCGCTGACGGCGTCATCCTGCCGCGCTCGCCAGAGATGGCGGCGGCCATGCAAAAAGCTGCGGCCAGACTGGATGTATTGATTGGCAGTACCCGGGAAGAAGCCAATGTCTTCTACTATCGTCTTCCGGCCGTGCAGGCCTTGACCGAAGCGCCGATTCCCCCTGCAGAAATAATCCGGCTGAGCGCACGCCGTCCGGGCGCCTCGGCAGCCCAGCTGCTGATGGATTTCGCGGGTGAACAACTGTTTCTAGGCCCCACCCTGGACTGGGCCATGCAGGCTGTTGAAGACGGCCGCCGGGTACATTTGTATCAGTTTGACTGGCCCTCTCCCAATCACGAGCTGGCTGCCGGCCATTGTCTTGAATTGCCATTTGTGTTCGGCACCCGCACTGCATTTGCAGATGCGCCAATGATGGCCGGCGCCGACATGTCGCAAGTCGATGCGCTATCGGCCATGATGCGCGCGAGCTGGATCGGCTTCATCCGCAACGGCAACCCCAATCACGCCGGCATTCCTCCGTGGCCGCTTTTTGACGCTGCACACAGAGCAACCATGCGCTTCGACGTGGTGTCGGGAACGGTGGGCGACCTGGCCGGCAATGCGTGGCAAGCATCATGAGCCAGGCCAGCCAGATTCCCGGCCCACGGAACCCGGCCACCAACAGCCATGCCATTCCGCAGCAGCGGGCGCTCGATCAGGAAGGCAGGATTTCGCGATGGGATTTGATCGTCATTTGCTTCCTGGTGGTTTTTTTCGACGGCTTCGACACTACCTCGATTGGTTTTGTTGCACCGACGCTGGCGCGTGAATGGGGGCTACCGGCGCCTGCCTTCACTCCCGCATTCGTAGCGACCAGCATGGGAGCCGTGCTCGGCTATATGATCAGCGGCCCGCTTGCGCGCCGCCTCGGCAGCCGGCGGGCGATTTTCTGCAGCGTGCTGCTGTTTGCAACGGGCTCGATGGCGACTGCCCTCGTTGCCTCCTTGCCTAGCCTGGCCATATTGCGCTTGATTACCGGCGTCGGCCTGGGCGTGACCTTGCCGGCAGCCGTCGCGTTGGCGTCCGCATATTGTCCGGCGCGCCATCGGGAAGTGATCGCGATAACCGTGACCGCCGGCATCGGCCTGGGTAGTGCCTTTGGCGGCATGCTCGGCGGCCACCTGATTGCAGAATACGGCTGGCGCTCCGTATTCTGCCTGGGCGGCTTGCTGCCGGCCCTGCTGTTGCCATTTATCTGGTGGCGCTTGCCCGCCGCAACATGTTCAAATAATCTGCCAGGTCAACAATTCGATGTTCCGCCACCCTCATCGGAAACATCGATCCGAGCACTCTTCAGGGGATCGCTGGCGCTGCCCACCACACTGCTGTGGAGCTTCTCCTTCCTGATTTTCATCACTGTCTATGCCCTGTATTTCTGGTTGCCGATCTTGCTGCTGGATTTTCACTTCAGTCCCGGTGAAACACCTGCCGGGATTGCCTTTCTCAGCATCGGCGGCTTGCTCGGAGCGCTTCTTCTGATTCCCTTGTCGGCACGCTTCGGGGCCGCACGCGTGCTGATTTTCAGCTCTCTGCTTGGTGCAGCGGCAATTGCCGTTGTGGCCGCCATCGACCTCACCCAGCAACAGGCATTGTTAGGAATTGCCGTCATCGGCGCCGGCCTGCTGGCAGGAACCATCGGCCAAAGCGCCATCGCCGCCACGCTCTACCCAGCCGCCGCACGCACCACTGGCATAGGTTGCGCAGCAGCGGTCGGCCGCATCGGTTCCATACTCGGACCGGCCGCGGGCGGGCTGCTGCTGGCGCTGCAGCGGCCAACCAGGGAAATTGTCTTGAGCGCCTGCATTCCGGTATTGATTGCCGCAGTCGCCATCGCGGCCTTCCATGCCTGTCAGCGCAAACCATCCTAGCGGGCATGCACATACTGTTTTTTTCCAATAGCAACAACATAAGATACGGAGACATCATGCATAGTATTCATTCATCATTCATCGTCGCGGCATTGTTTGCAGCAGCGCTGACCGGATGCAGCGGCGGCGACAGCATTGCCAATTTGCCGGGCGCCAATGGCACTGTGGCTCAAACCGACAGCGGTGCGGTACAAGGCGCTACCCAGGACGGCATACTTGTATTCAAAGGCATCCCCTACGCCGCGCCGCCAGTCGGCCCGTTGCGCTGGCAGCCGCCGCAAGCTCCGGCTGCGTGGAGCGCAATCCGTCCGGCGCAAAGCTTCGGCCACGATTGCATGCAGCTGCCGCTTAGCTCGGATGCTGCGCCTTCCAGCGGCCTGGTGCCTGACGAAGACTGTCTGGTCCTCAATCTATGGCGTCCCGCCGATACAACACAAAAGAAGCTGCCCGTCGTCGTCTGGATTTACGGCGGCGGTGGCGTCAACGGCAGTTCCGCATCTGCGGTTTACGACGGTACGCAATTTGCCAAGCAGGGGGTGATACTGGTCAGTTTCAACTATCGCCTGGGCCGCTTCGGTTTTTTCGGCCATCCCGCATTGACCAAGGAAAATCCGACCGGATTATTGGGTAACTATGGCTTCATGGACCAGCTCGCGGCGCTACACTGGGTGCAACGAAATATCGGAGCGTTTGGCGGCGATGCCAATAACGTCACGGTATTTGGCCAGTCTGCCGGCGGCTTTGCGGTGCATGTCTTAATGACCTCGCCGTTATCCAAAGGAATGTTTAACCGGGCCATCGCGCAATCAGGTGGCGGCCGCGCGCAATTCGTACCGGGCCGCCGCTTGCATGAAACCGGGCCCAACGGCCTGCCTTCAGGCGAGCAGGTCGGCGTTACGTTTGCCGGCAGTGTCGGCATCAGCGGCGAAGACGCCACCGCATTGGCGGCGTTACGCGCGCTACCGGCGAATACCATTGTCTCCGGCTTGAATATGGCAACCCTTGGCGCGAATTTCAACACTTTTTCCAATACCATGATCGACGGTCAGCTGATCGTCGACGAACCTGGGAAGATATACGCGGCCGGCAAGGCCTGGCCGGTGCCACTGATCGTCGGCGCCACCAACGCAGATCTGGGCTTTCCGAGCGCAACCACCATGGACCAGGCGCTGGCATCTTTTGCACCGGCCAACCGGGCCGCAGCGCTGGCCGCCTATGATCCGCAAGGAACCGGCAATGTGGCCGCAGTAGCGATACGCATTGCCAGCGATCAGTTGATGGTCGAACCCGCGCGCTTCGTCGCACAGACACTTTCTGCACAGGCAATGCCGGTCTACGAGTACCGGTTTTCGTATGTGGCGACTTCGATACGCAATCAGGTAAGCGGCGCGCCTCACGCCAGCGAGCTGCCATATGTCTTCAACACCTTGAACGCAAGCTACGGCGCGGCGGCAACCAGCCAGGATCAGCAAATGGCTCAGCTGATGAACAATTATTGGGTGGCGTTCGCAAAAACCGGCAGCCCCAATGGCAGCGGCTTGCCGCAATGGTCACGGTATGACGTAAAAAGCGATGCTTTGCTCGACATGTCCGCCGCCGGTGCAACCCGAACCGCCATCCAGCCTGATCCCTGGAAGACGCGGCTGGATCTGATCCAGCAATTGAATTGAGGCAGAGCGTCTGACCGGCAGCGCAGGCGGAGGCCGGGACTCCATGCCCGGACTCCGCCGTATGCAAATTTAGTGATGACAGGAGCGCGTCTGCTTTGGCAGCTCGCCGAAACGCTGGCGGTAGTAGGCGGAAAAACGCCCCAGGTGGGCAAAGCCCAGGGCGAAGGCAATCTCGGTGATGTTTGCCGAGGGTTGCGACAGCAGTTGCCGACGCGCCGCATCGAGCCGGATATTGCGCAACATGTCCATCGGCGTGACGCCATGATGCTGATGGCACAACGCATTCAATCCCCGTACGCTGACCCCGGCCACACGCGCCAGATCGGCCAGCGATAGCGGATCGCACAAGCGCTCCTGGATATACCGTTCCAATGCGTCGAGCCGCTTGAACTTGCCGGCGCCGGTTACGTTTTCGGACGAAAGTGTTTCCGCAGTCTCTGGAATTATCAGAGAAGTCGCTGTCAGCTGTGACCACAAAAATTGTACAGCGCCTTGCTCGAAATGATTAATCCATACGGCATGTTGTTCGGATTGCGCTGCCAGGCCAAGCACGCCCAACAAGGATTGCATCAGCAATTCCCAATGCGGCGACATTTGTTCCGGCAACAAGAACAGCGAGGGAATACAGGCGATGCCCGTGGCGTCAGGTGCGCCGATCATGTCAAACAGGGAGGCCGGGATTTTCAGTATCAATTGTTCGGAGCCGGCCTGCCACCACAGCCGCAAATTCTTTTTTGGTGAAATCACCGCTGCACGCCCCTGAGGAATGCATATTTTTTGCCCGTCCGACTCGATTTCCGCAATGCCGTTCAGCGTCATGTGTACCAATACGAAACCGTCAAACAGTTTGGGCCTGACGACGACTTCGGCACCATACTTCAGCATGAAAACCTGCATTTGCCGGATAGTCGCCTTGAACAACACCGTATCGACATTGTCGCCTTTCCAGTACAAGTCATGCGCAGACAGTTCCCTGGCGACCTGCACGTGGCAATCGACCTTCTTGCTGGACTGAAATACATGGCGCCGGTAGAGCGGCGCCAGGCTAAGTGATTGGCTGTGCATATCAACCTCGTATCGGTATGCCGTCACTGGCACGCTCACATATGGTAAACCTTTGCGCAGAAAACGTACAATATCGATTCTGTCGCCCACTATGCTCTGGAGGTATATTGGAACTTCGTCATCTCAGGTACTTCAGCGCACTGGCCAGCGAGCTGAATTTCAGCCGCGCCGCCGAGCGCTTGCATATCGCCCAGCCGCCTCTGAGCCGGCAGATCCGCCAGCTGGAGGAGATTATCGGCGTCGAACTGGTGAATCGCGATTCACGCCCCATCGCGTTGACCAAGGCCGGCAAGTTTTTTTACGAGCAGACGGTGCAAGTGCTGTCGCGCATCGACGAAATCCAGGCTGCCACGCAGCGCATCGGCAGCGGCCAGCAGCATTGGTTCAGCATCGGTTTTGTGCCGTCGACCTTGTATGGCTTGCTGCCTGAGCTGATCAAGCGCTTTCGCCAGAATAACGCCAGCATCGAGGTCGGCTTTTCAGAACTGATCACGATGGAACAGATCGAGGCCTTGAAATCCGGGCGCATCGATGTCGGTTTCGGCCGTTTGCATATCGACGATCCTGACATTGTTTGCCAGACCATTATCGAGGAACCTTTGGTCGCGGTGTTTCCGGTCGGCCATCCGCTCTTGAAAAAAACCAAGGTGGCGCTGGCCCAGCTGGCCGCAGAAGACTTCATTTTGTATCCAGCCAAACCGCGCCCCAGTTATGCCGACCAGGTATTGAAAATCTTTGCCGAGCGCGGCCTCAGGCTGGCGATCGTCAAGGAAGCCAATGAAATGCAAACCGCCATCGGCCTGGTCGCCGCCGGGGTCGGCGTGGCGCTGGTGCCAGAGTCGGTGCAGGGCTTGCATCGGGCCGATGTGGTTTATCGTCCGCTCTCAAACAAGGGGGTGTTTTCGCCGGTGATCATGAATTTCCGTGCTAACGATCATTCGCCGGCGCTGCAAAATTTCCGCGCGCTGGTGGCTGGCATTGCGCCGATGCTCCTCAGGTCAGGAAATCCTGCAGCAGGCGATTGAAAGCATCGCTCGCTTCGATATTCGACAGATGCGATGCCAGCAACTCGGCATAGCGGGAATTACCGATGCGGCTTTGCATGAAATGCGCATCAGCGGCCGTGGTCACCGGATCATGCCGGCCGACGATCAGCAAGGTCGGCGTCTTGATTGCGGCTATGCCTTCGCGTAAATCCGCGTCTGCAAGTGCCTGGCAACAGCCGGCATAACCTGCCGGCGAACAAGTGCGCAAGCTCTGTACATATTGCGCGACCTGATCCGGCGCATGCGCAATAAAAGCGGGTGTAAACCAGCGACCGGCGGCGCCGTCGGCGACGTCGTCCATGCCGCTGGCCAGCACCAGCTGGGCGCGCGCGTGCCAGCCTTCGGCCGTGCCTATGCGTGCCGCGCTGTTGGCGATCACCAGCTTTTCCAGGCGCGAGGGGGCGTGAATCCCCAGCCACATGCCGATCATGCCTGCCATCGAGATGCCGCAGAAATTGACTTTCTCGATATCCAGCGCATCCAGCAACTGCAGCACGTCGTTGCCCAATTGCTGCACCGTGTAACGACCGGCTGGCACTGCCGACTGACCGTGACCGCGCGTGTCGTAGCGAAGTACCCGATATTGCCGTTGCAGGAATTGCGCTTGCCGCTCCCACATCGACATGGTGGTGCCTAGCGAATTCGAGAGCATGACGACAGGGGCGCCGGCGGGACCGTCCAAGGTATACGCAACATCTTCGAAATCAATCTTCAGTATCGGCATCTTGCTATTTTCCCTTGCTGATCGGGGTGGCGCCAGGCGCTTATGATCAGCTAGATGTTATGCGCTAGCGCGCGGGCGAACGATATCGGCATGCGGCAGGGCTGGCTGTTCTGCATGCAAGGTAAAGTTGAAATCTATCGAGTAGAACGGCGCGCTGACCTGATGCGCATCCAAGGCCGCCGGATCGCTGATGCGTACCAGGGCAGGCACCAGGCCTTCGCGGGTGGCGAAGGCAAAATCGTCCCACAGCAACGGATCGCCCTCGATGTTGATCTGGGTAGTGAGTTTGCGATGGCCCGGTGCGGAAACGAAGAAATGGATGTGCGCGGGGCGTGAGCCGTGGCGTCCGAGTTGTTTCAACAGCTTGTCGGTGGCACCGTCCGGCGGCACGCTGTAACCCAGCGGAACCACGCTGCGGAAACGATAACGGCCTTGTGCATCGGTGCGTATGCTGCGGCGCAGATTGAAAGCCGGCTGGCTCTGGTCGAAATGAGAATAGCCTCCCAGATGATTCGCATGCCAGACTTCAACCAGCGCGCCGGCCAGCGGCTGGCCGCCAGCGCCCAACACCTGGCCTTGCATGAACAGCACTTCACCCGGTTCGCTACCGTTGTCGAGCCTTGCGTCGCCAACGGTCTCCGGCGCGCCGGCGACATACAACGGTCCTTCGATGGTGCGCGGCGTGCCGCCGCTGATGCCGGCGTAGGCTTCCGCTTCATCCATGCGCAAATCCAGGAAATGCTCGAAGCCGAGTCCGGCTGCGATCAGGCCGTACTCGCCGGAACGGCCGGCTTCGGTCAGGTAGTTGACGGCCACCCAGAACTCCTCCGGCTGCACATCCAGATCCTCTATCGCATAAAACAGATCCTGTACGATGCGATTGACGATTTCCTTGGTGCGCGGATTGCCTTTGCCGGTTTCCGTATCGCGGATTTTTTTCAGCAATGCGTTGATGGTGTTCTTGTCCATATTGTCTCCTCAAACGTGTAATTGATATAGGGTGGGTTATTGCAACAGGCCTGCCATCAGCGTTCGTCCGCGTGAATCGAAGACGGGTGACGGCATAAAGCCTCCACCTCGATCTGCATGTACGGGAATAGCGGCAAGGACGTCAGCAGTTCGTGCAGCTCGCTGGAACTCTCGACATCGAAGATGCTGATATTGGCGTATTGGCCGACGATACGCCATAGATGACGCCATTTGCCAGACTGCTGCAAAGTCTGCGCCAGTTCGCGCTCGGTTTTCTTCAACTCGTCCGCCCTTGCCTGCGGCATATCTACGGGCAGCCGGACCTCCATTCGTACCTTGAATAACATATCGTCTCCTTGGTTTTTAAATCATTGCATGGCGAATACGCTGGCCGATTTCTTGTCGCGCCGCAGGAAATCCAGGCGATCCTGATCGAGCGTAATCCCCAAACCCGGCGTCGCCGGCAGCTGCAAACAAAAATCCTTGTACACCAGCGGCGTCTGCAGGATTTCCTCGGTCAATAATAATGGGCCGAACAATTCGGTGCCCCATGCCAGCGTTGAAAAACCGGCAAACAGCTGGGCCGAGGCCATGGTGCCGACCGCGCCTTCCAGCATGGTGCCGCCGTAAAGGTCGATATGCGCCGCCTCCGCAATCGCCGCCACCTGCCTCGCGCCTGCCAGGCCGCCAGACTGCGTGATCTTGACGGCGAACACGTCAACCGCGTGGTGGCGCGCCAATGCCATGGCGTCGAACGCGCCGTGCAGCGCTTCATCGGCCATCAAAGGAATACTGCTCTTTGCGCGCAGATGACGCATGCCATCGTGATTTTTTGCGGCAATCGGCTGCTCCACCAGATCGACTCCGGCCTGCGCCAGCAAGGCCATGCCCAGCATCGCTTCGGTTTCGCTCCAGGCCTGGTTGACGTCGACCCGGACACTTGCGCGGTCACCCAGTGCGCGCTTGATCGCCGCCACGTGCGCCACATCCTCGCGCACCGGCCGCAAGCCGATTTTCAGCTTGAAAATATTGTGGCGACGCAGGTCCAGCATCTTTTCCGCTTCAGCGATATCGCGTCCGGTATCGCCGCTGGCGAGGGTCCAGGCGACCGGCAGGGAATCTCGCAGGCGGCCGCCGAACAGTTCGCTAAGCGGCACGCCCAGGCGCCGGGCCTGGGCATCGAACAGGGCCGTCTCGACTGCGCATTTGGCAAAGCGGTTGCCCTGCACCGTACTGCGGATCAACGCCATTTGTTGCGCAATGCGACTGGCGTCATGTCCCATCAGCAGCGGTGCAATATAGGTATCGATATTGACCTTGATGCTCTCCGGGCTCTCGCCGCCGTAGGCCAGGCCGCCAATGGTGGTGGCCTCGCCCCAGCCGCTGACACCGTCGCTGCTATCAATGCGCAGCAGCACCAGAGTCTGGTGATGCATGGTCGCCATCGATAACCGGTGCGGCCGGATGGTCGGTACATCCACCAGCAGGACTTCTATTTTTTCAATTACAGGATTCATCATCGGGATCTCAGGTCGTGTCGCTCATCATAAAAATAAAGCCGCAACACTGTCCAAGACCGTTTTTGACGGCCTCCATACCTCCAAGGTATAGCGGAATGAGTTTGCAAAATACGGATAGTAAGCGCTCTCAAACATGCAAGCGGCGGCTATTTTGCGGCACTGGATTTGCCTACTATTAGTCAAGCAACGGCCCGCCGCCAATTGACAAAAATACCAAAGGAAAAATGATGGAAGAGACAATCATTCACAGCAAACCGTCCGGCTACGTCCCTTTAGTGCAGTTTCCGCGCAGCGATGGCTCGCGGACTCCCTACAAGGTATTCAGCTCGCAGGAAGTCTACGACCTGGAGCAGGAGCGGATCTTCCGCGGGCCGGTCTGGAGCTTTCTGGCGCTGGAAGCGGAGATTCCCGACAACGGCGACTTCAAGAGCACTTTCATAGGCGACACCCCGGTGGTGGTAACCCGCACCGAAGATGGCGCGCTAGCGGCCTGGGTCAACAAGTGCGCGCACCGCGGCGCCATGGTCTGCCGCACCCCGCGCGGCAACGCCAGCTCGCATAGCTGCGCCTATCACCAGTGGAGTTTCGATTCGCGCGGCAACCTGCTGGGTGTGCCGTTCCGGCGTGGCCAAAAAGGCATGAGCGGCATGCCCAAGGATTTCGATCCGAAGTGCCACGGTTTGCGCCAGTTGCGGGTAGACAGTTACCGCGGCCTGGTATTTGCCACCTTCAGCGAGATCGTCGAGCCCCTGGCCGACTATATCGGCGCTGAAATGCGGCCCTGGATCGACCGTATCTTCCACAAACCGATCGTCTACCTCGGTTGCACCCGCCAGTATTCGAAGTCGAACTGGAAGCTGTACCTGGAAAACGTCAAGGATCCGTATCACGCCAGCCTGCTGCATCTGTTCCACACCACTTTCAATATTTTCCGGGTCGGCATGAAGGCACGTTCTCTGGCCGACAAGCGCCATGGCTTGCACAGCATCATCACCGCCACCAAGAACGAAGTCGAAACCTCAGACGCCTATAAACAGCAGGCAATCCGTTCCTTTGACGAGGGCTTCACGCTGGAAGACGATTCCGTGCTGGGGCAGATCAAGGAATACGAGGAAATGACCACCAATCATATCCAGCCGATCTTTCCGCAACTGGTGGTGCAGCAAATCCACAACACGCTGGTGGCGCGTCAGCTGCTGCCGAAAGGGCCAAAGAATTTCGAGCTGATTTTCCACTTCTTCGGCTATGCCGACGATACGCCCGAACTGCGCGCCTTGCGCATCAAGCAAGCCAACCTGGTCGGGCCGGCTGGTTATATATCGATGGAAGATACCGAGGCGACCGAACTGGTGCAACGCGGCACCGCGCGCGATCCCGACGATTGCTCGGTGATGGAAATGGCGAAAGACGATCCGGAGCAGGAAGACACGCTGATCACCGAAGGCTTGATCCGCAAATTCTGGCTGGGGTATCAAAAACTGATGGGTTTCGACAAGGCGTAAATCATGGAAAATTCGATGGAAAAAATGCTGTTGTGGTTTGAATTACATCAGCTGCAGGAAGCCTATGTACACGCGCTGGACAACGACCGCCTGGAGGACTGGCCGGAATTCTTCATCGACGACTGCCTGTATGAAATCATCCCGCGTGAAAACGCCGATGCCGGCCTGCCGATCGGCATCATCTATTGCGACAGCAAACGCATGTTGCGCGACCGCGTGCTGTCCCTGCGCCATGCCAACATCTACGAAGCGCACAGCTACCGCCACATGACTTCCGGTCTGATGATCAAGCGCATCGACGCCGATACCGTCGAGACCGAATCCAGCTATGTGGTGATACAAACCCTGCAGGATGGCGAATCGCATGTGTACCAGGCCGGCCGTTACCTGGACCGGGTAGTCCGCACCGGCGCCGGCTGGCGCTATGCGAAACGGCGCGTGGTGTATGACACGCTGCGCGTGCAAACCCTGCTGGCCACACCGATTTGAGAGCGATCATGAGCGCATGGCACGATATCGGCACGGCCGATGATTTCAATGAAGATGAAGCGGTCGCGGTGATCGCCGGCGGCCAGCCGGTGGCGGTATTCCGCCTCGGCGAAGAACTGTTCGCACTGAGGGATTTATGCACGCATGGCAATGCCAGGCTGTCCGATGGCTATATCGAGGACGGTTGCATCGAATGTCCCTTGCACCAGGGCTTGTTCGACATCAAGAGCGGCGCGCCGCGCTGCGCGCCGGTGACCGAGGCGGTGCGCAGCTTCCCGGTGCGGGTGGTGGCCGGAAGGGTCGAGGTGGCGGTGGAAGTGAGCGCGGCGCCGCAATTGCCGCATGAGGCGGCAATCCGGCATTTGCAGGTGGTGGTTGAAGCGGTGGAACGGGCGGCGCCGGATGTCGCCGTCATCCGCCTGCGCGCCGACGATGCGGGAACAGCGGCGCTGGACTATATCGCCGGCCAGTATGTCGACGTCTTGCTGGCCGATGGCCAGCGGCGCAGCTATTCGATGGCGACCCCGGCCGGCGGCGGCCTGGAACTGCATGTGCGGCACTTGCCGGGCGGCGTGTTCAGCGACCAGGTGTTTTCCGGCTTGCGCGCCGGTGACAGACTCAAACTCGAAGGCCCGTGTGGCAGCTTCTTCCTGCGCGAGGGCGATCACCCAATCATCCTGCTGGCCAGCGGCACCGGCTTCGCGCCGATCAAGGCGCTGGTGGAAGATGCGATCCGCAACGGCAGTACCCGCAGCATGTGCTTGTACTGGGGCGGGCGCAAAAAACCCGATTTATACATGGACGGGCTATGCCGCGGCTGGGCCGAAAGCCTGCCTTGGTTCCGCTATGTGCCGGTATTGTCGGAGCCGGAGCTGGGACCACAGGGCGGATGGCAGGGCCGTACCGGCTTCGTCCACCTGACTGTCATGGAGGATCATCCGGACCTGTCGCAGCACCAGGTATATGCCTGCGGTGCGCCGGTGGTGGTGGAAGCGGCGCGACGCGATTTTGCCGCCAACTGCGGCTTGCCGGCCACGCATTTTTTTGCCGACGCCTTCCTGTCGAAAGCCGACAGCCGCCCATGAATGCGCTAACCGGCCCGATTCTGAAACTGGGCTGACAAGACCGCCTCAGTCTCAGTAAGCCACGGTAAAGCGTTGCTTCAGGTGCTTGGGCTGCTCGATTTCATCCAGCAAGGCAATCGCATAATCTTCCATCGAAATGTGGCTCTTTCCTTGCGCGTCTGCCATCAACTGGTTCTGGCCGACGCGGAATTTGCCGGTGCGTTCGCCCGGTGCAAACATGGCTGGCGGCGACAGGAAAGTCCAATCCACTGCAGTTTCCGTGCGCAGATCATCCAGGAACTGCTTGCCTGGCACGGCCTCCACTTTGTATTGGGCCGGAAAATCAGGGCTATCCAGCAAGGTCACGCCGGGTGCGGTTTCCAGGCTGGCAGCGCCGCCGACCACCAGCAAGCGCTTGACGCCCGCGCTTTTCACGGCTTGCAGCAGGGTCGGCGCTTTCAGCGTGCTGAATTTGGCTGAGCTGACCACCACATCGTGGTCGCGAATCAATGCAGCCAGTTGCTCAGGCTGAGTGGCGTCGCCCTGGCGCAGCTCGACGCCGGCAGGGGTTTTCGCCGGGTCTGCGGAACGGGCGATGCCGGTCACGCTATGGCCGCGCTGCAGCGCCTCGGCAGCGATCCGGGAACCGGCATTGCCGGTAGCGCCGATGATGGCAATCTTCATGATGGTTTCCTTTAAGTTGTGGCCGCGCTGCGTTGGCCTGGGTAGTTATTTAAAGTAACCAGTATAATTATTTGAAACTTAAGCGCAAGAAGGCACTTTGATGAACGATAGGAACATGCAGGTAACCACTCTCCCCGCAACCTTGCCGGCGGCACGCGGCAGAGGCCGGCCCGGGGCCCGCGAAGACTTGCCCTGCCCGATCCGCGATGTACTGGACCGTATCGGCGATGCCTGGAGCGTGTTGGTGCTCACTACGCTCGAGCCCGGCCCTGCGCGCTTTAACCAGTTGCGGCGTCAGGTTGGCGGCATTTCGCAACGGATGCTGACGGTGACTTTGCGTCATCTGGAGCGCGACGGCCTGGTCTCGCGCACGGTGATCCCGAGCACGCCGCCGCAGGTGGAATATGCGCTCACCGGATTAGGGCGCTCGCTTTGCATGCCGCTCAAGGTACTAGCCGACTGGGCCTGCAGCCATCAGACGGTGATCCGCGGCGCACGGCGGCAATATGATATGGCTGATAGCTGAATCCTTCCCACTTACTGCAACGGCAGATTTGCGGGAAGGCGCAGGTTGCAATCAGTTTCCCAGCTTAGCAACCGGCTCCGGACAGCGCCAAGCGGCGGCTGGAAGACCAGTCAGCCAGCCGTACATGGTCGCGGATGCTGGCGCACGCCTCCAAGATGCGCTGGATTTCGACCTCGGTCAATCCGGAATTAAGCGTCAGCCGCACCAGAGCACGATTTTTTGGCGTTGCCGGCGCACAGAATACGGCGCCGTAAATACCCTCCGCCTCCAGCGCCTTGCGCGCGATCTGAGTCATTGGCTCGGAACCGGCTTCGAGCGCAATGATCTGTTCGCTACCGTCGCTGACGTTATAACCCAACGCGCTCAGCGCAGAACGAATGCGGCGCGAATTACGGTGCAGAGCAGTACGCCGGTCATCGGCGCGACGGATAAAATCGAGCGCAGCATCGAACCAGGCCAATTCGTGGCCAAGCAGACAAGAGCTGAAAATGGCGGGCCTGGAAGTCGACAGGAAATAGCCTTTGAACTTGCTGGAGCAGGTAATGAATCCGGCCCGTCCGCCAAATGCCTTGGCAAGCGAGGCGGTACGGAAGTGCACACGGTCGGACAATCCCAGATCCGCCACCAGACCGGCGCCGGCAGGCCCATGCGTGCCGAGCGAATGCGACTCATCTACCACCAGGATACAGCCGCTCTCCTCGGCCACCGCCAATACTTCCGATAAAGGACAGAGGCTGCCGTTGGTGCTGTACAGGGCGTCGACCACGATAACTCCGATACCGTGTTTGCGCACCTGGCGCCGCAAGTGGTCGACATCGTTGTGCAAGAACGGCACCGCCCGCGCCTGCGCAGCCTGCACGCCTTCCCATAACGACGCATGCGCCTGCATGTCCAGATACACCGGCACGCCGGGACCGGCAATGGTTTGCAGCAGACCGACATTCGCGCTCCAGCCTGACTGCGTGACCAGGCCGTCTTCGGCGCCCATGAAATCCGCCAGTTTTTTTTCCAGACACGGCTGCGCGCTACCTTCGCGGACGAACACCGTGGACATCAGCAAATCCGCCTCGCCATATTTGAGACGCGCCGCCTGCGCCTCGATCAGGGCTGGCTCGGCGGCGATGCATAAATAATCGTTGCTGGATAAGTAAATGGCGTCAGGACCAGGAGCGCTCCAGTGCAACAGGTGCTCGCCGCCCCATAGTTTTTCGAAGCGTTCTTGATAATATTCATCCAGCCGGACAGAAACGAAGGCTGGAAGACGCTGCTCCGCAGCCAAATTGAGCGGTTCGTGATAGCTTGCTGTTAGTGACATGATTTTCCCCCTATACTTTCAGATGAAATGCCAAACAGAGCTGCCAGGTCCCTGTCTGGAACGTGGAACCAGGTAACACGCGTGTGTGCAGAATTCCGTGAGCCGCCGTTACCTCTTCAAATTATCGTATGGAAATTTGACATGCCAAATATCCGATTCCCATGATCGAAAACATTATTAGTTGGAAAAGCGAGCGCTGGCAGGCTTGGGAGCGCGCAACCAGCCGCTGGTGGCTGAGCATTAACAGGCAATATAATCAGACCGTCAATCGCCTGATCATCCTGGCATGGATCGCAGTCGTCGGCATGCCTCTTTACTATGTCGTCTGGAGCTATTGGTTTCCCCAGCCGTATGAAAACCTCGGCTTGCGCATATTGGGCGTAGTCCTGTGCGCGCCGATTATCCTGACACGCCGCCTGCCTCAGAAGAAATGGCTGGCTGCCTACTTTTTTGTCTGCCTGACTTACGGGTTGCCGTTTTTCTTCACTTTCATGTTCCTGATGAATAATGGCTCGCCGGTCTGGAGCGAATCGCTCCTGATCGCGCTGATCATCTTGTTTTACTTCGATACCACGGTCGCCTTCCTGGCGTATGTCGTCGGCAGCGGATTGGCGGTCCTGGTCTATCTATTGGTCAACGGCAGCAACATGCCGCAGATGCAGCAGATATTGGAACAGTTGCCAATCCAGATTTTTGCCATCATTACCGTATCGCTGGCCAAGGTCGGCAGAAAAGTATTGGCCCAGGAAAAACTGGCAGGCATGGCGACCGCCCTGGCGACGGTGTCGCACGAATTGCGTACGCCCTTGCGCAGCATCAATGCCAATGCCCGCGGCCTGAGCCGTCTGCTGCAGGAAAATGCATTACCGAGCTCGCCCAGCCAGGTACCCATGGAAAAAGCCCTGGCCAGAATCGAATTCGAGGTGCGGCACATGAACAACGTCATCGACCTGTTCCTGCTAAGCGCCTCTACCGGCCGGGAAAACCTGATCGCCACGGATATAGTATCGATGGCGGCGGCAGTCGACCTGATGATGCAGCGCTATCCATTCGTCAATCAGGAACAGCGCGACCTGGTCGCCATCACCATCCATTCCGATTTTCGCTTGCTCGGTCAGACCGAACTCTGCTCGATGGTCCTGATCAATTTATTACGTAATGCGCTGACGTCCATCCAGCGCATAGGAAAAGGCCGCATACGGATCGTGCTGGACGGCGCCCGGGCGCGGCCAAGGCTGCTGTTCATCGACACCGGCAGCGGCATCGAAGCAGGCCGCACAGAACAGATTTTCGAGCGCTTCTATGCCTATCCCGAACACAACGGCACCGGCATCGGGCTGGCGTTTTGCAAAGATGTACTGAGCGCCTGGGGCGCTCGCATACGGGTGGTTTCGCGGCCGCTGGGCTATACGATTTTTGTCTTGGAATTTCCACCTATAGTGCAACAAAAAGCGGCAGAGGTGCGCTCTCTGTTAAATTAGCAGTCTTACCTAATCGAGCGCAACTAAAGTCATTGCGCCTGCAATGCGCCAACATGAACATTTCATTACCTGTTTATCAACATCCCACTTTGACTATCCTGATCGACGATAGCCAGAGTTTCCTCGACAGCCTGGCTTTCCAGCTGCCGCCGCAGATGGCGCGCAAGGTTTTCCACGATACCCAGGCCGCCCTGGAATGGCTGCGTGACGCCTATCGCCATTCGCCCAGCAAGAGCCAGTCGATCCGGGTAAATTATGACGAACAAAGCGTTTCCTTCGATCGCCGTACGGTAGCGGTCGATATCGACCAGATCTACCGGCAGTCGATGAACCGCCGCCGTTTCATGCTGCCGTCGGTGCTGGTGATCGACTATGCGATGCCGCAGATGAACGGCCTGGCGTTTTGCCAGGCAGTCCAGGACCTGCCCTGTAAAAAGATCCTGTTTACCGGCCAGGCGGACGAAAAAATCGCCATCGAGGCGTTCAACCGCGGCCTGATAGACCGTTTTATCAAGAAAGGCGACCATGACGCCCTCGATCACCTGGAAGCGGAAATCCGCACCCTGCAGAAAGAATTCTTCCATGCCCAGTCGCTGACGCTGAAAGACCTGCTGTCGCGCCATTCCTACACTTTCCTGTCGGACCCGGCGCTGGAAGCGCTGGTCGAACAACTTTGCAAACGGCATGGCTTTGTCGAGTATTATTTGTTTCCTAACCCGACCGGTATCCTGTTCTTTGATATCCAGGGCAAGGCGACGCTGATGGTGGTGGAAACCGAGGCCAGCCTGATGTCGCAGCTGGAGGTGGCGCAAGACTATGGCGCGCCGCTGGAATTGCTGACCGGCTTGCGGGAAATGCGGCTGGTGCCGTTCTTTTCCGACAGCGGCGGCATGTACACCGACGCCTTGCGCCACGATTGGATATCATATTGTCTGCCGGCGCAGATTTGTTTTGGGACGCAAGACTATTATTGGGCGCTGTTTGATTTCCCGGCACACTATATGCGCGAGTCTTTTTATTCGTTCGCGGAGTTTTTGCGCGATCAATCCGCTGACGTAAAATCATAACCGAAGAAAATCCCATGCTGCGAAGCGAAGCCGCTCCCCGATTATCCTCACCCGATCTGCTGGTGATCGCGCAAGCGCCCGACTGGGAACAATTGCGCGTGCGCGCCCAGCGTCTGCTGGCGCAGCTCGGCATCTGCGATTTCATGCTGAAGATGGACGTCACCGGCGCCAACGGCGCCTCGCTGGTGCAAATGTTCGGCACCCTGCCCGGCGCCACCCTGCAACTGTTCAACCAGCCGGCAGACGACAAGACCGATCCCGTCCAGCAGCACTTGGCCCGCTCCTGCCTGCCGCTCAACTGGCAAGTGGAGCAACTCTGTCTGCTGCACGGCGGCCAGATCTACCCGCTGCTGAAAACCATGGGCATCACCCAGGGCATGAGCCTGGCGCTGCACACCAGGCAATCGGTGAACCGCCTCGATTTTTACTGCAACGCGACGCCGCCGTTGGCGCTGACCGCCGGCGCCCAGGCCGACGCCCTGCTGCTCGGCCTGTATCTGCAAGAAGCCGCTGAACTGCTGTGGCGTAAAGCCACGCCGAACCAGGAATCGCTGTTGTCTGCGCGCGAACTGGAATGCCTGCGCTGGAGCGCCGACGGCAAGACCAGCAGCGAAATCGGCCTGATCCTGGGGATATCCCAGCGCACCGTGTATTTCCACATGAAGAACGTGGCGATGAAACTGGGCGTCTACAGCACCCGGCATGCGATCAGCCGGGCGGTCATGATGGGTATTATCAAACCCAATAATTAACATGGCACGCAAGTAACGGCATTTCGCATTGATGGCTTGACCATCGCAGGTATGGCATTGCTGTGGGCCCTGCTCTCCTTGTATCTCAGCCGCGCTCACGCACACTACAAGTCGCAGGAGCTATCGCGGCCGGCTGCTTGATTTCCATATCCGGTTCAGACTGCATTTATTGCTGCTCGAAGAAGTGTCTCTCGGCCAGCACGCTGAGATTGCCGCCTAACTGCGCGTTGCGGAACGGCGCTTGCACCATCAGCTCTTGCGACGGCGCGGTCAGTTCCGGCGCCGTCTGGCGATAGAATGCGATCCAGCCGATGATGCCGCCTTTCGGTATTTCTTGCCGGACTCCGGTTTTCTCGACGAACCATGCCGGATCGTCGATGCCGCTCAAGACCAGCTGCGCCAGCTTCTGCAGCCGCTTGTGGCGGCGCTGATACCAGTCGTCATGGTCGAGCCGCGACAGTTCCGCCATCATCACCAGCGGCGCCAGCGCGTAATTATGATAAGCCAGCGCCCGGCCGGCGCGATTCAGCTCGAGCGGCAAGCTGCCGTCGTCGCCGATGTCGTTCAGCGCGCTGTCATAGATCTTGCTGGCGGCGTTGATATAGCGCGCATCGCCGGTGGCGACCCCGGTCGCCATTACCGCCAAGCCTACCCAGTAATAGTGATTATTGCGCTTGTGCCTGGGATCATCGAAGAAGGCCAGCGCCGCATCTGCCAGCGGCGGCAGCCAGTCCTCGATATGCGCGCGTTGCGCCGGCTCGGCCAGCGGCCGCAATTTGATATAGGCCAGCGCCACCCCGGCCAAGGTCCATTTACGTTCGTACTGGGCTTGGCTGCTGACCACCTTGCCCAGCATCGCACCATCCACGGCCCAGCGATCCAGCCATTTCAATGCGCATTGGCCGGCGGCGGTATCGCCACTGGCGATGTAGCGGTCGGCGTTGGCGCTGACGTTCGCCAGGTAATCGCTGAACGGTTTGACTGCGGCTTCGTTCTTGGCCTTAAGTACCGGATCGATGATGGAATAATGCGCATCCGAGTAGTAACCGTTTGCTTCGATATCACGCAAGCCTGCGGGCGCCTCGGGACAGGCGGCGAAGACGCTGCCGCTGCACAGGCACAGGCACAGGCACAGCGGCAGGATCAGTTGGAATAGTCGGCGCGGCATGCGGCTTCCTCAAATGTGCGTGGGTATTAACGATGTAGCGCCGACGCTTTCAGAACAATATCGGCGCACACCGGAATTTAATCACAGGCGCACGCTGCCTACCGCCGATGTATCTTCTTGTTGCAATTTTATGGCGCCATGCCGGTGCAGGACGACAGTATCGCGACCAGTGCGGATTGATAGCGGACCTCGCTGCTTAGCTGCTGGCGGTCGATGCCTTGGTCGGCGGCGTGCGCCGCTATGCATGCCTCCTGCGCGGTGGACATATCGGGTGCGGCCAACAGATAACCAGCGATGCCAAGCAGCAGGAGCGCAAGGATAAAGGCCGCGAGTGTTGCCAATGCTGCGAAACGGCGCGTGGGTTTCTGCGAAATTTCCGATATGGCTGGCATGGCGGCTCCTGGTTGAAAAGAAGTTAGCTAAACAACTAAATGGTGAAAAATAATGCGCCGGGCTGGCGCATTCACTTCTCTGTCGATCGGCATTGCCTCAGCCGATGCTTTCCCGGATACCACGCAGGGCCGCGATCGAACCATCAAAGCGGTCGCCGCCGATCCGGGCCCGCAAACGTTGCGCCATCTCAGCGCTGACGGCATTGATCGGCACATCCAGCGCCAGCGCGGCGGCGGTGGGGAAAATATTCCATTCGCGGCCATCATCGGCCGAGGGACGGCGTTCGATCAAATCCTTGCTCAGCAAGGCATCCAGCAAACGGGTCGCGGTGGGCCTGGCGATACCGAAGACATCGGCCACTTCGCTGCTCAGCAATCCAGGCCGCCGCAACACGGCGCGCAGCACAAAGCCCTGCGGCGCCGTCAGGTCGAAGGGCTGGTAAGCGGCATTCCACTCACGCTCGACGATGCGCGCCAGCGCGGTGGTGTTGAAATAGAGGCAGTGATCAAACATGGAACAAGTGTAGGTAAATATGATTAGCTAGGCAACTATTATTTTATGGCGTTATGTTGTTTTTGTCTTTTTTGTGCGCTAAGTGCTTGCTGTTTTGGCATTTGACCACTACATTGATAACAACGAACATTCGGTACAAATCACCATGTCCACTCCTGCACTTACCCGCGACGAAGTCATCGAACGCATCCTGGCCGCTTTCCGCCGCTTCGGCTACGAGGGCAGCAGCCTGTCGCGCCTGTCGGACGCCACCGGCCTGGGCCGCTCCAGTTTGTACCATTACTTTCCAAACGGCAAAGAAGATATGGCCAGCGCGGCCATGGCGGCGGTCGGCGCCTGGGTCACCCACAATGTGCTGCCCACATTGGCCGGCGAGGGATTACCGGCTGTCCGCGCGCAGCAGTTCGCCGCCAAGCTGGCAGAATTTTACGCTAACGGCATGACGCCTTGCCTGACCGATGTCTTCACCATCGGCGAGGCGGGCGCATTGTTCCAGCAGCATCTGGGCAGCCGCATGCGCAACTTGATGGCCTTGCTGGCCGCGCTGGCGGAGGATGCCGGCATCGATAAGGTCGACGCTGCCATCCGTGCCGAAAATGCCGTGATAGCGATCCAAGGCTCGCTAGTGGTGTCGCGCGCCTTAGGCAGCAATGGCCCCTTCATGCGGATGGTTGAAAACTTCCCGAATATCCTGCTGGGCGCACCCGCCTGACTTTCCACGTCGGCTTAAACAACGGTTTCGCAGGTTTTTACTTGACAGGATAGTGCTGGCTTTGTATTGTACCGATTGTTCGGTACGGGAACGTGCTTCATACTCTTTGGCGTTTGTGCCGCATTTTGTCAGCGCCCAATTAAATCCCATCAGGAGATTCGCCATGTCAGCCACTCGTCCAAGCCAGCCCCTCCGCCTTTATCGCTCCCCGTTTTCGGGCCACGCCCACCGCGTCGAGCTGTTCCTGTCGCTATTGGACTTACCGTTTGAAATGATCGACGTCAACCTGGGCGCCGGCGATCAGAAAAAGCCGGAATTCCTGGCGAAAAACCCGTTTGGCCAGGTGCCGGTGATTGAAGACGGCACGGTCACGCTGGCGGATTCGAACGCCATCCTGGTCTACCTGGCGAGTCGATACGGCGATGCCAGCTGGCTGCCGCGCGATCCGCTCGGCGCCGCCGGCGTGCAACGCTTCCTGTCCCTGGCAGCCGGCGAAATTTTCCGCGGCCCGGCCAGCGCCCGTATGGTCGCCTTGTTTGGCGCGCCGCTAGACCGCGAAGCCGCGTGCGCCACCGCCGCCCAGCTATTCGGCATACTGGAGCCGCATCTGGCCGGCCAGTCATTCCTGACCGGGTCTCAGGTGACGATCGCCGACGTTGCCGCATACAGCTACATCGCCCATGCGCCGGAGGGCGGCATTGCGCTCGACGGCTACCCGCATATCCGCCGCTGGCTACGTCGGATTGAAGCGCTGCCGGGCTTTGTCGCCATGCGCGCCAACCAGCCATTGGCCGCATAAGTACGCGAGACCTGAGGCGGTCGCCCAGGTCGCTCAACCATGTGATGAGGTAAGCAATCATGATCAATCCCGAAACAACTGGCGCAGGCGCCGGAAAATCGGTGTTCCATCGCGGGGAACAGGCGGTGCAGCAGCGCGCCGGCGTGCTGGAAAAAATGGCGTCGCGCAGCCAGTTCATCCGCAGCAGCATGCCCGACCAGCATCGCGAATTCTTCAGCCAGTTACCGTTCATGATCGTCGGCAGCCTCGATCAACAACAACAGCCGTGGGCATCGATCGTGACCGGTGCGCCCGGCTTCGTGACGTCGCCGGATGCCGAGCATCTGGAAGTGCACCCGCATCTGCTGGCGGCCGACCCGCTGCAGCAAACGCTGGCCGGCAACGCCGCTATCGGCTTGCTGGGCATCGAGCCGCATACCCGGCGTCGCAACCGCATGAATGGCAGGATTGAAAAACTGAGTGCGGATAGCTGGACCTTGAAAGTCGAACAGAGCTTCGGCAACTGTCCCAAGTACATCCAGGCGCGCCGGCCCAGCCTGGTCGACAGCGCCGGTGCGGCGGCGCCGCCGGTCCATCGCGCCGACGAGCTCGACGATGCCATGCGCGATCTGATCGGGGCGGCGGATACTTTCTTCATCGCCACCGCCTACCTGGGTGATAAATCCGTGGCTGCCGGCGCGGGGCAGGGCGACGGCGTCGACGTTTCGCATCGCGGCGGCAAGCCGGGATTTGTCCGCATCGACGATGCGAAGACGCTGACCGTGCCGGATTTCGTCGGCAATTTTTATTTCAATACCATCGGCAACCTGGTCGAATATCCACGCGCCGGCTTGCTGTTCATCGATTTCGTCAGTGGCGATCTGCTGTATCTGGCGGTGACTGCAGAGCTGATCTGGGACGGCCCGGAAGTGGCCGCATTCAAGGGAGCGGAGCGCTTGCTGCGCTTTCATGTTGAACAGGCGATACGTGTAGAGGCCTCGCTGCCGTTGCGTTGGAGCGCCGCAGAGCAATCGCCCTTCCTGGCGCCCATGGGTTCCTGGTAACAACGTAAGAAAGCCGGCGGCCTTTTGCAAGGCCGCCGGCTTTCTTTGTTCGCGAATTTTACTTCAGCGATTACTCCAACGATTACTCCTGAGGCACCGGCGTCAAGGCGCCAGTCAGATCGCCCATCGGCTTGCCGCCGTTGGCCACCAGCGCCTTGTCGCGCGCGATGATACCCGCCAGCACCGGCAACGAATAGCGATGCGTGATGAAACGCAGGATCGACGCCGTATCGTACTGGGTGTGATCGACAAAGCCCTTTTTCGCGTACGGCGACACCAGCAGTGTCGGCAGGCGCGTGCCCGGGCCCCAGCGGTCGCCCTTAGGCGGCGCGACGTGATCCCAGAAACCACCGTTTTCATCGTAAGTCACGACAATCAGCATGTGCTTCCACTGCGGGCTGGCTTGCAATTTGGCGATGACATCAGCGATATGCGCATCGCCGTCAGCGACGCTGGCATAGCCTGGGTGCTGGTTCAGGTTACCTTGTGGTTTGTAAAACGCCACCGCAGGCAATTTACCGGCCGCCGCATCTTGCAGGAACGAGGCGTCGAAATCCTTCAGATGGCTGGCGCGTTCGGCTGCGCCGGTGGCTGTCGCCGGATCGAAACGGCTGTAGTAGTTGAACGGCTGGTGATGCGGCTGGAACTGGATCTTGCCGCTATAAATGACGCTGCGGCTGGCGTTCGGCGCATCTGCCAATGCGGCGTTCCAGGCGCCGGCATACCAGGCCCAGTTGATGCCCTTGGCGCTCAGTTGATCACCGATGGTGGTTTGCGATTGCGTCGGCAAGGTGGTGGCCTTGCTCGGATCGGCGTAGGCAGCCACGGCGGCCACGTTGTTGCCGCTAGGCTGGTACGGCGGCTGCATGGTGTTGACGGCATAGAACATGCCGGCCGCATCTTTCGGCGTGATGGTGCTGTCCTTTTGATAGGCCGGGGCGCCGTTCAGCACCGACGTCGGGCTGCCGGTACCTGGTGTCAAGCCGATCAGGTTACCGTTGGCATCCAGATTGACGGCCGAGATGCTGTTCTTGGCCGGCGATGTTGCAGCGTCGGCGTTCGGATAGGTCGGCGCGCATGCGCAGATCAGGTACTGGTGGGTCAGGAAAGAACCGCCAAAAGCGCCCATGAAGAAATTATCTGCCAGCGTGTATTGCTTGGCGATATTCCATAACTTCATTTTGCTGCCGTCGTAGTAACCCATGCTGAGGCCACCGGCGTCGGAGTAAGCGGTGAATTTATCGTTCTTGCCACCGTTGATCTGCATCTGGTTATTGTAGAAACGATGCACCAGGTCGCGCGTGATGACCGCCGACGGCATATAGATCGGGCTGTTGACGTCGTCGATCTGGAACGGCTTGTTGGGCAGATTGGCTGATTGCGCCTGGGTGATGACCGTGCTCTGGCCGGCCAGAGTCATGCCGCCCCAGGTCGGCGGCAGGACGGGCAGGGTGCTGCCGTCGAAATCCTTCTGCGGGACGTAGGCCGAAGCCGAGCTTGGATTCACGCCGGGAATACCGTTCGCGCCCGGGAACAAGCCGTACAAATTGTCGAAACCGCGGTTTTCCGCAAAGATCACGACCACGTTCTGGATGTTGTTCATCGCCAGCGCGCTCCCCAACGCCTGGCTCAGATCAACCGTACCGCCTTGCGCCAAGGCGCTGGCGATGGCGGCATTGACTGCCGCGGCTTCCGCTTTCAGCAGAGCCAGGTCGTTACCGCCAAGCTTGTTGATATCGGCCAGCAGATTGGCTTCGGCGGTACCGATTTTGGCGGCCAGCTTCTTGCTGGCATCGGCGAAATTCCCGCCGTTAGCGTCCATGGCGGCTGCCAGTTCGGTAGAAATCGCGCTGACATAGGCGCTGCGGCCGGAAGGCGCGCGGAACACCAGTTTTTGGGCGACGGCAGTGCCTTTGTCGCCTAGCACTTCATGATGGATCGCGCCGGTGTCGATGGTGGCCACGACGGCGCCCTGGCCGCGCAGCGCGTAAGAACCGTCGGCGCCGGTCTTGACTACCGGCGATGCGGAATCGCAAGTCGCCTTCTTGATTTTGTCTTCAAAACACACTTGTGCATTTTCGTAGTAGCTGCCGGTCACCTGGCCGCTGGTGACAGCGCCGGTATCGCCGCCAATCGATCCACCGCCGCCACCGCCGCATGCGCTCAAGCTCACCGATAATGCCACAGTCAATGTCACTACAGTCACTGTAGCCGCCGTCGCCGGCAGCCATGTTGTGGTCCGCGTCATAACCCCTCCCCGGGTGATAAAAGACGCAATCCTATGCTTCGAATATTTCAACTGTGTGAAATACTGGCGTTCAATTAATATTTATTTTTTTGCAAAAATGCGTCATCGTTTTGTCACAGAGCAGTGCTAGTCTTGCCGGTCGAATAACAACAATGAACAGCGCTTGCGGCAGCTTCGTCACTATCTCGCTTTCCAGCCATTACCATGAAACCAGCGGTCATTGCACTCCTGAGCGGCCTCGGCGCGCTCTTCATGAACGGCTGCGGCCAGCAGCATGCCGATGCCGTCACCACAGCGGCAGCCACAGTGGCACAGCCGGCAGCGCCGGCCTATGTCGGCGCGACTTACGCGCCGACGCTGAAAAAGCAGCCATTGGTCGCCGCCATGACCGCGCTCGGCCGCACCATGTTTTCCGATCCGTCGCTGTCGGCCTCGGGCAAGATGTCTTGCGCCACCTGCCACAGTCCCGAGCATGCCTTCGGGCCGCCAAACAACCTGGCGGTGCAACTGGGCGGCAAGCAGATGGACATTCTCGGTACCCGCGCGGTGCCATCGCTGCGCTACATACAGAACGTACCGGCGTTCACCGAACACTTCTTCGATGACGACGGCGACGACAGCATCGATGCCGGCCCGACCGGCGGTCATAATTGGGACGGCCGCGCGCCGTCGACCCATGATCAGGCGCGGATTCCCTTGTTGTCGGCGCATGAGATGGGTAATACCGGTCCGGCCGAAGTGGTCGAAAAGCTAAAGAAAGCGCCTTACGCCGCGCAGTTCCGCGAGACCTTCGGCGAAGATATTTTCGACAGCCAGGAACAAGCTTTCAAATGGACTTTGATGGCACTGGAGGTATTCCAGGAAAGCCCGACCGAGTTTTATCCTTACAACAGTAAATACGACGCCTTTTTGCGCCGGCAAACCCAGCTCAGCAAACAAGAGCTACGCGGCCTGCAGCTGTTCAACAATCCCGCCAAAGGCAATTGCGCCTCTTGCCACATCAGCGAAATTACACCCAGCGGCGCGTTCCCGCAATTTACCGATTACGGCCTGATCGCCATCGGCGTGCCACGCAACACACATATCCCGGCCAACGCCGATCCGGCATATTACGACATGGGTCTGTGCGGCCCGGACCGCACCGACCTGAAAGACAAGACCGAGTATTGCGGCCTGTTCAAGACACCGTCCTTGCGCAATGTGGCCACGCGCAAAGTCTTTTTCCATAACGGCAGTTTCACCAGCCTGGAACAGGTGATGAAATTCTATGTGCAGCGCGATACCCAGCCGCAGAAATGGTATCCGAAGGGTAAAGACGGTAAAGTGCAAAAATATGACGATCTGCCCGAGGCATATCGCGGCAATGTCAACGCAGAAGCGCCGTTTGATCGCAAACCTGGCGACCGGCCGGCGTTGACGGACGGCGAAATCAAGGACGTCATCGCCTTTCTCAAAACTCTGAACGACGGCTACCGGCCATAGTAGAGCCTCGAAAAAAAGCCCATGGCATGGGCTTCTTGTAACGCACTGCGATATTTATTTCTTGGATTTTTTCGCAGGTTTGGTCTTGCCGCCTACGGCCTTGGCGCCACTCACGCTCTTGGCGCCTTTATCGCCGCCTGCGCTTTTCTCGAACAGCGTATAAAATTCCAGCGCCAGCTTGCGAATCGCCGTTCCGATGTTGGCGTAATCATATTCGTTCAGGTTCGCCAAGGAGACCCGCGCCGATGCATGCGCCGTGCCAAAGCCACGTCCCGGCAACAGGATGACACCGGTTTCTTCCGCCAGCCGGAACAGCGCTTCATTCGGCTTCAGATGCTTGACCATCCACTTGGCGAATGGCGCGCTGTACATCTGCGTGGCCAGGGTTTCCAGATCCAGCAGATGGTAATAGCTGACCGAATCCGGATCCAGCGGTAGCGGCAAACCCAGCGCCCGGTACAATGCTTCCTTGCGGCGCAAGACGATGCGCTTCATCGATTTCTTGTAGTTCTGCGGTTCATCCATCAGCGAATACAGAGAAAACAAGGTCATCTGCGCCTGCACCGGCGTCGAGACGCCTGCGGTGTGGTTGAGGGCGACGGTGCGGCTGTCGGCCACCAGGCGGTCGATGAATTTCAGGGCGCGCGGCTCGGTGGTGATCGAGTTGTAGCGCTGATCCAGTTCCTTGCGGCGGGCTTCCGGCAGAGCGGCGATTTTGTCGTCGAGGATATTTTTTTCGTGGGTGGCGACCACGCCCATGCGCCAGCCGGTCGCGCCGAAATATTTCGAGAACGAATACACGAGGATGGTGTTGTACGGACAGATCGCAAACAGCGAGACGAAATTGTCGGCGAAGGTACCGTAGACGTCATCGGTGAGAATGATCAGGTCCGGCCGTTTCTTGATAATCTCGGCGATATAGCCCAGGGTTTCGTCGTTGATCTTGACCGATGGCGGATTGCTCGGGTTGACCAGGAAGAAGGCCTTGACCTTGGGGTCCAGCAGCTTGTCCAGTTCCTTTTTGGTGAACTGCCAGTTGTTCTCCGGCGGGGCATCGATCAGCAGCTCGACCAGCTGGTAATCGTTAAGATGCGGAATCTCGATGTAGGGCGTGAAGATCGGCATGCCGAGCGCGATGGTGTCGCCGGCCTTGAGGATATGGTTTTCGCGCAGGCTGTTGAAGATGTAAGTCATGGCGGCGGTGCCGCCTTCGACCGCATACATGTCGAAATTGCCGACGAACGGGTGGTCGCCGATCATCTCGCGGTGGATGTATTGGCCGACGATCTTTTCACTCAGGCGCAGCATGCGGTCCGGCACCGGATAATTGCAGCCGAGGATGGCTTCGCACATTTCATAAATGAAAGCGCCGGCCGACAGGCCCAGCTGGTCGCGTACATACGACACCGCTGCTTCGATGAAACGGATACCCTCGACGCCTTGATTGGCCTTGGTGAAAATTTCGAAACGCGCTTCGATGCCATCGCGCTGCGGGAAACCGCCGACGCCATCCATATAGATATAGGAACGCTCGGCTTCGCTCATGGCAAACAAGCCGAACTGGAAGAAGCCGTGGCGTGGCGTAGTCGCCAGGAAATTCGGATTGCCGCGGCCGGCGTTCAACATCGAACGGTCGCTTTTCGAGGCAACCTGGATCAATGCATCTTTCAATTCAAACGGGCTTAGCAGCGCGAGTTTGTCTGGGTTACTGAAATCCATTTCCGATACTCCTTATTGATGTGTGTGAGTCCGCCGCAGCGGACCCGGATTGATGCACAAACTATGACGATGACGGTGGAATCAAACCAGCGCCACGATCAACGGCCCCAGCAAGGTCAGGAACACATTGGCCAGCGCATAGGTGATGGCGAAAGGCACGGTCGGGATCGAATTTTCCGCCTTGTCCAGCACTTCGCCGAACGCCGGATTAGCGCTGCGCGAACCGCTCAGGGCGCCGGCGAATATCGCCGTATTGTCGTAGCCCAGCACGTAACGGCCGATCAGCATGGTCAAAATCATCGGCAAAATGGTCACCACCATGCCGACGCCGAAGATGGTGAAGCCCTGCTGTTTGACGGTCTGCACCGCCTGCAAGCCCGACGACAAGCCGACCACCACCACAAAACCGGCGAGACCGAGATCTTTCAGGATCTGCACCGCCGCCACCGGCATGGCGCCGAAGGACTGGTGCTTGGAACGGAACCAGCCAAACAGCAAGCCAGAGAGCAGGGCGCCGCCGCCGCTGCCCAGGGTCAGCGGAATCGAACCGACCTTGGCCACCAGCAGGCCCGCCAGCAAACCCACCACCAGGCCGGCGCCAAGATAGACGAAATCGGTTTTGGCGGTTGGCAGCAGCACATAGCCGACGATATCGGCGACCCGCTTGACGTCTTGTTCGGCGCCATAGATAGACACCACGTCCCCCACTTGCACGATGGTTTCCGGCTGCATCGGCAGCACCTGGCCCATGCGGCCAAGCTGCACCACATAGATGCCATGGCGGACTTTGCCAGCGGTCTGGGTGCGGATTTCCGCCACGCTCTTGTTATGGAATTCCTTGTTGGTCAGCACCACTTCGCGATGCTGCATGGTCAGTTCCATGCCTTCCACCGCATACACTTCCTTGCCGAGAAAACCGGAAGTGCTTACCACCGCCTCACGGCGGCCGACCACCAGCACGATGTCATGCGGCTGCAGCAGCAGTTGCGGGTTGACTTCGATTACCTGGTTGCCACGCTTGACGCGTTCAATCGTGACGGCGGTAGCCGGATCCAGATTTTCCACTTCTTCGACCGAGATCTTGCCCTGCGTGACTTCGTACAGGCGGCCGACCAGTTCCGGCAAAGCCGCATGCTGTTCCGGCCCCAGCACCTTGACCCCGGCCTGCATGGCGGTCTCGGCCTTGATCGCATCTTCGCGAATTGTCCGTCCCATCAGCTTCGGCAGGATATTCACGCAGACGATGATGGCGCCGAAGGAGCCGAACACATAGGTCACGGCATAGCCGACTGCGACATTGCCTTGCAAGCGCGCCACTTCGGCCGCTCCCAGCCCGAGCTTGGTGATGGCGTCGCCGGCGGTGCCGATGATCGCCGACTGCGTCAGGCCGCCGGCCGCGATGCCCGCCGCCAGTCCTTTGTCCAGACCGAACAGGCGCGCCATGATGACCACTGTCGCCAGCCCGGTGATCGCCAGGATTGCCGCCAGGATGATTTCGCGGATCGATTGCTTGCCAAGGGAATTGAAAAATTGCGGGCCGCTTTCATAGCCGACCGCATAGATGAACAGCGCGAACAAGACTGCCTTGACGCCCGGATCGACCTGCACCCCGACCTGGCTCACCAGCACCGCCACCAGCAGCGAGCCGGCGACGCCGCCGAGCTGGAACTTGCCGAACTTGAGCTTGCCGATGTAGTAGCCGACTGCCAGTGACAGAAACAGCGCTATCTCGGGAGATTTCTTGAAGAGGTCATGCAACCATTCCATAACGGGCAACCTTTCATGATGAGTGGTGAAAATTGAAATTGCGAATGGAAACCGCAAAATGAAATTGCGTTTTGATAAGTTGTCAAAAAGTATTTTCATCATAGCAGAATTGCCATTTCCGAAAAGCAAATCATCAGCCTCCAAAAGGTGAAACGGATCTTATTCGCGCGGTATTTGCGCCAGATCAATTTCACTCCACAATGAAATTGACGCCATCAAACTACTTCATCACCGGTTTCTTCGCCAGCCGCGGCTGCAAGGTGCGGCGATGCATGTTCAAGGCGCGCGCGTTGGACGACACATTGCCTTGAAGCTGAGCCACTACGTACTGGATATGCTGCGGCGGGTAAACACAGGTCAGCACGGAATAACCGGCAAACGCATACAGCGACAGCACGAACGCCAGACATCATGGCAGGATCGCAGCGGCGACCGCCAAGGCAGGCAGGAGGAAGGAGATGAAGGGATTGATGGCGCCGCCGGAAAAATACCGCAGCAAGGACAGGCTGTTGACATTCACCAGCAACTGCGCGATGACGGCGATTCAGCGCATGCCTGTCAGGCGGCTGAGGATCTGCTGCTGAGGCAGGGGGCTGAAAATCGGGGGAAGGTCCATTGCCGGATTATATCCTTGCCGGCGCCGGACCTAGACGGGTTGCCATCTCCTCAGGCAACCATCAGTTCTTCATCGAACTCGGTCTGGCGCCATGCATCCAGCTCTTGCATGCGGTTGAACCAGGCTTGCAGATGGCGGTATTGCTCCAAGGGCGCCCGGCCCGGGCCAGCCGCCATCAGTGGCGCGGCGATGGCGATGTCGGCCAGCGTCAGTCCGTCGCCGCAGACCCACTGGCGGCGCGCCAGATGGCCGTCCAGCACGGTGGCGAACGATTCCAGGTCGACCGCGCCGCGCCTGAGCTCCACCTGGTCTGGCTGGCCGGCGCCGATCAGTCCCTTGATGAAATTTTCCCAGTAAAAAATCGCGATCGCCGGCGCCAGGTGCTGAGCCGACCAGAACATCCAGCGGTTGACGTCGGCCCGCGCCCGCAATTCAGTAGGATAGACGGCCTGGCCCGGGGTCTTGTCGGCCAGGTATTGCATGATCGCGCAGGATTCCCACAGGATGAAATCGCCATCCACCAGCACCGGGATTTTCTCGTTCGGATTGATGCTCAGCAGGTGTTTGCGCTGGTCGCCGCTGGAGAGGTCCAGCAGCACCAGCTCCACCGGTTGCTGCAAGTGATGCGCAGTCATGACGGCGCGGCGGGCGTTCGATGAAATCGGATGATGATAGAGGCGCATGATGAAATCTCCCGGGGTGGTTGAAGCGATGAAGCATCTTAGTCCCGGGCTGCTGACAGTCTGTGTCAGTAGTGTTATGACAAGTGATTTTTACCGGTCTTCGGTGAACGGATTTTCACGCCGCCAGGTCTGCAGCAGCACGCTGCGGTGTTCGGGATAGCGCTGCCTGGTGGCTGTCAGCTGGTTGATCCGGTCGCAGCGGAAATGGCGGAAGCCGCTGCGCAGTTCGCACCAGCCGATCACCAGCCGCTTGCCCTCGAAAAAAGCCAGCGCAATCGGCCAGATCAGGCGTTCGGTGGCGCTGCCGCGTTCGTCACGATAACTGATGCTGAGCTTGTGCTGACGCCGGATCGCCTCGCGGATCGGCCCCAACGCGAGATTATTGACCGGCTCCTGAGCGAAACTGGCGGCCCACAAACCCATGTTCGCCATGTTGTCGCGCAGGTCGGCAGGGGAAGCAGTGGCGATTTTGCTGAGCGCATTGGCGGCGGCTTGCGTCAGACCGGCGTCACCCTGGCGCTGGACCCAGCGCGCGCCCAGCACCAACGCTTCCAACTCATCCTCGCTGAACATCAGCGGCGGCAGGAAAAATCCGGAACGCAGTACATAGCCGAGTCCGGCTTCACCTTCCAGTGGCGCGCCGAGTTCTACCAAGGTTTGCACATCGCGATAGATGGTGCGCACCGAGACCGACAAATCCTCGGCCAGGCGGGCCGCAGTGACCGGCCGCCGATAGCTGCGCAATGCATCCATCAGCATGAATAAGCGTCCGGTACGACTTGCTGCCTGTGCCAATATCGCCTCCTGATATCCCGTCGCGCCGCCAGCGCCTGGTCCTACGCCTTACTTGCTTACTTGGTCAGCGACAGCAAAACCTGCTGGCCATTGCGGAAGGTGTAAATCGACAGCGTGCCGTTCCTGATATCGCCCTTGTCGTCAAACGCAATCTTGCCGGTGACGCCGGTGTACTCGATCTTGCTCAGCTTCGGCAAATACTGCTTCGGATCGACCGAATTGGCTTCTTGCATGGCTTTGGCGATGATCATCACGGCATCGTAGGTGTAAGGGGCATACTGGACAATGTCGGCATTGTATTTCTGCTTGTAGGCAGCCTTGAATGCGTCCAGCGGTGCCTGGTTTTCAACCCCGCCGGCAATCGCGCAATACACTTGGTCATCCAGCAGGCCTTCGCCGGCCAGACGTGGCAGCGCCCCGGTGCAGATGGCGTCGCCACCCATGAATTTGGCGGTAATGCCGAGCTGGCGCATCTGCCGCAGCATGGTGCCTGCACTGGCGTCGATACCGCCGAAGAAAATCAGGTCCGGCTGCCTGGCTTTGACGGCGGTCAGGATGGCGCTGAAATCAGTGGCGCGGTCGTTGGTGTATTGGGTCGAGACGATATCGACGCCATTGGCCTTGGCGTCCTTGAGGAATTCAGTCGCCAGACCCTGGCCGTAAGCGGTGCGGTCATCGATGACTGCAACCTTCTTGGCGTGCAAGGTTTTGGCGGCATAGCGCCCCATTGCGGCGCCGAGCTGGGAGTCGTTAGCCACCACGCGGAAAGTGGTGTTGAAGCCTTGTTCGGTATATTTGGTGCTGGTGGCGGAGGGCGAAATCTGCGGAATGCCGGCGTCGAAATAAATCTTCGAAGCGGGAATCGAAGTCCCGGATTGCAGGTGACCGATCACCGCCGCCACTTTGGCGTCCACCAGCTTCTGGGCGACGCTGGTCGCCTGCTTCGGATCGCTGCCGTCATCTTCGGCCTGCAACACGAATTTGATCTTTTTGCCGCCGATCACCAGGTGTTTGGCGTTGAGGTCGTCGATCGCCATGCGCGCGCCGTTTTCATTATCCTTGCCGACATGGGCGACCGGGCCGGTGATCGGGCCGACGTGGGCAATCTTCACGACTTGTTCCTGCGCCTGCACGGTGGTGGCCAGCGTCAAGGTAATAGCGGCGGCAAGCAACGTGGCTTTGGCATTGATCTGCATTTTATCTCCCGGATTCAAGTGGCTGAAGTGCCGCATTATCCCCGCCTTGCGCCCACGGCTCCACGTTTTATGCGGATTTGTCCGGTGGCGGCGGTTCCCGCAGCAGCTCCAGTGATTTTATTTTACCCATGGATTCTACCTAAAACCGGCACTCTGCTTATCGCTAATGTGGCGGTCGCGGCTTTATCTTCCCCAAGGCGTTCGACAACCGGCTGACCTAAGACTATGCCGGGATTTGCGCCGACAGGTCGGCGCTCATCGCTGCCACCACCGGCTGCCAGTCGCCAAGTCTGGCCTGGCGATACAGTCGCATGGAAGAATACCAGGGCGTGAAGCGCTGACAATCGTACCAGCGATAGTCGCAGGACCCTGCCAGCACCAGCCATACCGGCCGCTGGCGCGCGCCGGCCAGGTGCGCCGGCGCCGAATCGACAGAAATCAGCAAGTCAAGCTGCTCCAGCACATGCGCGCTGTCTTCGAACGAAGCCAGGTGAGGGGCCAGGTCGACGATCTGGTGGCGCTCCATCAGCACTTTTTCCTCTTCGCTCAAAATGTCTACCTGCAGCGAGAAAAAATCGGCGTCGGCGCTTTCCAGTAACGGCACCAATGCCTGCAGATCCATGGAACGATACGGCTCGTGGCGCACCTGGGTGGCGCTGCGCCAGACCAGCCCGATCCGGCGCCGGCCGCTGCCGCTCCGGCGCAGCTTTTCCTGCAGGCCGTCGGCTAGCGCATGGCTGGCCGAGAGCGCCAGATAGCTTTCTTCCGCCGCCGGGAAATACGGACTCTTCTGGTAACGAGTAAACAATGCGAAGGTCCAGGTGACAAAATCGCACTCGGCCATCTGGCTAAAGGTGTCGTCGACAGCCACGATCGGCAAGCCGCTATTTACCATGAGGCTTTGAAGCGCAGGAGGCACATGGCAATAAATCAGCGCCGCGCCCTCTTGCTGCAGCCTTTTCACGTAGCGGGAAAACAGCAGCAAATCGCCGGCGCCGCCTTCACCGGCGATCATGATGGTTTTACCGGCTACCGGCTGGTCGTAAAGCACCTTGTCCTTATGTGGTAAAAACCAGTTGTTATCGTGATTTGGAGAAACCAGCCGGGTCCATATTTCGCACCATTCCGGCTGGTGCAACGTGCGTTGCAGCAAATGCGCCTCATGGAACTTGCCCATGCAATATTTCACGATCGCCAGCTCCAGCAGGAGCTGATAGCGGGTCTCGCCATCGGTCTCGAATTGCGGCAGCACCTCTTGCAAAATGCGTTCGGCCGGCACGAGCATGCCGAGGCAGCTCATGGCGTAAGCCAACTGCGCACGCGATATCGGCGCTGCAGCAGTATCCGACCATTTCGACGCCAGGTCGATCGCGTCGTCCGCCTTGCCGGCAAAGCGCAGTTTGTCGATAAGATCCAGCGCAGTCCTGATATTTGTCTCTTGCTGGTACGCAGCGTAGGAAGTCGTCAGTTCGTGGAGAGAATGCATGTTGGCTGGGCGAACCTTATCGGTGAACATTGGCAACGCCGGCCCGCGATAAAAATGGCCGCGCAGCTGCGAGTGGCTACTGCAGTTATATTGCAGATATTCTAACGGAATTCAGCTGGATTCCTTGCTTCTGGCAGAGCGGTCTTTATGAACCTTTCGCCGCGACGGCGATGCCATTCCACGAAACCCCGCTACATTTCCCCGTCTGTACCAGCATCCAGCCTTGCAATTGCTTGCCGATCACTATCGGATTACTGGCAAAACATTCTCCCTTGGGTGGCGCCGGCATCTGCCGCACCGACACGAACAAAGGCCCGCGCGGTTCGATGATCGGCTCGCTGCCGCGCACTTTTCCAGTCTCAAGATCGGCGTTGCAATCGTAGCGGCGGCCGGAACCATCGGCGGTGACGATGCCCACCAGGCCGCGGTTCATCGGATAGACGTTTTCAACAAAAATATTGTCGCCTTTCGGATGCCTGGACAAGCATGCATTGGCCGCTTGCATCACGTCCTTGTCGGCCAGCATGTCCGCCATCGACATCGGCATGTCATCGGCCAGCACCCTGTCTGAAACCAGCAAGGCAATCAGCAGCAAGGACATCAGAGACGTTTTCATAGACCACCTTTTATTTCCACACAACAACACCATGCAACACAATAATTAATCCGGCGCAATGGACAACCTACTCTAAACGGTTTGTTGTTTTTCGCAAACCCTAAAGTTTCCTGACATCAGGCAGTCATATTTGCTTGTAACAATAGAAGATTACTCAAGCGCATGCTGCGCACGCCCGCCACGCCTGCTTTTTGGCCCGACAACTCAACCATCCGACAACAAGATAATTCATGAAACTTCATTCCCTGGCGCTGGCATGCGCAACGCTCGCTTATCTGTGCGGCTGCAGCGGCGGCAGCAGCAGCAGCAGCAGCAATTCCCTCAGCGGCGGCACCATGGTAAGCGGCGTCGCCGCTACCGGCAAAGCGTTGGTGGGCGTGACGGTGACCATCACAGACGGCAGCGGCCAGAATGTGCAGACGGCATTGACCGATGGCAATGGCAAGTTCACCCTGCCGTTGAAAGGCACCGGTCCTTTTGTCCTGACCGCGCCGTTTAACGATGCCGACGGCAGCGCCGCCACCTTGTCCTCTGTCATCAATCCGAGCGGCGCCGGCAATGCGATACAAGCCAACCTGAATCCACTGACTTCGCTGGTGACACAGCGCGTGCTCGGCCTGATCCCTGGCGGCAGCCCGACTGCTGCGCAAATCAGCGCGGCGAAAATCAGTTCCGCCAGCATTGCGCAAGCGGTCAGCGACGTCTCCTTGCCGCTGCAAGCCTTGTTTACTGCGATGGGCGTGCCCGCCAGCGAAACCGCCGACCCGATCGGCAGCACCACGTATCAAGCCATTGCCAGCGATCCGCTCGACAATCTGTTCGACCTGGCCCGCTTTACCGTCCACACCGGCCAGATCGCGGTAGGCGCTGACGCCAACCGCGCCGTGCTGACGATTCCGGCTACCGGCAATGTGAGCGGCGCGTTGCCGGCAACCGCGATCCAGTCGTTGGTGGCGCTGAATAGTGGTCCGACCACAACGCCGATCCAAAACGTCATCGTGGTCGTCGGCGAAAACCAGACCTTCGATGCGGTGTTTGGCGCGTACCAGCCGCCAAGCGGCCAAACCGTGAAAAATTTATTGTCGCAAGGCATCATCAACGCCGACGGCACGCCGGGCCCGAACTTCAGCCTGGCCATGCAAAACCAGGGCGCGACGCAAACCGCCTATACGATCAACCCGACCCGCTCCACCGCCTACGCCACCTTGCCGCAACCGACTGCGATCGGTGAACTCAAACCACCGACCTTCCAGGATCCGGGTGGTGTGCCGGATACCCGCTTTCCGGGCAACCTGCCAAGCGGCCCGTTCCAGCTGACCAAGTACGTGCCTTACGGGACGGCGGCAAGCGCTCAGACCGGCGATCCGGTGCATCGTTTTTTCCAGATGTGGCAGCAGACCGGCGGCGACAATTCCAAGCTGGATCTGTTTACCTGGGTGGCGGCGACAGTCGGCCAGGGCGGCGATACCAAGGGCATCACCCCGAGCAATCCCGGCCAGGGCGGTGAACTGATGGGCTTCCTCAACATGGCTAGCGGCGATGCGCCTTTCTTCAAATCGCTGGCCCGGCAATATGCGCTGAGCGATAACTATCACCAAGGCATCATGGGCGGCACCGGCGCCAACTTCTTCACCATATCCACCGGTGACCTGCCGTATTTCAATAACGGCGGCGCGGTCGGCACACCACCCGCGAACCAGATCGAGAATCCGAATCCGCTGGCGCAAACTCCCAACTTTTATTCGCAGGACGGCTATCAGGGCGGCTCCTACGTCAATTGCTCGGATGCCAGCCAGCCGGGAGTCGGCACGATTCTGGCATTCCTCAGCGGCAAGAAGGTCAAGAGTAATTGCGATGCCGGTAAATACTACCTGGTCAACAATTACAATCCCGGTTACGACATGAACGGCAACGTTCAACCGATCGGCCCGAATAATTACAACTACCCGCCGCAAACCGTACCGACCATCGCCGAAGGCCTGGCGAAGAAAAATGTCGCCTGGAAATGGTATACCGGCGGCCGTGAAATCGCCGACGTAACGGCCGACGCCGCCGCCCTCGGTTTCCCGGTAGCGATTGCGCAAGCTGCGCAGTACAACGCCATCGGCGATCCGCTGGTAGCCTCCAGCAACGTCATGAACAGCGGCCTGAAATCCAGCCTGGCCGGCTTGACCACGTTCTATAGCGATATCGCCAAGGGCAGCTTGCCGGCGGTCTCGTTCGTGGTGCCGAAGAACCTCGACAGCGGCCACCCTGGCTACTCTGCGCCGGCACGCTATGAAGCCTTCCTGCAAGACCTGATCGCCAAGGTCAAGGCCAATCCAACGCTGTGGGCACACACCGCGATCCTGGTCACCACCGATGAAGGCGGCGGCCATTTCGACAGCGGCTACATCCAGAACGTCGACTTCTTCGGCGACGGCCCGCGCATTCCGTTCCTGCTGGTATCGCCGTATGCCCGCGCCGGCTTTGTCGATCACACCTACTACGATCATTCGTCGGTGCTGAAATTCATCGAACGCAACTGGCGTCTGCCGCCACTGTCGCCACGCAGCCGCGACAACCTGCCCAACCCGGTCAGCGTCGCCGCCGACCAGTACCGTCCGGTCAACACCACCGCCATCGGCGACCTGATGGCCATGTTCAACTTCTAAGTTCCTTTAATTGGGGTCAGAGTCGCTCGGATAGAGTGGAATATAGCCAGTGCGCAATATTCGACTCTATCCGAGCGACTCTGACCCTAATTGATTTTTGGTGAATATATTGGAATGGATTGATAGTCTTGAGTAGCAATCATAGTGAGTTTGGTATCGGGTATTTTTACAGCGCTGCCGGATGGCTGGCGTTGGCTGCGGCTGCGGTGCTGTTGAGTGCTTGCCATGATGGCGATACGCCGGCGCGGGTTGCAGCAGTGGCGGCAGCGCCGAAGCCTGCCTTGAAAATGTGGGTGCGCTATCCTGAGCCGGCGGCCACCCTGAGCGCGGCGGCGCAGCTAGGCAAGCAATTATTCTTCGATGCGTCGCTGTCGGCTTCCGGTACGATGTCTTGCGCTACCTGCCACAGTCCCGATCACGCATATGGTCCGCCTAACAACCTGGCGGTGCAGCTGGGCGGCTCCGATATGCAGCGGCAGGGCACGCGCGCGACGCCGTCGTTGCGGTACCTGGGTTTCACGCCCAAGTTCACCCGTCATTATTACGTGCCGGGGCCGGACGATACCGAAGACGAGGGGCCGACCGGCGGCTTTACGCATGACGGCGCGGTCGATTCCTTGCATGAACAGGCGTTGATTCCTTTGCTCAATGTGAACGAGATGGCGAACCGGAATCCTGCAGAGGTGGTCGCCAGACTGCAGACGACCGCCTATGCAGCGCAGTTACGGCAAGTGTATGGCGCCGGCATCTTCGACCAACCGGCGGCGGCGCTGGAAAAGGCGACGCTGGCGTTGGAGGCGTTCCAGACCGAAGACGCCAGCTTCCATCCTTACACCAGCAAGTTCGACGCTGCGATGGCCGGCAACGCTGATTTCACGCCAGCCGAATTGCGCGGTTACGGCTTGTTCAATAATCCCGACAAGGGCAATTGCGCCAAGTGCCACATCGATACGCCGGGGCCGGGAGGCCGACCCGCGCAGTTCACCGATTTCGGCTTCCAGGCGCTGGGCGTGCCGCGCAATCCTGAAATCGCGGCGAACCACAACCCAGACTACGTCGACCTCGGCATCTGCGGGCCGGACCGCAAGGACATGGCGAAAGAAGCGGAATTTTGCGGCATGTTCAAGTCGCCCACCTTGCGCAATGTGGCGACGCGTGGTGCTTTCTTTCATAACGGCCGCTTCCATACGCTGGAGGACATGCTGCATTTTTATGTGGAACGCGATACCGATCCTGGCAAGTGGTACCCCAAGGTCAAAGGCAAGGTAGTCAAGTTCGACGATCTGCCGCGGCGTTATCGCGACAATATCGATAGCCTCGACGCACCGCTCAACCGCAAGGCAGGCCAGGCGCCGGCGCTCAACGATGAAGACATCGGCGACCTGATCGCTTTTCTCAAGACACTGAACGACGGCTACTCGGCCAAATCAGGCGCGGCGCGCATCGAGTAAGAGTAGTCAGGGCGACGCCAGCGGATAGGGCGCTTTACTCTGGCCCGGTGCGCGCAAATTCACGATCACGCGCTCCACATCGGGCTCGGCGCGGACAAATGCTTCCAGCGCGGCGGCAGTCATGGCGGGATCGGCGCTGCAACCTTCAACCAAGACAAAGCGTCGCTGGAACGTCAACCACAAACTGCTGCGGGCAAACGCCGGATCATTGGCAAAATGGACCTGCACCGCATGCGCAATCGGCGCGTCATATAGATAAGAATTCGGCTTGCTGCATTGCCCGGCAAGCCAGCAGCTGGTGCCGCGTTCGGTACGCCAGTGGGATTCCAGATGCGCCTCTGCTTCGTTCACCAGAGGCCCCAGTGGCGGTGGACAATCCGGCACGGCGCTACGGACCTGGATGAAAGGATCGTTGAACCAGTTTTTCAAGGTTTCAGCGCGAACCGGGGACGCCAGCGCAAGCGTCGCCAGCAGGGCGCTCAGTGCAGAAAACAAGCGAGGTGGTCGTAACATACCGGTCCCCAGAACAAACCGTCGTTGCGCACAATGCAGCTGGAATGCATGGCGCACTCCGGCCGCGGCCATCTCGTCAGCCGGCGAATTTATCGGTTGCCTTGATCAGTTGGTGCAAGATACCCGGTTCGCTATACGCATGGCCGGCATCCTCGACAATATGCAGCTCTGCTTCCGGCCAGGCCTTATGCAATTCCCACGCCGTTTTCGGCGTGCAGCAGACGTCGTAGCGCCCCTGCACGATGACGCCGGGAATGCCGCGCAGCCGGTCGACATCGCGCAGCAACTGCTGGTCTTCAAAGAAACACTCGTTGATGAAATAATGATTTTCGATGCGCGCAAAAGCGATCGCAAATTCCGGATTCTCATGCGCCTCGGCCAGCGACGGATCGGGCAACAGCTTGACCGTGCTGCCTTCCCACACGCTCCAGGCTTTGGCGGCAGCCAGCTTGGCCGTCTCATCGCTGCCGGTCAGGCGACGGCTGTAAGCCTGCACCATCTCATGCCTTTCCGCCGGCGGAATCGGCGCGACGAAATTTTCCCACTTGTCCGGAAACTGGCGCGATGCGCCGTCCTGGTAATACCACTGTATCTCTTCACGGCGCCCGGTAAATATCCCGCGCAAAATCAGTTCACTGACATGCCCGGGATGTTTTTCCGCATACGCCAAGGCCAGGGTACTGCCCCACGAGCCACCGAATACTTGCCACTTATCGACCCCGGCCATTTCCCGCAACCGCTCGATATCGGCCACCAGATGCCAGGTGGTATTCGCCTCAAGATTGGCATGCGGCGTAGAGCGCCCGCAACCGCGCTGATCGAACAGCATGACGCAATATTTTTCGGGATTGAACAAGCGCCGATGGTCCGCATTACACCCGCCCCCCGGCCCCCCATGCAAGAACACCGCCGGCTTTCCTTCAGGATTGCCACACAATTCCCAATAAACTTGATGGCCGTCACCCACATCCAGCAGACCCGACTTGAACGGTTCCAGCGGCGGATAAAGCCCCAGTAATTGAGGAGGAGTTTGCTGCGCAGCGGGTTGGCTGGTAGTCATGAATTGTTTTCCTTGTGGGAGTGAAGAACAATGATCATAACAAATCTGGCGACACCGTTCAGCACACAAAGAAAGACAAGCCAGATAACCCCGCCGGGGGCGATAGCCTTTGATGTTGCGGTTGCGGTTGCGGTTGCGGTTGCGGTTGCGGTTGCGGTTGCGGTTGCGGTTGCGGTTGCGGTTGCGGTTGCGGTTGCAGTTGCTTTTGAAGTACCCCGCATTGAGAACTTGCCACGCGCCTCTTTTGGGGACCTGACCGAAGGGAAGGCAAGGGCTTTGCGGTCGCCTTTTCTTTGCTTACTTTCTTTTGGCCGGGCCGCGCAGGCAAGCAAAAGAAAGTGAGTAGCTGCCGGGCTACCCCCGGCAAGCATCCACGGAGCAGCAAATTCTTTATTTACTAACGCACGTACTCCGTAGCCAGTTAAAAGGGGTCAGAGTAATTTACGACGATAAAGCTGTCGTAAAAAAACTCTGACCCCATTTAACTACAGCGTTGCTGCCAATTCCGCGCCCTCACGTATTGCACGCTTGGCATCCAGCTCGCTGGCAAACGATGCCCCGCCAATCACGTGATAACACAAGCCGGTTTGCTGCGCTTTGGTTTTAACCGGCTCGCCAGGCTTGCCAGGCAAAATCAACTCCGCCGGAATCAGTTCATGCAAAGACTCCTGTCCCGCGCAAATCACCACGTTATCCACCTCCAGCAACCGGCTGACGCCACCCACGGCGATATGCAAACCCCGATCATCAACCCGCTGATAATCAACCCCCGCCAGCATCTGCACGCCATTCCGCTGCAGCACACTCCGATGCACCCAGCCCGAAGTCTTACCCAGCCCGGCCCCCACCTTGCTCTGCTTACGCTGCAGCAAATGAATCTCCCGCACCGGCACAACCAGCGCCGCCGGCCGCAATCCCCCCGACTCCATAGCCAACGGATCCACACCCCACTCATCCATCCACGCAGCAATCGGAACCGGCAAAGGCACATCCGCATCGTGCAGCAAAAACTCACACAGATCGAAACCAATCCCGCCGGCCCCGATCACAGCCACCCGCTTGCCGACCGGCGCTTTACGCTGCAACACATCCAGATAAGACAACACCATGGGATGCTCAATCCCCGGAATCCGCAAATTGCGCGGCGCAACGCCGGTCGCCACAATCACATCGTCAAAACCAAGCGCCTCCAGTTCCTGGCGGCTGACCCGATGATTCAATTTTAGCTCCACGCCAGTCCGCTTGAGACGATGCTGGAAATAACGAATCGTCTCGCTGAATTCTTCCTTGCCCGGTATCCGCATGGCGATATTGAACTGCCCGCCGATCTGCGCCGCGCCCTCGAACAAGATCACCTGATGTCCCCGCTCGGCCGCCACGCTGGCCGCTGACAGACCCGCCGGCCCGGCGCCGACCACCGCCACCCGCCGCGCCTTGACGACCGGCCGGTAAACCAGTTCGGTTTCATGGCAAGCCTGCGGATTGACCAGGCAGCTGGCGCGCTTGTTCTGGAAGGTATGATCCAGGCAAGCCTGGTTGCAGGCAATGCAGGTATTGATTTCATCGGCGCGATTCTGCTGCGCCTTCAGCACAAATTCCGGATCGGCCAGGAATGGCCGCGCCATCGACACCATGTCGGCATCGCCCTCGGCCAGGATCTGCTCCGCCACTTCCGGTGTGTTGATGCGATTCGAGGCAATCACCGGAATTCCGACGCTGCGCTTGAGACGGGCTGTCGCTTCACGAAAAGCGCCGCGCGGCACCGAAGTGACGATGGTCGGAATCCGCGCTTCGTGCCAGCCGACGCCGGTGTTGATCAGCGTCACGCCGGCCTTTTCCAACGCCTGCGCCACCGCCACCACCTCCTCTCCGGTATTGCCGCCCTCGACCAGATCGAGTAGCGACAAGCGATACATGATGATGAAGCGCTCACCCACCGCCTCGCGCATACGCTGCACAATCTCGATCGCCAGCCGCATGCGGTTCTCGATATTTCCGCCCCAGCGATCGCTACGACGATTGGTGCGCGGCGACAGGAATTGATTGAGTAGATAACCTTCGCTGCCCATGATCTCGACGCCATCGTAATTGGCCCGCTGCGCCAGCTTCGCACTACGCACATAGGCGTCGATGGTCGACTGGATGCCGCGCTCGGTCAGCGCACGCGGCTTGAACATCGAGATCGGCGACTTGATGGCCGAGGCCGACACCACCAACGGCTGGTAGCCGTAGCGGCCGGCATGCAAAATCTGCATCACGATCTTGCCGTCCTCCTCATGCACCGCGCTGGTCAGTCGCCGGTGATTATAGACATCGCCAAAACTGTTCATGGTGCCGCCGAAAGGCAGCAGCCAGCCCTGCCGGTTAGGCGACAGGCCGCCGGTCACGATCAGGCCGACACCACCTTTGGCGCGTGCCCGGAAATATTCGGCCAGCTTGCCATAATGGAAAAAGCGGTCTTCCAGGCCGGTGTGCATCGACCCCATCACCACCCGGTTTTTCAGCGTAGTGAAACCGAGATCGAGAGGGGCGAGCAGATGAGGATAGACAGGATGGGACATAGGTCTTTTATAGGTTTTTTGAGAGGCCGCGAGGATTTTTCTATCAGCTACAGGGCTGGAATCTACCTGAAAAATCCCTCCAAATCGCTGCAACAGCGCGGTTTTAGTCCCGATTAGAGTTAAAGACCTATTTCAAATCCGCATGGTCTCCCATGATAACCAGTTGTCGCAACGCCCGGTCAGCGTTGACCATTCTGTAAAAGCCTAGTCAAGTCGATAGCCTCGGCCATGGCCCGGTAGCCGGCGTCGCCAGGATGCAAATGATCGCCTGAATCATAGGCCGGCAGATAGCGCCGCGGATGTTGCGGGTCCCTGGTGATGGCGTCGAAATCGATGACCGCGTCAAATTCGCCGCTACCGCGTATCCATTGATTCACCGCTTGCCGGCTCTGCTCCTTGGCCAGCGTATAGTAGCCATGCAAATCCGAACCATGCAAGGAATCCTCGAACGGCGTCAGGGTGGCGCCGACTATCCGCACATGCCGCATATGGGCACGCGCGATCAGTTGCCGGTAGCCGGCGATCAGCTGGTCCACCGAAACCGCCGGGTCGGAGGGACCCAGGCTGCTGCCCGGCCAGCCGATGTCGTTGATACCCATCAGCAGGATCACCGTATCGAGATGCGGCTGGCTCAGCACATCGCGGTCAAAGCGCGCCAGTGCATTGACACCCATCTTGTCGCTCAAGATCCTGGCGCCGGAAATCCCGGCATTCAACACGGCGACCTGTTGTCCGGCCAGCCGTTGCGCCAGCAAGTCGGGCCAGCGCTGGTTGCGGTTGGAAGTGGAACCGGCGCCGTCGGTAATCGAATCGCCGAAAGTCGCCACCACCCTGCTAGAAGCGGGCGCATCGACCAGGATCGTGCTGAGGAACAAGCGCGCTTCAATACTGACATCGCTCTTGATGGCGGCAGCAGCGACCAGGTTACCCGGCGCGATATAGGCGCTCTGCTTGCCATCCCAGTGGAAGGTGGTAAGCGCCGTGGCCTGTGGCAGATAAAGACTGACCGCGACCTCCGCCAGCGGCGCAATCTCCAGGTCAACCGGATCGCTAACCACCGGCGCGCCCGGCGCAATCGTCACCGACGTGCGACCGCCGAAGGTAAGCGCCCGGTCCGAGCCTGTGGCGATCGCCGAAGCATCGCCGGCGAGCGCGATATGCGCCGCGCCGATTGTCAGCGGCGTGGTCCCGTATTCATTCGACAAGGTGATCCGGACGTGCTTGCCGCCGATGCTGAGCCGGGCGATCTGGCGTATGGTCTGGTTCGATAAGCTAGCGGGGATGTTGGTCGGCAAGGCAAAACCGGGCTCCCACACCGGCTGCGGACTGGCAATCCAGCTGGGGATCCAATGCAGCGTGGCAGAGGACTCTTCCAGTGCTGGAGCGGCAGCCAAGGCGACGTTGGTGAACCCGGAAAGGCAGGCCAAGGTTGCCAGGATTTTTTGAATATTCATGCAAGACTCCAAGTGGATCCATCGAGGATTCGATACAGATCAAGCTATGAGACCAAGCTATAACTCAAGATAGGCTATTCACAACCATCGTACTAGAGATCATAATCGCATATTACCTATTCCAAATTGGAATGATATGGATCAGATCAAAGCCTGCCGCAGCTTCGTCCGGGCGGTCGAGCTCGGCAGCCTGTCGGCAGTGGCGCGCGAGCAGCACAGCACGCAGCCGACCATCAGCAAAATCATCGCCGCGCTGGAGAAGGAGCTCGGCGTGCGGCTGCTGGAACGCAGCACCACCAGCCTGAAGCCAACCGCGCAGGGACGGCGTTTCTATACGCGCGCCAAACGGGTGCTCGAAGAATTCAACGAAGCCGTCAGCGACGCCCGCGGCCTGACCGAACGGCCGGCCGGACTGCTGCGCGTCAACGCACCACTCGGCCTGGGCCAGCTGCGGCTGAATGCGCTGGTACTGGAATTTCTGGCGTTGTATCCCGAGATTGAAGTCGAGCTGATATTGAATGACCGTTTTGTCGATCTGGTGGAGGACGGCGTCGATGTCGCATTGCGCCTGGCCGGCTCGCTGCCGCCGAACATGATCGCGCGCAAGATCGCCAGTGCGGAACGCTATCTGGTGGCGGCGCCGGCCTACCTGCAGCGTCATCCTGAAATCCGGACTCCCGATGATCTCGCCGTGCATCGCTACATCGGCTTTGCGCGGCCGGCGAATGGCGAAGTGACGACGCTTAGCGGCCCCGAGGGTACGGTAGAGATTGTTACGCGCAGCCGCTATCAGGTGAACAGCTCGATGGCGATACGCGAGAGTTTCATGATGGGCGCCGGCCTGGGGATCTGTCCGTCCTGGCTGGTGCACGATTTACTCGAATCAGGCCAGCTACAGCGGATTCTGCCGGCCTGGAGCACGCCCGGGCAGGAAGCTTCGCTGCTGTATCCGTCGCGTCGCTATCAATCCTTGCGCGCCACGCTGTTCATGCAATTCCTGAGCGAAAAAATCCCGTTGCTGCCGGGTTTTTCAGCGCCGGCGTTTCGGCGCTGACGGTGCGGCCTCCGGCTGGCGGCCGTTCAAACCATTACTTCTTGGCGCTGGCCGCCACGCTGCGCTTGGCCTGGTTGTACACCGGACCCCACAGCGGATGGCCTTTTTCTCCCGGCGCCAGGTCGAAATTCGGATCCAGTCTCAAGGCCTTTTCAAACTGCTGCCGGCACAGCTTCTTCCTGGAAGTGACGCAATAGCTGAACGCCATGTATTTCAAGGCTTCGGTCTGGAAGCCAATCTCAGCCGACCAGATTTCCGGCGCATTGGCGAGGCGCTTCACAGCAGCGCTATAGCTGCCCTTGTTATACAAGGCAATGCCGTCACTCAAGGCCGCAGGTGGCGCCGGCGGCTCAGGCGCCAC
>NZ_JBDTCG010000008.1:0-16017 GCF_039923675.1 Collimonas sp.
CGGTAACACGGAAGTGGTGCGAGCGAAGCTGAACACCATGAAATCGCTCAATATCAGCGACAAGATTGAAGACATCCTGATCACGCTGACCAAGCAGTACCACATCATCCGTCCGGTCGAATCCGCCGGCGGCCTGTTCGTCTACCTGGTGCTGGTCAAGGATCGTGCGAATCTCGCGCTGGCGCGCCGCAAGGTCGCCGATGTCGAGTCCGAACTTTCCATTTGATTCTTGCAAACGAGGCGGCTGCCGTATGCCAACCGCTTCATTCGCACTTTACTTGGCGCCCCGCCGGCCTTAGTGCTATTGCTTCAATGATCGCCCCGCCCGAAGAATGGCAGAATTGATGATTGAAGGATCTTGGCAAAACAGGTTATTCAAACTGTTTTGCCAATTTTCCAGGTAATGGCACACTCAACCATTTTTGCACAATGCCATTCAGTTCATTATTCTTCTTCGCTTGTGTCAGCGCAGCATTGACGCTCGCCATCAACGCTGGCTCTTCCTTGAGCAGGCCTACGTAGCAGGCCGATTCCTGGATGACGTATTTCATTTGCGGCTTGTTTCCAGCCACTTTTTCCGCCAACGCAACGGCGACAAAATCGCCGGTGCCAACCAGTTGCACCTGCCCGGACAAATATGCCGAGATCATGCCATTGTTGTCTTCATAGCGCTTGATGGTGGCGCTCGCCGGCGCCGTGTCGGTTAGCTGGCTGTCCTGAAAGGTTCCGCGTGCGACGCCGATGGTTTTTCCTGCCAGGTCGGCGGGACCTGAGACCTTGATCCCCGCCGGGCCGAAAACGCTATTGTTATAGGGGGAATACGGCTGCGAAAAGGCGATGACTTTTTCGCGTTCGGCATTCTTGCCCAAGGTGGATATCACCAGATCGGCTTTGTGCGTCTGCAGATAGGCGATGCGGTTAGCGCTGCTGACTGGCACCAGCTCCAGCTTCAAACCCATATTCTTGGCAAGCAGCGCCGCAACGTCGATGTCGAGTCCTTGCAATTTCAAGTCCGGCGTGACGGAACCGAACGGCGCGAAATCCTGCGGCACGGCTACCCGCAGGATGCCGCGTTTCTGGACATCGCTCAAGCCGTCGGCGCGCGCATTCTGTGCGCCCACGACAAATATATTGAGGAACAGCAGAAGCAGTAGTTTTGCAAGTCTCATCAGATTCACCTGGATAAAGATGTTCGAGGCAGGGATAGTCTCGGCGCTTCAGGCAGTGTAACCGCGATCGGGCCGCGCGGACGTGCTTGCCGTCTTATGCAATAAATATGCCATTATTCGGGAAGGGAGACTGATTAACTCCAGTCCCATGCAACCACGCACCATTCCACCGCATCGACGCCGCCATGCGCGATTTCTCTGAACCCGACTTGCTGATGCGCGCGCAGGGAACGCGGATTGTTGACTGACACTTCAGTAACAATGAAATCAAAATCGGCGCGCATTTTCTCTCTCTGCGTTTCATAGAATTTCCTGCCCCCTTGCGCGGATGCAATGTCTGCACGGAGTTTCTGCTGCTCGGGCCTAATCCGGTGCTGCAGGTGCATCCGGCAGTGCGGCTTATTATCGCCGGCCAAGCGTCCGGCAAGAAGGTCCATTTTTCGGGGATCCCCTTCGAAGATGCCAACGACGAAAGGCTGCGCGACTGACTGGGGATTGATAGAAAGGTTTTTTACGACAAAAAAACGCTGGCTACAAGGCCAAGCAGGAATTTGGAAACCATCCCGCCACCGGTCTCGCTATTATTCGCCGCGCTAATCGCTTGTGCCGCAGCTTGCGCGTCCGTGGCGGTCATGGCAGCAGCGAATGCGGCTTCGTCGCAACGCTTGATGGTGGATTGGGTGGATTGGGTGGATTGGGTGGATTGGTCAGTTTTTTGTGCGGTCAAGCAGTCACGGCATTGCTGTGCCACGGCTGCATCCTCCGCCGGCGGGCCACCAGTATAAGTCAGCACAATACCCGGTAAAAATATGATCACACCAATGACAATCAGCATCGAGGGATTATTTTTTACTTTGCTTCCTTTATCGGATATAAGGATTACGGCCAGCTTACGTTACCGGAGGACGGTTCGCTAGATAACTGCAACCATCATAGCGCAGTCTGTTTGGAGCGCAGACTGTTAGCGCACCGGTGCTACCGGCGTCGGCGTGACACCGGTGAAATCCGTAACATTGACCTCAATGTCCATATAGGAAGACATGTCCACCCCTTTGCGTTGTGCCGGCACGAATACCGTGGCATAAAACATGGCTTCGAGACGCTCAACCGCCAACCCATCCATCTCGTCGGCCTGGAGGACATGGATATCTTTAACGACGCCATGCTTGTCAACATAGAGACGCAGCCGGATTGGCAAGCCGGTATTCGGTACTCCGTTCAGAACTTGACTATCAGGCTCGGAGACCGGTACCGCCGCAGGCTTCATCTCGCTGGACGGCAAGAAGGTCGAAGGTAGTTCGTCACGGGTATCGTTCCCTTGGTCGGCCAGTCCGGCTTTAGGGATGACATCGCCCAGCGCTCCGCTACCTTGCCGCGTTTTCCTCGCGACTACCGGCGTTATCGGATGAATTGGCAGCGCGGCCGATGCGGGGCTTGGAGCCTGGACGGCGGCAACCGCCTCGTCGAGTCCAACATACATTGTCATTTGCACCAACTGAGCATTTTCTCGGAAGTGCTGGCCGGACATCACTGCTTTGGCCGCCATAACCACAAGCAATAAATGCAGGCCGGTCGAAACGCTTAAGGAAAGCAGCGACAGACAGCGATTTCCTGCGCTCCATCGCGTTGAAGCACAATCCCCCATTTTCTTCAAAGCATCACCACTTGCCTCTTCCTGCCATCCTCAGTCGGAGGTGGGAATTTCGCGCCAATTCAGGCGTTTCAAGCTGCCGGCACCGCCGAACGATGCGGGAATTTTGCCAACCGTGCCCGATGAATTACCTTCCTGAACAATAAGTTTTCCACCCACATTATAAATCTCCAGATCTGTAATCAGCCCCCCCAGGCCAGTATAGGACGCGATTATATTCCCGCTGCTGTCGGTCAATACCGACTGGCCTGAACTGAAGCTCACCGCATAAGAATCATTAGAACTACTGGTGTCGCTGCAGACGTCGCCGGTCGGTAGATTTCCAGCAAAGGCGACGATGCCCGAATTAGCCTTAGAGGGAATATTGACAAGCTCGCCGGCCTTGAGATCAAAGTACCACCCCATCGGTTTCACCGTATTCGCAACGATCGCTTTCGTGATATCGAGATTTGCGACCATGTTGCTGCGGGTGATCGGAAATGAAATACCTTTAGGTAAAGTGGTCGACGTATAGAACGCACCAGGGCCGGATGTGCCATCAATGATCGAATAGAATGTCTGGGTCTGCGTAACCGGAATATCTGTGAACGACAACAACTTGCCAGTGCCAACCAGAACATAGCGTTTATAAGCATTTGGTTGAATTTCGATCAGCAGCGGCGTCGTCACCGGCTGCGCAACACCCGACGAGTCTGTCAGCGTGGCAATCTTGGTGGGGGCAGCATACGCACCGCTGGAAGGTGTGAGGTCTAGTCGCCATACGTTCCCCAGCAAGTCGCCTGCATAGACCGAATCGGCCGTACTATCGGTAAAGTCGGGAACGTAAGCCGAAGCATGCGCCAGCCCGGCGGGATTGGTGCTGGTGCCGGCACCGGTGGCTACGCGCTCCAGCAATGCCCCGTTCGCCGGATTGACGATATAGAAGTAACCGCCGCCGTCATCATTGTTATAGCCGGAAGTCAAAATCACCACCCAGCCGTATTTGCTGGTTTTTACAACTACAGGATCGCCATAAGAGTAGCCCATATGGGAGTCCGTGAATTCCCACAAGACCTTGCTGGCCACGGCAGTTTCACTGCTCCAGCTGGCCGGGTCCGTGACGTCTATTGCGTAATAGCCCTGGCCACCCTTACCGAGGCCGCCTATCAGGATCGACTTCCATGCGGCGTTTGCTTCGGTCGACATGTTGGTCGCATTTACCTGAACGTTAGTCAGATGCGTATCGATATCAAACACCAGAGGCGTACCGTCCACCAGGAAATGATGGGTAAAATCCAGCCGCCCTAGTGAGGCCAAGCCGGTGGTTGACGCGTTGGCTGTGCTGCCATAAACAAAACTCGGAACATAGGCAAACAACTCTTGGCCGCCGGTAGTAGTTAAAGAGCCATCAAAAGCGTGCATCATGCCGTCATTTGCGCCAACGTACACCACTGTCGCGCGGTTTTTATAGTTGCTCTGGTAAGCGGTATAGCCTGGATTCGAACTGTTCGAGAATGAACTTACGGGCGCTGCAACAGCAGTTGCCTTGGCATCGACGATGTCGCCCAGCAAAAAAGGACGCGTTCTATATATGCCGCCAGAACTGCTGGCTTCGAGGCTCTGGTTGCCACGCAAATAGGCCAGGTAATTCGCCGCCGACTGCGAAGTAGCCCCAACCCCGCTAATTTGAGCGAATGACGCATAGTTGGTCCGGCTGTTCAACTGCGATGAGTCATTCAGATTGGCGACCTGAAACGGCAATCCGGCGCCTGTGGTGGTGCAACAGGTCACAATTTGCCGGCTGGTTTGCGCTTGCAATACAGACTGCGCTCGCCACACCGGTAATGTGCTATACGTCGGATTTCCACTTGCATCGTAAGTGACCGTGCTGGCAATCACATCCCCGGTCCAGTTATCCGAATATTGCGTGGCATAGCTCAAGCTACCTGAAGCGACATTTGCCGAGGTGCTTGAAAAGGCAGTCCCCGAAGCGGTAATCGCATTGGAAATATTCGAAAATGCCGATTGCAAACCACTGACCATTTTATCCGCCTGCCCGGCACTGAAATAATTATCGGGCCGCTTGTTGGTGCCCCCTGTGCCGGTGACCGTGTCAGTGGTCGTATGCCACATAGCATCGGCCAGGGCAGTTGTGGTAGCAGGTGTAGTACCGAGCGTCAAAGTGCCTGTAGCATTGGTACTGGCATAGGGGACAAAATTCGCAGGTACGGTAAACCCGCCATATTTCGTCGCATAGTAAAACTGATTGTTATATGCATACGTTTGATATTCCTGAACGTCCAGCCAATAAGTCGAAATAGTCTGGATAGCACTCTTGGTTCCATTCGCATTCTTAAAACTGTTTGGCCGTATATCGTTAACGTGCGAATCGTAGGCAAGGCCGGCAATGAAGTTGGTAGAGCCATCCAAAATAAACGTTGTCTCAAGATTGGCAACTCCCTCCAGCGTACCCACCATTTTGGTTGCAGTAGTCACATTCACGGTGGTATCGGTTGGCATGGTGCTGGTTTCGTAACCACTATTGCCTGCGATCGTACTTCCGGGAAGATTGGCATCTGCATGGGTATTGACGTCCCCAATCCCCAGGATAAAATTCTTTTGGCAGCTGTACAGAATTGGATCGACCCAGCCGGACGCCTTGCTCTGATCTGTGCTGGTGCCGGTAATGACAGGGAATCCATCAAGCATTGCCGTAGTGGGGCTGGAGGTATACGTCGACCAGTTCCCGAGATTCTTGTAGTAGCGAATTCCTGCGTAATACAGTTCACTCACCGGATCGTAAGTTTTATATGTTTGAGAGGCCTCGCCAAATTTATTCAGATAGTTCATCACCCCACTATTAGTAACTCCCGAGGCTGTCGCATCAAGCGGATTCGGATTGACAACGAATGTGCCGTCCGTGGAACTCCATTCCGCCAAGGCGTTGGTGACATTGGGAGAGCCAGGTACGGGCTGCTGCGGGCCGATGTACTTCATATTCGCCCGCAGCACCCCGCCATCCCGGTTAATGGATGAATCATTCAGATAGCCGAATGCGCCGAATCTGATTTTCATCGCATATTGCTGCATCAAGCCTTGCGGCTTGTAATTGCTGCCATATGCCACACAATTGGATTCCAGGCCAACCGTGCTATTACAAACCTGGACTCGGACGTTGAGAGCATAAACTTGCGCTGCATCCGCCGTGTCACTGGTGCTTGACGTAACGTTAGTGGGGCTGAGTACGGTACAGGACTGTAAAAGATTATCGGATTTCTTAATAGCCGCGCACGCCGTCACTTGCGTAGACGGCAGCGGCGAAGAGTCGTAAGTTGTGACAGTCGTCGACTGACCGCACGAATTTTGAACCCATGCACTATACGTAGTCGGCTTCCTGCCCGTAATTGCCCGAGCGTAGATACAGGTTTGAGAAGGAGTTCCGCTATAAACATTCTTGTTCCCGCTTTGTCCTGTGTAATTTACTACCGTGTAGTTTCCCGAAGTACCATCCATGTCCAAGACGTTAGAAGGAATGCCGGAAACGTAAATTTGATTGGCCGTCCCCCAAATGCGGGATATTGCATAGTTCCACTTAAAAGGCGTCGCGCCGGTCAGGTCCGATGCGGGGCGTGATGCCGAAGGAATCGTCTTGTTCGGCGTCTCGCCGTTTCCTCCCTGCCCGGAGGCATACGCTTTTTCAAGAATGGTTGACGTTGCCGTATCAACTGACCGGTATCCCCCTGTCAGCGCCCAGCGAAACGAATCAATCGTCTGCATACTCGCCCAATTCAACCAATTACCGCTCCATAACGGATTGGTCGCGGTGCTAGTACATGCGTGACTGGTTGCGGCCCCAGACGGTACAAAATAGCCGTTCGCCGGTGCAATCGTATCGAATTTATAGGTATAGCATTTGGCGCCGTCAAAATAGCCCAGATAAGTTGTCGCAGGCGTATAGGGATTGGTCGTGTATGGATAGGCCTGGCTCAAAGCGGTTGGATATTCAACAGACAGAGACAGCAGAAGATTTCCTGGAACGGTGATGGAAGAGAAAATGGGCGCATCGGAAAGCGTAGTCGCCGCGTGGCCCGACAAAGGCAGCAACACCATACTGGCAACGGCAAGGGATCGAGAAAAAGCACATCGAAAAAAACCAGCCGCTCGCCGAAAGAAAGATATGGTCGCCATGTTGAAACTCCAGTGATGTTCTTGAACTTTGTAGAACGTGCGCTCAGATTGAGAACGTTGTTTGTAAGAATGTTTGGGTGCTGCGAGGACCGGTAACCCGCACGCTGATGCGGTATACCGGCGGCGTGGGAGCAGTGGCTCTGGAGCCATCGGGGGTGCCGCCTTTATCGCCATAGGAGCCGACAATACAGGTAGCCGTACTGGCTGCCCCGGACGCCGAACACAGGCGGTCGATCACATAGCGGATCGTCACCTTGCTGGTGGCATCGGTTATATCCTGACCCGCGCCCAAGCCGGCGGTGGTCCATGCGATATCATTGAGTAGTACTGTTGGAATTCCATGACCATCGGTAGCCTGGAGCGAGGAAAAATAATTGCTGCTCTTCAGGTCGCTTTGGCGGGTGGTGTCAGACGTTAATGCGCCGGTCCCTTTCATGGAAAGAATGGCTGCCGCCATCCCGCGCTCACCCTGGTTAACCAAATCCCGCTTGAATGCCATGTTGCCGGATAATAGTTGTGAAGCATCGAATGAACGTACCAGGGCAATTCCTGAAATCATCAATATGATCAAGGCAAACAGGGTCACTATCAGGATGATTCCGCGTTGGTTATTAAGGCGGATTGCCACATATTGCGGAGCACGGTGACGAAAGTAGGTAGGCGCAGATTTCATGGCTCAATTTAACAGCAGTGAATTGCGGAGTGGAATGGTCGACTCGATAATGCGATATCGATAATTTTGCTCGGTCGTACTCAGGTTTCGCGTAAAGGTCAGCGTGGCGCCCAGATCCGAAAATAAGGTCAGCGGTCCTGTGGTCGCGGGTGCCACGGGCGATACCGGCGCTTTTTCCGACAGCGAGGTTCGCATGATCAGGCCAAGCCGAATCGCTTTGATTGTCAAGAGTGTGCTATTTGCTGCGGCTGTGCCGCTTTCCAGCGTGAGGTAGTCATAACCGGCGGTAGATGGATCCACCCATTTATCCACCTTGCCATCGTTGTCTGTATCTACGCCGTACAGCGCATGCATTTCAAAAACGCCATCTGCCGTTGGTATCGGCGTATCGGGCGTCCCCCCCTGCAGCAAATCGTATTGATACAGCACATTATTCTCCCCAACCCCGAACAACTGGAAAGCCGGAGGGTTGCCGGTCGGATTACCGATGCCCATGGCAAGGGCGTTGTTCGAATAACTTGTCACACTTTGCGAAACGCTGCCAGCGGCAATCGGGTTAGCATAATAGGCGCCGGCCAGCGGCAACGCCGTACCTGCGACGCCGGCAGTAAAGGTCGGGTTGACCTGCTCGATCATGCAAGGCAATGCCCCGCTGGCGCCTGCCTGATCGGCAATAAGGACGAGATCACTTGGGTTGAACGACAAGGTACTTTGCAAATTGAGCTGCGCTGCGTCTGCTGTACTGGTGAACGCTGTCGGCACCTCGCCGTAGCCGGCCGATCCTGACATGACGATGAGCGCATCCGATGTCGCTCCGCTTATCTTGGGCGTAGTCATCCCTTTCGCGATGATCATCGGCGCCAGTACGTATGACCCGCCCAACGCTTTACTCAGGACATCGAAGGGCTTGGCCATGGTGCCGCCAGGAAAAGGAAGGATCACGCCGCTGGCCGTCGTCGAGGCATACAACTGGCATCCGAACGACTGCAGGTAACTCTGGGAAAAGCCGGAGCCTGCGTTACGCACAGCCTTTTCAAGCTGGAACATCGCAAAATTTCCCGACTGGTTGATATCGTTCACGGAAGTCAACGTGCGCTTTTTCCCTTCGCTGGTCGACATCACGCCAAAAATGGCAAGCGACATCACAAGAACGATGGCGATGACCACCATTAATTCCATCAGGCCGAATCCGTGCTGGCGCTTATGCGCAGGAAATGTCTGTTTCATGGCATGGCGACCTGAGTGAGATAGCTATCTGTGGTTTTGCTTGATGGCTCCTGCCAGGTAATCGTGATCGTCGCTACACCGCTGGAATCCGTGGCAACTGTTCCCTTACCGCCAGGCAGACCGGAAATAGTGGAATTAGCCACCCGCGTTTCCCATGCGGTCGTAGATGGCGCTAACGTTTTTTGTGTCCACATCGCTGCAATCATTTCGTTTGCCATGAGCGCGGCACGGGTGCGATCTTCAGCGCCATATGAAACCTTGACTGCGTTCGCCTGCATGCTGACCAATCCAAGAATCCCGAATGAAAATATCAGCATGGAGATCAGTACTTCAATGAGTAGCATGCCTGACTGGTCATGACGATTGATTTGCATAGTCTTCATGGGCAACCATCCGGTGCATCTGTCAACGATCTGGTGGTGTCACACATACGCACCTGGCCGCCGAGACCCACCATGACCCGTAGCGGATGCGTGGCGCCGGTGCGTGTGACGTCGTAGCTGATGTAAGTCATATTTGCGGCAGGAGCCGCGCACACTGCCCCGAACGAGGCGCTTGTGGAGGCGTTATTATTGGCAACTACACGCCCCATCGAATTGAAGCAAACCACGGAAGTTCCGGTGATGCTCACTCCCGGGGCTAAATTACCTAACGCTGCTCCCTGCACAAAACCATTGGCGTCAAGGCTTTCGCCTGTATATGCCGGCAAGAGTTGAATGTACCAATTGCTGCCGATAGCGCTGGCCGTAGCATTCGCTTTAATAGGAGCCGCAGAGGTCAACACAAAGGCTGCCTGGTGACTTCTCCGGACCGCCTCGGCCTGCGCCGCCCGCAAACCGTTTTGCAGTCCCTCCGCAACGCTACGGACTTTTGAATTACTCAGCCAGCCAACAAACGAAGGCACCCCCATCAGCAGTAATGTCGTCATCACCGTCAATGTGATTGCGAGCTCTATCAGGGTAAAACCATGCCGCCCTCGCGCAAGGGATAGCTTTAACACACCGTCCCTCTCTTGGTGATCCAGCATGCATAATTCGCCAAGCCCCATGCTGTTCCAGCTGTTGATGTCTGGACGTTAGCATCCGTTATCGAAAAAATAAAACCGGTAGTAGCCGCAACGGAACCGGTGGCGACGAGGGTATAACTGGTCGCTGTCGCCGCTGGATTGCAAGTCATCTGAAAATATTTGAGGCCGCCGTTAAGTGCGGTCAGGCTGGTGGCGTCGCATGGCGACAGAACCGTCCCGACAGTAAGATAAGTACGATTGTCCTGATAAAACTGTTCCATGTTTGCACGGGTCGCCGACAGGGTATTGGTCGCCTCTGTCAGTTTTCCGCGCAACACATAATCGCTGTAGTTTGGCAAGGCAATCGCCGCCAGAATGGCAATGATCGCCACCACGATCATCACCTCTATGAGCGTAAACCCGGATCGTGCGCGAACAATGCGTTGGAATGAATTGGCGTACATGTAAATGCCTCGTCTTTGTTTAATTTAGTTGTCCGGTTTGGTTTTCTAACCAACACCGCGTCAACACAAGAATTGGCAACGCCAGACATGCGATCACCGTTTGAAGCTTCATCGATAAAACTACTCAGTGATAATATTTATATGCGGAAATTATTGTAATAATAAAATCCCTCAAACCCCATCAGGAAAAGATGATTTTTCGGTAGGATTTTCCCTACAGAAACGAATCGAAATGTCGTACTAGGGGAGCCGTGGCGACTTGCGAGATTCGCCTCTTCAGCTAGCGCGGAAAATACCGGTCAGTGAACCTCCTGAACCAACACATAGCCGGAGAGTGTCAAAAAAGACAATGAACGAAGTTTATTTTCTAGCCAGCCTGCCGATTCAGCGTTGCGGAAAATAGCGCACTCGTTCGCGCCGAATTTGCATATACATGCTCAAAATGATTCGTTCCGCTCTCCCGCACATCCCCGCATTATTGACGGAAAGTCAATTGAGAGCCGCCCATGAATTCATCCTTCCAGAGCGCTGTAGCGCATCTCCCGAGCCATACTGACCAAAGTGCTGGCACTGCAGAGGACAAACGGCTGCCAGCCGTAACCTGGTGGTCGCGGCTGGAGCTGCCAACCTGGGGACTGATCGCCATGATCTACAGCGGCTGGCTGGCCTGCGTGCTGCATTGGCAAGCGCTTGGATCGTGGCTGGGAACGCCATTGCTGATTGTCCTGACTGCCTGGTACATGTCGCTGCAGCACGAACTGATCCACGGCCACCCGAGCGCCAATGCACGCTTCAACGCCCTGCTTGGCCAGTTGCCGCTGGCGGTGTGGTATCCGTATGCGGTATACCGCGACAGCCATCTGGGCCATCACCATAACGAGACCCTGACGCTGCCCGGCGTCGATCCGGAAACCTATTACGTATCGCAAACAACGCAAACAGCGCAAGCCGGCGGTAACCAGCGCAGCTTGCAGTTGCGGCGTTTTCGCAACACATCGGCCGGCCGCCTGCTGATCGGCCCGGCGCTGGCGTGGTCGCAAACCATCCGTGCGGCGTGGCTGGCGCGCGACCGTAAAACTGTAATTACCTGGGGCGGCCACGGCTTGTTGCTGGCCGGTTTGCTGGTCCTGCTGCAGCGCGCCGGCATCTCGCCGCTGTACTACGTGCTGGCGATTGCCTATCCGGCGCTGAGCCTGACCATGGTGCGCTCCCTGTTTGAACACCGGGCGGTCGATGCAGAACATGCGCGCTCGGTCATCAACGAGGCGGCGTGGCCGTGGCGCATATTGTTCCTGAATCTGAATTATCATCTGGTACATCACCTGCATCCCGGACTGCCCTGGTTCCATCTGCGGCTGGCCTACCTGGCCAAACGCGAAACTTACCTGGAACAATCCGAAGGTTTTGTCGAACACGGTTACCTGCCCTTGCTGTGGCGCTATCGCAGCACGCCGGTGATTGCCGATGTTCATCCCTTTGCCTGAACCTGCACATTGAAAGCAACATGAATCTGTTCATTCGCCAACTGACCGCCGTTCTCGCCTTTTCTTTGCTAGCTTCTCACGCGCAGGCAGCCGACCCGATCCGGGTAGGTTCAAAAATCGATACCGAAGGCGCGCTGCTGGGCAACATGATCCAGCTGGTGCTGGAAGCGAACGGCATCAAGACAGTCAACCGGCAACAGCTAGGCACCACCAAGGTCGTGCGCGGCGCGCTGCTGGCCGGCGATATCGACATCTATCCGGAATACACCGGCAACGGCGCTTTTTTCTTTTCCGACGGTAGCAACCCGGTCTGGAAAAATGCCGGCAACGGCTATCAGCTGGTGAAAAAACTGGATTTCGATAAAAACCACGTGGTGTGGCTGACGCCTTCGCCCGCCAACAATACCTGGCTGATTGCGATCCGCAAGGAAATCGCGCAAGCCAACAAACTCAAGACCATGGCCGACCTGGGGCACTGGATCAGCCAGGGCGGCAAGATCAAGCTGGCCGCCTCGGCCGAATTCATCGAGCGGCCGGATGCCTTGCCGGCGTTCGAAGGCGCGTATGGTTTCAAGCTGAAGCAGGACCAACTGCTGACCCTGGCCGGTGGCGACACCGCAGCCACCATCAAGGCGGCTGCGGAACAGACATCCGGCGTCAACGCCGCCATGGTCTACGGCACCGACGGCGCGGTGGCGGCGCTGGGCCTGGTGACCCTGGACGACGTCAAGGCGGTACAGCCGGTCTATGCGCCAACTCCGGTGATCCGCAGCGATGCGCTGGCCAGGCAACCGAAGATCGCCGAGCTGCTGAAGCCGGTGTTCAACTCGCTGGATAGCATGACCCTGCAAAAACTCAACGCCGGCATCGCCATCGAGGGCCGCGACGCCCGCAAAGTCGCCGGCGATTATCTGCGCAGCAAAGGCTTTATTCAATGACGGCGGAGCGCCTTGCGGACCTGCCGCCGCACTCTGTCAAACTGTCGCTACCGTCCACCAAGCTGCAAAATCCGGTGCATCTGTTGCTCGCGGCGTTGGCGCTCCTCGCCGGCGCGACCTTGCCGCTCCTCACGTTCGCCCCCAACCGGCTGCTCAGCGGCCACGGTATCTATCTGAGCGAACTGGCCGACCACCCCAGCCGGTATTGGCTGCTGGCGATACCGGCCCTGCCCTTGCTAGCCGCGCCCTGGTTGCGCGCTTCACGCGCCAGCCAGATCTTGCTAGTGGTTTCAACCGCACTGCTCAGCGTCGGCCTGCTGGCAATCGCCGGCCAGGAGGCCCAACTACGCAGCGGCGCGGCCGATTCATTGGCGCGAGTCTCGTTTGGCGGCGCTTTCTGGGTCCTTGTCCTGACCGCATGGCTGCAGCTGGCCGAAGCGCTGCGCGGGCTGCGGCTCCCCTTGCCGGCCCAGGTTGCGGTGGTGCTGGCGGCGGCGTTGCCGGCCATCGGATTGCTGCCGGCGGGCCAACTGCACAGTCTTTCGCTGCTCAAGGAATATCACAATCACTTGGAAACCTTCGATCTGGCCCTGTTGCGCCATGTGCAACTGGTGCTGTTTTCGGTGCTGCCGGCGGTCTTGATCGGCACGACCTTCGGTGTCTTGTCGTTCCGCAACCGGCGTCTGCACAAACTCCTGTTTCCAGTCTTGAACGTGATCCAGACGATTCCATCGATTGCCTTGTTCGGCTTGCTGATCGGGCCGCTGACCTTGCTTGGTCTGTTGCTGCCGCGCTCGGGAATCAGCGGCGTCGGCATGTCGCCGGCGTTGCTGGCGCTGGTCCTTTACTCGCTGCTGCCGATGACCCGTAGCGCCCTGGCCGGCCTGGAACAGGTGCCGGCCTCGGTGCGTGAAGCGGCGCGCGGCATCGGCATGTCGGCATCGCAGATCTTTTTCAAGGTAGAACTGCCACTGGCGTTGCCGGTATTCCTCAACGGCGTCCGCGTCACCACGGTACAGGCAGTGGGGCTGGTCGAAGTGGCGGCGCTGATCGGTGCCGGCGGCTTTGGCACACTGATGTTCCAGGGCATGGCCAGCAGTGCGCTGGATCTGGTGCTATTGGGCGTGATCCCTGTCGTCCTGCTGGCGATTGGCGTCGATGCCGCCTTCAAGGTGGTGATTTCATTGTTGACTACGGAAGTTCAGGAAAATCGATGATTGAAATCGACAATATCAATAAAACCTTCGACGGCCGCGCAGCGGTCAGCGAACTGTCGTTGACGATCAATGCCGGCGAGCTGGTGGTGTTGATCGGCAGTTCCGGCTCAGGAAAATCGACATTCCTGAAGCTGCTTAACCGTCTGCTGGAACCTGATAGCGGCAGCATCCAGCTGCATGGAAAAGATATTGCAGACTATTCGCCGGAACAGTTGCGGCGTCGCATCGGCTACGCCATCCAGTCGGTCGGCCTGTTTCCGCACTGGACCGTGGAGCAAAACATCGCTGCCGTGCCGACCCTGCTGAAATGGCCAAAAGCGCGCATCCGGGAAAGAGTCAGCGAACTGTTGGCGCTATTCCACCTGGCGCCGGACGTATTCCTTCAGCGTTATCCGCACCAGCTCTCGGGCGGCCAGCAGCAAAGAGTCGGCGTCGCCCGTGCATTGGCGGCTGACCCGGAAGTGCTGCTGATGGACGAGCCGTTCGGCGCCCTCGATCCGGTCACCCGTGCCAGCTTGCAGCAGGAACTTGCCAGCATCCACGCCCTGTCGGGCAAGACCATCGTGCTGGTCACCCATGACATCGATGAAGCACTGGCGCTGGGTGAACGGATTGTATTGATGGATCAGGGCCGCATCGTGCAGCAAGGGACGCCACGCGATTTCCTGCTTACGCCAGCCAACGATTTCGTGCGTGGCTTTGTCGGCCAGAGCGATGTCGGCATCCGCCTGCTTGGCCTGGACAAGATCGCAGACCGGGTGCGGCGCACCGAACCAGCGATTTCCGGCGAGCCGATCCGCAGCAACGGCAGCTTGCGCGAAGCGCTGTCCGCTTTCATCACGCGCAAGGTAGACATCCTGCCGGTGGTGGACGAGCATGGCCAGCCTGCAGGCGTATTGCATTTCGCCGATTTGCTGGCGGCGCGGACATGAGCCTGGTTAGCCAACCACGCGGCGGCCTGTATCGCCGCCATCGCCATCGTTGGCTCGCCATCAGTAGCCTGCTGCTGATCGGGCTTACCTTCGGCATGCCGCTGGCAACGCCGCTGTTTCACGCCATTTTTCCTGAATTGGAACGGCCTCTTTATTTGCAGGAATCATTTTTCGGACTGGTTCTGGCCCATCTGCGCATCGTTGCGATATCGGGCGGCATCGCCGTACTGGCAGGCATCGGCACCGGTCTGCTGGTGACCCGCCCTGCGGGCAAAGCTTTTCGTTCCCTGCTCGAAACGGTGCTCGCCATCAGCCAGTCGTTCCCGCCGGTGGCGGTGCTGGCGGTGGCCGTGCCGCTGGTCGGTTTTGGCGAAACTCCCGCGCTGATCGCGCTGGTGATGTATGGCATTCTGCCGGTGGCGCAAGGCGCCATGACAGGCTTGTCCTCGATTCCCCAGCCGATCCTGGAAGTGGCGCGCGGCATCGGCATGAGCCGCCGCCAGATTCTGTGGCGGGTGGAACTGCCGCTGGCGGCGCCGGTGATACTGGCCGGCGTGCGGACCTCGGTCGTGATCAATATCGGCACGGCGGCGGTTGCCTCCACGGTGGGCGCCAAAACGCTGGGCTTGCCGATTATTGTCGGCCTCAGCGGCTTCAACACCGCCTATGTCATCCAAGGTGCACTGCTGGTCGGTTTGCTGGCCATCGTCGCCGACCAGCTGTTCGAATTGCTGGCACAAAGATGGTCGCCGCAGTCCAATGACCGCCTGCAACACCGGAGCCACGCATGATTTGCGCGCTGCCGATGTATCCGTTTCCGGAGGAGGCGCTGCGCACTTTCTGGAGCGCATTGCGCCAGGCTTTGCAAGGCGCAGGCATGCATGACGTGCCGTTCGCGCTGGCCCAGCCGGACGATCTGTTGCAGCATTGGCAGCAAAGCGATCTGTTGTTGAGCCAGTCATGCGGCTATCCGGTCTCCACCCTGCTGTGCGGCAAGGTGCAAGTCGTCGGCGCCTTTCATTTTGAGGTGCCCGGCTGTCAACAAAGCGCCTACAGCAGCAGCTTGCTGGTGCGGAAGGAGGACCGCGC
>NZ_JBDTCG010000009.1:0-10779 GCF_039923675.1 Collimonas sp.
CGGTAACACGGAAGTGGTGCGAGCGAAGCTGAACACCATGAAATCGCTCAATATCAGCGACAAGATTGAAGACATCCTGATCACGCTGACCAAGCAGTACCACATCATCCGTCCGGTCGAATCCGCCAGCGGCCTGTTCGTCTATCTGGTGCTGGTCAAGGATCGTGCGAATCTCGCGCTGGCGCGCCGCAAGGTCGCCGATGTCGAGTCCGAGCTCTCTATCTGACCGATGCAAGCGAGGCGGCCGCTGCATGCAAGCCGCCTCATCCGTTGTCTCGATATCTGTAACAACCATATTCCAAGAAAAGCGCAACATGGACAAGTCTGGCAAAGGTTTTACCTTGATCGAACTGATGGTCACGGTCGCGATCATCGCGATCCTGTCGGCCATTGCCTATCCGAACTATGCCGATTATGTCATCCGCGGCTACCTGGTGGATGCGACCAATGGCATGTCCAGTACACAAGCGCAACTGGAACAGTATTACCAGGACAACCGGAAATACACAGGCTTCGTTTGCGCCAGCACCTTCAACAATTTCAAAGTGAACTGCTCGTACAACGCCACCGGTTCGGAATACACCATTACAGCCGATGGCAAGAGCCCCGGGCCTGTCAGTGATTTCCACTACGCCTACGCTTACACGGTTGCCGGCGGGCTGGTAAAAACGACGTCAGGGACAAAATCAGGTTGGGGCAATACCTGTGCTACAGCCTGGATAGTCAAAAAAGGCCAATGCACATGACGCCGTCGCCTTCTGAAATCCGGGGTTTCAGCCTGATAGAATTGATGGTCACGATCGCTGTGGCGGCGATTTTGATGGGTGTCGCCATACCGTCGTTTACCACCTGGATTCAGAACACCAAGATCAGATCCACCGCCGAAACGTTGCAAAACGGCATCCGGCTGGCCAAGATTGAGGCTGTGCGGCGCAGCCGCCTGGTCGATTTCCGATTGACGTCATTGAACCCAGAGAAAGATGCAATAACATCTGCGTCCGGCACCAACTGGTATGTGCAGCAACATAGCGCCCTACTGGACAGCGACACCAGCGACGCCAATTACAATCTTTACGTGCAAGGCTCTTCAGTGACCGCTGCCAATGTCACTGTCACCCTGTCCCCGGCCACCAGCCCCGGTGTGGCCACCCTTACCTTCAACAGCCTTGGCCGCCTGGAGAACGCCGGCGCCGCTGTCTATGCGGTCGATATCGACATTCCCAAAGGGAGCTATCGCAAGCTCAGGGTGCTGGTCACGCAAAGCGGCCAGATACGCATGTGCGATCCGCAGATAACTTTCTCCACCTCAACGCCGACCGGTTGCTGAACATGAAAAAACATCCCAAACAACAACCCGGATTCTTGCTGATCGAGGTCATGGTTGCGCTCCTGATATTTTCCTTCGGAATCCTAGGTCTGGTCGGCTTGCAGGCTACCGCGATCAACAATTCCGTCAGCGCCGAAGATCGTACACAAGCAGCGCTACTGGCCGACAACCTGGTCGCCATATTGTGGAGCAAGCATAAATTGATCGGCAGCAGTTGTGACGCTGTGTGCGCTGCAGATGCCGGAGCGGCAAAGGACTATGCCAACTGGCAGACCACGGTGAAGCAAGTGCTACAGGACGGCAACGGCACAGCTAGCGCCAAGCTGGATCCCAGCAATAATTCAGTCGTCACTGTAGCCATTACCTGGACTCCCGCGTCCAAGGGCAATGCCAAAGGCGCCAAGCATACCTATCTGACCGAGGTGGTGGTGCAATGATGAAATTATTGAAAAACACGGCTACTCCTATCCGTCCGGCGTTTCAGCATGGGTTTAGCCTGCTTGAGCTGATGGTGGCGCTGGTGATCGGGCTGGTGGTCTCGCTGGCTATCTTTAGCGTGATTTCGGTCAGTGAGGCGCGCAAAAGAAACACCACCGGCGCCAACGACATGAACCAGAATGGCGCTTTCGCGATGTATCAACTGGATCAGGCGATCAGAAACGCCGGCACCGGATTTTCCCAGCAATATACTTTGACCTTCGGCTGTGCGATCAACGCCAGACGCGGCAGCACGGTGGTGATTCCTCCGGCAACCCTACCGAGCCCCTTCGACAGCCTGAAAGCGAATATCGGCGGCGTGTTCCGGATGGCGCCGGTCATCATATCGCACGACCCCAGTGGCTCCCAGCTTTCCGACACCCTGATGGTGATGGCTGGATCTGCCGGTTACGGCGAAATGCCGATCGAGTCAACCAGTGCGCCCACTGTCAGTTCCACCGCTCAATTACATTTATTGAATACCTTGTCTTTTTCAGCAGGCCAGCAATTGCTGGTGGCCGACCGCCCGGACGCCGCTTCGCTTCCAGCCTGCCTGATTGAAACCGTCGATGCCAGTTATAGCGGTGATCCCGGGGCTGGCGTTTTGCCGCTTGGGGGCGCGTTTTACACGGCTGGCAGCGATAAGACTTTAGCCAGTTATTCTCCCGATTCGGTAGCGATCAATCTTGGTGCCAGCCCATCCTTCAAGCTGTATGGCGTGGGCGCCGGCAATACACTGGCCGGCTTCGACCTGCTGAATGGCGATGCTACCAAAGACGACCTGATCGGCGATGGCGTGGTGGAGTTACACGCCATCTATGGCATCGATACGGCGAACAATGGCATCATAAAATGGACCGCCCCGACCGGCGCATATGCTGCCAGTGCGCTGCTGGATGGCAGCATCAATGCCGGCAAAAATATTGCGTCTATCAAAGCGATCAGGATCGGCTTGATCACCCGTTCCGCAGTAGAAGACAAGAAAGCCGTGCCGCAATCGCAGACATTCAGCATGTTTGCCGATACGGCCATTCCTTATACGAAAACACTGGGCGCCGCCGAGCAGACTTTCCGCTATCGCGTGCTGGAAGCGACCATCCCTTTGCGCAATGCGCTGGTGCTGAATTAAAAGGGACTTCTGATGACCATATCTGCCTTCCACTTTCAATCGTTATCTTCTGGTTCACGGGAGAAGCGTAACATCCGTGCGCCGCAGCGCGGATCGGTCCTGATCATGGCGCTGATTTCCCTGCTGATCCTGATGCTGGCCAGTGTCGCACTGATCAGTTCGACCGACACCGCGCTGCTAACCTCCGGCAATCTCGCCTTCAAACGCGACCTGGCCAATCAGACCGAACTGGCGGTGGCGCAAGTCAGGGCCAAGTTTGTCACTGGCGCCCTGGTATCGGAAGCGGTGTTGTACAACGATGTGACGGCTGAAAATTACTACGCGCACGTTCTGCCTTCGATAAAAATACCCGGCATCCCTGACGTCCTGATCAAGGCGACAAAAGACGATATTCCAGACCCCGGCACGGGTATCAGACTGCGCTATGTCATCGACAGAATGTGCGTCTCGGGGACCGTTCCCGACAAGTCGATTTGCACCATGGGTTCGTTTGTCGATGACAAGGGCGGCACCAACAACTTGATCAAGGTGAGCGCGGGCCTGGGGCCGGTATACCGGCTCACTATCATGGCGCTCGGCCCGCGCAATACCCAGACGTTTGCCCAGATTACGTTCACGCATTAAACGCAATAAACGCATTAACGCACACAAGGCTGGCGGCCAGCGTTTCTCCCGCTTGAAGCTTCATGCCTTATGTCTAATACCGGATAGCCGACAGGAGCACAAATCATGAATCAAGTCCTTAAATCGCCGCTGGCGCCCTATTGGCTGGCCAGTCTCGCGTTCACCGGCCTGATGCTGGGCTGCGCCCACACCGCGCAAGCGCAAACCGCACTGAGCGATACGCCCTTGTTCAGCAGCGTGAGTGTGCCATCCAATGTACTGCTAGCGCTATCGGTCGAATATCCGACTGCGCTAAGCCGCGCGCATACCGCGGCATATTCGTCCGGCACGGTTTTTATCGGCTATTTCGATCCCGACAAATGCTATGACTTCGACAATCAGAATGGCTATTTTGTCCCCCAAAAAGCTGCCGCAAGCCATGCTTGTTCAGGGCAATGGAGCGGCAACTTCCTGAACTGGGCCACCACGCCAACTATCGATCCGTTCCGCTGGGCATTGACCGGCGGCTATCGCCTCATAGACACGGCGACCACGACCGTATTGCAAAAAGGCTACATGTCGAATCAGGCCGCGGCTTCGAAATTCCCGGTGCAGGCGATTACCAATGATGCGACAACGATCAGCGGCGCAACGCCTTTCACCGGTTGGTCGAATATTTACGTGCGAGTGTATAACTTTGCTACCTCGATGCGGGTGGCGAACAGAAACGACTGGACTGCCATAGCCAAAGACGACATTCCCGATCCTTCAGCGGTCTTTGTCACCTCGGCAATGACAGTCAACGGCGCCAACGTGCCGATGTCAAGCCGGACTAATGACGCCACCTTCGACATACCGGTACGCGTCAAGGTCTGCGATCCGACGGTGTCATTGGAAGCCAATTGCACCAAGTATGGCGATAATATCTACAAGCCGACCGGCCTGATCCAGAACAATGCGGACAAGCTACGGTTCGCCACGTTTTCCTATCTCTATGATTCGAACATCAGGCGCGATGGCGGCGTGTTGCGCGCCCGGATGAAATCAGTCGGCCCGCAGATACCGGTGCCGGGATCGACCAGTATCGACAATCTGCAAAAAGAATGGGATCCGGCTACCGGCATCTATGTCGACAATCCCGATAGCGCTGACGCCGACGCTACCGGCAATGCCACCGGCAGCACCATCGCCAACAGCGGCGTGATCAATTATTTGAATAAATTCGGCCTGTACAGCCTCGGGTACAAGCTCTATGACCCAGTCGGCGAAATGTATTACGCCGCGCTGCGTTATCTCAGGCATGTCGGTAACGTGGCGGCATACAGCAATAAGCTGACGGCTGCCATGACCGATGGCTTCCCTGTGATTACCAGCTGGGACGACCCAATCCAATATGCCTGTCAAAAGAATTTCATCATCGGCATCGGCGACGAAAATACCCATGCCGACGCCAATCTCCCCGGCAGCACCATTATCGACACCAATGAGCCCCCCATGCCCGCCAAGGTCAGCTCAGACTTGCCGGCCTCGCCGAAGCAAGACAAGTGGCCCTTTAATGTGTCGGATGCGACCAGCAAGGTCGGCGCGCTGGAAGGTTTGAGCAATCTTGAAAAGGCAAATCCACCCTGGTGCTGCTCGGACGGCAATACCTTTTTCATTGCAGGCCTTGCTTATGCAGCGCACACCAGCGATCTGCGGCCCAATGATTTTATGAAAGGTGTTTTCGATGTCAATGGTAATCCTGTTATCGATAATAATACTGGCGAGCAGAAACAAACCAAGCTGTTCAAGACGACCGCCGCCACTTACTGGCTGGATGTCATGGAAAGCAATCTCGAAAACAAGGGCAATCAGTATTGGCTAGCCGCCAAATATGGCGGCTTTTCGGTTCCGGATGGCTACAGCACCTATGGCAATACTACGGCGCTGGCACAATCCACATGGAACAGCACCGGCGATACGGACAGAAACGGCGATCCGAGGCCCGATAATTATTACGATGCCGGCAAGGCCGCACTGATGGTATCGTCGCTGAACGATGCTTTTAAAAATATCAATACCGCGTCCCAGTTCTCTTCGTCGCTGACAGTTGCTTCGCCGGCAAATCTTGCCGATGGTGCTACCAGCTACAGCACACAGTACTTTGCCGCAAATTGGTCGGGCGATGTGACCGGCAGTACGCTGATATTCGATGCAACGTCCGGACAGCCTACCCCAACGACCGCATGGAATGCACGCCTGCTGCTGGAAACGCAAGCGGCTGCGCTTGGCTGGGACAAGCAGCGTTTTATCGCGACCAGCGATGCCGGCAAGGGTGTGGCGTTCCGCTCCGCCAGCATCAGCAATAGCGGTAATGCTGCCGCCTTGTCAGTGAGCGGCGTGACCAGCACCGATGTGGTGAATTTCCTGCGAGGCGACCGCAGCAAGGAAGGCGCACCGTTTCGTCAGCGCGCCTATCTGCTGGGCGATATTGTTGCATCCAAGGCAGTAGCGGTGGCTGCACCGTCTGCAACTTATGCGGATGCCGCCAATCCGGGCTACAGCGACTTCAAGACCGCTCAGAAATCGCGTGGCACGGTGGTCTACGTCGGCGCCAACGATGGCATGTTGCATGCCTTTGATGGCACATTGAACGAATCTGGCGGGAAAGAACTGTTCGCCTATGTGCCAAGTTTCCTGTTTCAGGGCCCCACCGCCACACCTGCGGTGAACGGACTGGCTTCACTGACCAACATCCACTATATTCATCATTTTTTTGTCGATGCGACACCAGTGGTGACCGATATCGATTTTGGCAGGTCCGGCAGCCCTGGCGTGGCAACGACGACAGCTGCCTGGCATTCGGTACTGATCGGCGGCTTGGGCAAAGGCGGCAAAGGTTACTACGCGCTGGATGTCAGCAATCCCGCTACGCTGAGCAATGAGAGCAATCTTGCCAAAGCCGTACTGTGGGAATTTACCGATGCGACCATGGGCTATAGCTATGGTCAGCCGGTGGTCGTGAAAACCGCTAAGTACGGCTGGGTCGTGATTCTGACTTCGGGTTACAACAATGCGGACGGCAACGGCTATTTTTATATTGTCGATCCGGCCAACGGCAAGTTGCTGGAGCCGCCGATCCCAACCGGCGCCGGCACTGCTTCGGCACCAAGCGGACTGGCGCAGGCATCTGCGTACATCGGCGACTATACTAATTACACTGCAGATGCCGTCTATGCGGGCGACCTGCTTGGCAATCTCTGGCGTCTGGATTTGACCAAAACCACCGGTGCCGCTTACGATGCGCCGACCAAAATTGCCTCTTTGAGGGACTCGTCCAAAGCAGCTATCGGGCAGCCTGTCACGACCCGGCCTTTGATCGAGGTCGATAAGAATTCATTGAAAAGATATGTGCTGATCGGTACCGGCAAACTGCTCGCGGACAGCGACATCAAGAGCAGCCAGATGCAAACCTTTTACGCAATCAACGATGGCACCGGCGGCAAATTTGACACCTCGGCGACGTTGCCGAAGGGTGTCGCCTACCCGATCACCCGCGCCAACCTGAATGCCGACACGGCTGTGTCCACCGGGATCGGATCAAGCCCGGCCAATCCGTCTGGCTGGTACATCGATCTGCCGGTCAGTAGCAACAAGATTGCCGGGCGGGTTACATCACAAGCAGCGGCCAACGCCGGCGTGGTGGCGTTTGCCGCCAACCTTCCCGATGGCGACGCTTGCACGCCTTCAGGAAGCAACGATGTCTACGCGGTCAGCTACGATACCGGGAAATCGCAGTTACAGCTACCAGACGGACAGATATTTGTCACTACGCCGGGGTTGAATAACGGGCTCTATTGGGCCAATATCAATGGCAAAATAAGACTGGTCGACACGACCACCCTTGGTTCGGGCAGCACCCCGCCGCTTCAGCCGCCCCCTGTCAGCGATCCATTCAACCGTTTGAACTGGCGTCAGATTCCAGTCTCGAACTAGGCGTGTGGACGGCGTAACGTTAAGGCGGCAACCGCTTGTGGCAGGTATCAAGGGCGTTGAATGCAGTGCATATCGATGGCCTTGCGTCGCTGCGTCCATTGTGGTTCACCTGGCCGTTGCAACATTGTGGTGGCATCAGGCCGATGCCACCATCCGCACAGCAGGCGACGCAAATACCGGCCGCGACAGCTACGTGGATGTCCGCCTGATTACTACGCCCCCTCAGGCCATCGCTACAAAAACGGCGGCAGAAATCACGACATCGGCTGGATCCCGGCCGGAGGCGGCAAAAACGCGGATCGCAGAGTTGCCGCCGCAATCATCCATGCCGATCTTCTTCGGACCGCAAGACGTTGACAAGAGCGCATTGCCATACAGCGCGCCGGATGCCGGTTTGATGAGCGGGCTGGCCGTCTCCGGGTTGCCGATTCGCTTGCGGCTCTATATTGATGCGAAGGGCTTGGTGATCCGCGTCGAGCAATTGCAAGCCCTTGACGATGATCGTCGCGCGGTTGAGCAAATTACCAAGATGCTGGTCCGCACTGCCTTTACTCCAGCCAGGCTGAACGGAATGGATGTGAATTCTTATCTGGACCTGGAATTCAATATCGCTCCTGACCTGCATCCAAGTGATGCGTCGCTTTGAAAGCACCAAGCCGGACTGGCTTCATTGCATAGCCGCTCATTCAAACTGCTTTGCCAGCTTCTCCGGCAACGGCACATTCAGCCATTTTTGCACGATGCCATTCAGTTCATTGTCCTTCTTCGCTTGCGTCAGCGCGGCATTGACGCGCGCCATCAGTGCCGGCTCTTCCTTGAGCAGGCCTACATAGCATGCGGATTCCTGGATGATGTATTTCATTTGCGGCTTGTTGCCGGCCATTTTTCCGGCCAGTGCGACAGCGACAAAATCACCGGTGCCGACCAGTTGCACCTGGCCTGCCAGGTACGCCGAGATCATGCCATTGTTGTCTTCGTAGCGCTTGATGGTGGCGCTGGCCGGCGCGGTATCGGTAAGCTGGCTGTCCTGGAAAGTGCCGCGCGCCACGCCGATCGTCTTTCCTGCCAGGTCGGCGGGACCGCTCACTTTGATGGCGGCAGGGCCGAAAACGCTATTGTTATAGGGCGAATACGGCTGTGAAAAGGCGATCACTTTTTCGCGCTCAGGATTCTTGCCTAAGGTCGAAATCACCAGATCGGCCTTGTGCGTTTGCAGATAGGCGATGCGGTTGGCGCTGCTGACCGGCACCAGTTCCAACTTCAAACCCATGCTCTTCGCAAGCAGCCCGGCGACGTCGACGTCCAGCCCTTGCAGTTTCAGATCTGGCGTGACGGAACCGAAGGGCGCAAAATCCTGCGGCACGGCTACCCGCAGGATGCCGCGTTTCTGGACATCGCTCAAGCCGTCGGCGCGCGCATTCTGTCCGCCCACGACGAATACATTGAGGGATAGCAGAAGCAGTAATTTTGCAAGTCTCATCAGATTCACCTGGATCAAGATGTTTATATAGCGATAGTCGCGGCGTTTCAGCCAGTGTAACCGCGATCGGACCGGGTTGGCGCACGCACAATCCTATGCAATGAACATGCCACAATCATGGCGCGGATGCTGATCAACGCCAATCCCAGGCAATCACGCGCCACTCCACGGTGCCGGCGCCGCCATGCCCAATGTCTATGAAGCCGACCTGCCGATGCGCTCGCAGGGAGCGGACATTATTAACCGACACCTCGGTAACAATGAAATCAAAATCGGCGCGCATCTGTTCTCTCTGCGTTTCATAAAGTTTCCTGAAAATACCCTTGCCGCGAAAACCCTTGTCGACACAAATCTGTCCCATGAAAAAATAGCTGCTTTCCCGCATCGGCACGCCGTCAAAGACGGCTGCCTCGGCATCCTCGAACATGCTATCGAGGAAGGGGAAAGAGGTTCTGCAATTCTTCAGCATGGTCAAGGCATAGCCGATGACGACGCCATCGGATTTCGCGACGGCATGCCGGTAGCCGCCGCACATCATCTGCAGCTCCCCGACAGTGTATTTCATGGTGACGAAGCCTTCCGTTTGCCGCTGATCGGACGCCACGACGTCCAGCAGATTCAGCCGCTGCAGTTCAACGATATGTTTCAGGTCACTGATCTGGTTGCTTATTTCAAACGTAATCATTGATGTCGGTGGCAGTCATGGCAATGGCAAAAGTCGTTTCATCGCAACGTTTGTGTCGGATTGACCAGCTTTTTGCGACGTAAATCGGGGTTCTATTTATTCGTCACAAACGGGATCGGCGCCGAGCCATACATTGTCGTCGGGACATCGCCCTTCCATTGCTTGGCCCTCACCATATTGACCTCGATCCGGCGCAATTCCAGCACATCCTTGTTTTGCGCCAGCGCAGCGTTTTGAATTTTCAGCGCATCTGCCTGCGCGGTCGCAATCTTCAATTGCGAGTACGCTTCGCCATCGGCGCTGGCGCGCATGGCCTGCGCTTCTGCTTCAGCCACCGCCACCTTCTGCTTCTGCTCCGCCTCGACGGTCTTGAGTTTGTTTTCCGCACCCAGGCGCAGCTGTTCCTGAGTTACCTTTTCATTGATCGCCGCCATGTATGAAGGAGAAAATGAAAATGTCCGCATATCGATGCCGATAACCTGGGCGCCGTAGATTTTCAACTTGTCGCGCAAAGCGGTGCTGATATCGGTGCTCACCTCCGAGCGGCGCGCGATCAGATCCGGCGCGCTGTATTTTGCTGTTACCGCCTTGAAAATTTCTTGGGTTGCGGTTTGCACATACGACGACAAATCGCCATCGTGGCTGTATTTTTCATATACATCCGCGACACTGTTGGTAGAAATCGAATAACGCACGGTCATGCTGACCTTGACCGGCTGGGTATCTGAAATGCTTTTGAAACTCTGTCCGCTGGGCAATAGCGGGTGGCAAAAATACAACAAACCGCCTTCATCTGCTATCCAGCTTGTCGCCTCGGCTAATCAGAAAATTGCGTCAAGAGTTCGCGCCGATTTTGCATATGCATGCTCAAAATGATTCGTTCCGTTCTCCCGCATCCGCACGCATTATTGACGGAAAATCAATTGAGAGCCGCCCATGCAGTCATCCTCCCAGAGCGCTGCAACCTACCTCCCCGCCCACATCGATCCAGGCGTTGGCACTGCCGAAGACAAACAACTCCCAGCCGTAACCTGGTGGTCGCGGCTGGAGCTGCCGACCTGGGGACTGATCGCCATGATCTACAGCGGCTGGCTGGCCTGCGT
>NZ_JBDTCG010000010.1:0-96319 GCF_039923675.1 Collimonas sp.
CAGATTTGCCATCTATCGCAGCGACATAGGTGGAGTCGTCCGACAGTTTTAACGTATGGCCTTTGGCGGTATGTTCATAGTGATAATGCCATCCCAAATCTTCCCAGCGTCGATGCAAAAAATTAGCCGGGGATTCGTTGAACATTATTCTTTCGGTGACGCTCGGGTCATCATGGTGTACCGCACAATCCCAGGTCGCGAGTGCGCCGTAATCGGCAAACACTTTCGCTGTCAATTCTTGCAGGGACAGTTGATGAAACACTTGGCTGTCCTTCCCCGCTTTGAGGTAGGCTAACCATGGCACGAGATGGGCTTCATAAAATGCAACCGCTCCATCTGTACGTTTCAATCTGAAGCTGTCGATGAACCCAGTGAAGTACCTGGGTGTGCCGTCACTGCGAATCAGCTCTACGCAGAGCTGCTTGCCCATCATGAGTTTTAAGGGGATGTGTGCGTCGTTGCTCAGTAATTCGACGGTGTAAGAAAAGTCCCGGCTTAGCGCCTCGCTGGCATCCAGGCGATTGATTAACAACTCGGCCTTCGGACCGTCCTTATTGATGAACGAGACACGCAAAATCCTATTGTGCTGACGGTCCTGGATCAAGCTCTGTAGTGTTTTTGCGGCGTCACTCATGCGATCTTTCAATAAGATATAAAAAATTACCCTGCGGAATTATATATACAGCTTTGTCTATTTGATACATTACACCGAAATCTGCATAACGAATTGCAAATTATTGTGTCATAGCATGATTGTCTAATCATTAATAATAACATTATTTAGACCGGCGCGGCGCAGTCATCCCCACTCCACGCCTGGCCGCTAAATGGGGCGCTTTCGACTCAAATTTTTAAAATAGATGCACATAGGGGGAACCCACCGTAGAAGGGCTAAAACATGTCGACGAATCGCGACGCAAAATGACGCACCTGGAGGGGGGAAACGGTTATGTCAGCTAAACTCGGAGAATTCCCAAACTATTAGCCATTGACTCCGATGATTTTCTACCAAGAATACGTTCCTAGCCAAGCTTTAAAGGCCTACGTTACCTGTTTGTGGACTTGTCACGTCAGCACGCTAACTGCTCCGTATTCACATCAGGTGTTGCCTGACAATGGCATCGATATTTTATGGCAAGACCAAAAGGACGCAAGCTTTGCCGTTGGTATGATGACCGCACCGATCAACGTCCCTTCGGTGGGCCTCGTGAAAACCTACGCTGTGCGATTCAAACCTGGTGCAGCGGGCTATTTTTTTGATTTACCCTTAGACGAATTGACGAATCAACGTGCAAACCTGCGCGAACTGTGGGGTCATGACTCCACCGAGCACATTGCAGATAATCTGTGGACACATCAGTTGTCGGACAGGGAGCGCCTAGATAGGCTGGAGCAGCACTTACTTCTCCGCTTACACACGAAACAAAAGAGGTCTACCTGGGACATTGTGGAAAGTGCAATCGCAGCCATCGAAAATTCAAATGGCTTACTCAAAGTGGAATCTCTAGCGCTTTCCCTCTGTGTATCACGTCAACATCTAGCGGCACAATTTCGCGCCCGTGTTGGCATCTCTCCCAAAGTATTTGCCAGAGTTTGCCGTTTCCGCAGTGCCGCACAGCAGATTAAGTCGGCTCGTCAGAAGCAGATTGACTGGTCGCAATTGGCGCTAGATCTTGGTTATTTCGACCAGTCCCATCTCATCCATGAATTCCAGGAATTTTCGGGCAGTTCGCCGGATGCCTTCGCTACCCGGTTTCATAGATAACATAGCTTCCATTTTTACAATCCGATTGCTGTGCATGATGGCATCATGAGAACTTCATCTATCTACAAGGAGAATAATCGTGATTCACGGACTTCGCACCGTCAAGTATCCAGTACCTGATCTTATGAGTGCCAAGGCATGGTTTAGCCAAGTGTTCGGATGCGCCCCGTATTTTGACGAGCCATTTTACGTTGGCTTCTCAATTGGCGGCTTTGAACTAGGGTTGGTTCCAGATGGCGAACCTGGAACTAACGGTTGCTCGGCGTATTGGGGGGTAGACAATCTCGACGATGAAGTAGTGCGCATCGTTGCTCTCGGCGCGACCATCCACGAACCGATCCAAGACGTTGGCGAGGCGATCCGTGTTGTGGAACTGAAGGATCCGTTCGGCAATCTGCTCGGTCTAATCGAAAATCCGCACTTTGATTCGAGCGTTGTGAGGTAGATATCAATTCCGACAGGTTGGGACGTCGCCTTTTGTCATAGCCAGATATTAACGTGGGCGAAATCTGGGTGAAAGTGCAGACCTATTGAGACTTTCCCAGACCGCACAGTTTTTGCAATTTCTATTATCTGCGCGGTCTGGTGCGGTCTGGGCTGGTGTGTATTGGTTGAGGCGGCGGGAATCGAACCGGCTACTACTGGAATCGAACCAGTGATGAGAAACTGAAAGTCGCCACCCTGTTTCAAACTCGCAACGGCTTTATTGTCCATCTGGCTTTAATAGCGACATTTTTTCATCTTTGTGAAGAACTTCCCATATTTTACGAACAAGATTCATAACCCATTGATTTTAATAGACTTCAATTTCCGGCCTCGGGCACCAATATCTAAAAGGCTCTCAGTTCTGAGAGCCTTTTTTTCATTATTTCCGCAAAATCGCTTTCATCGCTAGTACATACTCAACTGCCCTGCCGCGCCCCTATCCGCATGGGCCTCAGTCAGTTATTTCAAGCTGTTTTCGCAATGCTTCGTTGTTCAAAATATCCGCCAGATGGAGCTCTCGTCTTTTCGCGTGATACAAATGCTTATAGCAACGCCCCGTCGGAGAATGCGCCGGATTGTGGACGACGCGAACCTCCGAAATGGCGCTCCCATCCTCCAGCCACTCGATCATTCCATGCGCGTATTCCTCTATTGGTTTTTTACATTCGTCGCACAACAACGGCTGTCTCAGAAATTTCATAGTGCCTCCGCCTTATTGTGTATCACGCAGATTCGCGATTGTTATTTAACAATATATCAATCCCGCAATCAAACGTCCATCCGTATCTTTTCTTGAATTGCCGGGAGTAAAGCACGGCCATGCATTTACGGTTGACGCATATCCTGAGTACCGGCTTTCCTGACAAGGCCTCTCATCACATACACTCAAAATGCGAAGCCGGAGCAGCGTTGAGATTGGGCCGGAAGACCTTTTCAATGTCTCCCGACAAACCATCTTCTCAAGCAATTTTTCAACCAAATGATCTCAGATCAGAAGGAGTGTCCAAATGCCTAACAAACCAACCATCATTCTCGTACACGGTTTTTGGGGTGGCGCGGCGCATTGGAGCAAGGTCATCTCTCTATTGGATAAGAAGGGCTACAAATCCATTTACGCGGTGGAAAATCCGCTGACTTCACTGGCGGACGATGCCGAGCGCACCCGCAAGATGATTGCGCAGCAAAAGGGACCGGTGCTGCTGGTGGGGCACTCTTATGGCGGCGCAGTGATCACGGAAGCGGGTAATCAGCCTAACGTGGTCGGCCTGGTCTACATCGCCGCTTTTGCGCCTGACGCCGGGGAAAGTCCGGGCGATGTCGCCGGCGCCAATCCTTCGCCGGGCGCCGCCAACCTGACGGTGGATAGCGACGGCTATCTCTGGATCAAGCAGGACAAGTTCCACGAAAGCTTCTGCCAGGACCTGACTGCGGAAGAAGGCCTGGTGATGGCGATTACGCAGAAAGCGCCAATCGTCGGCACTTTCGGCGACAAGATTACGGTGCCGGCGTGGAAAAGCAAGCCATCCTGGTACCAGATCTCAAGCAATGACCACATGATTGCGCCGATCAGCCAGAAGATCATGTCCGACAAACTCGGCGCCAAGAAGATCATCACGCTGGCGTCCGGCCACGCATCTCTGGCGTCGATGCCGGAAGAAATTGCAAGCTTTATCGATGAAGCGGCACAAGCCGCGACGGCTTGAGGGAGCCACTGACAACCCTGCCATCCGCACGGTAATACATTTACACTTATGTCCCGCGGCGAAGTCGTCCAGGCAATTTCGCCGCGTGGCAACGCCGTACTACTTCAGCGATTTGAGCAACGCTTCGAATTGCACCCGGATAGACTGATCGTGTGCGCTAACGACCGGTATCCGGCGATCGATTTCCAGCAATTCATACACCGCCATCTGCGCCGCCCTCACCGAATATTCGACAGTAAACACCACATCATCGGCAATTTCGACGAGCTGGCTGACAAAAGCCAGGTTCTTCGATTCCTTAGGGACCGGCAACGGCCGGTCGCTGTGTTTGCGCGGCATGAACATGCTGGTGATGTAGGGCATTCTGCAGGGTATGCAGATCGCCGCTTCGACCGTCCCCAGGTCGAACCTGAGATGGCCGCACAACTCACGCAAGATATCTTCGCCATTGCATTCGCTCATCGGTTTGCTGACGTAATTGCCGATCCGATCGGGAAACAACGCATAGCCCCAGAACACTTGCACATCGGCCGGCTGGTGCTGGAAATGCGGCTGGTGCGGCAGCACCACGGACATCAGCCAGTTTGAATCCTTGAAGGTCACGAGCCCGCCGGTGCCGGGCTGGTTGCCGCTGAATCGAATCATTTGATCGAAGAAGGCGGAGTCTTTCAGCGTCACGGTAAACGACTCCCACCAGGACTGTGCAATACAGCTGTTGAACGCCGCCGGATTGCCGAATTCCGGCCGCCCGGCGGCCAGTTTTTCCCATAACGCCCAGCCGCCGCTGTCTGTCTTGCTCAGCTGCTGCGGTGCGCTCGTCATCGAACCCAGGCTGGAAGCGTCGGTCATCGAACCGTTCTGGAAGAAGACCAGATCATCATCCCCTACCCGGATGACTTCCTGTACTCCTTGCCGCCGGCAATGGATGGCTGTCACTGCGAATTTACCGGCCACCAGAGCGTGATCGAAATCTGTCACCGTGCAGTCCATGATGAAATTCACACCCTGCTCTTCAAGCCATCTGTGCAATGGCCGCACCAACGAATCGTATTGGTTATAGGCCGTGCGCTTGACGCCCGCCAAGGTGTCGATACGCGAAAATTCGAGCATGAAACGATGCAAGTAACGCTTGAATTCAACCGCGCTGTGCCAGGGCTGGAATGCAAAGGTGGTGGACCACATGGTCCAGAATTCCGTTTCAAAGAATGACGGCGACAACCAGTCGGTGATGCTGCCGGTGCCCAGCGTATCCTCTTCGGCATTGCTTAACTTGAGCAATTCGATCCGGTCTTGCATCGAGAAGCCCATCGAACTCACGGGAACCTTGGCGCGCCAGCGGTCAACCAGACGCGCCAGCGAGTGTGCGCGGTATTTCTCATTGAACTCGACGGTTTCGTCAAACACCGTTTTGTCCTTCGCATCCAAAGACGGGATGGACTTGAACAAATCCCAGGTGCATTCATAGTTATCGGTGGTGAACATGCGGCCGCCTCGCAACGAATAGCCGGCGGCTGGATCGCCGCCGCCGTCCAGGCTGCCGCCCAGCACAGAAGCTGCTTCCAGCACGCAGATATCCTTGCCCGGTATGCTGCCGTCTCGGATCATGAAGGCCGCCGCCGCGAGGGAGCCGATGCCGCCTCCCACCAGATAAGCTTTTATTGGATTACGCATGGTCGGTTGCGGGCGCTTTTTGCATGCATGCGCCCTCTTTCAGAGTCATTGTGTGGAAGAAAAACGATGCCATATCGCTTTGACTACACCTCGATAATCACTTTCAAGGACTTGGTTTCGGCGGCGTGGGCAAAGGTGTCATAAGCGTCAAGTATCTTATCCAGCTTGAAACGATGCGTGATGAGCCGCGTCGGATCGATTTTCTTCGACTGCACCGTTTTCAGCAGCATCGGCGTCGTGACCGTGTCCACCAGACGCGTGGTGATGGCGATGTTCTGCGACCAAAGCCGTTCGAGATGCAAATCGACTTTCTGTCCGTGCACTCCGATATTGGCGATGACGCCTCCTGCTGCAACCAGATCCTGGCACAGCAGAAAGGTAGCCGGTACGCCGACTGCTTCGATCGCCGTATCGACGCCGCGGCCACCGGTCAGCTGTTTGACGGCGTCGGCAGCCTTACCGTCGGCGCTGTTGATGGTATGCGTGGCGCCGAATTGGCGCGCTACCTGCAAACGGTTATCGTCAAGATCGATCATGATGATCTGCGCCGGCGAATACAGCTGGGCGGTCAGCAGCACCGCCAGCCCGATCGGTCCGGAACCGACAATCGCCACTGTCGAGCCCGGCTCGACTTTGCCGTTGAGTACGCCGCATTCGAAACCGGTGAGCAGAATGTCGCTCAGCATCACCAGCGCTTCCTCGTCGGCACCGGCCGGAATCGGGTAAAGGCTGGTGTCGGCATGCGGCGTCCGGACATACTCGGCCTGCGTACCATCGATCTCGTTGCCAAGGATCCAGCCACCGCTGGTGCAATGCGAAAACATGCCGCGCCGGCAGTACTCGCACTTGCCGCAGGATGAAATGCAGGAGATCAGCACACGGTCGCCTGGCTTGAAGGCGGTCACGCCCGCGCCTACCGAATCGACGATGCCGACGCCCTCATGGCCAAGAATGCGGCCGGGTGCGCAAGTGGCGACGTCGCCCTTGAGAATATGCAGATCAGTGCCGCAGATAGTGGTCTTCACCATTTTTACGATGGCGTCGCCTGCTTCCTTGATCTCTGGTTTCGGCCGGTCTTCGAGCGACTTCAGACCTGGTCCGCCATAAACAAATGCTTTCATCATTACTCCCGATTAAACGGGCTCGTGGCCGCCGCCAATCCGGCGCAGCCTAAGCCCGGATCAAGCCGTCGCCCACAAGGTGCGGGTAGCCATTACGGCGCGCGCTTGCGCCAATTCTTCGGCGCTGCCATGCACCATGAGAAGATATTTATCTGCTTTCAAGGCAGTTTCATACTTGATGACATCTTCCTTGCTGGCGCCAATCTGGCTCAACGCGGCCCCCAAGGCCGAAAAGCCGCCGACCACTACCGCTCCCTCAAGGGTGGCAATCAACTCGCTGACGACAGGTCCCGCCATGGCCATCAATCCCACGCCAGGCAAGAAAAATACCGCCGGGGCAAGCAGCAGACCCCAGATACCGCCCCAGAAGGCGCCGACGCCACCCCAGGTCTTGATGCGGTCGGCCACCGTATAGAAGCCTATCGGATGCTCTTCAGTGTGATATCCCTTGCCGATCAAGGACAGTTTTTTGACATCGAAATCGGCTCTGCGCAGCCACTGAATTGCCTGCTCCGCTTCAGAGTGGGTGTCAAAGACGTAAAACGGCGAATTTTCTATTTCCATGATGTTTCCAAGATAAATACAGGGATAGCTGAGATAGCTAAAACGCGTCCGGCGACGGCAGACGTGGCACTTGCAGCGAGGCGCTCAGGCAATCTTGATGTGGTCCACCACATTCCGCACACCAGGCGTGCCCCAGGCCGAATGGCGCGCCAGATCGCGCTCCGCAAAGCTATGGACGGTGCCGGTCAAGGTCACATTGGCTCCCTGGATTTCAACCGAGATTTTTTGCGCATCGATATGGGCGCGCCGCTTCAAGGCAGCTTCAATTTCCGATTTGACCGCGCTCAGCGATACTTTCGGCTTGATCACGATCTGGTTGCTGACGCCGGTAACGCCCATCAAATGACAGACCGCGCCGGTGGCTGCCTGCTTTTGGTATTCCCAGTCGACTTCGCCGGAGAGCGTGATCCAGCCTTTTTCCGCAACCACCTTGACCGCGTCTTCCGGCAAATAAGTCATCCATTGCAAGACATTCTCTGCCGAATGCGCGATATCGGAATCGTTGCGCTTGCTGGATCCAGGCAACGTCACATCGATTTCTATTGCCAGCGCTTTCAACCCGGAGACACGCTGGGCGGCACGCTCTGCATCCCACTTCTCTGCGTAGCTGCCGACATGGCCGGCCAGCGTTACAACGCCATCCTTGACTTCGACGCCAATCTGCGCGGCGTTGACCGAAGGCTCCCATTTCAGTTCGGCCAAGACATCCTGCTGCATTTGCATATCGGTTTTCATGTTCGGCTTTCAATCTGGTTAACGAAGATTGAGCATGCTCGCCGCCTGCATGGATTTCAGTTCGGTACGACACTTAGGGGAAATTTGAACAAACATCGGCTTTGCACGGACGAAAAAAAACGCGGCTGGCAACCGCGTTTCATGTTTCGACTTTCCGTTCTCAGGAAAACCACATACGCTGGAACAGGCCGTCCTTGTTGACGATCAAATGCTTCAGTGCAGCCAGGAAATGCAGTGAAATCAACACCACCAGCACCCACGCGCATACCGAGTGAATGCTGAAAAAAATCTCTGACAAATCATGATTTTGCGCCAACAACCTGGGCAACGGCAGTCCGAAAAAGACCAAGTCGTGCTTACTTGACAACGCGCCCGCAATGCCTACCATCAGCATGACTGCCATGGCGGCATACAGCAGCCAATGCAGCGCTTCCGACGCCTTTTTTTGCCATTCCGGAACTTGCTGCGGCAGAGCGGGCGGGCGGTGGGTAAAGCGCCAGACCAGTCGCAGCAGGACCAGCGCCACGATAAGCAGGCCGATCGATTTGTGCAGCTGGAACAGCCAACCGCTGTCAGGCTCGTCCTCGATCGACATCATGTACCAGCCGAGGCCAATCATGCCGATGATAAGAATGGCTACCATCCAATGCAGGAAAATTGCCGGAGATGTATAGCGCGGGCTCTTTTCCAGAGAATTCGAAGAAGCCAGGTTCATACTTTGCTTTCTATAGATTGTCGATTAACCTGCGACCCCGAACATCGTACCGATGCCAGCTGTCACAGCCATGGCCAGGGCACTCCAAAAGGTCACCCGCAATACGCTGGGCATTACCTTGGCGCTACCTGCCTTGGCGGCAAGCGTACCCAGGATTGCCAGCGACAGCAAGGCCGAAGCTGCCACCAGAGGAATCACGTTGTGCTGAGTCGACAACGCTACCGCAACCAGCGGTATGCCGGCTCCGGCAGCAAAACTGCAGGCAGACGACATGGCAGCCTGCAGCGGCTTGGCAGCACTGTGTTTTGAAATACCTAACTCATCCCGTGCGTGGGCGCCAATAGCGTCATGCGCCATCAGTTGCTGTGCAACCTGCATGGCGAGCGGTGCATCAAGGCCGCGCCGCATATAGATCGCCATCAGTTCACGCGTCTCGCCGGCGTAATCGGCGCTGAGCTCGGTCCGCTCTTCCGCCAACGATGCCGCCTCGGTATCCGCCTGAGAATAGACCGAGACATACTCCCCGGTCGCCATCGACATAGCTCCGGCAGTAAGCCCGGCAATGGCGGAAATCAAGACACTTCCATGCGTCGCATGCGACGCCGCAACGCCGATCACCAGGCTGGCTGTCGACACTATGCCGTCGTTCGCTCCCAACACTGCAGGCCGAAGCCAGCCCACATTGGCAATCCGGTGAGAAATTTTATTAGCTGTCGGCATGGCTTGGAAATGTCGTGTTTGCGAAAAATTCTTGTCATCTATGGATGCGTGGCGCATTCCTGCCTAGCGATACGGCAAGCGTACAACGCATTTGGCGATCAAGCGCATGGAGACGCTTGACCGCGGTTATTCTACTATTCTTCTACTATTTTCCAACCGGGTACCGCCCGGTTTTCAGGTTTGAACCTTACTTAGCAGCGACAGTGATCGCCGAGGTATCCACGCTCTTCACGCCTTTGACCTTTTCAGCAATATCCTTCACGTGATCGACTGCATCCTGGGTTGCCAACGCGCCGCCCAGAACCACCACGCCATGCTTGGTTTTCACGCTAACGTCAAAACCCTTGGTCACGCTGTTCGCCAGGATCTCGGACTTCACCTTGGTGGTGATCCAGCTATCGGAAACCACGCGCTTGGTCTTGGCGACGTCCTTGTCGACCTTGCTCGGCGCCATGCCGTTAGTCGACACAGTCAAGCTATTGTCGACGCTCTTGACGCCGTCCACCGCCTTGGCGGTCATTTCTGCCGCCGATTTGGCGCTGGCGCTGCCGGCAGTGCCGGTCAGCGTCACCACGCCATTAGTGGTCGTCACGCTGATGTCTGATTTTTCCAGGCCGTTGGTAGTCATCAGTTTTGCTTTCACCGTTGTGGTGATACCCGTATCTGTCACCGTAGCGGCGACGCCATCGCTGTGCGCTTGCGGCGCAGCAGCGTCGCTTGAGGCGGCCATCACCGCGCCGCTGGCGAGACTGGCGCCAAATGCAGCAACGATCAAGGCATTGCGAAGGGATTTTTTATAAAAAAATGGTGTATTCATAGAGTTTCTCCTGGTTGTCGTTAGCACGTAGCACGTAACACGACTGGCGTTACAAAAATATGCATCGGCGAGACCTGGCTGGCGAGAGAACGTTTCTGCCGTCCCCTGCTGTGCATGGCATATCGCTGAAGTCCGTAACCACAGTTTCCCGCAGGCTGTATCAGCTGTCAGTGCGTTATCACACATAGCGAACCATTTGCCGGCTCAGGTCGCCAACCTGGCGGGCAACAACCGCTGGCATTCGCGCTTGACCACGGCATAGCATTCGCAGCTGCGGTGCTCCAAGCCATGGCGGTCCAGCACCGAGATATGGCCGCGGGCATAACTGATCAATCCAGCCTGCCGCAGATTACGGGCGGCTTCGGTAACGCCCTCGCGGCGCACGCCCAGCATGTTGGCGATCAACTCCTGCGTGATCACCAGATCGTTGCCTTGCAGGCGATCGGCGGTTAACAGCAGCCATCGGCAGAGTTGCTGGTCCAGCGTGTGATGGCGGTTGCAGACCGCGGTTTGCGCCATCTGCGTGATCAGCGCCTGGGTATAACGCAACAGCAAATGCAATAACGGGCCGGCACGGTTGAACTCCTCCTTCATGATGTTGGCGCGCAGCCGATAACCAAGTCCGGCGCTTTGCACCACGGCCCGGCTCGGCGTCGACTCGCCGCCCATGAACAACGAAACGCCGACGATGCCTTCGTTGCCGACGCCGGCAATTTCAGCCGAAGCGCCGTTTTCCAGCAGGTACAGTAGCGAGACGATAGCCGTTGTCGGAAAATAGACATAATTCAAGGCGCTGCCCGATTCGTACAGCACTTGGCCGAGTGGCATTTCTACTGCTTCGAGGTGCGGCAGCCAGCGCTGCCAGACCTCTTCCGGCAAAGCTGCCAGTAAATGGTTTCTTCTGGGACTGTCGTGTTCCTGATGATGCGAAGCCGTTGCCGGATAATGTGCATCAAGGCACAGTTTGGCCAAACCGGCGTGTACAGCGGCACCGACGTCATGGAGGGTGCTGATAGTTCGAGTATCCATCATTATTCCGGGCGCGGCAGCTTGCCGCTTTGCGTGGTTGATTGCTGCGCCGACAGGTCCGTCGCCCCATTTTTCATATCATCGTGCGGCCACTTCCAGTTCCGGATTTCCGGCATATCTTCACCATATTGTTCAATATACTGTCTGTGCGCGAACAGCCTGTCGCGAATGAACTGCTTGGCGTAAGTAGCTTGCACCGCCAATTGCGGCAAACGGTCGACGACGTCGCCGAACAGATGGAAACGGTCCAGCTCATTGAGTACGACCATGTCGAATGGCGTGGTGGTCGTGCCCTCTTCCTTGTAACCGTGCACATGCAGGTTATTGTGATTTGTGCGGCGATAGGTCAGACGGTGAATCAAGGCCGGATAACCGTGATAGGCAAAAATGACCGGCTTGTCGACGGTGAACAGTTCATCGAAATCACGGTCATTCAAGCCATGCGGATGCTCGCTTTGCGGCTGCAGACGCATCAGGTCGACGACATTGATCACACGTACTTTCAAGGTTGGAAAATGCTGGCGCAGCAATGCCACGGCAGCCAGGGTTTCGAGCGTTGGTACGTCGCCGGCACATGCCATGACGACATCCGGCCGGCCACCTTTATCGTTGCTGGCCCATTCCCAGATGCCGATGCCGGCGGCGCAATGCTGGAGCGCCGCCGGCATGTCCAGCCATTGCATTTCCGGCTGTTTGCCGGCAACAATCACGTTGATGTAATTGCGGCTGCGCAGGCAATGGTCGGTTACCGACAGCAGCGTGTTGGCGTCGGGCGGCAGATAGACCCGGATGATCTCCGCTTTCTTGTTGATGACATGATCGATAAAACCGGGGTCCTGATGGCTCGCGCCATTGTGATCCTGCCGCCAGACGTGCGACGACAACAGATAATTCAGGGATGCGATCGGACGCCGCCAAGGAATATGATTCGCCGCCTTGAGCCACTTGGCATGCTGGTTGAACATCGAATCGACGATATGGATGAATGCTTCGTAGCAGGAAAAAAAACCGTGGCGACCAGTTAGCAGATAACCTTCCAGCCAGCCTTCGCACTGATGCTCGCTCAGCATCTCCATGACCCGGCCGTCGGCCGCCACGTGATCGTCAATCGCGATGATCTCCGCGGTAGAACAACGGTCGCTCACCTCGAACACATCGCCCCAGCGGTTCGAGGCCGTTTCATCGGGACTGAAGACACGGAAAATGTACGGATTGAGTTTCACGATGTCGCGGATGAATTCGCCCTGCACCCGGGTCGCCTCCGCCGTCATCGCGCCGGGCTGCGGCACCTCGACAGCGTATTCGCGGAAGTCGGGCAAGCGCAAGTCGCGCAACATCGTCCCGCCGTTGGCGTGCGGATTCGCGCCCATGCGGCGGTTGCCGGAGGGCGCCAGTTCCGCCAGTTCCGCAATCAGCTTGCCGTTCTTGTCGAACAGCTCTTCCGGATGATAACTTTTCATCCATTGTTCCAGCAGCGCCACGTGGCCGGCGCGGCGCATGTCGCCGATCGGCACCTGATGCGCACGGAAAGTACCTTCCACCGGCTTGCCGTCAACGGTCTTCGGACCGGTCCAGCCTTTAGGCGAACGCAGGATGATCATCGGCCAGCTCGGTCGCTGCTTGAAGCCGTTGGCGCGCGCGTCGCGCTGGATCTCTAGAATCCGGGCGATCGCGGTATCGAGTGTGGCAGCCATCAACTGGTGCATCTCGGCCGGATCCTCCCCTTCGACAAAATACGGCGTGTAGCCGTAGCCACGGAATAGCGATTCAAGCTCATCGTGGGGAATACGCGCCAGCACGGTTGGTCCGGCAATCTTGTAGCCATTCAAGTGCAGGATCGGCAGCACTGCGCCGTCGTATACCGGATTGAGAAATTTATTCGAATGCCAGCTGGTCGCCAGCGCGCCGGTTTCCGCCTCACCATCGCCCACCACGCAGGCAACCAGCAAATCGGGGTTATCAAACGCTGCGCCGAAAGCGTGGGACAGCGAATAGCCCAGCTCGCCGCCTTCATGAATCGAGCCCGGCGTCTGCGGCGCCACATGGCTGGGAATACCGCCCGGGAAAGAAAACTGCTTGAACAAGCGCTTCATGCCGCTTTCGTCTTGCGAAATATCAGGATACAGCTCGCTATAGCTGCCTTCCAGGTAGGTATTGGCTACCATGCCCGGACCGCCGTGGCCGGGGCCGGCGATATAGACGACGTTCAGGTCTTGCTGCTTGATGACGCGGTTCAGATGGACATAGATGAAATTCAGTCCCGGCGTGGTGCCCCAATGGCCCAACAGGCGTGGCTTGATATGCCCGAGCTGGAGCGGCAGTTTCAACAGCGGATTATCGTATAGATAAATCTGCCCGACCGAGAGATAGTTTGCCGCCTGCCAGTAGGCGTTCATCTTGCGCAACAGATCCGAGCTTAGCGGCTGCTCAGACAGCAGTGGTTCAGTCATTATCACAGGAACATCCTTTCAGGTATGCTGGCCTAAAACACGATATGCGTCCCGGGCGATCATCGATTCTTCGTCGGTCGGTATCACCCTTACCGAGACAGTGCTGGCCGGCGCTGAAATCAGTGCGGCATTTTCCAGGTTCTTGACTTCATCAATCTCGACGCCGATGAAGCCGAGACCGGCGCATATGCGGGAACGGATTTCTGCCGCGTTTTCGCCGATGCCACCGGCGAAGACCAGCGTATCAAGCCCTTCCAGGGCCCCCGCCAGCGCGCAAATCCATTTCCTGGCTTGATAGCAAAACAGCGCCACCGCTTCGGCAGCGCGCACGTCTTCCTCTTGATGCAGCAACAACTCGCGCATGTCTGAACTGGTTTCAGAGATACCCAGCAATCCGGCTTCGTGATTCACCATGTGGTGAAATTGGGAGGCAGTCATCTGTTCGGTGCGGGCCAGATACCATGCCATTCCGGGATCCAGGTCGCCGGACCGGCTGCCCATCGGCAGACCGCTGGCAGGCGTCAGCCCCATGCTGGTATCCACGCTGCTGCCTGCACGCACCGCCGTCACGCTGGCGCCATTGCCAAGGTGCGCAAGGAGCACCCGGCCTTGCGCCGCAGCGAGGCCTGCTTTTTGCTCCAGGGCTTTCATCAAATAAGCGCAAGACAGACCGTGAAAGCCGTAGCGGCGCGCGCCCTTGGCCTGGTAGCGGCTTGGAATCGGCAGCAACTGCGCCAGGCGTGGCATGTCGCGATGAAAAGCCGTGTCAAAACAGGCGATTTGCGGCAGATCCGGAAAACGGTGATGAAAAGCCTCCGCCAGCAAAATCTCTTCCGGCAGATGTTCGGGATCAAACTGGCTGAGCTGGCGCAAATCGGCGATCATTTCAGGCGTGATGCGCTGCGGCTGCCAGTATTTCGCTCCGCCATGCACGATCCGGTGCGCCACCGCGGCGAGGCTGCCGCCTTCAACCCGCTCAGTAATCCAGTCCATCAACAGCTTCACTGCGCTGGCGTGGTCGGGTACAACTACCTTGCGTGAAAAATTGTCGGCCTGGTGCCGGCCTTTGACGATGAAACTTCCCTGCGACAATCCCACCCCTTCAATCCGCCCCTCGAACAGTCGCGCCGACGGTTGGTCCGGTCCGAACAAGGCGAACTTGATGCTGGACGAACCACCGTTGATTGTCAGGATGTTTGATCTCGCAGGCTTCATGCATGGTCCGTTTCCAGCGGCGGTAAAGATTGCCCGGCTGTAGCGCTACAGCCTGCCGTCGCCACTGCTAATTCAGTTGAGCGAACCAGCAGCACCGGGCCTGTTGAAATGCGCACGAAATGCTCGGCTACGCTGCCCAGCAGCAAGCGGCGCATTCCGCGACGCCCGTGAGTGCCGAGTATGGTCAGGTCGGCGCCCCAGGCATCGGATTCAGCCTTGATTGCCTCTGGAATGTCGCCCCCCAGCTGCCGCAAATCGATCAGGCTGGTTTGCACATCGAAGCCCTGCGCGCGCAAGCGGATCTTGGCTTCCGCCAGCAATTTCCGGCCTTCTGCCAGCAAAGCCTCCCGCACCAGTCCGACGTCGTAGTATTCACCATAGAAACCGGGGAAACTGTTGATCGGATCTTCCACCACGTACATCACTCTTACCGTCGCACCTGGCGCTGCCACATTGGCCACCTCGGTCAGTACTTTGTCGGAAGTCGGACTGCCGTCGATGGCGAGTAGAATTTTCTTGTACATGGCGCTTCTCGAAAAAAAGACCGCGTGGGCATTTGACAACTATCAGGCATGCAAGCGATCAAATGCAGTGAATCAGATGCCGTCTGCGGCTATTGGCAATCTGCAAATCAAGTATATGGACAGGCTGGCGACCGGCAAGCGCCAATCCCGACAAGGTTGATGTAGATCAAATCCTGCGTACATAAAAAAATCCAGGGCGGCATAGCGTTGATTGCCAATTGCATTCTGGGCGCAAACTGGCGCTCTGTTAGTTCGCTAACGAACAGACGTGCACTTTACGAAAAGTGATATTTCAACAACGGAATTCCAGGATTCCATCGATCTGAGAATCGATTGAGGCAATACCGTTCACAAGCCGGACAGTGCTTCCGCCATACTTCGATCCTGGTGGCCTAGCGCACAGACAGCTATATCGATTATTCGTATCGTGTCCCTGTCCGCATCCAGTCTTCGACAAGGAGAAACTATGACACCCGACCTGGTTCCACGACGCCGCTCAAACTCGATTGCGTCAATTACCGCAAACCACGCAGGAGCGGGAATGATGCAATCCGCCCTGGCGCGGCATTTTTTGAGGAAGCGTTTGCTCGCCACGGTGCTCAGCATCGCCATCGTCGCGCCGCTGGCGGCCGCACCCCTGCAATTGCCGCCGGTGACGGTTCCTGCCAGCCAGGAGCATCATGTCGGCAAGCTGATATTTTTTGAACTCATCACGCCGGACCTGGCCGCCGCCAAACGCTTTTATGCCAACTTGTTCGGCTGGACGTTTCGCGATATCCACGCCGATGGCATTGAGTATGCCGAGGCGTCGCTGAATGGCCGTCCCGTCGCCGGCATGGTGCACAAAGAGCTGGCGCCGGGTAAGCAGCGGCAACCGATATGGCTGGGCTTTATCGCCGTGCGCGATGTCGACGGTGTAGAAAAAACAGCGGTACAACATGGTGGCAAAATATTGTTCGAGCCGCATAGCATTCCCGATCGTGGCCGCGAGGCTGTGCTGAGCGATCCGCAGGGAGCTGTGTTCGCCATCCTGGCCTCCAGCAGCGGCGACCCTCCCGATGTCCTGGCGGCGCCAGGAGAATGGATCTGGAGTTCGCTCCACGCCACGGATGCCGACACCGATGCGGCCTTCTATCAGTCGCTTTTCGATTACGAAGTATTTGACGCCTCCAGCGAGGCCGGCACCCAGCATCTGATGCTGGCGACCGACGATTTTGCCCGCGCCAGCGCCAATACCTTGCCGCCGAAACTGCCAAATGCCAGCCCTCATTGGCTGAACTATGTACGGGTCGACGACGTCGCCAAATCGACCGAGAAACTGGTAGCGCTTGGCGGCAGTGTATTGGTGGCGCCGCGTATCGATCGTCATGGCGGCAAGGTGGCAGTCGTCGCCGATCCTTCAGGGGCGCCGTTCGGCATGCTGGAATGGACCGAAGCTGACAATAAAGAGGTGGGCAAATGAGTTCCCTGACCTTACGCTTGCCAGTGGCCGCCCTGCTGATTGCGATATCTTGCAGTTGCGCCGTCGGCGATGGCGGCTATGGCTACGGCGGTGGCTACAACAGCGGTGTCGGCATCGGCGTTGACTACTATGAACCCTACGGCGGCAACTACGGTGGCTGGGGCCCAGGCTACAACGTCGGACCGTTCCGCGGCGGCGACCACCGTAACGACGGCTTCGGCAGGCGTAACGGGCAGCCGCCCCAACATGCGTTCAGGTCGGCGCCGGCATCGCATTCGATGCCATCGATTCCGTCGCGCGGCGGCGGTGGCCATGGCGGCGGTCATTCACGCTAGCCGTGATGGCAACAAGGCTGGCAGTTGCCAGCCTTGTTGCTTCCCCTTCAACGTCACACCGCTCCCCGCATATCTCCGCTCATCTGAGCAGCATCACAATCACCATCCCCCAGATCGTCAACAAGGTATTGCCGACTGCATAGGTAACGGTATAGCCCAGTGCCGGCACCTGGCTTTTGCCGACATCGCACACCATCCCCAATGCCGCCGTGGTTGTCCGTGCACCGGCGCAACAACCGAGCACCAGCGCCGGATGAAAGCGGAATACGTACTTGCCGATGTAGATCCCGAGTATCAACGGCACGGTGGTAGCGAAAATACCCCACAAGAACAGACTGATGCCCAGCTGCTGCAAACCCGCCACAAAGCCGGGGCCGGCGGAAATACCAATCACCGCAATGAACACGTTCAGACCGAGTGAATTCATGAACCATACCGTGGCAGGCGGAATCCGGCCGAAGGTCGGATGCACCGAACGCAGCCAGCCGCAGACCAGCCCGGCGATCAAAGCACCGCCGGCAGTGGACAAGGTCAGCGGCACCGAGCCGATGGTGAAAGTCAGCGCGCCAAACAAGGCGCCCACCGTGATGCCTGCCGCAATGAAGGCGACATCGGCGACCGTACTGGGCCGGTCGGCGTAACCCATGGCCTTGGCGGCGGCAGTGGTGTCCTGGACCCGGCCGGTGATGGTGAGTATGTCGCCGCGGTGCACCTGGGTCTGCGCCAGCACCGGAATATCGGTAGCCGTAGCGCCGCGCGTGATCTTGCGCAGGAATACGCCATGCGCCGCAACTTCATGCGCCAGGACCGCCAGGGTCTTGCCATCCACCTCGCGGCTGGTGACATACACATCGACGCCCTCCACCGGCATCGACAACAGTTCAACATCGTCGACCTCTTCCGCCGCATGCTCGATAACGTTGACCAGCACATCGCGCCGCCCTGCCACCGCCAGGATATCGCCCGGCTGGATGACAGTGGTGGCGCGCGCTTCTTCGATCTTGCCGGAGCGCCGCAAGCGTTCGATGAATACCTGCGCAGGACCCAGCAAGGCCTCGCCTTCCGCCGCCGTAAGGCCCGCCAGCTTGCTGCCGGCCGCCACTTTGAACGCACGCGTCTCATACTGGTGCCAGGCGCTGCCCTCGCCGCCGGCCGCCGGCGTACCGCCCATAGCCAACTCGTAAGCCTTGCATTCGGCCGCCAGGTCGACCCGCAGCAGACGCGGCCCCAGTATCGACAAGATCAGACCGGAGCCTACCGTACCGAAGATATAGGTGACTGCATACGCCACCGGAATCGCATTCAGCAAGGCTTGGGTCTTGGCCGGCGCCAGGCCGATCTGATTGATGGCGTCGGTGGCCAAGCCGATTGAGGCCGACAGCGTTTGCGAACCGGCGAACAGCCCGGCGGCATAACCGACGTCATAGGCGGCCAGGCGCGCCGCCAAGTAGGCAGCGCCCAGCGATAGCAGACACATCACGACTGCAAACAAGGCTTGCGGAATACCGTCCTTGGCGATGCCGCGGACAAACTGCGGTCCGACCCCGTAACCCACGGCGAACAAGAAAATCAGGAAGAAGATTGATTTGACATCGGGAGAAATGTGAATCCCCAGCTGCCCGATCACTACCGCGGCGATCAGTGTCGCCGTCACCGCGCCCAAGCTAAAACCTTTAAAGGTCTTGCCGCCGACATAGTAGCCGACCGCAAGCGCCAGCAAGATGGCGATTTCCGGGTGCGCCTGCAAGGTCGCCGTGATCCAGTTCATCGCGTGCTCGCTTTCTTCATCGGCTCGCCGCTATGGGTAAAGGTAGTGCCTTCTTCCGCGCTCTGCGGCCTGGTCGGCGGATGTTTCTGCAGATAGTCGATCGAACGCCGGGTATCTTCCATCAACATGTCGGCCATGTCGCGGCTAAAGCCATGCCGGATCAAGACCCGCATCACCACCACTTCAGTGATATTAGGCGGCATGGTGTAAGCGGCAACCTGCCAGCCGCGCACCCGTAGCCGGTCCGACAGGTCGAACAGTGAATAACCGGGCTGCGCGCCCTCTTTGATCACCCAGGAGATCGCTGGAATGCCTTTGCGGCTATCACCGTCAAAGAACAGTTCAAACGGACCCAGCTTGGAAATTTCACGGCCGATGTACCGGGCTGTGTCATAACCGCTTTCGACGATGCGCTGATAGCCGGTGCGGCCGAGCCGCAGGAACAAGTAATACTGCGAGATGATCTGGCCTGCCGGGCGCGAAAAATTCAAGGCAAAGGTTGGCATGTCGCCACCCAGATAATTGACGTTGAAGATCAGCTCTTCCGGCAGGTCGCTACGGTCGCGCCATACCACCCAGCCCACTCCCAGCGGCGCCAGTCCGTACTTGTGACCGGACGCATTGATCGAACGTACCCGTGGAATACGGAAATCCCACATCAGGTCCGGCTCGGAAAACGGTGCGGTAAAGCCGCCCGAAGCCGCATCCACATGCATCGGGATATCCAGCAGCTTGTCGCCCGCCAGCCGATCAAGCGCGGCGGCAATCTCGGCCACCGGTTCGTAGTGGCAGGTAAAGGTAACGCCGAAGGTCGGCATGACGCCGATGGTATTTTCATCCACTCTTTTCATGACCTCTTCCGGCGTCATTCCCAGGCGTCCGCGCTCAAGCGGAATCTCGCGCAGTTCGACATCGAAATAGCGGGCGAATTTATGCCAGCAAACCTGCACCGGACCGGTCACGATGTTGGGGCGGTCGGTCGGCTTGCCGGCGGCGCGCATGCGTTCACGCCATTTCCACTTCAACGCCAGGCCGCCCAGCATGCAGGCTTCACTCGAACCGGTGGTCGAACAGCCAATGGTGTCAGCGGCCTTGGGCGAATGCCAGAGATCCGCCAGGATATGCACGCAGCGGCTCTCCAGTTCTGCGGTGGCGGGATATTCATCCTTGTCGATCATGTTCTTGTCGAGCGACAGGTCCATCAGTTGGTGGACTTCCGGGTCGAGCCAGGTCTGGCAGAAAGTCGCCAGGTTTTGGCGCGCGTTGCCGTCCAGGAAAAGCTCGTCGCGCACCAGCGCGTAAGCCACATCCGGCCGCAACTCGCCTTCCGCCATGCGGTATTTCGGGACCGAGATATTGGCGGCCCGGGTGCCGTAGATATCTGCGTCTAGCGAAGGACGTGCGTCCTCTTGTCGATGAAGTGCCATGCACTGCTCCTGGTGATGCTGTTTGTGTGATTACGTGCGTTGCCGCTTTGGGTGGCTAGCTTTGGTTGCTACTGTGACCATGCGATCATGTGCAAACTCACGTGGCAAAGAATGTGCGCAGTCACGCCAGCCGTCTGTGGGGTGTCCCACTTAGTGAATTTTTAGCGCAGAAGCCGGCTGCGGCGCTTTCAGCCAGCCGACATTTTTGCACTGCGCGCATGTGTCCTAGCGAACAGACCGCGCCACTGCATGCGCACATGCTGACCGGAGCGGATGACATCACAACGGATTTTTTGATAAAGGCGCATCATGGATTATCACGATCGCGACATCTATGGCATGTACAAGAAGCCCCCCGGACACGGCGCCGGTCCCGGGTTGATGGGCGCGCATACGATAATCGGCAATGACGTCTGCAATCAGCATGGCAACGATCTGGGCGACATCACGGAAATCATGCTGAACATGCAAAGCGGAAAAATCGCCTATGCGGTGCTGTCGTTCGGCGGCTATTTCGGCGTGGGAGAAAAACTGTTTGCGGTGCCGTGGGAAGCGTTGACGCTGGATACTGAAAACCGGCGCTTCGTGCTGAAAGTCGACATGCAGCGCCTCAAACTTGCTCCCGGTTTCGACCGCCATCATTGGCCGGACATGGCTGACCCGGCCTGGGCAGAAGAAATTCACGCTTTCTACAGTGGCAATCATTGACAACTCACCCTATCAAAAGGCAACCATGAAGACCGATACAGTATTGCAGCAGGACGTCCTTGCAGAACTTGACTGGGAACCGTCGGTCAACTCGGCCCGCATCGGCGTTGAAGTCGAAGACGGGATCGTCACGCTGGCCGGCCATGTCAGAAGCTACTCGGAAAAATGGAGCGCCGAACGCGCCGCCAAACGCGTCATCGGCGTGAAGGGCCTGGCTGTCGAAATCGACGTCAATCTGCCCGGAACCAGCCAGCGTAATGATGTCGACATTGCACGCTCGGCAGAAAACATCTTGCAATGGATGGCGTATATGCCGAAAGATTTTGTGAAAGTGCAGGTGGAAGGCGGCTGGATCACGCTCTCGGGCGACGTCGCCTGGGATTACCAGCGCGAGGCGGCAGAAATCGCCGTGCACCATCTGCTGGGCGTTACCGGAGTCAGCAATCAGATCACGCTCAGGCCAAGGGTCGACCTGAGCGCGGTCGAAGCCGATATCGAAACTGCATTGAAACGGCGCGCCAAGGCTGACGCGCCAGACATCACCGTAGAAATCAATGGCACGGATGTGATCCTGAGCGGCACCGTCCACAGCCTGGCGGAGCGCGATCTGGCCAAGCATTCCGCCTGGAGCACTCCCGGTGTGCGCAATGTGACGAACAACATCGTGATCGCCTAAGCTTGCCTAGCTGTCCGTTCAGCACTCTGACATGGTTATCTGCTGTCCGGATGGCTGGCTGGCGGACAATCATAGTTCCGATAAGCCGTAATTACGCAAACTGGACAAATCGACAACCCGAATCGATTGATAGGAAATGCTGATCAGCTGCAAATCGGCCAGGTGGCGCAGCGCCTGGTTCACGCGCTGGCGCGATATACCTGTGAGCAAACCGATTTCTTCCTGCGACAACTCGAGCACCGCCGAAGTACGCGGATACAGCATCGGATGGAACAGCTGTGCGATGGCTTGCGCCACCTGGGCATCGACGCCCAGCAGTCGCTCGTTCTGGATCATCGCGATAAACTGGCCCATGCGCTCATTCAGCTGACGAATCACGAAGGCGGTAAAGGGCAGGCTTTCAGCCAATAACACGTGAAAAATCTCCGCCGGCACCAGCATGACATCGGATTCTCTTACCGCAATCACGTCATACCTGCGCAATTCGCACTTGATGACGCTGCCTTCGCCGCACCAGCCACCTTCCGGCACCCCGGAAAACGTCGCGCCGCGGCCTTCGACGCTATACACCGCGAGCTTGATCAAGCCACTGTGGACGCCGATCCAATATTGCGACGGCTGCCCGCGATGCGCAATGAACGCGCCGGCGCCGAAACGCTGCAATACCGCACCGGACTGCACCAGCGACTGATGGGCAGGCGAAAGCGCGGCAAACCAGTCATGCATCGCCAATTGGCCGGCACTGATGCTCATCTGAATAATCTCCAATAGCTGTCATCGAAACGACAAACCGATCTTCTTGCAAGTGATAGGCTAGACCAAATACATCCCGATGCATACGGGAGCATGTTCATTTCCTCAGGAGACACGCATCATGACGGTTGACTACGATTACGGACTTGGCAAGAATGCCGCCAATTTTGCGCCACTAAGTCCGATTGACTATATCGCGCGCGCCGCCGAAGTATACGGCAATCGCCTGGCGATCGTGCATGGACCTCTGCGCCAGAACTGGCGCGACACCTATCAGCGCGCCTGCCGACTGGCCAGCGGCTTGCGCAAGCTAGGCGTAGAAAACGGCGATACCGTGGCGGTCATGTTGCCAAATACGCCTGCCATGGTGGAAGCGCATTTCGGCGTGCCAATGGCAGGTGCGGTGCTGAACGCCCTGAATATCCGGCTCGACCTGGCGTCGCTGGCGTTCATGCTGCGCCATGGCGAAGCCAAGGTACTACTGGCCGATAGCGAATTCGCCGATGCGGCGCGGCAGCTGGCGCGACAGATTCCCGGTCTGTATGTAGTGGCGGTCAACGACCTCCTCGGCCCGGACGATCCGGCATTCGGTAATACTGATTATGAAAGCCTGCTGGCCGGCGGCGACCCCGGCTTCCAGTGGCAACTCCCCGGCGACGAATGGAACGCGATCGCCCTCAACTACACGTCCGGCACCACCGGCGATCCCAAAGGCGTGGTGTATCACCATCGCGGCGCCGCACTGAACGCTATCTCGAACATCCTCGAATGGGACTTGCCCAAACACGCCGTCTATCTCTGGACTTTGCCGATGTTCCATTGCAACGGCTGGTGCTTTCCATGGACGATTGCAGCGCGCGCCGGCGTCAATGTCTGTCTGCGCAAGTTCGAGCCGAAATTGGTGTTCGACCTGATCCGGGAACACAGGATCACCCATTATTGCGCCGCGCCGATTGTCCACGCCGCACTGGCCAACGCCCCTGAAAGCTGGCGTCAAGGAATACAAGACAAGGTGCGCGGCATGGTTGCCGGCGCCCCGCCGCCACCGGCGGTGCTGACAAAAATGGAGGCCATGGGCTTCGACCTGGTGCACGTCTATGGACTGACTGAAGTGTACGGGCCGGCCTCGGTCTGCGCGGAACAGGAAGAATGGAGCGCGCTGGCGCCGGATGAGCGCGCCTACCGAAAATCGCATCAGGGAGTGCGCTATCACTTGCAAAACGCAATTGCGGTGCTGAATCCGGAAACCATGCAGCCGGTCGCGGCCGATGGCGAAGAGATCGGCGAAATCATGTTCCGCGGCAATATCTGCATGAAAGGCTACCTGAAAAATCCGCAGGCGACGCACGAGGCCTTTGCCGGCGGCTGGTTCCACACCGGTGACCTTGGGGTGATCGATGCCAACGGCTACATCAAGCTCAAGGATCGCAGCAAGGACATCATCATTTCCGGCGGCGAAAATATCTCCAGCGTCGAAGTCGAAGATGCGTTGTACCGGCATCCCGATGTGCTGGCCGCAGCCGTGGTGGCCAAACCGGATGAAAAATGGGGCGAAACGCCATGCGCCTTTGTCGAGCTGAAAGACGGCAGCACGCTCACCGAAGAAGCCTTGATCGCCTTCTGCAAAACGATCCTGGCCGGCTTCAAGACGCCTAAGGCAATCTATTTCGGACCACTGCCGAAAACCTCGACCGGCAAGATCCAGAAATTTGAATTGCGCAAGCGGATGCGTTCAAGCTCGGCGATTGATGAGAGCAACAGGCAAGATGGCTCTGCTGGCTGACGGTCAGCCAGCCGCTGCGGCTGGCGCGGACCCGCTCTTGAGCGCGCCCAGCGACAACAAGCGTTGTGCCATGCAAAAGATAAACAGCAGCACGCCGATAACGATCTTGGTCCACCACGAACTCAGCGTGCCGTCGAATGCAATCAAGGTCTGGATCAGACCGAGGATCAGCACGCCGGTCAGAGTCCCGGCGACGTAACCGTAGCCTCCCGTCAGCAAGGTGCCGCCGATTACCACTGCCGCAATCGCATCCAGCTCGGTGCCCTGCGCGTGCAAGCCGTAACCTGACAGCATGTAGAAAGAGAACAGGACCCCTGCCAGCGCGGCGCAAAAGCCGCTGAATGCATATACCATCACCTTGGTGCGGCCGACCGGCAAGCCCATCAGCAACGCCGATTGCTCATTGCCGCCGACGGCGTAGACAGCGCGCCCGAAGCGGGTGTAGTGCGCAAGATAGATCGCCAGCGCCAGCATCATCACAGCGATTACCACACTGGGCGAGACGAACGCGCCGAAGATCCCTATCCTCGCTTGCGACAGCGTCACATACAAAGGCTGGTCGATGGTGATGGAATTGATGCTGATCAGGTAGCACAGTCCGCGCGCCAGGAACATGCCGGCCAAAGTGACGATGAACGCCTGCAGCTTGAAAAAATGAATCAGCGCGCCCATCGCTGCGCCGAAGCCGCTGCCGATCAATAGCACACAGGCTATCACCAGCAACGGCGGCCAGTGCCAGGATTGCAGCAGATAAGCGGAGACCATGGTGGTCAGCGCCAGCACCGAACCAACCGAGAGATCGATGCCGCCGGACAGGATCACGAAGGTCATACCGATCGCAATCACTAGCAGGAAGGCGTTATCGATCAGCAGGTTGAGCACCACCTGCAAGGAGAAAAAGCCGGTATAAGCGATGGAGCCGAGGCCGAACATGATGACCAGCAAAGCGACGGTCACCAGCGATGTGAAATACGGAGAGGCCAGCAAGGAGCGCAATGTTTTCATGATTTTTTTCCACCCAGGGATCGGGCCTTGGATGCGCCTCCAGACAAGCGCGGCATCAAGTGACGGAATTCCTTCGATTGCGACAGGCAAACCGCAAACACCACCACCGCTTTCACCACCATATTGACTTCCGGCGGCACGCCCATCGAATAAATCGTATAGGTCAGCGCCTGGATGATCAGGGCGCCAATCACGCTGCCGACCAGACTGAACTTGCCGCCGCCTAAAGAGGTGCCGCCCAAGGTCACCGCCAGGATCGCGTCCAGCTCCATCAGCAGGCCGGCGTTATTGGCGTCCGCGCTTTTGATGTTGGAACTGATCATCAGCCCGGCAACGCCGGCGCAGGCGCTGCAAAACATGTACACGAAAAAAATCAGCGCTGCGGTGCGGATGCCGGCCAGCCGCGATGCCACCGGATTGATGCCGACCGCCTGGATGAACAGACCCAATGCGGTCTTGCGCATGAGAACCGCGACCACCACAAAGACCCCGATGGCGATAAACAGGGAAAATGGCAAGCCGAACAGATAGCCGCTGCCGAGGTAAAAGAATGGCTTGTAATACACGGTGATGATCTGGCCATCGGTCAGTAACTGCGCCAGCCCGCGGCCGCCGACCATCAGGATCAAGGTGGCGATAATCGGCTGCAAGCCGAGCGTAGCGACCAGGAAGCCGTTCCAGATACCGCACAAGGTGGCCGCGCCGAGCGCTGCCGCGATCGCCCACACCATCGGGATGCGGCTGACATATTCCGGCACACCGCCGTGCATCTGCATGGTGCCGCCAATCAGCAAGGCGGCAACGGTGCCGGAAATCGCCACCACCGCACCGACCGAGATATCGATGCCGCGCGTGGCGATCACCAGAGTCATGCCGAGCGCGGTCAAGATCAAGGGCGCGGCGCGGTTGACGATATCGATCAGGCTGCCGTAGAGATGTCCGGCTTTCCACTCCAACCGGAAAAAGCCGGGGATCATGAAAAAATCCACCGCCAGCAACAGCGCCAGGGCGGCCAATGGCCGAAACAACGGGTGCCGTAAAAGCATCAATAACTGTCCAAAGGGTGCATAGCCTGCCGGCCCGGCTTCTTTGATGGCTTCAGGGTTCAATGGAATACTCACTCGCACTCTCCTGCGATCACCTGCAGCACCGAACCGTCGTCCAGCTCGCCGCGCCGGTATTCGCCGCAGGCTTTACGATCGCGCAGCACCAGCATGCGGTCGCTGACCCTTAATACTTCCGGAATTTCAGAAGAAATGAACAGGATCGCCATGCCCTTGCGGCACAAGGCAATCACGTGATCCATGATTTCCTGCTTGGCGCGGACATCGATGCCCCGTGTCGGCTCGTCCAGGATCAGCATTGCCGGATCGGTGGCCAGCCAGCGCGCCAGCAAGGCTTTTTGCTGGTTGCCGCCGGATAGCGAACTGATCGGCGTTTCGATATCCGGGGTCTTGATCCCCAGCCATTTGATGTAATCGTTGGCCAGCGCCTGTTGCCGTTTGCGCGGGATCACGCGCAGCAAGCCGGCGCGCGCCTGCAATGCCAGGATGATATTTTCCCTTACCGACAGCTCCAATATCGCGCCCTCCTTTTTCCGGTCCTCAGAACAAAAGCCGATGCCGGCGGCGATCGCATCGCGCGGCGAATGGAATTTCTCGACTTTTCCTTTCACCGTGATCGTACCGCTGTCGGCCTTGTCGGCGCCAAACAGCAGCCGTGCGGCTTCGGTGCGGCCCGAGCCAAGCAGACCGCACAGGCCGAACACTTCGCCGCCGCGCAGATCCAGGTCCAGCGGCGCCAGCACGCCGCTACGCCCCAATCCGCGCGCTTGCAGCACGCTTGGATGACTATCCTGGTTGTCGGCGGCGCTTGACTCAGCATAGCCACTAACGACAGCCGAATCCACGTGGGGCTGCGCTTGTACGCCAACCATCTTGTTCACCAGATCAAATCGGCTGAGCTCCGATGCCAGATATTCGCCTTCGCGCACGCCATTGCGCAATACCGTGATGCGGTCGGAAATTTCGTAGGTCTGCTCCAGGAAATGCGTGACGAACAGGATCGCCATTCCCTGTCCGCGCAGTTTGCGCAAGACATCGAACAGCAGCTTGACTTCGACGTCGTCGAGACTGGAGGTGGGCTCATCGAGAATCAGCACCTTGGCGGAAATGCACAGCGCCCGCGAAATCGCTACCATTTGCTGGATCGCCAAGGGATACCTGGACAGCGGCGCAGCGACGTCGATCCTGATTTGCAGGTCGTCCAGCAAGCGTTGCGCTTGCAACTGCATGCTCTTCCAGTCGATCGATCCGTATTTTTTCGGATAGCGGCCGATAAAGATATTCTCCGCCACCGACAGATTGGGGCAAAGATTGACTTCCTGATACACCGTGCTGATACCGAGATTTTGCGCTTCCAGGGTCGATGCCGGCTGTACCTGCCGGCCATGTAAAAATATCTCGCCGTGGTCGGGTTGGTATACCCCGGTCAATACCTTGATGAGCGTCGACTTGCCTGCGCCATTCTGGCCCATCAGCGTGTGCACCTCGCCAGGGTAAAGCCGTAGAGCGACATCGCTGAGCGCCTTGACGCCGCCAAATGTTTTAGAAACGCCGCTGAGTTCCAAAGTCGGGGCGACGCCGTCTGACGCCCAGCCGGCAGCGTCTGTTACCGTTTTATTCATGCGCTTGCGATCCCAGGTTTCTCATGCAAGATGGCGGCATTTACCGACGCACCATCCAGACAAATACGGCGGCGCAAAAAAACTCGCGCCGCCGCCCGCATCCACTATCAGTATTTGCGGTTCGGGAATTCCTTGGCGGCGACTTCAGCCGGGAATACGCTTTCTTCCGTGGTGATGCGCTTAGGCACCGTCTCGCCGGCGACAACCTGCTTGGCCACTTTCATCAATTGCGGTCCGAGCAACGGGCTGCACTCAACCGTCACATTCATCTTGCCTGCCATCATTGCTTCAAATGCACCTTTGACGCCATCCACCGAAATCACCAGGATATCCTTGCCCGGTTTCAGGCCGGCTTCTTCGATTGCCTGGATCGCGCCGATCGCCATGTCGTCGTTATGCGCGTACAGCACATTGATTTTCTTGCCGTCGGTCTTGAGGAAGGCTTCCATTACTTCCTTGCCTTTGGCGCGGGTGAAATCGCCGGACTGCGAGCGGACGATCTTCAGGTTCGGATTGGCAGCGATGATTTCGGCGAAACCGGTCTTGCGATCGATCGCCGGCGCGGAACCGACGGTGCCTTGCAACTCGACGATATTGATATCGCCGGCCGGCATGGTCTTGGCGCGCTCTAGCAACCAGCGTCCGGCGCGGCGGCCTTCTTCAACAAAATCGGAACCGATGAATGTCACGTACAGCGACTTGTCCTTGGCGTCGACCGCACGGTCGGTCAGGATGACCGGGATTTTGGCGGCTTTCGCTTCGCCCAGCACCGTGTCCCAGCCCGATTCGACTACCGGCGAAAAGGCGATGACATCGACTTTTTGCGCAATGAACGAACGGATTGCCTTCACCTGGTTTTCTTGTTTTTGCTGAGCATCGGCGAATTTCAATGTCACGCCGGCCTGCTTTGCCGCATCCTTGATCGAGGCGGTGTTCGCGGTGCGCCATTCGCTTTCAGCGCCAACCTGTGAAAATCCCAGGACCAGGGGCTTGTCGGCATAAGCGCTGGCAGCAATTCCGAATCCCAATCCCAGGCTCAAACTCAAATTCAGGGCCGCGCTCAGTACCGTTCTGCGTGTCATTTTCATACTTGTCTCCGTTAATTTATCGGCATTTTTTGTGCGGCGCAGTTCGCTGTTCTGAAGCGCGCAGCCCGGCCATCCCTGCCTTATTTTTTTAATCATATAAAGGGTTTTTCAGGAGATGGCGCGCACCATACTAGGACGGAAACGAAAGGCTCGCCAATGATTTTTTTTGCCTGACAGATACTTTTTTGAGTATCGGTTTGCCGGAAATACGGGTTAATCGTTGAAGATAAAGCGTTTTTAGGTATAACGCGCAGCCAATCAAACACACTGCCGCCGCTTGCGAAGTGCGGGATAAAAAAAAGCCCGCTAACTTTCGTTGCGGGCTTGAATCCAAACCTTATGAGGTGTTGGAGGAGACAGACCCACTATATCGCACTGCAGCATATGCGTCTGCTTGATTGTAGTGATACCTGATATTCACCATACAAATATTAACGGTAACTATTTGCGCGCTGCATCAAGGATCATGCCGGCCAGTCGCTCGTAATTACCGTCAAAATGATGGCCGCCGGTAAGCTTCAGCAATTTCACCCGGCCCGCATCTAAAACCGGGCAGGAAGTGTCTGTCTCCTCACTGCCGTAGATACACATCGCGAGGCCGGCCGGCAGCCTGGCGACTTCCGGCGGAATCGGCAAGCCGTCGTTGCTGGAACTGACCCAGTTGGTCATATGAAATTGAAAATCGGCTTTTTTACCGAGCCCCATCATCGCCACCAGAGGCACCGACGACAGCGTCGCCTGAGACAAGCGGTTGACGACAAACGGCAAGACATCCGCGCCTTGTGAATAGCCGGCCAGTATCACCTTGGTTTTCTTCCAGCGCGCCATATAGAATTGCGCCAGACGCTCGACATCCTTGGCGGTCGACGCCGGCGTGCGGGCGCTCCAGAAATAGCGCAGGGAGTCGATGCCGACCACCGGCACGCCGTATTTGGAGAACGCCGCCGCGACGTCGCGATCGATGCCTGCCCAGCCGCCATCGCCGCTGATCAGGATGACCATGGTATCGGCATTGCGCGCCGGCCCAGGCTGTGCAATTGCGGCGACTTCAACAATCGGCAGATCGGATACAGCTGCCGGCGGCGCTTGCACCGTCAGCGGCTGCCTGGCGATAAGGCTGGCGTAGGCCGTGGTCAGCGCCGCGAGTTGATTTTTATCTGCGACGCTGGCGTTAATCAATCCGGCGCCGGCAACGCTAGCGACAAATGCCTGGGTAACGGCCGCGCTGCACAGTCCCCTATTCGGCGCCTGCGCATTCTGCAGCACGCGCCATGCGGCCGGCAACCTGGCGACCGGCAGCAAATCAACGCCGGCGCCTTTGGCGCGTGCCTTGAAGTGAACATTCTCACCTTTGCAGAGTGGCTTGCGTAACGCCAGGGTCGGGCAAAATCCCAGCGATACGGCACCGCCGAAGGTTTCCGCCGGCGCTTGCGCCAGCATGGCGTAAGCCAAGGTGGCGCCGGAACCTTCGCCGACCAGCAACGGCGGGAAATAGCCGGGCACCTTCTCATAGGCTTGCACGAAACGGCTCAAATTTTCCAGGTCGCCATCGGGAAATGCGCAATCGCCGCCATCGGCATCGAGGCTGGCAAATAACTGCGGAGTACTGATTCCCGCCACCAGGGCGCCCTGCGCCGCGAGCGCCTTGGCCTTATCGGCGGCGTTCTGGTTCCAGCCGGTGTCGCCGGATAACAGCAGGACGACGCCGTTGACTGCGCCGCTTGGCTTGTAGATCTCGATAGTCTTGAAACGGCCATGGCTCAATTGCTGATGAGATGCTTCGGCACGCGCGCCGTTAGCGCCCAATAGCGTGACGCTCAGCGTCAAGGCCGTCGCGCATCGCCGCAGTTTCCAGTTCATTTGCTGACAGCTCCCTTTAGGCCGCCGCTGATCAGCGCCGCTGTATCGGTAAATGTGAAAATCGGCGCCAGGCCGCCCTTGCTTACCAGGTAGCGCGCCTCCCACACCGGGTCGAACTTGTCCTTGAAATTGCGCAGGCCGCGGAAATTATAAAAACGGCCACCGTGCATGAACAAGATGCGGCCGAAACGCTGCCAGCGCGAACCCAGCTGATGATCTTTCATGCCCGACATCGGCGCCATGCCCAGGCCGAAACGCTGGAAGCCCTGCTCCTTGAAATGCAACATCAATTTGGAGAACAGGAAATCCATGGTGCCTGGCGGCGCGTCCGGCAGTTGCCGCATCAGGTCGATGGCGGCTTCGACCCGCAGCACATCCGGACACATGAGGCTGGCGAAGGCGATGATTTTCTGTTCGCGGCGGATCACGGCGACCGGCTGGCGCAAGATGTAGGCTTCGTCAAAGCCGCCAAGGGAAAAACCTTTTTCGCGCGTATCCTGATCGGCCAGCCAGGCATCCGAGACGATCTTCAGCGCGGCCATCAGAGGCGGCAGTTGTTCCGGCGCGAGCATCTCGAAGCTCAAGCCTTCCCGCTCGGCACGGTTGACGCCATGCCGCAGATTGGCGCGGCGCGGTCCTTGCAGGCTGAACTGATCCAGCGGCACATAAGCTTCTTCGCCCAGCTTATAGACGCGCAAACCGGCATCCAGATACAGCGGCAAGGACTGCGGCCGCACCTTATAGAATGCCGCCCTGCCGCCGTAGCCATCCGCCAGTTCGATAAAGCGCCAGATCAGCTCCGACCATTCCTGTTGCTCGCCGACCGGATCGGACAGCGCTACCCAGGAGCGATTATGCTTGGCGAACATGATGAAACTATTACCCGACGCCGAAAACAGCAGGCTTTTATCCCCCATCAACGCCAGGCAGGCATCGGCTGACGGCTGTTTGCGCAAGACCTCGGCGGCACGCTGTAACTCCTCTTCGCCGGGACGCTCGGCGACGCCGGTGGAACGGCGAAACAGCTGCCACAAGCCGAGACCCAGCGCGATGATCGCGACCACCATCAGGGTTCGCATCGAGCGCGGCGCGTAATCGTCAAAAGCGAATTGCCACCACATGCGGTCGGCAAAATCGATGTCGCGATAAGCAAACAGCAGGATCCAGCCGCAAGCGGCCAGCACGCAAGCCACTGCAATCAACCAGCCGGGTTCGAAGGTTTGCGAAAACAACGACGAGCGGCGGTCGAATTGTTTGCGCGAAATCACCAGCAGCGAAGCCAGCAGGAACAGCACGATAAACTCGTTGACTGCAATCCCCTTCGGCAGCGCCAATATGCCGGCAATGATGGTCAGCACCAGCGATGCCCACCAAGCCGCATCAAGCCGGTGCAACAGGCCGCGCGCCAGGAACAGCATTGCCAGCCCGGCAACGCTGCCGATCAGGTGCGAGGCTTCCACCACAAACAAGGGCACGTGCAGTCTCAGCAATTCTTCGGCATGGCGGGTGGCCGGCGTCACACCGGATACCAGCAGCATGGTGCCGGTAACCAGGGTCAGCGCGGTCAGCAACCACGGCGACAGGCGCACTGCCGCACGCGCCACAGGTGCGCCGGCGCCGGCGCGCATTTCTATCGCGGCCAGCAGAATCGTCGCCAGCAGCAACGGCAGCAGGAAATAGATGCTGCGGTATAGCAGCAGCGCCGCTGCGATATCGCTGGTCGGCGCATGGTTGGCGCAAGCCAGCAAGATCACCGCTTCGAACACACCGACGCCACCCGGGACATGGCTGATCACGCCAAGCGCCATGGCGATGGCATAAAAGGCGACGAAGGTCGGCAAATCGATGACACCGCTCGGCAGCAAGAACCATAATGTGGCTGCCGCCGCACTCAAATCGACGGCGGAAATCAGCAACTGGCGCAACGCCAGCCCCGTTTCCGGCAAGCGCAGGTTCCAGCGCCCGAACAACAGCACCTTGCGGCGCAGTTTGCAGAGGGTGATGAAACCCGCAACGCCCAACAGAAGCAAGGTCGCCAGGCCACGCAGCAGCCAGCTCGGAATATGCGCCAAAGCCTCGATCTGCGGCGCCCCCCAAAGCAGGCCCAGAGCGCCGAAGGTACTCATGCCGAGGCCGAATGCGCTCGCATTAAAGGCAATTGCCTGCGCCACCTGCGAGGCTTCAACGCCGCTCGCGGTATACAGCCGCATGCGCACCGTGCCGCCGGTCAAGACCCCGAGGCCGACCGTATTGCCCAGCGCATAAGCGATAAACGAGGTCAGGCCGATGGTGGTCCGGCTCACCTTGGCGCCAACGTAGCGCAAACTGGACACATCGTAGCCGGCCAGCGACAGATAACTGACCGCCGTCGCCAGCACCGCCAGCAACAAATTGTTCAGCGGGGTGTGTCTGACGGCATGGACGATGCTGCGATAGTGGACATCGGCCAGCAATGCATGCAGGGATTTGAAAACCAGCGCGCCGAGAATCAGCACGAGCAGCACGGTCGCCCAGGAACGCCAGCCGAAACCGGTTTTTTGCGCCGCGACGGAAATCGTGCTTGCGGTGGATTTATCCGTATTTGATGATGGGGAAGAATGACTTGCCATGGAACCTTAATTTATCCGCCGGCCCTTAGCCAAAGGTTAGCGAAAACGACTTGACCAGCTGGTAAGAGCCAGTTTACGAAGCATGGTTCGCCAAGGCAAGTAATAAAACAACAAAGAAAAGCTCTCCAGAAACAAAAAAACCGCCCCGGCACAAGGCTGGGAGCGGCTTTTTGTACATTCTGGAATCATCCAGAACATGTTCTTGGAGGAGGCGGTGGGAGTCGAACCCACGATACAGGTTTAAGCCCATATGCTTCCTTAGCAGGGAAGTGCCTTCGACCACTCGGCCACGCCTCCAGACTTAAACGGCTTTTAGTAACGCCGCGTTAAGGACACGAATAATAACTTTTCATAGGGCATCGGTCAATAACGCTATGCCAAATTAACAGTTTTTTTTGAAAAAATTTCTAAAAACCTCTAAATACCTAGGACATGACCTAATCTCAAACCACTCGGCACGGTTTTAAGAGGCTCGGGCGATTAAGCGCTCTCCAGACCAAATGCCTTGTGCAGGGCGCGTACGGCCAATTCCATGTATTTTTCGTCGATCAGGACCGAGATCTTGATTTCAGAGGTCGAGATCATCTGGATGTTGATGCCCTCTTCCGACAAGGTGCGGAACATTTGCGATGCGATGCCGACATGGCTGCGCATGCCGACGCCGACCACCGACACCTTGGACACCTTGGCGTCGCCGGTGATGCTGGCTGCGCCGATATTGGCCTTGACCTTCTCGTTGAGGACATCCATCGCTTTGGCGTATTCACCGCGCGGCACGGTAAACGTGAAGTCGGTTTTGCCGTCGACCGACTGGTTCTGGATGATCATGTCGACTTCGATGTTGGCGTCGGCGACAGCACCGAGAATCTTGTACGCAATACCGGGATGGTCAGGTACGCCAAACACGGTAATCTTGGTCTCGTCGCGATTAAACGCGATGCCGGTAATGGTGGCTTGTTCCATCTTGGTATCTTCCTCAAACGAAATCAGGGTGCCGGAAATTGCTTCTTCTTCCAATGGCATTAATGGGTCGGTCAGCGACGACAGCACGCGGGTCGGCATCTTGTAGTTGCCCGCGAATTCGACTGAACGAATCTGCAGCACTTTCGAGCCCAGCGATGCCATCTCCAGCATTTCTTCGAACGTCACCGTATTCAGGCGGCGCGCATCGGATACCACCCGCGGGTCGGTAGTGTAGACGCCGTCGACGTCGGTGTAGATCAGGCACTCGGCAGCCTTCAGCGCCGCGGCAACCGCCACCGCCGACGTATCCGAACCGCCGCGTCCCAGCGTGGTGATATTACCGGCTTCATCGACGCCCTGGAAACCGGTGATGATCACGACTTTGCCTGCATCCAGATCCTGTCGCACCTTGGTGTCGTCAATCGACCGGATACGCGCCTTGGAATGGGCCGAATCGGTCTTGATCGCGACTTGCCAGCCGGCGTAGGACACCGCCTGCTTGCCGATGGCTTGCAGCGCCATGGCCAGCAAAGCGACCGAAGCCTGTTCGCCGGTGGAGGCCAGCATGTCAAGTTCACGCGGATCGGGCTGGGCGCTAATTTCCTTTGCCAGGCCCAGGAGGCGGTTGGTTTCACCGGACATCGCGGAGGGCACCACGACGATTTGGTGGCCGGCGTCATGCCATTTGGCGACGCGCTTGGCGACATTCTTGATGCGCTCGGTCGAGCCCATCGAAGTGCCGCCGTATTTGTGAACGATTAATGCCATAGGGATTTTTTGGTGGGTGCTAGAAGCGGACGTAGTGCAAAAAATAAAAAATCAACCCTTTAATGTACCCGCAACTGCCCATTATGACAAGTGCATGACCGGCAAGAAACCCAGATAACGCCTATGCGCCGAATCAAATATATTGACTCAAGGGCAATATATCCGATTCCCAGCGCAAACCGATGTGCGGACCGGGCTCAGTTGCCAGTACATGACAGTCGAAGCCGATGCCGGAGGCAAACACGATTTGCTTGCCGCTCCGCACCAGGGGCAACTGTTCGCGCTCCCAGGGCGGCACGTCGAAGGCCTGGTAATGATATTTCAAGGCCTTGGTGGGCCGGTTGAACGCCAGCTTGAGCTTTTCGCCGCCGGCGCGATATTGAATTTGCAAGGCCTGTCCACGCAGCCAGTCGGCGGCTAGGCCCTGCTCCGCCGGCTCGAAATACATGACGCCGCCGAATTCAGGGAAAGCAATTGCAGTTTCACCGTTCCAGCGAAAATCCTGCGGCTCGATTTCAGAGCGGTCGACATCGTCGCGCGGCGTCAGGAATACACGGTTGCGATGACGCCGGATATGGCAGTCGGGATGGGTCACGCACAATTGGGCGTCGGCTTTCGCCTCCAGCAATTGCTGGCGCATTTCACTCAGCCAGGCGCTGGAAGGCATCCGCAGATGATGCAGGCCGAACCAGTAGCGCAGCAGATTATCGATGCGTTCCGGATTCAGCTGGCGCAGACGGCCCATATCCAGGCAGGCGCCATCGGCGCAAAGCGCCATGTCTTGCGCTGCCAGCCCGACCAGCAATTTTTGCGTGGTCTGCATGTGGCCGGCACTGCGCGAGAAGCGCTCCTGAAAACCTGGAAAATATTGCGCCAGCACTGGCATCACCTGTTGCCGCAAGGCGTTGCGGGCATAGCGCGGATCGTGATTCGATTCGTCTTCGACATACGCCAACTGTTGAGCAGCCGCATACTCTTCCATGGCGGCGCGCGATACCTTCAGCAGCGGGCGCACCATCAGCAAGGTGGCGTCGCCAAGCAAGGTCGGCGCAGTATTCCAGCTATCCATGCCGGACAAACCGGCCGCACCGGAGCCGCGCAACAATTGCAGCAATACGGTTTCAGCTTGGTCGTCCAGATGATGGGCGGTCAACAGCAGCGGGACTTGATGCTGGCGGCACAAAGCGCCCAGCGCCGCGTAACGGCTGATGCGGGCGGCTTCTTCCACGCCGCTTTTATCGCTGTTGCTTAACGCAATCCGCTGCGTATGGAATTCGATATCCAGCCGTGCGCAAGCCTCGGCGCAATGGGCTTGCCATTGATCCGCATTGGGACTGATGCCGTGATGGATATGCAAGGCCACCAGCTTGACGCCATGCGCAACAGCGTAACGTACGGCCGCATGCAGCAGGACGCTGGAATCCAGGCCACCGCTATAGGCGATCGCCAATCTTGCAGGAACTTGCGAACCACTGGCAGGCAACGTAACCGCTAGCGCCGCCAGGGTATTTTCTAAGTACGCGTAGATACTTGGTGCATGGAGATTATTCGACACGACAATTATTCAGCAGCCAGCACTTCCTTGAATTTACCGTAGCTCATCAGTTTTTCATGGCGGGCATTCAGCAAATCCTTGGTCTTGACGCCCTGGAACTGGCGCAAGGTATCAGCCAGCGCGCGCTTCAGCAACGACGCCATCTGTTTCGGATCGCGATGGGCGCCACCCAGCGGTTCGCTAACGATCTTATCGATCAGGCCCATCGCTTTCAGGCGATGCGCGGTCAAGCCCAGCGCATCGGCGGCATCAGATGCGCGCTCGGCGGTTTTCCACAAAATCGACGCACAGCCTTCCGGAGAAATCACCGAATAGGTCGCGTATTGCAGCATCAGGACCGCATCGCCGACCGCAATCGCCAGCGCGCCGCCGGAGCCGCCTTCGCCGATGATGGTGGCGATCAGCGGCACTTTCAGTTCCGCCATGGCGTACAGGTTGTGGCCGATAGCTTCCGACTGGCCGCGCTCTTCCGCATCGATGCCGGGGAATGCGCCCGGGGTATCGACAAAGGTGAAAATCGGCAGGCCGAATTTTTCCGCGACTTTCATCAGACGCAAAGCCTTGCGATAACCTTCCGGTTTCGGCATGCCGAAGTTGCGCAATGCGCGCTCCTTGGTGTCGCGCCCCTTCTGGTGGCCGATCACCATGCAAGCCTGGCCGTTGAAACGGGCAAGGCCGCCGACGATGGACTGGTCATCGGCATAGGTACGGTCGCCGTGCAGCTCATGAAAATCGGTGAACATTTCATTCACGTAGTCCATGGTGTATGGACGTTGCGGATGACGCGAAATCTGCGATACCTGCCAAGGCGTCAGTTTTGCGTAGATATCCTTGGTCAGTTGCTGGCTCTTTTTCGACAGGCGATCGATTTCCTCCGAAATATCGACGGCCGAATCATCCTGGACGAAACGCAGCTCTTCGATTTTGGCATCCAGCTCGGCGATCGGCTGTTCAAAGCCCAGAAATGTTGTTTTACTCATATTATTCCTTTATTAAAGCATCACTGCCGACTCACTACCAGCTAACTCGTGGATAAATTATAGCTTAGCCATAACTCGTCTTTTTATCAGTTGCCGGCTAGTCAACAATGCCATGATGTTCTGTAGTTACCGGATCCAGACTACGCCAAAGATACCATGTCGCCACGGTACGCCAAGGCTCCCAGTTTGCCGATACCTCACGCGCATCGCTGCGCGAAACCGGCTCGCCTGAAAAATAATTGACACTAATGCCTTTAAGTAACCCCGGGTCGTCCAAGGGCAAAATATTGGGCCGGAGCAAATTAAATATCAAAAACATCTCCGCTGTCCAGCGTCCGATGCCACGGATTTGCGTCAGATCGGCGATGACGTCTTCATCTTCCATCTCTTGCCACTGCTCGGCATCGACCCGTTTTGCCTTGAAATGATCGGCAAGATCCAGAATATAGTCTGCTTTACGTTTGGACAAACCGCAAGCCGCGAGCTGCTCCGGGCCGGCTTTCAATACCTGGGCCGGCGTGGTCTTGGGACAGACCAGCAGGAATTTCTGCCATACCGACTCTGCCGCCTTCACCGTAATCTGCTGGCCGACCACGGAACGCGCCAGCGTGGTAAACGCTTCGCCGCGCCCGACCAGGTGCAGATCGCCAAATTGCGGAATCAATTTACGCATGATACGGTCACGCTTCATCAACTCGGCTTTGGCGTCTTCCCAATACGAAGGCACAAAAAAACTGGAGTCGACAGCTATCGTTTTTTGCATAGGTTTACGCCCTTCGCCATTCGGTTTGACCGCCGGGCTTATCTTCCAGCAAGACGCCATCGGCCAGCAAATCCTTGCGGATCTGGTCTGCCGTAGAAAAATCCTTGGCTATTTTTGCTGCTTGACGAGCTTGAATTTTGAGTAGGATATCTTGCTCCGACAACGCTGCTTGCGCAACGCCATTTCCGTCAATTTCACTACCCGCGATTAAATTGCCGCGGCCTTTCAAAAAATCTTCCGGCGTGCGCTGCAACAAGCCGAGCGTGCCTGCCAGATGCTGCAACTGACGTGCGGCGGCGGCAGATTTGTTTTTATTCACTTCATTGGCCAGGTCGAACAAAGCGGAAATGGCCATTGGCGTGTTGAAATCATCATTCATGGCGGCAGCCAGCCGCTGCGCGTGGGCGTCATCCCAATCCAACGATGCAGCATCTGCCGGCACTTCTTTCAAAGCCGTGTACAGACGAGTCAAGCCTTGCTTGGCGTCGTCCAGATTGGTATCGGCATAATTCAGAGGACTGCGGTAATGTGCACGCAGGATGAAAAAGCGCACCACTTCGGCATCATATTTTTTCAGGACGTCGCGAATCGTGAAGAAATTTCCCAGCGACTTGGACATTTTTTCATTGTCGATGCGGACAAAGCCGTTGTGCATCCAGTAATTGACGAACTGATGGCCATGCGCGCCTTCCGACTGCGCGATCTCATTTTCATGATGTGGAAACTGCAAATCCTGGCCGCCGCCGTGAATATCAAACTGCTCGCCCAGCAATTGCTCCGCCATGGCAGAGCATTCTATGTGCCAGCCCGGCCGCCCTTGCCCCCAGCGTGAAGTCCACTTGACTTCCTCCGGCTCGCTGGCCTTGGCTGCTTTCCACAAAACGAAATCAAGCGGATCGCGCTTGCCGACGTTAATATCAACCCGTTCGCCTGCCCGCAGGTCGTCAAGCGACTTGCCGGATAACTTGCCATAGCCGGCAAAATCGCGCACCGAATAATTGACATCGCCATCGCTGCCTTGATAAGCCAGGCCCTTGTGCTCGAGCTTTTCGATCAGGGCCAGCATCTGCGGCACAAATGCGGTCGCGCGCGGTTCATGGTCCGGTTTTTGTACACCGAGCGCTGCCGCATCTTCATCCATCGCTTGGATAAAACGACCGGTAAGCTGGGAAATGGTCTCGCCGTTTTCCACCGCGCGTTTGATGATCTTGTCATCGATATCGGTGATGTTGCGCACATAAGTGACGTCAAAGCCCGATTGCCGCAGCCAGCGCTGCACCATGTCGAACACCACCATGACGCGGCCGTGACCAAGATGGCAATAGTCGTACACCGTCATGCCGCATACATACATGCGGACTTTGCCCGGTTCAATCGGAGAAAACGGCTGCTTCTCACGCGCCAGCGTGTTATATATTTTCAGGTCGCTCATGGGAAGATACGGCAAGGGGTACAAAAATAAAGTACAAAATTAAAGCACAGAAATATTGCACGCCGTTCCACGCATCCACGCACTTTCAGTACGCGACGCCAATACAACAAGGCTGTCAAAACTCTTTTGCAGTGTTTAGTTTGATAAAATGTTGCTTTTCGCCGCAGTATATCATTACTGAAAAGCGAAAATGCGCCACATGAAGCATGAAAACAGCAGCCCTTACATGAAGGATTTTTATGACCGCACCTCTTGGTTTGTCCCGTCGCAAGTTCACTTTGGCGTTTGTATCGGCGTTAACAGCTGCCTCTTTGGCGAGCAGTCCGGTGTTTGCCAGCGCCGCCGCCAAGCCGCATGTCCTGTTAAAAACAAACATGGGCGACATCGTCATTGAACTGAATCCGGAGAAAGCGCCGAAGACAGTCAAGAATTTTTTAAGCTATGTCAACAGCGGCCATTATAACGGCACCATCTTCCATCGCGTGATCGACAACTTCATGATCCAGGGCGGCGGCATGAGCAAGGACATGATTGAGAAGCCCGCGCCTAACAAGGTTGAGAACGAAGCCAAGAACGGCCTCAAGAACGTTCCCTACAGTGTCGCCATGGCGCGCACCGCGGATCCGCAATCGGCCGGCGCGCAGTTTTTCATCAATGTCAATAACAATGAATTCCTCAATTACCCAGGCCGCGACGGTTGGGGCTACGCGGTGTTCGGCCAGGTAATCAAGGGCATGAACGTGGTCGACAAGATCAAGAAGGTGAAAACCGCCTATCAGGATGTGCCTACCACGCCGGTGATCATCGAATCCGCGACTGTGACCAAATAATTTTCAGATCAACTCTCTATCAACCCTTTCAACCATTTATAGGAAATACCATGGCAGTCATCCTCACCACAAACCACGGCAAAATCAAGATCGAACTGGAGGCTGAAAAAGCGCCCAAGAGCGTCGAAAACTTCCTGGCCTATGTTAACGCCGGCCATTATAACGGCACGATTTTTCACCGCGTGATTCCGGGCTTCATGGTGCAAGGCGGCGGTTTCGAGCCAGGCATGAAGCAAAAGCCGACCAACGATCCGGTCGAAAATGAAGCCAAGAACGGCCTCAAGAACGCGCCTTACACCCTGGCCATGGCACGCACTTCGGCGCCGCATTCGGCTTCGGCGCAATTCTTCATCAACGTCAAGAACAACAGCTTCCTCGACTATCCAGGCCAGGACGGCTGGGGCTATTGTGTATTCGGCAAAGTGGTTGAAGGCATGGACATCGTCGACGCCATCGAAAAAGTCAAAACTACACGTACCGGCATGTTTGCCGACGTGCCGGAAACCGACGTCATCATCGAAAAAGCCGAAGTAGTCGCTTAATAGTTCAAGACCACAGGTCCCCAGCAATCTTATGACAGCTTCAGACTCCAGCCAGCCAGCCGCTACCGTTGCGCTGTTTATCTCCGACCTGCATTTGCAGGCGGCGCATCCGCGCACCACGCAAGCCTTCCTGGACTTCCTGCAAGTCCAGACAAAGCGAGTGCAGCAGCTGTATCTGCTGGGGGACCTGTTTGAGTACTGGGCCGGCGACGATGACCTGGAGACACCCTACAATCTTGAAATTGCCGAAGCGATCCGGCAAGTCGGTGCCGCCGGCGTCGCCGTTTTCTGGATCGCCGGCAACCGTGATTTCCTGGTCGGCGACGGTTTTGCGCAAGCAGCCGGCCTGACCATGTTGCCGGACCCTTCTGTGATTACAGTAGCCGGCCGGCGCCTGGCAATCGCGCATGGCGATGCCCAATGCACCGACGACCTGGCCTATATGGCGTTTCGGGAGCAAGTGCGGCAACCACAGTGGCAAGCGCAATTCCTGGCGTTGCCGCTGGCGCAGCGCAAGACGATCATCGCTGGCATACGCAAGGAAAGCCAGGAAGGACAACGTCAGAAATCGATGGAAATCATGGACGTCAATGCCGAGGCTGTAAATGCCTTGTTTGACGCCACCACTACCGATACGCTGATTCACGGCCATACGCATCGGCCGGCGCGCCATCAGACTTCGATCGATGGCGGCGTCAGGACCCGCTACGTTTTGCCGGACTGGGAATACGACGTCAAGGCGCAGCGAGGTGGCTGGATCGCGATTGATGCCGAAGGCGTAATCCGGCGCTTCGGACATGATAGCCAGGAGCTGCTTGACTAATATCTGACGATCAGTCGAACTGCCGCTTGAACTCGGCAAACTGCATTGATAAATCATCCATCTGCCGCCGCAGATTTACCACGTCATCTTCGAGCTGGGCGACGCGGTCCTGACTTCCGCTGCGCACCACCGAAGCGCTGCCCGACATCGCATCCGCCATAGCCTGCTGTTCCAGTATCTCTTCACCTGCCAGCAGATGGGCGTAGCGCGATTCTTTGGTCCCGGGCGATTTAGCCAGGCGCGCCACCAGCGGCGGATATTTATCGACCAGGAATTGCAAGGCGGTTTCGACTTCTCCCACCGAGGCGAAGTCATGCAGCCGGCCGCTGCGGCTGCGCAATTCGCCGACTGTCTGAATCCCACGCAGCATCAAGGTGGTCAGTGCCGCCAGCTTGTCTTGCTCCAGCACCCATTTGACGCGCATCCGATGCTCGTACTTGGAAACCCGGGCGCCGGCCTGCTTCACCTCGACCACCAGCTTGCGCTGCATCAGGCGCTGCAGGATATCCAGCACAGTCGACTCGCTGATCGACATCACCGGATCGCGGCTCGACAACTGATTGCAGCCGTTGGTCAATGTATTCAAGGACAAAGGATAATTATCCGGCGTCAGCGCTTCCTTTTCAGCCAGCACCGCCAGTACACGGATTTCAAACTGGTCAAGAAAATCGTCGGTTTTCTTGGCGGCATCCGCAACAGGCTCATCGCCTGCCGACATAGTATTCACATCCTGATTCATTCACATTTCTCCTGGCATGCGGTCCTACTCAACCAGCTTGTTGAGTTGGTCCGGATCAAATTTTTCCAACTCGGGCAAGCTCTCGCAAGCCACTCCGGATTTTTTCAGCAACGCGATGATGCGGTCGATCTGGTGTTCTTGGGCAGCGGCGTTGTCGATCAGGCCATGCAGCGCCTTGGACAAGGGGTCATCGCCATTCGGCGTGACGCCATAGGCGGCGAACATGCGTGCCGCCGCTTCATCCTTGCCGCTGCCTGCTTCTTTCAGGACGATGCGAGCCGGGTTGCCGACCGCGGTCGCGCCGGGCGGCACTTCCTTGACCACGACCGCGTTGGAGCCAACCTTGGCGCCCTCGCCTACGGTAAAGCCGCCCAGCACCTTGGCGCCTGCGCCGATGATGGCGCCGCGCGCCAACGTCGGATGGCGTTTGGCGCCTTTGTTGAGGGACGTACCACCCAGTGTCACGCCTTGGTAGATGGTGCAATCGTCGCCGACTTCGGCGGTTTCGCCGATCACCACGCCGAAGCCGTGATCGATGAAAACCCGGCGGCCGATGGTGGCGCCGGGATGGATTTCAATCCCGGTAAACATGCGCGCCACTTGTGAGATGAAACGTCCCGGCCATTTGAAGCCGTTGTGCCAGCAATGGTGCGCCCAGCGGTGCAGGATAATGGCGTGCAGCCCGGGATAACAAGTCAGCACTTCCCACTCGGTGCGGGCGGCGGGATCGCGCGCCATGATGTTGGCAATGTCTTCACGAATGCGGCTGAACATAGGGATATCGAATGAATGCGGAGGCGTAATGTTATTCCAAATTACGCCAGCCGTCTTTTATTGCAATTTTGGGAATGGCCAAGAAACCAGCGGCCGAGAGGCGCCTGGCGTCGGCACGCCACCAGATGGCGCACCAACACTCAGTACAGGTAATGCGGAAGTAAAATCAACAACCCTTGACCATGCGCTGGCGACGCGCTTCATACAGGCAAACGCCGGAAGCCACCGAGACGTTCAGGCTTTCTACCGAACCGAACATCGGCACGTTGACCAGTATATCGCAGGTTTCGCGCGTCAGACGGCGCATGCCTTCGCCTTCGGAGCCCATGACAATTGCAGCCGGCGTGGAAAAGTCGGCTTCGTACAAGCCCTTCTCGCCATCTTCGTCGGTACCGATCAGCCAGATTTCACGTTCTTTCAGCTCGCGCAAAGTGCGCGCCAGGTTGGTCACGGTGATATAAGGAACGGTTTCCGCTGCGCCGCTCGCCACTTTGGCGGCAGTGGCGTTCAGGCCAACCGCACGGTCTTTCGGGGCAATCACGGCATGCGCGCCCGCGCCATCGGCTACCCGCAAGCAAGCGCCGAGGTTGTGCGGATCGGTGATGCCGTCGAGGATCAGCAGCAGCGGCGGTCCGACAATCGCGTCCAGCAACTCATCCAGGTTACGCGCCAGCGACAGTTCGCCGGCCTTGGCGACAACGCCCTGGTGACGACGGGTGCCGACGATATTCGACAAGCGCTGGTCATCCACAGGGATGACACGCACGCCGACGGCTTTCGCAGCCTGCATCAAATCCTGCATGCGGCGGTCGACGCGGCCGGCATCCACATAAATCTCTTCCACCGACGATGCTTCATGACGCAAACGTGCGGTGACGGCGTGAAAGCCGAAAATCATTTTACTTTTCATATTCTATCTATCTGTTTGAAGCTAATTATCTGAATCTGATCAACGCTTGCGCTTACTCGATTTCGTGAAGGCTTTCGGCGCCCGCGCTTTTTCTGCAGGACCGGCAGCCTTGGCTTTTTTGGCTTTGCCGACAGGCGTGGTTTTCGCCGCGGTCGTGATTCTGGCGGTTTTCTGCGGCACGCCCTTGCCACCTGCCTTAGGCTTGGCGCCACGGCCTTGCTCATTATCCGCGCGCCGCGCCTCATTCTTGAGCACGGTCTTGATGCCGGGCTCATTGACCAGGCGCAGATCGATCTTGCGCGCGTCCAGATCGACCCGGCTGACTTGCACCGTGACCCGGTCGGTAAGCTGATAACGGATACCGGTGCGCTCGCCACGTAATTCGTGACGCGCTTCGTCGTACTGGAAATAATCGGCGCCAAGTTCGGTCACATGCACCAGACCCTCGATATACAAGGCATCCAGCTGGACAAAAATACCGAAAGTGGCGACGCCGGAGATGACGCCGGTGAATTCCTCGCCCAGCTTGTCGCGGATGAAGTAACACTTGAGCCATGCTTCGACATCGCGCGAGGCCTCATCGGCGCGCCGCTCATTGGCGGAACAGTGCACACCGAGGGCCTCCCAGATCGCCAGGCTGCCTTCATTTTTCTTCTTGCCTGCCGCCTTGTCTTCCGCTTGCTTCTTGCGGCCGGCCGGCGATAGCATGGTGTTCAGCGCGCTGGTGTCCATGCCCTTCGGCTCGTAACGCTTGCCTTGCAGGATGGCCTTGATCGTGCGATGGGTCAGCAAATCGGGATAACGGCGGATCGGGCTGGTGAAATGCGCATATGATTCATACGACAAACCAAAGTGACCGATATTTTCCGGGCTGTAAACCGCTTGCTGCATCGAGCGCAGCATCATGGTTTGCAGCAGGATCGCATCCGGCCGCGCCTTGATCTTCGGCATCAGCTCGGCGTAATCCGACGCCGAGGGCGTATCGCCGCCAGCCAGATTCAAGCCGACCTGTTTCAGGAAAGTGCGCAGAATCGCCAGCTTTTCCTTGGTCGGATGCGCGTGGATGCGGAACAGGCCCGGATGTTTGTGACGCTCCATCAGATCGGCAGCGCAGACGTTGGCCGCCAGCATGCATTCCTCAATCACCTTGTGCGCATCGTTGCGGGTGCGCGGCAGGATTTTTTCGATCTTGCCGGCGGCGTTACAGACGATGTATGTCTCGGTGGTCTCGAAATCGATGGCGCCACGCGTGTGACGCGCTTGCAACAGCGCGTGGAACACTTCATACAGATGCAGCAAATGCGGCACCAGGCCGGGACGCTTGGCAGCTTCCGGCCCCTTGGTGTTGCCCAGGATCGCCGCAACTTCGGTATAGGTCAGGCGCGCGGCGGAATGGATCACCGCCGGATAAAACTGGTAAGCCTTGATTTCGCCCTTGGCGCTGATCACGGCATCGCACACCAGCGTCAAACGGTCGACATCCGGGTTCAGCGAGCAGAGACCGTTGGATAACTTCTCCGGCAGCATCGGAATCACGCGGCGCGGGAAGTATACGGAGGTGCTGCGCTCCAGCGCATCGACATCCAGCGCGTCATTTGGTTTGACGTAGTGACTGACATCGGCGATCGCCACGATCAGGCGATAACCGTTGGCGCGGCCAATCTTGACCGGTTCGCAATAGACGGCGTCATCGAAGTCGCGGGCGTCTTCGCCATCGATGGTGACCAGCGGCACGTCGCGCAAATCAACGCGGTCGGCCAGGTCGGCGGCACGTACTTCGCCCGGCAGCTTGGCCGCCAGTTTTTTTGCCGCTTCCGAAAATTCATGCGGCACGCCGTACTTCCGCACCGCAATTTCGATTTCCATGCCCGGATCGTCGATATCGCCGAGGATTTCGACAATCTTGCCCACCGGCTGGGTGAAGCGCGAGGGTTGTTCGGTCAATTGCACACTGACCACCTGCCCGGCTTTGGCTTTGCCCGGCGAGCCGGCCAGAATGATGTCCTGGCCGATACGCTTGTCTTCAGGGGCAATCACCCATACGCCGTTTTCGTTCAGCAAGCGGCCGATGACGTGGGTATTGGCGCGCGACACCACTTCGACAATCGTCCCTTCGGGACGGCCGCGGCGGTCGGTGCCAATGATGCGCGCCTGGACACGGTCGCCATGCAGCACTTTCTGCATTTCTTTCTCAGGCAGGAAAACGTCGTCGCCGCCCTCGTCGGAAATCAGGAAACCGAAACCGTCGCGATGACTGCTGACGCGGCCTTCGATAAACCCGGGTGAATTGGTCAACTTGTAGATGCCGGCGCGGTCAGGTTTGATCTGTCCGTCGCGCTCCATGGCATTCAAGCGGCGCGTCAAGCCTTCCATTTCATCAGGTTTGACGTTTAGTGCGGCTGCCAGAGCGGCGGCGTTTTGCGGCTCGGAAGAGGTCCGCAGAAGGCCGAGAATTTCCTCCCGGCTGGGAATTGTGTAGGAATATTGGCTCAAAAGGCTCTTCAACTGGTTGTTATTCATCAATGCTTAGTGTAACGGAGGATTGTGACATTCTCCTAACCACGCAGCTTATATCTTCCGTTTTTACGGCCCTGCTTTATCTTCTTTCATCTGGTAGTTGACTTATTCAGGCATTAGCTTATAATTTCGCTCTCTCAAGCCCACGTGGCGGAATTGGTAGACGCGCATGGTTCAGGTCCATGTGCCGCAAGGTGTGGGGGTTCGAGTCCCTCCGTGGGCACCATATACCATAGACCAGACCCTTTTCGGGGCCTGGTCTCCGCAAGATTCCTGACCTCCCGGCATTGCAGTACAGTAAGTCCGGGAGAGCTCAGCAACAATACACCCTCCTGCTTTACTTTCCGCCAGCTATTCAGTCTTCAGCCGACACGCTGCATATTATCAGTTTCCATTACGTCAGACGCAACAAACCCGGCCTGTAACGACGACCGGGTTGCTTCGCGCATTTAAACAATTTTTTACCGAACCGGATACTGCTCGCGCCTCAGGTCACTTGAATGGATTGATCAAGATTTTCTGCGGATTCACGATCGCTCGCGCCTGGATCTGGGCGTCGATGATCTGATAAAAAGCATTGCCGGTATCGGCGATATTCCAGGTGCTCAGGATGACGTGGTAACCGCTGCGGTCGACCGGGATGCTGCAACGGTGCTTTGCATGGGTATTGCTAACCGGCGCGAAGCCGCCTTCGATAACGCAAAACGGTTGCGGGTCGAACGATTCCCGGCTCAGTTTCCGACTCGGATTCCAGCCTTGCCGGGTGATGTAGTAACGCCAGTCTTGCGTCATGTGGCCAGCGGTGAAATACCAGTCGAAGTCGTTGGCGCCGGTCTTCAATGCCACCTTTTTCCAGCGCGTGGGCGTTTGCACATTCAACTCGGCAAACTGCGCCAGGCCACCAGCGGCAATCGTGCCGTCAGCCGGACCGGCATCGGGAAATCCTTTCGGTCCTTCCACGCTTTGCGGTTCATATTGAATCGCGCCGCAAGCGGCATTCGCCTGCGTCTTGCACATGAAGGCACGTGATTGCGGAGAGTCGATATAGCCGTGCGCCTGAGCCGTCAGCGGCGCCGCCAGCACCAGCAAGACCGCCAGGCCGGAAGATAGTCGTTTCATTGGTTCTCCTGGATAAGTTGGAATGACAGGATGGTTGCTGCGCCAGGCAAGCAAGCCGATTGTGCGACCCAGGCCGGTGGCGGCGTAACTGGCAAGGTTGACAGCTGCTTGCCAGTCTGGAGATCGGCGTTGACAGTCAAATAATTTTCGGATTCATCCTATAATGTGCAGCACTTCAAGCGCCGTCTTCAGCGCGCAAGGTGTAGAAGCCGCAAACCCGATAAGGACATTTATAGTGAAACTGACCAACCAATCCGTCGTTGCGCTGCTTTGGGGCTTGCTTTACCTGGTCATGGGCTACATCTCGCATCAGCTCAACGGGCCGATTGCAGCAACCGGCTATATCTGGCTGCCGGCCGGCGTGACGGTGGCGGCCTTCATGCTGACCCGGACTGCGCGCTGGCTGCCGCTGATCATCGGTTTCGTGCTGGCGCAACTACTGCTGGGCTGGAGTGAACATCGCCATTTATTACCACTCACCTTGTTTGCCCTCGATGAAATCGGCGTCGCCGCGATCGCCGTGGCGCTGGTGCGGATGACGCAATTGCCGATGGAAGGCTTGTATTTCGTGCGCGGCCTGCTGATTGCAGGCGTTGCTTGCAGCACCGTCAGCGCCGCCATCGGCGCGGCCTGGTTCCTGTTCGTGAAAGACGTGCCGTTCTGGCCGACTGCACGGGTCTGGGCCGCATCCGACCTGGTCGGCATCCTGATCGTCACGCCGGTGCTGGCGGGATGGTCGCGTTTCCATGCAATGCGCTCGGGTGGCATGGACCGCACCGATTTTTTGCTGGGACTGGCGGCGTTCCTTGCCCTCGGCGTTACCGCCTATCTGATTTTCGATGGTCACAGCCTGAGTAATTTCTCTGCCGGGGTCAATTTTGCATTGACCTACGTACCCTTGTTTTTCGTCGCAGTGGTGACCTTGCTATGGGGTGGCCGCGGCGGCTCGCTGGCGGTCGCCATGCTGGCTTTCTTTGCACTGTTGAACACAGTGCAAGGCGAAGGCCCGTTTGCCGCTTTTGCCGACACCTATTCCAGGCATTCCCTGCTGGAAGCCCAGCTCTACCTGGCCGTCGCCGCCCTGCTCAGCCTGCTGATCAGCGCCCTCAAGACCACCCGCGAGCAATTGCACGAAGATGCCGCGCAATGGAAAAGCGATGTCGAGCTGGCCCTGACCGTCAGCCGTCAACTGGTCTACAGCGTCGACCCGCACAGCAAAAAATTGTGCTGGAACGGCGATCTGCAAGGATTGCTGGGCGTGCCGGCAATGGCTTTCAGCGAGCTCGACCAGGTGTTGGCGCATGTCCACCCCGACGACCGCCTGCAATTGCGCAGCCGCTGGCTAGACGATGTCGATGACGACGCCCGGCCGGACTTGTGTTTCCGCTTGCTGCTGCCAGTCGGGCACGTGACGACCATGACCGATATGAGCGCGGTGCTGCTCGACGCCGACGAATCGGTGGCGATGGTGGCCGGCGCCTGGCGTTTGCATATCCGAGAAAATGAACGACAACCGGACTTGGGGCCTGGCGCCCTATGAGTGTTCGTACCGGCGCCCTGCTGATTCACGGCCTGGGCGGCACCCAATTCGATCTCGGCTCCATGCACAAGGTATTGCAACGTGCCGGAGTGGAAACCCACGCCGTTACCTTGCCAGGCCATGGCGGCCGGCCGGAGGACTTGGTCAATGTGCGCACCGAGGACTGGCTGGACGCGGTCACCGCCGCCTATCATGAACTGGCGCCGCAGTACGATACTTTCCATGTACTCGGCATGTGCCTGGGTTCCTTGCTGGCGCTGGCCTTGTGCGAGCGCGTGCAGCACGCCAAGGGCAAGCTGGTGACGCTGGCGCCGCCGGTATTTATCGATGGCTGGTCGACGCCTTGGTACCGCGCGTTACGGCATGTGGTGTACTGGATTCCCGGCATGCCGGGCCGGATGAAGGTGGAAGAAGACGAACCGTTCGGCATCAAGAACGCCACAGTGCGGGCGATCGTCAAGGCCAAATTCGCTCGCGGCGATAATTTTCACTACCGCTGGGTGCCACTGGCCTGTATTCGACAAGTCGACCGCTTGCGCCGCCAGGTACTGGCCGGCGCTCACAGGATTTCCTGCCCGACGCTGGTGGTGCATGCCCGCGAAGACGAACTGACCAGCCTGAAATCCGCCGAATTCCTGCAGGCGACCTTGCCGGACACCTCCGTGGTGATCCTTGAAAACAGCTATCACATGATTTGCGTCGACAACGATCGCGACCAGGTCAGCAACGGCGTGCTGGAATTCTTCGGCTATCCGCCGGCGCCGGCGCGGCGCATGCGCGGCGCGGACAAGGTTGAGCCAAGCCCCTAGAAAACCCGTCCCAGCTGCAGATACAGGTTCCACACGCCGCGCGGCGCAATCGCCGCACCAAAATACAGAGGGCCGAGGAAGCTGTTTCCACCTAAAAACATACTAGCGCTCTTCTTGAACGGACCGGAGGCAAACGCATCCTTGGTTTGCCAGACGTCGCCGACCTCCAGGCTGGTTCCCAGCACAGTACTGCGCAAGCCAGGCAAATCCAATCCGGGCATGTCGCGCAAATAGGTCAGACGCCCATACAATAGGTAGTTGCCGGAAAATTGGTCAGGCGCGTAGGCCGATAAATGCTGGAATCCGCCCAGCGTAAATCCCAGCCCGCCATTGGCGCCGGCGCCGTTCTGTTCGTTACCGTAAGTACCGGCCGCTTCCAATGCCAGATTGAGGGTGTTGCCGCCGCGGCTGACGGCCCACAGCGCCTTGGCCTGCGCATCGCTGTAACTGTTGCCGGCGCCGCCAAAAGCAACGTTACTGACTGCGGAAAGATAGTAGCCCTTGCGTGGAAACAGCGGATCGTCGAGCTGATCCATAGTAAGTTGCGTGCGCACCACCGGCTGCTTTACGCGGAAGCTGTCGAACTTCAGACCCGGTATGAGTTGGGTGAGTTCGTCCGGCAAGTTGTAGGTGGGTTTTGCCTCCAGCCACTGATAATAGACACCCGTGCGTAACTCTCCCAAGCGGCCGATCGGCATGCCAAGATCAACCCCCACCTTGGTAGTGTCCACCCTATAAGCCGTCACTGGCACGGTACCTGAGGTTACCGTACCTTCGTCCGAAAACAGGTCGATATGCCGGCGCCCGTACTCGGCGTAAGGCGCCAGATACAATCCTACCGTGTTCCATATCGGCTGCCGTAATTCGGTATGCAGGCTGGCTTGCTTGCTGCCCAGCACGAGATCATTGCGCCATTCCAGGCCACTGTCGGTAATCCAGGGCAGCCGATGCCCTACCTGCAAATTGAAATCGCCGCGGCCATTGAAACTGTTGGAAACACCCAGGCCAAAGAGTAGAAAGTTAGGTCCCCAGGATTTTTCATCCGCATCGATCTTCAGCACGTTGCGGCCATTTTCTGTCACCAGCTCTTGCGTCACGCTTTTGAAATCGCCGTTGGTCGACAAGCTCGCCATATCTCTATTGAGCGCGATCGGATTGTAGAAATCGCCTTCCTTGACATTCAGCGAGCGCCGCACGACCGCTGCAGGCACCCGCCCCTTGCTATTAATCTCGATGGCGTCGATGCGCGTATCCTGGGCCAGCACCGGCCCACCGCCGCGGGCGGCGAGATAAGCTTTCCATTGCTGCGGCGGCAAAGCCAGCGGCGCCAGTTTGGCGCGCTGCCGTTCAGCGGCATCGTAGCCAGCCTTGACGCCATCATTCCCGCGCGAAAAATCCGCGAAGCCCAGATCACCCATATCCGGCTCAATCAATACGTCGCCCTTCTTGAGCGAATCGATTTGCCGCTTGACGTTTTGGCGAATCAGAATGGTGACCATTTGCTGTGCCACTGCAGTGGGCGATTCCAGCGTAGTCGGATCTTGCAGGTCTGCGGCGATATTGACGGCAATGATAATGTCGGCGCCCATGGCGCGCGCCTGATCCACCGGCAAATTGCGCACCAGGCCGCCATCCACCAGAGTCCGCCCATCCAGCTTGAGCGGTGCAAACAGGCCTGGCACCGCCATGCTGGCGCGAATCGCGCGCGGCAAGGAGCCGTGGTCAAGGATCACTTCCTCGCCGCTGCCGAGATCGGTCGCTACCGCGCGGAACGGGGTCGGCAGCTTGTCAAACGAAATATCGGCGGGCAATTGCGGCATCCAGTTTTGCAACAGCGCCAGCAGGTTATTCCCTTGCACAAGGCCGGCCGGCAGCTTCAGCTTGCCATCGCCGTAACCGGCGGACAGACCGATAGGGTATTGATAATCGTCTTCACGCTGCGACTGCGGCAGCTCGGCCCGTTCGTTGCGGTCAAAAGCGATATCGCTGAGGTTGGCGCCGGACAGGATGTGGTCCAGCTCATCCACCGACAGCCCGCTGGCATACAGCCCGCCCACCACCGCGCCCATGCTGGTGGCGGCGACATAATCAATCGGGATATGCATTTGCTCCAAAGCCTGCAGCACGCCCAGATGGGCGTAGCCGCGCGCGCCGCCGCCGGACAGCACCAGGCCGATGCGAGGCCGGGCCGGGAGATTCTCACTTACGCTTTTAACACCATTTACCGCAACTTCAGGAGATGCCAAGGCAGTGTCTGCAAACGCCAGACTCAACATCAGGCAGCCGAGACAGACGCCGATGCTACGCAGCGGACGGAAATTCACCATATTTCGCTTCAAAAGGGACATAACTGGCAGGAAAACACCTGATATTAGGATTGTTAAACAATGATCAGCACGATTATATTTGAATAAGCTGATATGCCTGCCCTTGCAGCGCAGGTTTTATCCTGACGACGCTCTATTGAAGCCGGCACGCCCGCCCTAATATGGGTGAAAAGCATGGCAGCTGTTGCCGCTCAGCAAATTACGCTCTTCTCCCTTTTCACAGGTTTCCACATGCCATCCCGTTTTGCCATCCTGACTGTATTGCTCTTGCTGGGCGTGCTACACGCCCTGATCGGTTGGTTGTTGATGCCCGCCTTGACCGCAATGCCGCTACTGCAAGCCTTGCTCGGCATATGGCTGCTATTGTCGTTTGTACTGATACCCGCAGGGATGCTGGGCCGCGTCATCAAACAGCAACCTTTGTCTGACCTGCTGGCGTGGGCGGGCATGCTGGCCATGGGCATATTTTCGTCCCTGTTTGTCAGCACCCTGCTGCGTGAAATCTGCCTGCTGACGCTGCCGTGGTTCGGCCTGCACAGCGACCGGCTTGGACCCTGGAGCGCGCTGGCGGTACTGCTGGTCTCAGCGCTCTCTAGCGTGATCGGTTATTTCAATGCGCGCCGCCTGGCGGCGGTAGTCGATGTGGATATTCCCATCCGCGACCTGCCTGTCGGGCTGCAGGGATTCACCATCGCCCAGATCAGCGATATTCATGTCGGCCCGACCATCAAACGCGGCTATCTGGATGCGATCGTCAACAAGGTGAACACCCTCAAAGCCGACATGATTGCCATTACCGGCGACCTGGTCGATGGCAGCGTGCAAGAACTGGCCCCGCATACCGCGCCGCTGGCCAATTTGCAATCGCGCCACGGCGCCTACTTTGTCACCGGCAATCATGAGTATTATTCCAACGCACCGGAATGGGTGGCCGAAGTGCGCAGGCTCGGATTGACGGTTTTGATGAATGAGCACGTGGTTCTGAAGCATCAGGATGCATCTCTGCTGGTGGCCGGCGTTACCGACTTCAGCGCCCATCATTTCGATGAAGCCGAGCGCAGTGATCCGCAAGCGGCATTGGCGGGCAGTCCGCAGCATGTCGCCGTCAAGCTGCTGCTCGCGCATCAACCCCGCTCCGCCGCCGCAGCGGCCGATGCCGGCTTCGACCTGCAACTGTCCGGCCATACGCACGGCGGCCAATTCTTTCCCTGGAATTTGTTTGTGCCTTTACAGCAACCGTACACCGCCGGGCTGAATCGCCTGCGTGATCTATGGGTGTATACCAGCCGTGGCACCGGTTATTGGGGACCGCCGAAGCGCCTTTTTGCACCTTCCGAAATTACCCGCTTGCGCCTGGTCCTGGCTTAGAGACTGCAGGTATTAAAGCGACACCTTGCCACGCATGGCTTTATCTTTGCCGCGGCGGGTTTTGCTGTCGACTCGCTTTAGCTGGGAACTGCGACTGGGCGCCGTCGGCCTTCTCTTTTTCTGAATCACAGTCACACCCAACAACAGTTCCTGCAGGCGCAGCAAGGCCTCGGCCTTGTTTTTTTCCTGGCTGCGGGATTGCTGCGCCTTGAGGATCAAGACACCGTCCTTGGTAATCCGCTGGTCGTTCAAGGCCAGCAGCTTTTCCTTGTAGAACTCGGGGATCGACGAGGCCGGAATATCAAACCGCAAGTGGATTGCCGAAGATACCTTGTTGACATTCTGGCCGCCCGGCCCTTGCGCGCGGACGGCGCTTATCTCGATTTCGCTCAGCGAGATGGCGAGCGAATCGGTAATGCGCAGCAGTTTGTCGTCGTTAAGGGGAAACATGTGCATTATTATAGGGGCAATATCAGGCTACGCTGCGCAGATCCTCCAGCAAGATGCCGGCCGCCTTGACTTCCGCTTCGTGGCCCGGCTCACGCCACGTTTCCAGCAGGGCGTCAGCTTGCCATTGCTGCATTGATGGCAAACTCAACAGCCGGTTTGCATAAGCTTGCGCCACCGGACTCAGGATCAAACCATAGGTTTGCGCGCGGAAAGCCACGGGGGCAAAAAATGCGTCGACGGCGCCAAAGCTGTCTCCCGCCAGGAAAGGCCCGCCAAAGCGCTGCAGACCTTCACCCCACAACTCGTCCAGTCGTGCGATGTCGCGCGTGAGCGCCGCCGGTATCTGCCCCTGCTTGACCCGGATGCCGCAATTCATGGTGCAGTGTTCACGCAATGCGCCAAAACCGGAGTGCATCTCGGCGGCGGCGCAACGAGCCCAGGTCCGGGCCCGGGAATCCGCCGGCCAGACACCCGTATGCCGCTCGGCCAGATATTCGATTATTCCCAGCGAGTCCCAGACGGCTGTATCGCCATCTTTTAGCGCAGGGACTTTTCCGGTAGGCGAAAAACTGCGGAAGGCATCCCAGTTGGCGCCGATACCGCCATCGGAAAACGGCACAAGACGTTCGTTGAACGCCAGCCCCAGTTCACGCATCAGCACCCACGGGCGCAATGACCAGGACGAATAATTTTTATTGGCGATATACAGCTCATACATGGCGACGCTCCGAAAGTAGGATGGATTTGTGCAAGTCGTGGGACAAGTATTTTATATCCTACGGAATAAAAATATCGGTAATATCTCTATCGTTCCAGGCGAGACTAAGGCAGGATGATGGAAACGGCGCGAAGCCGCTGAGACGCAATCAAGAATATGTAAAGCGCCACACAACCATGCCAACCATCCGGATTTTCACTTTGCAGAATCTGCTGCGCTCTTCCATGCTGCTGCTGGCGTTTGGCAGCAACGGCAGCAGCGCCGCCGACCGCTACCTGATCGATAGCGAGCACACGTTTTCGTATTTCGAATACAACCACTGGGGATTGTCGATGCAGCGCAGCCGCTTCGACATCACCACCGGTTCGATCGAGCTTGACCGCGACAGCCAGAGCGGCAATATAGAAATTGACATTGATGCGACATCGATCAGCACCGGCAGCGATGGCTTCAACCAGATCATGCGCACCGGCGAGTTCTTCGACACAGCCAATTTTCCCAAGATCACTTTCAAATCCTCCAGCCTGCAATTTGACGGCCCGCAACTGACGCAAGTGGACGGCGACCTGACAATCAAGGGCATCAGCCATCCGGTTACTCTACAAATCAGCAATTTCAATTGCCGCTTCATGCTCATCTACGGCAAGCAGGCCTGCGGCGCCAACGGCTCCGCCAGCATCTTGCGCAGCGATTACAAGCTGGGGCGCTACGTACCGTTTGTCAGCGATGCGGTAACGCTGCATATCAGCGTCGAAGCCATCAAGGAATATTGAACCGTCGCCAAACCGCCGGTTTATATCAGGCAGCCCTTGCCCGAATGTCCCGACGCCACCGTCAAAGTCCACGTTGGCAAAGCAACCTCGAGACCTTTCCGGGGAAACAATCGATATCTGCGTCGTTATCCGGCAGCGGGTCACACCGGAACTCACTTCAACAGTTAATCAAAAGACAATTTTCATTTGCACATTATATTAATTTTTTAATAAAACCAATCGGATCCGTCTTTCCAAGAAATATCTTAAAGAAACACGCTTTCCCACGCGCTTGCCTAGATGGTTACACATATGATATTAATCAATTAACATCGAATTGAATGTGTTTCCAACTATTTCTGCGGCGAAAGAATGAGCAAAATCAAACACCCAGGCCGCCCTAGCCCGTTGCAACTCGATCTGGCGAACCGCTTGATTCAGCAAATTACTACCGGTGAATTATCGGTCGGAACGCATCTGACCGAAGAGGGATTGGCAAGTCAGTTCGATGTTTCGCGAACGCCGGTGAAGGCTGCATTACGTCTGGTGGCGCAGCAAGAGTTGTTGGACTATCACGTCAACAGTGGCTACTTCGTCAGCGCCAACACAACGCCCAAGCCCACTTCGGATAATGTTGTGGCCGGAATAAGTGGCGATGCCCTGTACCGGCAACTGATTACCGACCGCGCGCATGATCTATTGCCTGACACCATGACCGAAACGGATTTTCTGGAGCATTATTCGGTCTCGCGCAGCCTGCTAAGAGGAACCCTCGTGCGCATGGCGGCGGAAGGGTTGATCGAGAAGCGGCGGGGCCAGGGCTGGAATTTCCCGCCGATTGTCAACACTCCCGAACAGATCCAGGAAAGCTATCAGTTCCGTACCATGGTGGAATGCGGCGGGCTGCTGGAAAGCAGTTTCAGGATCGATGCCGGCCAGCTCCAGAACAGCCGGCTGGCGCATGAAAAATTACTGCAGCAAACGGAAGCCGACTATCCGGTCAGTGCCTTCTTTTCCCTCAACGCGGCGTTCCACGAAATGCTTGCCCGCTTCTCCAACAATCGTTTCGTGTTACAGGCGATGCAGCAGCAAAATCAGTTAAGGCGCACGGATGAACATATCGCGCTTTACCGCGACCCGCGCCGAATTGATTCATGCAAGGAACATTTGCAAATCATCGAGGCACTGGAAAACGACAACCGGGAATGGGCATCTGCCCTAATGCGCCATCATTTAGCGATCTCCCGCAATATTAAATAACGGTGCATTTATATTTCTAAAAATCCAACGGAGTTGCCATCATGCATGCCCCAATATTGGAACACCCTGCAACGAAACCTGACAACCCGGCCAGCACCAACTTGCGGCGCCACCAGATATGGACTAGACTAACTAAACTTAGTCCATACAGAAACAGCATGCAAACTTTTAACATCCACGAAGCCAAAACACATTTGTCGCGCCTCGTCGAACAGGCTGCCAAAGGCGAGTCTTTCGTCATCGCTAAAGCGGGCAAACCACTGGTCAAGGTCATGCCGCTCAACGCGCCGGAGGCAGGCCAGTTGAAGCGACTGGGTTTCATGGCAGGCCAGATTGCCGTCCCGGACGACTTCGACCGCATGGGTAGCTACGTGATCGAGCAGTTGTTCGGCGGCGAGGCATGAAATTATTGCTGGACACCCATTTGCTGCTATGGGCCGCAGGCGCGCCGGATCGCCTCTCTGCGGCGGCGCTTGCTCTGCTCGGCTCGCAGGAAAATGAATTGTTCTTCAGCGCAGCCAGCCTATGGGAAATAGCCATCAAACGCAGCCTCGGCCGAGCTGACTTCCAGGTTGATGCCCGGCTGCTGCGGCGCGGCCTGCTCGACAATGGCTACAGCGAGTTGGCGATCGGTAGCGAGCACGCAGTAGCAATCGAGAGCCTGCCTGCCATCCATAAAGACCCTTTCGACCGCATTCTTGTCGCCCAAGCCACGGTCGAAGGCATCATTTTGCTGACTGTCGATGCGCAGGTCGCGCAATATCCCGGCCCTGTCAGGCAGGTCTGACTGGTTTCACCGTGCGCCGGCGATCTGTCGCCCTCCACTTTCACTTTGCAAACCACCGGCAAAGATTCTGGTCAGCCTGAAGACAAGCATGGAATAATGCCCGAGAATCAATTTCTTGCCCAATCATTCTCATCAGCTTGTCCATACCATCAAACTTCAACACTGACACGCCCCGCACGCCATCGAGCGGCAAAGAAACGCCGAACCTCGCCGATCGCGCGTAAGAAGGCCGCTGCACCTGCGAGAAAACCCGGGCCGGGTTAGGCAGGATGCGGCAAGCGCGCATCTGCCGCAGCCAGCCGGGCTTCCAGCGCCTGGATCCGGTGCAGCAGATTGAGAGCCATCGCCAGGCCTTGGATATCCAGCTCGAAATCATCGCGCAGGCGCCGCGCCGTCCTGGCGACCACGATGGTTTGAGAGCGAAATACATATCCTGCGGCCGTACTGCGGCTCGGCTCAGCTTCTGGCGTAATTTCCGACGCTTTTTCCGACTCAATCGCGCCAAGCGCCACCAGTTCAGCCAGTTCGGCTTGGCTCAGCCCGGAATATTCCGCCAGCTCATCCAGTGAACATGCATCAGCGTCGTTTAACCAAACGGCTTCTACCAACTGACTAGCCATTCCCGCTCTCCTTAACTCAAATGCTGACGAGGGTTGAAAGTCGATTCCGCAGCGAGCTGTTCAAACAACTCGCGCTCGCGCGCAGTGGCTGTCTTCGGCACTTCTATCCTGACCACCGCATAGAGATTACCTTGTTCGCCGCCGGCGGACGGCAGTCCGCGTTTGGCCAGCCGGAACTGACGATTGGCGGCGGTGCCGGCAGGAATGCTCAATTCAACTTTGCCACCCAAAGTCGGCACCTGGACAGTCGCGCCCAGCACTGCCTCCCAAGGCGTCAGCGGCAAATCGAAGTACAAATCTTTGGCGGTTACCCGATATAGAGGATGCGGAATCAGCTTCATCATCACATACAGGTCGCCGTGTTTGCCACCATCGCCACCCTGCCCACCTTTGCCTGCCAGGCGCAATCGCTGGCCGTCTTCAGCTCCCTTCGGAATGCGCACGCGGAAGGTGCGCGGCACCCGGTGCAATTTTCCGTGCTCATCGTATTCCGGCATGCTCAGGCGGACATCGGTTTCGCCGCCATCGTAGATCTGCTCCAGCGTGATCGGCGCGTTGACTTCATAGTCTTCGCCTCGGCTCGGCCGCGGCCGGCCACCGCCTGCACCGCCCTGCCGCGATGCTGCAAATGCCGCCAGGATATCGGCCATGTCGACGTCGCCAAACGAGGTGCCGCCATCGCTGAAGCCCTGCTGCCAGGAATGCGGCGGTTCGACGTTTTCGCCGGACTGATGGCTGCCAAGCTGATCGTAGGCTGCGCGCTTCTCCGCATCTTTCAGCGTCGAGTAGGCTTCGGCGATATCCTTGAATTTCTCTTCGCCGGCAGGATCCTTGGAGACATCCGGATGATATTTATGCGCCAATTTACGGTAAGCCTGCTTGATTTCAGCCACCGTGGCAGTACGCTCGACCCCTAGCGCGCTGTAATAATCTTTATATTTCATTTCATCCTTCGCCAGGCCGGTTTAATTTTTCAGGAACTCAACGAAATTCCGGTTGAATTCCCGTAATTGATCGCGCACTTGTTCATCCACCAGTTCGCCGTTCTCGTTGAATACCTTGCCGGCGCGCGATACCATCAGGCGGCCGCCAAACCACGGCTGCATGCCCAGCGTGCGCAGCACCGGCAACCAGGCGTTCTGCGACAGGATGGTGCCGAAGCCGCCTGGCGAGGCGCCGATGACGGCGACCCGCCTGCCGCTGAAAATGCGCGCGCTGTCAGCCGGCGGCCGCGACAACCAGTCGAGCGCATTCTTGAATACGCCCGGCATCGAATTATTGTATTCCGGCGTCACCAGCAACAGCGCGTCGGCAACCGCGATCTGTTCCTTCAATACCGATACCGCGGCGGGAATGCCTTCGGCCTGCTCCAGGTCGCCGTCATACAAAGGGATGCCTTTGATGGTGCCGATTTCCAGCGAGGAACCAGCGGGCATCAGATCGACTGCGGCGCGGAGCAGTGCAGCGTTGATTGACCCGCTGCGCAAACTCCCCGCTATTCCGACTATTTTCGTCATGTGTTTCTCCTCAATGGTGATTAGCTGTAGTTATCCATATTTAGCTGGCGGCATCGAGCGCGACCCGTTGCAAGACGGTAGCAATCGGCGTGCCCTGGCGGATGGTTTTGGTGACTGGTGTCTTTTCGCAGATTTCAGCCAGCCTGGCGATTTGCGCTTCGCTCAACTCGGCGCCGAAAGCGATCGTGCGATCAATCTTTTCCACCCCTTGTTCATCGCGGGAAAAACGCAGTCGGACATCGATCAGGCCCAATTCCCATTGCTTGCGGTCGGCATACATGCGCAAGGTCAGCGAGGTACAGGCGGCCAAGCCGCCCAGCAGCAATTCGTAAGGTGCGGGACCGCTATCGGTGCCGCCGTTGTCTAGCGGCTCGTCGGCGCGAAACTGATGCGAGCGGGCTTGGATTTGCTGGACATAACCACTACTGCTTTGCAAATGAACAGACGCCATACGTTCTCCATATCAAGTCGGATTACTGATTCCTGATCCGGCAACGCCACCTGCGCGGCATAGACGAATTCGATATAGAGACTATAGCTGTTTTAGATGAAGAGGATAAGAGTAAAGCAGGAGAGATGTCGCAAACCGGATTGCTGCCCCGCCCACAGTTGATCGATCAGGACTGTTCGATCAACTCGCGCAGCGCATTGCACGCCGCCACCAGCTGCACGTGATCAACCTTCAGGCTTGTATTCAAGACTGCTTCGATGCGCTGGCTGGCGTGGGCGGTTGCGCGCATGCGAAAAATTATTGCCGCTCCTTAAGGCTATGCGCCGTGCCCTGAATGGCATACCAGGTCACAGGAAGCCGAAGAATTTACAATAAATATTATCCTCATTGCAATTACTTTGACGCAGCACCGCAGACGCAACCCCGTCCTGGTGCTTCGAACCGTTAGCTTCAAGGTAAAACCATCAGGCCGCGGCCAGCCGCCACAAGGATGTCAGTTCCGCCGCGCGCGCGGCGTGCAAGGGATCGCTCTGGTCCGACGCCTTGGGATGCTGTGGCCGGACATCGATCTTCCCGACCACCTTGAGCCCGCCCGCGGCAATCGCCGCCAACAACTCGTCGCGTGAACGCAGTTCGAGATGCTCGGCCAGATCGGACAAGATCAACCAGCCCTCGCCGCCTGGCTCCAAGTGCGCTGCCAGGCCGCTCAGGAAACCGCGCAACATGCGGCTTTCCGGATCATAGACAGCGTGTTCGATGGGCGAACTGGGCCGCGCCGGAATCCATGGCGGATTGCAAATCACCAGTGGCGCCCGGCCTTCGGGAAACAGGTCGGCCTGGACCAGTTTTACCTGTCCGTCCAGGTTCAGCCGCAACAGGTTTTCCTTGGCGCAGGACAGTGCGCGCGGATCCATGTCGGTCGCGACGATGCTTGCCACGCCGCGTTTTGCCAGCAACGCTGCCAGCACGCCGGTGCCGGTGCCGATATCGAACGCCAGCTTGGTAGATGGCAGCGGCGCCTCGGCCACCAGGCCTATGTATTCGCCGCGTACCGGCGAATACACGCCGTAATGCGGATGGATGCGTTCGCCAAGCGCCGGAATCTCGACGCCTTTCTTGCGCCATTCATGGGCGCCGATAAGCCCCAGCAATTCGCGCAACGAAGTCACGAACGGTTCGGTCGAGGCGCCATAGGCTTCATTGCAAGCTTGCTGCACATCGGGCGCACGCCGCAAGGGCATGCTGTAATCGGCTTCGAACGGCAGCAACAGCATGCCGAGCGTGCGGGCGCGCTGCGATTGCGCCTGGCGATGCAGATTGAAGGCATCGGTCGGCGAGGCCGGCAGCTTGGGCCGCTTCTTCGGTTTAGGCTCGGCCCGGCGCGCCAGCGCCTGCAACAGTTGGCGGGCATTCTGGAAGTCGCCGCGCCACAGCATGCCGGTGCCTTCGCAGGCCAGCCGGTAAGCGATGTCGGCGGTCATGCGGTCATCTGCAAGCACCACCCGTTTCGGCGCCGGATTGCCGCTTTCCGAGCGCCAGTGGGCCGAACGCGGCTGATCGTCCTCGATCCAATGAATCATCGGCTGTTCGGACGCAGTCATAAGACGCCCACCGGACGGTCGGCCGAAATCGATTCGACGGAGAGGAAATTCAAACGCATGGAGTAGTCTCGATCAATAGGTAGGTAGGACGCAAATCAAGGCGGCGATGATAAAAACATCATGTGCGCCTGCCGTTTGCGATCGCCTCCAAGTATACATCCTGAGAGAGATGCAAAATCTTTTCTTTCAACCAAGATGTCGACGACGACGGCTGGCGGGGCAATTAGTCTCGGGTATCTTGAAAAGCTTCCCATTCTGCCGCATTTGATACTGCCAGCTTGACCCTCGGCTTCTTGTGGGCGGCGGCCCGGACGTACCTCTGGATTGCCGCCAATCGCCTGCAGCATGCTGCGATTGGAATAAGCGGACAGCGCGCCCAATATCAGGACAAACACCAGATTGCCCTCGGGGTCCTTGAAGTCGCTCACTTTCTTACCGTCCAGCTCCGGCTTGATGGGATGCATGACCATCACTTCGTTCGACGACGATATCGAAAAATGGCCGTCCTTGCCGTAACGCATGGCCTTCACCCGCGCCAGCGCACGCTGCCACGCCTGATAAGCGTTGAACAGGGAAACGGCAGCGCATCGGGAAAACTGAAGGGTTGCGCAGGAAATCCACGATCGGATATTTTTTTGATTGGTCAGTTGGCGATCACGTTCGCTATTAGTTCGCTATTAATTACGCGCTCTTTATCGCGAAACACATGTGTAGAAATGTGTTTTCAATTGTTACCTGCGACATTTAACAATGCTCTACAAATTCGGAATTAAAAATCTGCAATAATCGCGCCCTACACAACCTCGCCGACGCCGAAATTTCCACCACTTTCGATCTGGCTGGTTTATTGTATCCGCTTAGAAAGACATCATTTCAGCGCAATTGCCACATAAGCAATTTCCAGATATGCGCGCGAACACGGCAAGCAGCACGCACCAATCAACGACAGGAGAGAAACACGTGAAGCAATGGACTATTCGTCAACGAATGCTTGTCAGTTTCGGCGTGATTTTGCTGCTGATGGGATTCATGGCCGGCATCAGCTATCTGAAGCTGCAAGCGATCGAGCATGAAACCAACAGTTTCCAGACTGATTCCATGCCGGGCCTCGAATTGAGCACAGGCATCCGCTCGACCTGGTTCCAAAGCTATTTGCTGATCCTGCAGGTGATTGCAGTCGATACCCAGCCAGAACAACGCAAACAGGATCTGGCGACGCTGCAGTCCGACAACGAGAAAATGGACAAGCTCCTGGTCGACTATGAGAAGACCGTTTTTGAGGCCCAGGACCGTAGCAATTTCAATGCATTCAAGGCTGCGCGCGCCCAATATGCGCCGCTCATGGCGGAAGTCTTGAAACTGGACGACTCGCAAAAGAACGCCCAAGCTCACAGTCTGCTAATAGAAGGACTGCTGCCGGCGTGGCTGCAAGGACGCAATGCCGCTACCCAGTTGCGCGATTTCAACCAGCAGTCTGAAGTGCGCTCGGTCGACAAGATCGAAGCTGCAGTGATCGTCGCCAAGAGCACATTGCTGACGGTGCTGGTCATCGCTCTGGTGGTGGCGCTGGTTTGCGGTTTCTTCCTGTTGCGCGCCATCACGCGGCCAATGCGGGAACTGGTTGCCGCGCTGGAGGTGATCCGTTCCGGCGATCTGTCACAGCGCCTCAACCTTAATCGCCACGACGAATTCCATGCGCTGGAAGTCGGCCTCAACCGCATGTCGGATGAGTTGACCGGGCTGGTCGGGCAAGCGCAAAAATCGGCGATCCAGGTGACTACCTCGGTAGTCGAAATCGCCGCCACCGCCAAACAGCAGCAAGCCACCGCCAACGAGACCGCCGCCACCACCACCGAGATCGGCGCCACTTCCCGCGAAATCTATTCGACCTCGCGCGAACTGGTCAGCACCATGAATGAAGTATCCTCGGGCGCCGAAGAAGCAGCGCGGCTGGGCGGCGCCGGCCAGGCCGGCCTGACGCAGATGGAAGACACCATGCACCACGTGATGGATGCCGCCGGCTCGGTCAACGCCAAGCTGGCCATCCTCAACGAGAAAGCCAGCAATATCAATCAGGTGGTTACTACAATCACCAAGGTGGCCGGTCAAACCAATCTGTTGTCGTTGAACGCCGCCATCGAAGCCGAGAAAGCCGGCGAGTATGGCCGCGGTTTCTCCGTGGTGGCGATTGAAATCCGCCGCCTGGCAGACCAGACCGCCGTCGCCACCTACGACATCGAACAGATGGTCAAGGAAATCCAGTCGGCGGTGTCGGCCGGCGTGATGGGCATGGATAAATTTTCCGAAGAAGTCCGGCGCGGCATCGCCGATGTGCAAAACGTCGGCGCCCAGCTCTCGCAAATCATCCAGCAAGTGCAGGCGCTGACGCCACGCTTCCAGTCGGTTCATGAAGGCGTGCAGGCGCAAGCCGTGGGCGCCGAACAGATCAGCCAGGCGCTGGGACAACTGAGCGAAGCCGCCCAGCAAAGCGTTGAATCGCTACGCCAGTCGAGCCAGGCGATTGATGAATTGACGTTGACGGCAAACGGCTTGCGCAATGGCGTATCGCGCTTCAAATTGAAGACAATTCAATAAAGACAACTTAAGCAGGCCGGCATTTTACGCACGCACGAACAAAGACCAGACATAGCCACCACATGCTTTTTTTATTGTTCCAAATCGATCAAGACCATTACGCACTGGATACTAGCCAGGTCGCAGTGGTGCTGTCGCTGGTCAAGCTGAAACAGATACCGGCAACCGCGCCATGGGTGGCCGGCGTGTTCAGCTATCACAGCCAGTCGGTGCCGGTGATCGATCTCAGCCAGCTTGCCACCGGCAGGCCGTCGCGGCAGCGCCTGAGCACCCGCCTGGTGCTGGTGCATTATCCGGCGCCGGGGCCGGATAGCCGCCTGCTCGGACTAGTGCTGGAAAAGGCCAGCGAAATCATGCGCCGCGAACCATCCGATTTCCGCGACAGCGGGCTGGATCATGGTGGAGCGCCCTATCTGGGACCGGTGACAGACGATGTCCGCGGCCTGATTCAAGCAGTCCAGGTGCAAGACTTGCTGCCGCCTGAAGTGCGGGCGCAACTATTCCCGGGTCCGGAGAAATAATGCCTCTGGCGAAATTTGAAATCATGCTGAAGCGCACCATGGGGCTGGATATCCAATCCATCGGCCGCCCCATGCTGGAACGCGCCCTGCAGGAACGGCAAGGCCATTGCGGCGTCGATGATCTGGATGCCTACTGGCTGCTGCTGCAGATGTCGGAACCGGAACAGTTGCAGCTGATTGAATCCGTGATCGTGCCGGAGACCTGGTTTTTCCGCAACCGCGAAGCATTCCAGGAAATGGTGCAGCTGCAGCAGCGCTGGCCGAGGCTGATAAACAGCAGCCAGCCCTTGCGCATTCTGAGCCTGCCCTGCTCTACCGGCGAAGAACCTTACTCGATCGCGATGGCCTTGCTGGACGCCGGCGTGCCGCCGCAGCATTTCCAGATCGATGCGATCGACATCAGTCCGCAATCGCTGCATGTGGCGCGGCAGGCGGTGTATGGCAAGAATTCTTTCCGGGGTGAATTTCTCAGTTTCCGGGACCGCTACTTCGCGCTCAATGAACAAGGCTATGCGCTATCGGAGACGGTGCGGCAGCAGGTGCGCTTCTCGCAAAGCAATCTGTTCGCCTACGATCTGCTGATGGGAGAAGCGCCTTACGACATCATTTTTTGCCGGAATTTGCTGATCTACTTCGATCGCCCTACGCAACATGCTGCGGTGACCCTGCTGACCCAGCGGCTTGCGCCCGAGGGATTGATGTTTGTGGGGCCGGCGGAAAGCGCCTTGATGATGTTGCATGAGCTGACGCCGATCAAGGCGCCGATGGCTTTCGCCTTCCGCCAAGGTCCGCCGAAACAGGAAATCGTCAAAACCGCGGCCGCGCCGGCTACCGTGTATCCGCAACCGACGCCACGGCTGCGGCCGGCGTCGAACGCAAGCATTTCGCGTACCGCATCATCCAATGCAAAGCCAGCCGACGCCAACCCTGCCGCGCAGTTGTCCCAGGCCAGCCTGGATAAAGTGCGGCTATTGGCCGACCAGGGCAAGCTGGAACAAGCCGCAGCCTTGTGCGAACAATACATCAAACAGCATGGCGCTTCGGCTGCGGCTTACTATCTGATGGGCGTCATCCATGACGCCGCGGACCGCAAACAGGCCGCCGCAGATTGCTATCGAAAAGCCTTGTATCTGGAGCCGACGCATGCCGACGCCATGACGCATCTGGCCGCCCTGCTGCAAATCCAGGGCGATCTCGCCGGCGCCAGGCTGCTGCAGCAGCGCGCGCGGCGTTCGACTGAAAACAACCAGTCCTGATATGAAACCAGCCCTGCACTTTCTCTCAGCGTGGCGTTGCCGGCCCGTGCCGGCAGGATGTAATCGCGGTCGGCGCAACCGGCATTGGCAATCATGAGCGGCGCCGTCAAATCCTCTGCCGGCCAGCCGGACAGCGGCGAGGCGCATCTGATCGACGATTGCTGGAACCGTATTGGTGTCCGCGGCGACGGCTCCTGCGAGCTGCTGGCGCAGCATATCGATTGCCGCAATTGTCCGGTGCACGCGCGCGCCGCCGCCGAGTTGCTGGATCGCCTGCAGATTGAAGATATTGCCGATAGCCGGAGCGAACCGGCAGAACCGCAGCAAGAACAAACTGCGGACCTCGGTTCAGTCCTGCTGTTTCGTATCGGCGAGGAATGGCTGGCGCTGCCCACCGCATTGCTGGAAGAGATTACGGAATTGCGCAGCATACACGCCATACCGCATCGTAAAAACGCCGTGGTGCTAGGCATCGCCAACATCCGCGGCGCCCTGGTGACCTGCATCTCGCTGGCGGCTATGCTCGGCATCACCGGCGACAACAAACCGATGGCGCGCCAAGAGCTGCTGCGACGCATGCTGATCATCCGGCGCAACGGCCAGGTTACCGCTTTTACCGCCGATGAAGTACACGGCACCTTGCGCATCGCGGCCAGCGCCAGGCAGCCGGTGCCAACCACCCTGGCCCGCGTCACCGGTCATTTCACCTACGCCGTCATTCAATGGAACGGCCATAGCGTCGGCCTGCTGGATCAGGAACTGCTATTTCATACGCTGGATCGGAGCCTGGCATGAACGCCGACGACATGCGCGACGCCTCGATGCTGGACCTGTTCCGGCTGGAAGTCGAAACCCAGGCGCAAGTCATGAGCAGCGGCTTGCTGGCAATCGAACGCAGCGCCTCTCCCGAAGATCTGGAAGCCTGCATGCGGGCCGCCCACTCGATCAAAGGCGCGGCGCGCATCGTTGGCATACAGGCCGGGGTCGACGTCACCCATGTGATGGAGGACTGCTTCGTCTCGGCGCAGCAAGGAAAAATCCAGCTCGGCCCGCGCCGCATCGACCAGCTGTTGCATGGGGTCGATTTGCTGCAACGGATTGCCAAGAGCGCCGAAGACCTGCAGCTCTGGCAAGCCGGCAGCGGTCGCCAGGAAATCGAAATTTTCCTGCAAGGCTTGCATAACAGTTTGCTGCAAGCCGACGACAATGCCCGCGGGTCGGAAACGATACCAGCCGCCGCAGCCGGATCGGCGGATCTGCCGACACTCGGCGATTTGCCAGCGCAAGACAAGATCGAGAGTTCCGACCGCATGCTGCGCGTCACCGCAGCGCATCTGAACCAGCTGGTCAGCCTGTCCGGCGAATCGCTGGTGGAATCGCGCTGGCTGCCGGCTTTCAACCAGTCCTTGCTACGTCTCAAACGCCTGCAGCAAAGCGCAGTGCAAGCCGTGGAACTGCTGCATGACACGCTGCGCGAAAGCGGCCTCGCCGCAGCCCAGCTCCAGGCATTGCAGGACACCCGCCAGCAAGTCGACGCCTGCCAGAAAATGCTGGTCGAACGACTGAGCGAACTGGAGCTCTTCGAACGTCGCAACAGCAGCCGCGCACAACGCCTGTACGACCAGGCGCTGGCCTGCCGCATGCGGCCGTTCGCCGATCGCGTAGTAGGCTATGACCGCATGGCGCGCGATCTCGGACGTAGCCTGGGCAAACAGGTCAGGCTGGAGATCAGTGGCGAGACCACCCAAGTCGATCGCGACATCCTCGAACAGCTGGATGCGCCGCTGGTGCATTTATTGCGCAACGCGCTTGATCACGGCATCGAGCCGGCGCCGCAACGACGTCTCGCCGGCAAGGCCGAAGAAGGCGTGATCACGCTGGCAGCGCGGCACCATGCCGGCCTGTTGCAGATCACCATCAGCGACGACGGCAACGGCATCGACCTTGAACAGCTGCGCGCCAGCATCGTCGCCCGCGGCCTGGTCGATAACGCGACCGCCGCCCGCCTGAGCGATGCAGAACTGCTGCACTTCCTGCTGCTGCCCGGCTTCAGCATGCGCGATACCGTCACCGAGATTTCGGGTCGCGGCGTCGGGCTGGACGTGGTGCATAACATGCTCAAGCGGATGCGCGGCACGATCCAGATTTTCAGCGAAAGCGGCCGCGGCATGCGCTTCCAGCTGCAACTACCGCTAACCCTGTCGCTGGTGCGCAGTTTGCTGGTCAGCATCGGCGGCGAGCCTTACGCCTTTCCGCTGGCGTATGTGAACCGCACCATGATAGTAGACAAGGACCAGATCGAATTGCTGGAAGGACGCCAGCATTTCACTTTTGAAGAACGGCAGATCGGCCTGGTCGCCGCCAGCCAGATTCTGCAGAGTGGCGAAAGTACTCCCAGCGACGACGGCATCGCGCTGGTGGTAATTGGCGACATGGCCCGCACTTACGGCTTGCAAGTCGACCGCCTGCTGGGCGAGCACATGCTGGTGGTGCAGCCGCTGGACGCGCGGCTCGGCAAGATCAAGGACGTTGCCGCAGCGGCGCTGATGGAAGACGGCACCCCGGTGCTGATACTGGACGTGGAAGACATGCTGCATTCAGTCGACAAACTGATTGCTCATGGCCAACTTGACAAGATTCACGACAGCAGCAGCCCGCAACAAGTCCAGACCAGCAAGCGGGTGCTGGTGGTCGACGATTCGCTCACCGTGCGCGAGCTGGAGCGCAAGCTGCTCAGCAGCCGCGGTTACACGGTCCGCATCGCAGTGGATGGGATGGATGGCTGGAACGCTTTGCGCAGCGAGCCGTTCGACCTGGTGATCACCGATATCGACATGCCGCGAATGGATGGCATCGAATTGGTAACATTAATCAAGAATAACCTGCAGCTGAAAGCAATTCCAGTGATGATCGTCTCCTATAAAGACCGGCAAGAAGACCGCCAGCGCGGGCTGGAGGCCGGCGCCGACTACTATCTCGCCAAGGCCAGCTTCCATGACGAGACCTTGCTGCAAGCGGTCGAAGACCTGATCGGAGAAGCCGGCGGTTCCTAGATTCCCCGCCTGAGCGCCTATTTTTGTCCAAAAAACCTGATGAACGCGTGTATATTTTCATTCAATCAATGTTACCTGTTGAATGGCAAGCGCTGCCGGCGCGATTACACACTTTTTCGACTAAGGAATCTCGGACAATGAAAATAGGTATCGTCAACGATGCCCCGATAGCGGTAGAGGCGTTGCGCCGCACGCTGATGCTGCGTCAGGATCACGAAATCATCTGGATTGCGGAGGATGGCAAGCGCGCCATCGAATTGTGCGTCTGGCAAGTGCCGGACCTGATCCTGATGGATCTGATGATGCCGGTGCTGGACGGCGTCGGCGCTACCCGCCACATCATGGCCCACACGCCGTGCGCGATTCTGGTGGTCACCGGCGACGTCGGCGCCAATGTCTCGGCTGTGTATGACGCCATGGCCTATGGCGCGTTGGATGCGATCGATACTCCGACCGCCCTCGCCGGCCATCCGCGCAATGGCGTCAATTCATTGTTGGCCAAGATCGATTCGATCGAAAAACTGATCAACCAGCGCCAGAGTCCGGCCGACGATTTGCCGCACAGCGGAGCGTCGGTTTCGGCTCCGGCCGGCTTCGCAAGCAAGAAGCCATCGCGGCAAGCGCCGAATTCAAAGTATCTGGTTGCCATAGGCGCATCGGCCGGCGGTCCGGCGGCACTGGCAACCTTGCTGTCGCAACTGCCGGCGGATTTTCCGGCGGCCCTGGTGGTGGTGCAGCACGTCGACGCCCAGTTTGCAGCCGGCATGGCTGACTGGCTCGGCAGCCAGTCGAAACTGCCGGTACGGCTGGCGCTGGCCGGCGACAGTCCCGCTCCCGGCACCGTATTGTTAGCCGGCACCGACGACCATTTGCGGCTTACCCGGCCGTTCCAGCTGGGCTATACCGAACAGCCGAGCGGCTATCCGTACCGGCCGTCGATCGATGTCTTTTTCCAGAGCGTGGTCGAGACCTGGGCCGGCAAGGCGATCGGCATTTTACTGACCGGCATGGGGCGGGACGGCGCGTTGGGCCTGAAGGCCATGCGCGACAAGGGGTATTACACGATCGCCCAGGATCGAGAATCGAGCGCGGTATACGGCATGCCGAAGGCGGCGGCACAGTTAAATGCGGCCGACGCCATTCTGCCGGTGAACAGAATTGCAGATAAGCTGGTCAGTCTGATCAGTAAACAGTAGCTATAGTGAGTTCAGATACGGAGTATTCATGAATAACGAATTAAATCTCGACACCGATCAGCCGCCTGACGATTATCCTGTCATGGTGCTGCTGGTCGACGACCAAGCCATGGTGGGTGAAGCCGTGCGGCGCGCCCTGGCCAACCAGATCAATATCGATTTCCACTATTGCGCGCATCCCGACGAGGCGATCGAGGCCGCGCAACGGACCCGGCCCACCGTGATCCTGCAGGACCTGGTGATGCCCGGCATCGACGGCCTGACTCTAGTGCGCCAGTATCGCGCCAATCCCGGCACCCGCAATGTGCCGATCATCGTACTCTCGACGCGCGAAGACCCGGCGGTCAAAAGCGCGGCATTCACTGCCGGCGCCAACGATTATCTGGTGAAACTGCCGGACACCATCGAACTGGTGGCGCGCATCCGCTATCACTCGCGCTCCTATGTAAATCTATTGCAACGCGACGAAGCCTACCGAGCCTTGCGACAGAGTCAGCAGCAACTGCTGGAAACCAATCTGGAGCTGCAACGGCTGACCAATTCGGACGGTCTGACCGGGCTCGCCAACCGTCGTTATTTCGACGAATATTTCAGCGCCGAATGGAAGCGCGCCGAACGCGAGCAAAGTCCGCTCTCGCTCCTGATGATCGACGTTGACGATTTCAAGCTGTACAACGACACCTACGGCCACCTGGCCGGCGACACCGCACTCAAGCAGGTGGCTGAAAGCATCGGCAGCTTTGCCCGCCGACCGACCGACCTCGCGGCCCGCATCGGCGGCGAAGAGTTCGTGCTGGTGCTGCCGTCGATGTCGCGCGAACACATGGAGATCCAGGCCGACAAATTGCAAGAGGCGGTACATGCATTGAACATCGCCCACGTTTCGTCCAGCAACGACACCAGAGTCACCATCAGCATCGGCGGCGCCAGTATCGTGCCGCAACGCGGCAGTTCACAGGAAAAGCTGGTGGAAGCGGCCGACCAGGCGTTATACCGCGCCAAGCGCGGCGGCAAGAACCGGGTGGAGATCGGACAGGAAACCTGATTCTGCACGGCTGGGAGACCCCGGCCGGAGCCGCCTGGGCGTTGCAGGCTTGATTTATACCGGATTACGCCAAGCTCTTTCGGCTCGCCGGCTCCAGCTTCTGCATGGCTTGCATCCGCGCGCGCTACTCAAATGAAGCTGCCAATGGCAGCGCTAGCCATGGACATGCGCATGCGATTCCTCATCATGCGGCTGTGCCGGCGCACTGTAATTGCAGCCATCCTCCGTATGCGCGCACGGCAAGGTCTCGAATTGCAACGTGGTGTGATACACCGCAAATTGCGAGGCCAGGATTTCCTTGAGCGCCGGTAGCAACTGCTGTTCCGCCGAGTAAGCCGTGTCGTAGACCACGTGCGCCGTCAGGCTGGCCTTGCCGCTGGTGACCGCCCACAGGTGGAAATCATGCACGCTCACCACACCCGGGACGGTGCGCATCGCCGCCTGGACCTGTTCGATATCCATGCCATCCGGTACGCCTTCCAGCAGGATATTCACACTTTCCTTCAGCAACACCCAGGTCCGCGGCAAGACCCAGACGCCGATCAGCACCGCGACTACCGAGTCGACCCAGGACCAGCCGGTATAGCGGATCAGCAAGGCGCCGGCGATGACGCCGATCGAGCCCAGCATGTCGCTCCAGACTTCGAGATAAGCGCCCTTGACGTTGAGACTGGCATCCTTGCCGCTGCTGAGCAGGCGCATGCTGATCAGGTTGACGATCAGGCCGATGGTGGCGATGACCAGCATGCCGGTCGACTGGATTTCGGCCGGGCTGCGAAACCGTTGATAAGCCTCGTACAAGATATAGATCGCCACCAGGAACAGCAACACCGCATTGAACGCCGCCGCCAGTATCTCAAAGCGGTGGTAGCCAAAGGTACGGCGCGAATCGGCGGCTCTTTTCGCAATCCGGATCGCCGCCAGCGCGATCGCCAGCGCCATGGTGTCGGTCAGCATATGCGCGGCATCGGAGATCAGCGCCAGGCTGCCGGTGACCAGGCCGCCGACCACCTCGACCACCAGAAAGGTCGAGGTCAGCCCTAGTGCGATCCAGATGTATCTTTCGTTATCGCCGCTAGGTAAGGCATGGGTGTGGCCTGCGCTCATGGAAACCGTCCTTCGAAAATGGCGTGAATGTAATGTACAGCGTTATTGCGACGTACCGCAATTGCTGCAGAATTTTGCGCCAGCGATTTTTGCGGCGCCGCAGCCGCCACAGCTTTTCGGCTGCAGCGAATTGCCGCATTGCTGGCAAAAGCGAGCGCCGGCCTGATTTCCTGAATTGCAGCCGGCGCAATTGTTTTGACTGGCGGCGCTGCGCCCCCAATCATTTTGCTGGCCGCCGCCGTGCGACTGCGGCCGGCCATGATGGTTGCCGCCTTGCTGTTGAGATGTGCCGCCGCCGTGATGCCCCCGGCCCAGCAGATTTTTAAGAAAACTCATTTGATGTTCCTTCACGATGATGGTGTTTGCTACTCTTCTTCATGCATGGCTCCATTTAAAACCCTGTAGTTACTACAAGGTCAAGCAATTACATAAAAGATTCCATAAAGCCAAAAGCGGACTACACTAATACTTGCCTCTCCTCAAACAAAACCAAGGAAAACAAATGACTAACCTGCTAAAAAATGTAAGGACATCGTTGTTCGCTTCTATCGCCCTGGCGTTGCTGCTGGGAGCCTGTTCAACCATGTCGATGGACCAAAGCCATACCAGCGAGGTGACTCTGGATGGCGCCCATGAGGTGCCGCCAACCGGCTCGGCGGCCAGCGGCAGCGGGACCATCGTGATTGCAGCGGACAAATCCGTCAAAGGCACCATCGATACCCGTGGCGTACAGGGCAAGGTGGCGCATATCCATGAAGGCGCGCTCGGCAAAAACGGCCCGGTGCTGATTGCATTGCAAAAGGTCGGCGATAACACATGGGCGGTGCCGGACGGCGCCAAGTTCAGCGATGCCCAATACGCCAGCTACCTGGCCGGCAACCTGTATATCAATGTCCACAGCGCCACCAATCCGGGCGGCGAAATTCGCGGCCAATTGCAGCCTTGATCATGGCATCCAGGCTAGACTGACCGATTAACCGCCAGGCTCTCGCTTCGCAGCAAGAGCCTGGCGGTCCGACAACCCTCCACACCTGTTTATGCACCCAACCGCCCGGATCTTTGCCGCCTTCCTGCTGGCCATCGCGCTGGCCAGTGCGGCGTTATATGCGATCGACCGCTCTGTCACTCCCGATAGCGGCAAAAAACCGATGGTCCAGGCCAAAACGGCGCTCCCCGCCACCACGGTCACGCAGATAGCAAATCCCTTGGCGCCGGTGACAGCACCGCCACAAGTCGCCGCCATCAGTAGCGCCCCGCAGCCACTACTTGCCAGCGCGCCGCCTGTCGCCGCCGGCAACACCATCGCCAAATGCAGCATCGATGGCAAGATCGTCTATACCGACAAGGATTGCCCGCAAGGCAGCAAGGCCAAGTCCTTGCAGATAATCGACAATGCCGTAATTCCCGGCTATGACCGGGCGACGGTTGAAAATACTTTCCGGCCGCGGCCGCCGGCCTTGGCCCAAGCCCAGCCAGCTCCTTCAGGCGGGGTGATCGAACCGGTGACATCTATCAGCACTGAACCGACTGTCGATTGCGTGGCCTTGGGACGACGCTACGACTGGCTCAACGGCATGAGCCACCGCCGCCAATTGCCGCACGTGTACGACCGCATGCGACGCGAACGGGATGAGCTGCAAACCAGAATGTTCTGGTCGCATTGCTGATGCAGATCCAGAATGTCTCACGCAATATTATTGACAATCACATAATCAAAAAGCTTATACTCAGCATAACATCCCATTAGACAACAAGGCCCCCTGTGCTCTCATCGCTGGTCGTCGGCCCTTCCACCGTCTCCGCCATACTGGTCCTGTATCTGATGCTGGGGATGGCGTCATTGGGCGCTGCATTTAAAACCAGGGCGGCCGCGCACAGCCAGTTACGCTTGCAGGTCAATGCATGGTGGCTGATTTTCCCGCTCGTCACGCTGAGTTTGCTGTTTTATCCCCTCGGTCCCGCCTTGCTGGCGCTGTTGATTTGCATCCTGGCGCTACGCGAGCTGAAGCGGCATCACCGCGGCGTCCAACGGCACTTCCTGATCAATTGCATAACGGTGCTGGCCCTGGCCGCGTTACTCAGTTGGCGACAACCTCTTTTTGCCACCATCCTTTTACCTGGGCTGGTCTTGCTCCAGCTTGCCTGTTTCTTGTTCAGGAAACAGACCGGCCGGCTACTGCTCCTGCTGTTTTTCTCCACCTGCTGCGGGATCAGCTTCATCATCCAGCTGATGCATTTACCGTTTACCGCCGAAACCAAGGTCGCCTGGCTGTTCTACCTGTTTGCGCTGACCGCCTTGAACGACATCGGCCAATTCATCGTCGGAAAATCCTTCGGCAAGCAAAAAATCGCCGAGCGGATCAGCCCCAACAAGACCTGGCAAGGCCTGATCGGCGGCATCCTGTGCAGCCTGCTGGCATCGGTCATGCTGGGCAGCTATCTGCAACTGGCCGCGCTGCCGCAATTGCTGTTCTATGCCCTCTTGCTGTCGCTCGGCGGCTTCGCCGGGGACATGCTGTTTTCCGCCGCCAAACGTTTTTTAGGGATCAAGGATTTTTCCAGCCTGATTCCGGGCCATGGCGGTATCCTGGACCGTGCCGATAGCCTGGTGGTCACGGCGCCTTTGCTGTATTTCGCCATTTACTTTTCACATCAAGGATTTTCAGGATGAAAATTGAAAGCCCCACCGCATGGGACAATATCGAATCGGGATTCGATAGCGTCGACCAAACCCGTTTGTTCTACCGGACCTGGCAACCGAAGACCGCGCGCCCCGGCGGCGTCAAGCGGGCCTTGGTTTTCCTGCATCGCGGCCATGAGCATTCGGGCCGGATCCAGCCGCTGGTGGAACAGTTCGGCTACCAGGAAGACTGGGCGTTTGCCTGGGATGCCCGCGGCCACGGCCATTCGCCGGGCGAACGTGGCGACGCGCCAGGTTTTGAAATACTGGTGCGGGATTTCAACGCCTTCATCGAACATATCCGGCAAGCCCACGACATCCTGCCGGAAAACATGCTCATCGTCGCCAACAGCGTTGGCGCCGTCATCGCCGCCACCTGGCTGCATGACTATGCGCCGCGGGTGCGCGGCGTGATCATGGCGGCAGCGGCCTTCGATATCAATCTGTATGTGCCGCTGGCGAAACCGGCGCTGCGCCTGGCGACTTGCTTCAAGCCGGACTTGTTTGTCACCAGCTATATCCGCTCCTCCATGCTGACCCATTCCGCGGAACAGGCCAAAACCTATGACCAGGACAAGCTGATCGCCAAAAGCATTTCGGCGCGGGTGCTGCTTGATCTGGCGGATACCGCGAAACGCATCGTGCAAGATGCGGCCGCAATCGACACGCCGATACTGATGCTGGCCGCGGAAAAAGATTTCGTGGTAAAGCAAGCGCCGCAAAAACAATTCTTCGAGCGCTTGTCGTCGCCGTTGAAGCGCTATGTCTTGCTGAAAGATTGCTACCACGCGATTTTTTACGAGCGCGATGCCAGCGAAGCCATCGAGGCCAGCCGGAAATTCATCCATGATTGCTTCGCGCAAGCGCCGCTGCCGTTACAGCATTACCATCACGCCGACCAGCAAAGCCACAGCGCCAGCCAGTACGAGGCCTTGAAAAATGGCGAGACCGGCAGCACCATCGGCAAAGCGTTCTACGGCATGCAACGGGCCATGCTTGGCACACTGGGCTCGTTAAGCAACGGCATGAAAATCGGCAAGACGCATGGTTTCGACTCCGGCGCGTCGCTCGATTACGTGTACCGCAACCAGGCCGGCGGCGGCCTGCTGATCGGCAAGACCATCGACCGCGGCTATCTCGATGCGATCGGCTGGCGCGGCATCCGGCAGCGCAAGATGCAGCTGCAGCAGATGCTGGCCGACCTGATCGTGCAGCATCAGGGCGGGCAACCGCTGCGCATCCTCGATATCGCCGCCGGTTCGGGCCGCTATGTGCTGGAGACGCTCAAGCGCTTCCAGGATAAAGACATCGAAGTGACCCTGCGCGATGTTGAAGCACACAACCTCGAACAGGCGAAAAAACTGGCCGATCAGCTGCAACTGACGACTGCCGTTGCCTATCAGTTGCGCGATGCCTTCGATCCCGCCAGCTATCCGCCGGACGAGCAACAATATGACATCGTGATTGTCTCCGGCCTGTATGAACTGTTCAGCGAAAACGCCGTGGTGCTGCGTTCCATGCAGGGAATCGCCAGCCAGCTTAAAACCGGCGGCCATATCATCTATACCGGACAACCCTGGCACCCGCAATTGAACATGATTGCCCAGACCCTGACCAATCATCGCGGCGCGCCATGGCTGATGCGGCCACGGCCGCAAGCTGAAATGGATGCGCTGGTGGCTAGTATCGGCTGCAGGAAGATTGCCAGCCAGATCGGCATCGCGGGGATTTTTACGGTGTCTGTGGCGCAGAAAGCCGCAGAGCCCGCTGCAGGCGGTTGAACACGGTCCACACCGACAACAACAGAACCAGGAGCAGCGCCGCATTCAGCCAGTGCGACGCGGCGCCTGCTCCGGACAACAGGGCGATGAGACCGAACGCAACGGCCCGGTCGCTCTTCCCCATCGGCCCGTCGAAGCGGCGTGGCGCCCCTATCGTCGTCGCCAGCACACCGGCGAATTCCGCCAGCAAGGCAGACACCAGTACGATCACCAGCAAAGGAGCGAAAACGCCGGCCAGCAGTGCAAATGGCAAGTACAAGGCGATATCGGAAACCTGATCGCACATTTCGTTCAATAGCGCGCCCAGGCGGCTCTTTTGGCCGGTGGCGTTCGCCAGCATGCCATCGACGGCATTCAGGGCCATGCGCAACAACAGGAATAGCGGCAAGCCGAACCACAGCCACAAACGCTCCGGCGAAAACGCCAGCGCAATGCCATACACCAGCGACAGCAGCATCGCCAGCAAGGTAATTTGATTGGGCGTGATCCGCAGACGCACCAGGCCGTTCAGCAAGGGACTGAGCAGTTGCTGGAATTTTGGCTTGAGCTGATAGACCGAGAACGTCATTGGGCGATTTTTTCCATATAGTGTTTGGCAATCAATGTACTACGGCTGTAGCCCATCGCGCAATGCAGGTAAATGGTTTGCCCTTTTCCGGTTTCACGGATCATGAGCGCGACTATGTCGTCGATCGTGCCGGCCTGCGGCAAGCGCAGGTCCGGCAAAGGAAAGTAGTGGTAATCGTGCTTGCGCAAGCTCGGCGTTTCACTGAGCTCGTTGGCGAGATCGATCACGACGCACTGCGCGGGCAGCAATTCTGCCTCGATGGCGCTCAGGCGGCGTCCGATCCACAGCCTGTCGCCGATTTGCATCAACGGCGGCCGGCGCCGTTCGCGCCAGCGTACGCAGCGCCAGGTCAGCCAGTAAGCGGCAAGATACGGTGCGTACAGCAGCCAGACCCAGAGCGGGTGGCGGCCGTCTCTTTTGTGCAGGAAAAATCGATCCTCCCTGAAATAGGCGAAGCTGACCAGCGACAGGCTGGCGACCAGATACAGGCCTGCGCGGCAATGCAAACCCGACACCCCGAGCAGCAAGACAATTCCGGCCGCCATCAGATAATAGAACGCGACGTTGGCTTGCATCCTGCCGTGGCGGACCAGCAAAGTCGCTGCCCATCCGAGCATCAGTCCGGCGACCACATCCAGGACCTGGTGCTGATAGGTAAACACCGTGGCGATCGCCACCAGCGCCAGCCAGCCGCTCAGGATGGTTCGGCCCGGTTTGGGTACAAACGATGTTTGCAGCGAACGCCAGAAGATAAAGCAGAATGCAACATGCAGCGAAGGCAGCTGGTTATAGGGCCGGTCAACCACGGAGAGCAACGCAAACAAACCGGCAAACAACGGATTGTCGATTGCAGGCCTCGCCATGCTGAACTGCAGCGGATACCAGGCAAACACCAGGGTCGCGCACACCGTCGCCAGCAGCAGGCGCTGGCTCAAGACCCGCAAATCGTCGGCGCTGCGCACCCAGGCAAAACTGATGGCGAAGAAAAACCCCGAACTCAAATAGGGAATAATCATCCATGGCACAAACGGCAGCGCGCTTTCAAATGGCAGCGCGACATTGCGCGTGATGTGTTTCTGGGCCGCCAGCAAATTGGCAAGCGGATAGCACAAGGCGAAGGCCAGGAGATTGATGATAAAGTGGCGTCCACGCATCTGCCAGGTGATAGGTGCGGCCACTGCCATCAAGTGGGATCCTTGTTGTTAAGGGTCTAATTAGTGCATTATTCTAGCTCATGACTCAACCCGAAAAATATCAATGTTGCATGGTGATGGCTGGCGGCGGCTTCCGCTTCGGCTATTATCTTGGCATGTACGCGGCAGCCGTCGACACCGGCAACAAGCCGGATTTACTGCTCGCCAGCTGCGGCGGCTCGATCGCTGCGGCGGTGATCCAGGCGCTACCCGATGATGCGCAACGCAAGGCCTGGATCAGCTCGCCGGCCATGTACCAGTTCCTGTGCGGTTTGCAATCGACGCCAAAAGCCGCCATCGGCCGCTCGTTCGTGCACGCCATCAAACGTCGTCTGACGGCCAAGCGCGCACGCGTTATCCCGGATTTATTCAGCGACTATTTTTTTGACATTCCGGCCCGGTTGCCCCTGCCCCAGCTCCGGCAGCCATCCGAATCTGCGGTAGCAGTAGCCATCGTCGGCGGCAAAATGCTGTTTGGCAAAGAGGAGGTCGGCAAGCCCAGAAAACACCGGAAACTGTTTGCCGAAACGGTATTCGGCGAAGCACGCACCGCAGCGCTGCTGGAGGGCATGTCGTCACCACTGAGCGATCCGATATGGGGCGACAACGCCATCGCGCCGCAACTGCTGACCGATGTCGAGATGCCTATCGGCGACGCCGTGCGGATTTCGATTTCAGACATGTTCTATTTCCGCTGCCACTCGCACCAGGCCAGCCACTACACCGGTGGCGTGGTGGACCTGTTCCCGATCGAACTGGCGAAGCGGCTGGCGCACAGAGTCATCATGGAATTGAAAGCGCCGTTCAGCCAGGCGCTCGCCATTCCGGCGTGGCGAGCGGTGCTGGGAGTCGACGGCAATCAGCGGCTGCGCCATGTGCATAGCCAGTTTGCCGATGTCTGGATCGACGCCTCGGATGTCGACAGCGTGTTCCAGAAAGGCGGCATGCAAAAGAAAGTGTCGTGGTCGAAGAACCGTTTCCGCCTGCTGATGCCGGCGCGCTACGAAACCTATCTGGACCATGTGGAGGACCAATGGCAGTATGGCTACCAGCGCGGGCTGGAAGCCTTTGCCAAACCTGGCGCCAACCACAAGCAACACATGCGCCACGCCACCAGGCACAACAAGGGTAGCGCGTGAGGATCATGATTATCGGCGGCACCAGCGGCATCGGGCTGGCGCTGGCGCGGCACTATCTCTCTCTCGGAGACCAGTTGGCCCTCTGCGGCCGCGATCTGCAACGCCTGGAGCCAGGCATCGTCGAGCGCTATCCCGCCACCCGACTTTACCAGCTGGATATCGCCGACAGAGCGGCGCTCTCCGGCGCGATTGACGATTTTTCCAGCGATGGACTGGATCTCTTGATCGTGACCGCAGGCCTGTATTTCAACACACCCAGCGTTCAGCTGGAACCTATGACCGTGCTGCGGATGCTGCTGACCAATGTCAGCGGCTTGAACCACGCGTTCGAGCTGGCTTCCCAAAAAATGCTGGCGCGCAAAGCCGGCCAACTGGTCGCGATTTCCTCGATCGCCGGATTGCTGAGTGACTACCCCGGCGCATCCTTGTACAGCGCCACCAAACGCATGGTCATCATGCTGTGCGAAACCTATCGCAAGGCGCTGGCGCCGTTCTCGATTGCGGTCACGGTGATCGTGCCGGGTTATATCGATACCGCCAAGCTACGTGAACTGAACCATGGCGATGCCAGCCGCAAACCATTTCTGCAGAGCGAGCAACAAGCCGTGACGCGCATCGTCGCGGCCATAGCGCAACGCCAGGCGCGCTGCGTGTTCCCCTGGCAGATGCACAGCCTGGTCGCCCTTTTCAATTACCTGCCGGCGCCGTTGAGGCGGATGATGCGCAAATAAGCAGCGGCTGGCTTAGAGCGGCTAGGAGCCGCGGCTAGCCGCCCTCGACGACAAACATCCGCGCCTGCTGCGCTTCCTGGCGCTCGGCCTTGATCGGGGCGTAGCGCTCCGATCCGTAGAAATCCAACGCCGCCGCCAGAGTGGAAAATTCGAAAACGCCGGCCAGAGGCAGCGGAGCGTCGTCGCCTTCCAGCACCCGAGCGACAGGACCGAAGTGGAGGATTCGGCCGCCGGCTTCCTCCAGCGCGGCCAGGAAGCGAGGCGCGAGCGCGGCTTGCTTGGCCGGATCGATGACGCGCAGATTGATATGGACAAAGGCTGGCATGAACATCTCCAAATAATGTATATACATTATAATGTATCTGCATTATCGAGTTGACGATTTTTATCCAGGACGGAACCGTGAGCGAACTTGACCTGTCGTTGCTGAAGCGTGTCGCAGTGGAATGTCCGGGCTTTCAAGCCCGCGCCACGGCGCGCGCGCTCACGCGTTTCTATAATGGTTGTTTCAAGCCGCTTGGACTGACGGCCGAGCAGTTCAGTCTGCTGGTAGGCGTCGGCGCTACCCATAGGGCGAGCGTGGTTGATCTAGCGGCGAGCGCTGGGGTTGATGCCACGACGCTGAGCCGCGGTGTCCAAGCCCTGCAGCAGCGAGGGTTGGTCGAGGCCGAGGGCGGCCGAGGTCGTGCGGGCAAACGGCTGAGTCTGACGCTATCGGGGCTGGCGCTGATGAATGAAGCCTTGCCGGTGTGGGAGCGCGCCAAGGCGAGCCTGTCGCATCGGTTGGGCGAAGCTACGCTGCGAGCCACGCGGCAGGCCATGATGGACCTCGCCGAAGCGGTGGCGGTGGCCGAGGCCGATCCGGCGTCGCCCTAGCTTGTGGCCGGCGAAGCCGAAGCATACCTTCATGGCCTCGCCGTGGCGCTATATGTGTTCGCCGAGGTTCTGGGCGAGATAATAGGTTTAGTTAGCCGCTCTTGTCCCACCCTCGCCGGGTTAATTGGCAAACAAGCCCGCGACCGCCATCCGCCGCGGCAAGCCGTCAACATCTCCGCGCACCAACGCGCGCGCGCGGGTTTCGATATATGCGCGCATGCCCGGCGCCGCCAGTAAAGGCTGCATATGGCGCAGCGAGGCGATCAATTGCGGTGTCAACTGGTCCAGCACGGGCCTCACATCGCGGCCGAGATCGGGCGCGTCGCTGAACTTGCCGGCGTCCTGCTGCCGCCATTGCGCGTGCAAGCTCAATTGCAAGGCTTTGCTGGCGTCAAACTGGGCCTGGAAGAACCTCCGCACAAAAACCGCGTCCAAGCCGCTGGCCTGCGTGGTCAGCGTATCCAGAATCAGTTGTTCGCGCGGCGGATCGTTGATGGCGCCGCCGGAATCCCATTTGGCCTTGGCCACCATGGGTGCGACATCGAGACGCTGATCGATCAACTGCAACAGATGATCAACCTCTGCGGCATCGGCAGGATCTGGCGCCGGCGTCAGGTTTTGGCAGGCCGCCAACAGGAATAACAGGGACAGGCCGGACAGGAATTTGCCGAAAAATTGCTTGTTAGCAAACTCATTAATAATTTTCATATTTCCTTATTTAACATTTCTAGACAGAACATTCGCGCACATCAAAAACCGGTTTGGTTAAACTGAACGTACACTATCGACTTTGCATTTTACAAAACTTTACATGCTGTCAACACTAAATCTTATCGCCGCCGATCCGAACTCAGACAATACCGATCACCTGGTGGCCTTGATCAAGACATTGCGCCCGCGCAAACCGGAACTGGTCGCCGAAGCGGCCGAGAACCTGCGCGTTCTGGTGCAGCTGCTGCACGGCGAACCAGCCCAGGCCAGCGCCCTGCGCCATTATGTCCTAAGGCTGTTTTCCACGCGCCGCCAGATCAGCCTGTATACCGATACCGGCATCTTGCCGAACGCCGGCTTTTTTACCGAGCTGTTCCAGCGCCTGTCGTTTCGCATATTGCCGCCGGCGCTCGATGAAAACTACCTGCGCGATTGCCTCGATCGCCTGCTGCCGGCTGAAACCGACTATCTGTGGATCAATGCCATACCCGATGCAGAATGGCTCAGCCTGTTTGAGCTGCTAAACCAGGCCGCACCCTATACCGACGCCGACAACAACGCCGCAAGCGACGCCGTCGACCGTCACAAAACCGTAGGCGAATTGCTGGAAGCGATCCAGACCTTGTCTTACCGGATCAGCGCCATGGGCCTGGAACCGGCTCTGCTCAGGCTGTATCCCAGCATCGACGAATTCGAATCGCCGTTCCTGATGCAGAACGTCGAGCTGCATTTGTACCTGAACAGCTACCGTCACCACTTGGCGGCCGCCGATTCCGCAGTGCCGCTGGCCGACCTGCCGCCGCTGGAAGATGCGCGGCACCTGTCGGTGATGCTGGACCAGTGCGACACCATCGTCCTCAAGATCCGCAAGAACGCGCTACGCATGGGCAGCAGCGTTTCGCTCACCTATCTGCTGGTCAGGCTGGAGCAAAGCATCGCGCGCCTGCGCAAGCTGCTCAATCTGGTCGATGTCGGCGCAGTCAGCATCAGCGCGCCGAATACCGAAAAACCGGAAGGCCCGCTCGACCTTCATGAAGCGGAGGCGTTGGCTAGCGCCAGACAGTTCGCCAAACGCACCCAGGCCCTGGCATTGGGCCGGGAACTGATCGAAGGCCATAACCGCAAGTACGCGGTGCGCGAACTGTTTGCCGATAATATCAACCTGCTGGCGCGCAACGTCACGGAGAACGCCAGCCGCACCGGTGAGCACTACATCGCCGAAGACCGCTCCGAGTACGGCGCCATGTTCCGCTCCGCCTCAGGCGCCGGGATCATCATCGGCTTCATGTCGATGCTGAAGATCCTGGCGTCCTACCTGCGCGCGGCGCCGCTGGTGGAAGCATTCTTGTTCAGCATGAATTATTCGGTCGGCTTCATGCTGATCCATGTGCTGCATTTCACGGTCGCCACCAAACAGCCGGCCATGACTGCCTCGCGCATCGCTTCGGGGTTGCAAAGCGGGGATGGCCGCAATATCGATATCGACAGTCTGGTCGAGCTGATCGTCAAGGTGGTTCGCACCCAGTTCATTGCGGTGGCCGGCAATCTGCTGCTGGCGTTTCCGGTCGCCTATCTGATCGGGCTCGGCTACCACGCCTTGTTCGGCCATCACCTGGTGACGCCGGACAAGGCCGCGCATCTGTTGCACGACATCGATCCGTTCGCCAGCCTGGCGCTGTTCCACGCTGCGATCGCCGGCGTCTGCCTGTTCCTGGCAGGCCTGATTTCGGGCTATTACGATAACAAGGCGCTCTACACCCATATGGCGCAACGGGTGGCGCGCGCGCGCTGGCTCGGCAAGCTGATGGGCAAGCCGCGCCTGCTGCGTTTCGGCGAATACCTGGAGCACAACCTGGGTGGTCTGATGGGAAATTTCTACTTCGGCATCCTGCTCGGCACCATCGGCACCATCGGTTTCATGCTCGGCTTGCCGATCGATATCCGTCACATCACGTTTTCGGCGACCAACTTCGCCACCGCGTTAGTAGGGCTGGATAACCATATCGGCTGGTACACCGCCGTCATTTCAGTGATCGGCGTGCTGGCCATCGGCACCGTCAACCTGTGGGTGAGTTTTTCGCTGGCGCTGTTCGTCGCCTTGCGCGCACGGCAAGTACGTTTCCACCATGGCTGGACCTTGGCCAAGGCGGTGTTTTCACGCTTTTTGAAAAAACCGAAGGACTTTTTCATTCCTCCCAAGCGCGTTCCTATCCAGGAAGAGGGAGAGAAAAACCTCGGCACCTAGCAATATTGATGGGTCAGCTCGCGCTATGTTGGCTTGACCTCTCTGTCATCAATCAGAATCAAGCAAAATCGAGCAAAAACCAACACGACAAGGTAGTATCCGAACGGCAACGTACGAAGAGTCACATCGTCAATGCGCCTGAGAGATATGGAGCTACATGTTGAATAAACAGTCGCAGCGGCGCTTGTTGCGCCCCTTGCGCTTCTACCTGGCCGCGCTTTTGGGCATCCTGACGGCGGCCTGCTCCACCCTGCCCGACGTCAGCAACCTCGGCGCCTCGCTGCCCAAGGCCGCCACGCCCAGCACCGGCACGGTAGATGTATCGTCACGCCAGAACACGCTGGCGGCGATGGAGGAAGCCGTCACCGGCAGCCGGCTGATCACCGGCAACAAAGTCACCCTGCTGTTCGACGGGCCGCAAACTACGACGGCGATGATCGCCGCCATCGAGCAAGCGAAAAGCACCATCAATTTTGAGACCTATATTTTCGACCAGGACCAGCTCGGCCTGCGCTTTGCAGATCTGCTGATTGAAAAGCAGCGCGCCGGGGTCCAGGTCAACATCATTTATGACAGCGTCGGCAGTATCGGCACCCCTGCCGAATTTTTCGAGCACATGCGTGCAGCCGGCATCAAACTGGTCGAATTCAATCCGGTCAATCCGCTCAAGCGCTTCGGCCGCTGGCAGCTGAATCATCGCGACCATCGCAAAATCCTGGTAGTGGACGGCAAGATCGGCTTCACCGGCGGCGTCAATATCAGCGCGGCGTATGCCAACAGCTCCTTGTTCCGCTCGCGCCGCAAGGCCGATGCAGGCGCAGTCGGCTGGCGCGACACCCATGTGCAGATCGAAGGCCCGGCGGTCGCGTCCCTGCAATTACTGTTCATGCAAACCTGGGCCACGCAACATACAGACGATTTGCCGGACCTGAATTACTTTCCGAAACCAGAGCCGGCCGGCGACAAGACGGTGCATGTGCTGAGTAGCCAGCCCGACGGTGACTACAGCCTTTACAAAGCCTACATCCTGGCGATCCAGCAGGCACGCAAGAGTATCCACATCACCACCCCTTATTTCGCCCCTGACCATCAGTTGGTGGATGCCCTGGTCGCCGCAGCCAAACGCGGGATCGATGTCAGCCTGATTTTGCCCAGCGTGAGCGACAGCGGGCTGGCGTTCCAGGCTGGCCAGTCCTTTTATACGCAGCTGCTTGGCGCCGGCATCCATATTTACCAGCTACAGGTTTCAGTGCTGCACGCCAAAACCGCTGTCATCGACAGCAGTTGGTCTACCGTCGGCTCCGCCAACCTGGATATCCGCAGCTTCCTGCACAACTACGAAGCCAATGTGATCATCATCGATGACGAGTTTGGCGGCGAAATGGAAAGAGCCTTCAGCGAAGATATCCGCGGTTCAGAACAAATCACGCTGGAGCAATGGAAGCAACGGCCGTTTTCCGAGCGTGTCAAGGAATGGGCGGCGCGTTCGCTGGGGTATTGGCTATAACGGCCCTCGCAAAGCCGAATCAATGTCCAACCGGCTTGAAAATCAGATTTGTCCCATAGAGTTACCACTATATCCCCGCTATGCTACCCAACAGTAAAAATTAGCCGGTTGCGCTCTGTTTCGACAATGCTGCTTGCCCTCTTGAGCGTGGCGGCATTTGTCAATACAGATGAGCAAAATGCGAAAAAACACCTCCAGATCCCAACGCCCCGCCCTCGGTTCGCAACAGTTCAGCCTGGCGCTTGCCGCTCTGAATGCAGGGGATTTTTCCAAAGCCGAGACCTTGAGCAAAGCGCTGGCCATCGCTGCACCAAAGAACGCCGATGCTTGCCATTTATGGGCAGTCGCCTGCTACCAGCTCTGCAAACTCGCAGAAGCGGAAGAATTGTTCGGCCGCACCCTGAAGCTCAAGCAAGATCCGAGTTTTTACCTGAACCTGGCGCTGACCCAGCGCGCCCTGCATAAGATCGACGCCGCCATCGCCTCGTTTCGGCAGACCCTGCTGCTAGCGCCTAAAAATGCGCAAGCAAGTAACAACCTGGCTAATATCCTGACGGCGCGCCGCCAGCATGAGGAGGCGGAAGCACTATACAGAGACGCCATTTTGCACAACCCTGCCTATGCTGTCGCCTTCCAGAACCTCGGCATCCTGCTGCGCGAAACCTACCGGACCGACGAAGCGGAAGTCATGCTGCGCAAGGCAATTGCTCTGGCGCCAACTGCATTTGAATCCCGTGTCGCGCTGGGCAACCTGCTGGAAAACAAGAAACGCTATGCGAAGGCAAGCGAGATTTATCGCGGCATTGGCGATTGGGGCCAGTTGCAGCGCGTCTCTCGCAAACAGGCCGTCTGGGAAAATCTTGCGCAATACGATGCCGCCACATTGCAGGCTTTGCAAAACAAAGCCCTGGAAACCGAGCCCTGGTCCTTACTGAATATTCCTACGCTTTCTGCCATCACCCATCGCCAGGCTGGACGACAATTCGCCGAACGCAAATGGGCGCAGGCCTTGCAAACTCCCGCTCTTGTTATCAACAATGCGCCTGATGATCGCGTGCTGAAGATCGGCTATCTCTCCTCCGATTTCTATGAACACGCCACCATGCACTTGCTCGCAGGGGTGCTGGAAGAGCATGATCCGCAGCAGGTGGAAATTCATCTGTATTCCTACGGTCCGCCACGCGATGACATCTTCACGCGCAGGATTGCCAGAGCTGGCGTGCAACTGCATGACATCCGTCAATTGTCCGACGAAGCCGCAGCCAGCGAGATTGCCGCGGCCGGCTTGCATATGCTGGTAGATCTCAAGGGTTATACCACCGGCGCGCGTCTCGGCATTTGCGCTTTGCGGCCGGCGCCAGTCGTTGTCAGCTGGCTGGGCTATCCCGGCAGTCTGGGCCAGTCGCGTTTGGCTGACTACATCATCGGCGACCCTGTAGTGACGCCGGCGCAGCATGCGGATGATTTCAGTGAAACCCTGGCACTGATGCCGCATTGCTATCAACCCAACGACCGCCACCGCCACATTGCGCCCAGACCTGATCGGGTCAGCGCCGGATTGCCCGAACAAGGATTGGTATTTTGCAGTTTCAACCAGATACTGAAAATCAATCCCGCCGATTTCAGTCTCTGGTGCCGCCTGCTGCAAACGACGCCCGACAGCGTGCTATGGCTGCTCTCGCCTGAGTCGGCGCAGACTGAAGACAATCTGCGGCGGCACGCGCAAGTCCACGGCATCGCGCCGCAACGTCTCATCTTCGCGCCGCGCCTGCCGTTGGAACAGCATCTGGGGCGCTTGCAACTGGCCGACCTTGCACTGGACACTTTTCCCTGCAACTCGCACACCACCGCCAGCGATGCACTGTGGGCCGGAGTGCCGCTGATTACCAAAATGGGAAAACTGTTTGCGGGCCGAGTGGCGGCCAGCCTGCTCAACGCGCATGGCTTTCCTGAATTGATTGCTGCGGATGATGAGAATTATGTTGAACTGGCGCTGTCGCTGGCATGCGCGCCGGAGCGGCGCGCGGCATTGCGGCAACGGCTGGCAAACGCGCGCTTGAGCTCTCCGCTATTCGATACGCCGCGCTTCACACGCGATCTTGAACGCTTGTATCGGGCCATCTGGAATCGTCATAGCGATCGGCCAGACGACAAAAGCGCCATCGTGCTGGCGCCTTGCCCGGAGCAACCGTAATCACTGTAACTTATACGGCGTGCGCGTTACCCCACGCCAGCATCACTTCCATGAAACGGCGCAAGGTAGGCTGCACCCGAGCTGCCAGTTCCGGATCGAAGGCGAACGGCAACTGTTCTTCCATATAGGTGATTTGCGTCTGCTCCAGCTGGACCGCGTGGATATTCTGCTGCGGCTTGCCATAATGGCGCGTGATATGGCCGCCCTTGAAACGCCCGTTCAAGGCATGGCTGTAGCCCGTCGCCTGAGCAGCAACCTGCTGTAGCTGCTGTTCCAGTTCCGGCGCGCAGGACGCACCGGAAGCGGTACCCAGGTTGAGGTCCGGCAGCCGTCCCTCAAAAAACCGTGGCACCACCGACGCGATGGAGTGCGCGTCCCATAACATGGCGACGCCATGTTCGGCCCGCATGCGCTGCAATTCCTGCTCCAGCTGCTGGTGATATGGCTGCCAATAATTTGTGATACGGCGCTGTATTTCGGTGTCGTCGGGACTTCTCCCCTCTTGATACAACGGTTCCTTGTGGAAGGTATCCACCGGACACAGGCCGGTCGTATCCTGGCCAGGATAAAGATTGACGTTATCGCGCGGCCGGTTGAGGTCGATCACATAGCGCGAATGGGTCGCCACCAGGATGGAGGCGCCGATTTCCTCCAGAAAATCGTACAACTGCGGCATATGCCAATCGGTGTCGGCGATATCCAGCGCCGGCGCGCTCATGGTGGCCCGGATGTCTTCCGGTATATGTTCGCCGGCATGCGGCATGGATACCAGCAGCGGCAATCTGCCGCGATGAAACAGGAATTTTTCCATAAATTAGGTAAATAAATTAGATAAATAAGCTCGGTAGGATTTCGCAGTTTAGGCCAGCAATCTCTTCATGGTACTCGCATATGCAGCAAGACTCGGTTCCTGGAGGCGATGCTTGCGGTCATTGATGACCCAGTGCCCGCCCACCATGACATCGCGCACCGGCGTTTGTCCGTGATGTGCAAACACAAAACTATCCAGTAATTGATCCCCGTGCTTGCCCTCCAGATCAGCGTGCCGTTGGTCCAGCACCAGCAAATCCGCGCGCTGTCCGACTTGCAGGCCAGCCACCGGACGGCCGCTGGCGGCTGCACCGCCGTGCAAGGCCTGGCGGTACAAATAGGCGCCGACCGAAACGCCCTGCTCGCCCACCAGCATATTGCGCTGGCGATGCTGCAGACGCTGGCTGTATTCGTACAAACGCAATTCTTCGCTAAGGCTGGTGCTGATGTGGCTGTCCGAACCGACGCCCCAGACGCCTTGCGCGGCGGCATACTCGACGCCGTTGAAAATGCCGTCGCCCAGATTGGCCTCGGTGGTCGGGCAAATACCCGCGACGGCTGCGCTGCGCGCCAGGCCCAGGGTTTCTTCCGGCGTCATATGGGTAGCGTGCACCAGACACCAATGATGGTCGACCTCGATATTATCCAGCAGCCAGGCCACCGGCCTTGCACCTAGAGCGCCGATGCAGTCTTCAACCTCTTTGCGTTGCTCGGCGATGTGGATGTGTACCGGTGCCTGCAGGTCCCATTGCTTGAGGGCTGTCAGCAAGTGCTGCAGCGATTGCGGCGACACCGCGCGCAAGGAGTGCGGCGCAACGCCAAAGCGCAAACCGGCATCCTGCGGATGCGCCGCTTGCAGCCGCTGCAGCACATCCATCATCCACTCCGGCGAATTGATGAAACGCGCCTGACCGGCATGCGGCGCTTGGGCGCCGAAACCGCTGTACTGGTACATGACCGGCAGCAAAGTCAGGCCGATCCCAACTTCCTGCGCCGCCTCGATCAGGCACACCAGGTTTTCCGCCGGGTTGGCATACGGTTTGCCGTCTTTATCGTGATGCAGATAATGGAATTCACAGACCGAGGTGTAGCCCGCTTGCAGCATTTCGATATACAACTGCACGGCCACCGCCTTCAGGTCGGGTGGCGACAATTTTCCAGCAAACTGGTACATCAAGGTGCGCCAGCTCCAGAAGCTGTCGCTAGGATCGGAACGATACTCGGTGAGTCCGGCCATGGCGCGCTGAAACGCATGCGAATGCAAATTGGCGATACCCGGCAATACCGTCGCGGCGGCACGCGGGGCCAGCGCCAGTGCTTCGGCGTCGGCCTGGACGGTAGTCAAGATACCCTGCTCGTCCCACTCCAGCAAGACGTTGTTGCGCCAACCTTCCGGCAACAGGGCGCGATCGGCGATCAATTGTCTGATGACCGGCTTCATGGCGACACTCCTTTTTTCGATGCCGCGCTCAGGCGGCCGCCACGCACTATCGTGCGGCACGGATTGAGTCCCGACCAATAGGCCAGTTCGGCCAGCGATTCCACGTCCCAGACGACAAAATCGGCGGCCCGTCCCGCAGCCAGCAAGCCATGCCGGTCAGCCTTGCCCAGCGCCAGCGCGGCATGGCTGGTGACGCCCATCAAGGCTTCCGCGGCGGTCATGCGGAACAGCGTACAAGACATGTTCAGCATCAGCAGCAAGGAAGTGGTCGGCGAGGTGCCTGGATTGCTGTCGGTGGAAATGGCGACGGGAATTTGATGACGCCGCAGCAGTTCCAGCGGCGGCAGTCTGGTTTCGCGGATGAAGTAATAGGCACCTGGCAGCAGCACCGCGACCGTGCCGCTCTCGCGCATCGCCACGATATCGGCTTCGCTCAGATGCTCCAGATGATCTACCGACAAGGCGTTGAAGCGCGCCGCCAGCTCGGTGCCGCCGATATTGGAAAGCTGGTCGGCGTGCATCTTTACCGGCAAGCCGAGCTTGGCGGCCGCAACGAACACTCTTTCGCTCTGCGCCACCGAAAAGCCGATATTCTCGCAAAATACGTCGACCGCATCGACCAATCCTTCCGCATGCAGGACCGGCAGCATCTCGTCGCACACCAGCGTGATGTAGTCGTCGGCGCGGCCCTGGTATTCCGGCGGCAAGGCATGTGCGCCAAGAAAAGTGGTGTAAACCGTGACCGGAAAGTGTTCGCCGAGACGCCGCGCAACCTTCAGCATCTTGCGTTCTGTCGGCAAGTCCAGGCCATAACCGGATTTGATTTCTATCGTGGTCACGCCTTCGGCCAGCAGAGCTTCGAGACGTCGCGACGCTTGCAGGAACAGGCTGTCTTCGTCGGCTTCGCGCGTCGCGCGCACGGTTGATACAATGCCGCCGCCACTGCGCGCTATGTCTTCATAGCTGGCGCCGGCCAGGCGCAGCGCAAATTCGTCAGCGCGATTGCCGCCGTATACCAGATGGGTATGGCAATCGATCAAGCCGGGTGTAATCCAGCGATTGCCGGCATCGTGCCGCGGCAAATCCGCGTTACCGTATTCCTCGGGTAACTCGACCGCACTACCAATCCAGGCGATCAGGCCGTCGCGCACCACCAGCGCGCCATCGGCGATGACTTGTCCGGGATTGCCGGCGGGCGCAATTCTGGCATTGTGCCAGATACCGTCGCAGACACCATCGCAAATGCCATCGGCTTGCTTGGCTTGACTTGACGACATGCTGTTTTCCTATAGCAGATTGATGTTGACGCCGATCAGGATGCTGCCGGCGCTTAAGGAGCGAAGCGCCATCCCGCCCGGCCCGTCTTCCCAAATCAAAGTCTGGCGCGATTCCAGGGTGGCTTGCTCGCCGTCTGCCGCTAGCACATCCCAGCGCCCTTGCACGCAAAACAACAGACGACAGCCACGCTCAAGATCTTGATCTCCAGACCAGACTCGGATTTCGCCGGCGGCCGCGCCGCGTCTCAGCATCAGGTTGAAATCCTGACAAGCGCCGTTTTCCAGCTGCGCTGCGATTTTTTCCTCGCCACGGAAACGATGCGGTTGCAGTCGCGACAACAATACGTGATTGCCGCTATCGGAACGCAATTGCATGCCATCGCCCTCCAGCAAGGTAATTATCCGGTCGACACCAGGAAAGCTGGAAAAATCCCCAGACCGGGCGACATCGGCAATACTCACCCGCCACGCGAAATCATCGAATGAGGAAGCCGCCGGATAGCTGCATAACTCGCGCGTGACGCCACCGCCATTTTTCCATGGCGTGGCTGGCAAGTCTTCGAACTTTATCAGTTTCATTTTTTGCTTATTTTTTGCTTATTTGCTGCTTATTTTCTGGTTCATTGAGCGTACAAATCGGCAAACAGGTCCTTGCAACTAGCGCTGACCGCGCCTTGCAACACCAGCTGCTTGGCGGCCTCGATATCCGGCGCGAAGAAACGATCCTTATCGTAGAACGTGACCTGCTCACGCAAGCGCTGCTGCACCTGCGCCAGCAATGGCGAGGTAGTCAAGGGCTGGTGGCAATCCACACCCTGCGCCGCTGCCAGCAATTCAATCGCCACGATGGTTGCCGTATTGTGCGCCATTTCATGCAAACGGCGGCCGGCGAAAGTCGCCATGCTGACGTGATCTTCCTGGTTGGCGGAAGTTGGCAGGCTGTCGACGCTGGCCGGATGCGCCAGAGATTTGTTCTCGGATGCCAGAGCGGCCGCGGTAACGTGGGCGATCATGAAACCGGAATTGAGGCCGGACGACTGCACCAGGAACGGTGGCAAACCCGATAACGAAGAATCGATCAGCAAGGCGATACGACGCTCCGACAAGGCGCCGACCTCGGCAATCGCCAGCGCCAAGGTATCGGCGGCAAACGCCACCGGCTCGGCATGGAAATTGCCACCGGAGATCACCTCATCATGTTCTGCATAAATCAGCGGATTGTCGGTGACGGCATTGGCTTCGATCAGCAAAGTGCGCGCAGCGTTACTGATGATGTCGACGCAAGCGCCCATCACCTGCGGCTGGCAACGCAAGCTGTACGGGTCTTGCACGCGCTCGTCGTTGACCAGGTGCGATTGCCTGATCGCACTGCCGCTCAGCAGCTGACGATAGATCTTCGCCGTGGCGATCTGACCCGGCTGGCCGCGCACTTCATGCACGCGCGGATCGAACGGCGCGTCGCTGCCGCGCGCTGCGTCGACTGCCAGCGCGCCGGTCACGGTGGCCGCTTCCAGTAGGCGTTCGGCGAGGAACAAGCCGTTGAGAGTCAAGGCGGTCGACACCTGCGTGCCGTTGATCAGCGCAAGGCCTTCCTTGGCCGCCAGCACGATCGGCGTGATGCCGGCCTTTGCCAGCGCGTCCTTGGCGTCAACCGGCTTGCCATCGACCCGTACCTGTCCTTCGCCCAGAATCGCCAGAGTCATGTGCGACAACGGCGCCAGGTCGCCGGAGGCGCCGACCGAACCCTTGACCGGAATGCAAGGCATGATGCCGGCATTGTAGATCGCCAGCAAGGTATCGATGACTTGCGCCCGGATACCGGAAAAACCGCGCGCCAGGCTGCCGATCTTCATGGCCAGGATCAAGCGCACCGCGCCATCATCGATCAGGTCGCCAGTGCCGACCGAGTGCGACAGGATCAGATTACGCTGCAGCAGTTCCAGCTGCTCGTCCGGAATGCGGGTCTTGGCCAGTTTGCCGAAACCGGTATTGATGCCGTAGGCGGCGTCGCCACGTTCGACTATGCGCGCCACGGTGGCCGCAGAGGCATTGATCGCGGTATAAGCGGAAGGCGGCAAGGCCAGCGGAACAGCTTCAGCCCAGATGCTGCGGATCTCCGCCAGAGACATTTTTCCCGGTTGCAGAGTCAACGATGTTTTCATATTCATTTCTTTCAAATTGATAGTTCAGCATGGCACAACTTGCTGCCTATGCTACTCAGCGTCACTAGTGACGCAGGAGCGAATGCGCAATGCTCAGCGATTAATCATCGGCAGGTTAAGATTGTGACGTTTTGCACATTCCACCGCGGCTTCATAACCGGCGTCGGCATGGCGCATGACGCCGGAAGCGCAATCGTTGACCAGTACCCGCGCCAGACGCTTTTCCGCCGCTTCAGTGCCGTCGGCAACAATCACCATGCCCGCATGCTGCGAGTATCCCATGCCGACGCCGCCGCCGTGATGCAGCGAAACCCAGGTCGCGCCGCCGGCAGTATTCAACAAAGCATTCAGCAACGGCCAGTCGGACACCGCATCGGTGCCATCCTTCATGCTTTCGGTTTCGCGGTTGGGGCTGGCGACCGAGCCGGTATCCAGGTGGTCGCGGCCTATCACGATCGGCGCTTTCAATTCGCCGGTGCGCACCATGTCGTTGAACGCGAGGCCGGCGATATGGCGCTCGCCCAGGCCCAGCCAGCAAATCCGCGCCGGCAAGCCCTGGAAGGAAATCCGTTCACGCGCCATGTCGAGCCAGCGGTGCACGTGTTTGTTTTCGGGGAAGAGTTCCTTGATCTTGGCATCGGTTTTATAGATGTCTTCCGGATCGCCGGACAAGGCGACCCAGCGGAACGGCCCTTTGCCTTCGCAGAACAGCGGCCGGATATAAGCCGGCACGAAACCGGGGAAATCGAAAGCATTCTTGACGCCGTGGTCGAACGCCACTTGGCGGATGTTATTGCCGTAGTCGACAGTCTTGATGCCCATTGCATGGAAATCCAGCATCGCTTGCACATGTTGCGCGCAGGATTTGGAAGCGTCCGCAGTCAGCCGCGCTTGTTGCGACGGATCGTTTTGCACCGCCACCCATTGTTCGACGCTCCAGCCGATCGGCAGATAGCCGTTGATCAGGTCATGCGCGGAAGTCTGGTCGGTCACCAGGTCCGGCTTGATGCCGCCGGCCTTGGCGCGCTTCACCAGTTCCGGCAGCACTTCGGCGGCATTGCCGAGCAGGCCGATGGAAATCGCTTCTTTGCGCTCGGTATGGTATTTGATCAATTCCAGCGCATCGTCCAGGCTCTTGGCTTGCTTGTCGAGATAACGGGTGCGCAGGCGGAAGTCGATGCTGGACTGTTTGCATTCGATGGTCAGCGAAGCCGCGCCGGCCAGCGTGGCGGCCAATGGCTGCGCGCCACCCATGCCGCCCAGCCCGGCGGTCAGGATCCAGCGGCCGGACAGGTCGCCCCCGAAGTGCTGACGCCCTGCTTCGGCGAAGGTTTCGAAAGTACCCTGGACGATGCCCTGGCTGCCGATATAGATCCAGCTGCCGGCAGTCATCTGACCGTACATGAACAGGCCCTTGCGGTCGAGTTCGTTGAAGTGCTCCCAGTTTGCCCATTTCGGCACCAGGTTGGAGTTGGCCAGCAAAACGCGCGGCGCGTCGGCGTGGGTCTGGAATACGCCGACCGGCTTGCCGGACTGGATCAGCAGGGTTTCGTTATCGTTCAGGTTGGTCAGCGCTTCGACGATCTTGTCGAAACAAGCCCAATCACGCGCGGCGCGGCCGATGCCGCCATACACCACCAG
>NZ_JBDTCG010000011.1:0-45468 GCF_039923675.1 Collimonas sp.
ATCGATACAAGCCTCTGTCGAGATCGTCGTTTCCCTTGATCGAATTACGCTTTCTGGGGATGACGACTTGGCTTCCTATTACTACAATCTGTTCCCTGATCCGCTCGCTGTCATCGCCTTTGTCAGCGACGATCGCTCCTGCTTGAGGCAATTTTGCGATCAACTCTGGTGCTGCTGTGCAGTCATTGATATGACCACCTGTGATATCAAAATCGATTGGTAATCCATAGCTGTCGACTGCCAAATGAATCTTGCTGGTGTTGCCAGCCCGGCTTTTCCCAATACCTTCGCCATCTTCACTTGCCGCTCCCGCACTGTGCTGGTGGGCTTTGACATAGCTGCCGTCGATAAATACCCACTCCACATCAGGCTCGACGACAAGCGCTTTAAATATGTTGCGCCATTTCCCACTGGCCGACCAGGCATTGAATTTTTTATAGACCGAGTTCCAGCAACCAAATTGCGCCGGTAAATCTCGCCATGGACAACCAACTCTCATGCGATACAGCATGCCTTCCACCATCAGGCGTAAATCACGCTTGTTATAAATGCGTTCTTGAAGCAAAATATTTTGCAGCTTCGACCAGAACTCATCATTGAGCAGCAATCGGGGCATGGCAAACTCGCTTGGATCGGTGTGAGAACCTTAACAATGCGAGTTTGCCTTCCTTTTTCAAGGGCTTAGCGCCAAACGTCAACAGACCCTAGGACGCTTTATGCGACAGGGCGTATTTCCGGCAATGCTCAAGATAGCCGATCTCATGCGCCGCGATCAGCTGCAATGTACTGTCCCACAGCCAGTCCGGCGCCGCCAGCGCGGTGTTGCGGTCCGGCGTCAGATCGGCCTGCCATTTGGCTTTTACCGCGTCATCCATCTGCCGTGCATGCGCATGGCCGACGACATTCGCCAGGTAGCGTGCGACCTTGGTGGCGTCGGCCAGGTTGAGTTGATCGATCTCCAGTTTCAAATCCTGCGGCAGCAGTTCACGCAGGAATACTCCTTGATCCAGAAAGCGCTGCGCCACCATGCGGTCGCCCAGCGCCGGCGACAGATGACGGGCGCCGGCCACTACCCGGTGGGCGTTATCGCGCGGCATGCTGACATGGTTGTAACGCGGTCCGGCGGCGCCGACCGCCTGCTTGATGTCAACCAGGCATAGTTCGCTGTTTTTCTTGTTGCCGATTTCCAGCAACACAGCGTAACGCAACAGCCCCAGCGAACTGCAGCCTTTGACCCAATAGGCCGCATCCAGCACCTCGACGCGGGCGTCATTGCTGCGTGATTTCAGATCCCTGACCAGATCCAGCACTTCGGGCGTGGCGAATAATGCGTGGACGCCATCATGTTCCTCGGCCGCCAAGGGCCAGAAGCTCTTGCCCAGGGGGATGACCGGCCGCGTGTTGGCGATACGTTCCACCGCTAGCTGCTTCCAGGTGCGTTTGGCGGCCTGACGCATGGTCCAACGCACCGGCGTCGGCCGTCGCGGCCGCTTCTGTTCCGGGTCGGGGCTAAACGCCTGGCGGTAACCGTACATGATGTTTTCCAGCATGCGCGCGGTAACCACGCCCGGCAGGCTGGAACCGCGAGCAGCGGTTGCCAGCGACAACGCTAGCCGCACCAGGTCATGCGCAGGATTGCCGATAAGCGTTTGGTCGAAGTCGCGTATTTCAAGAATTATCTTGCCCTCTGCATCCGCCAACGGCCCCAGGTTTCCGCTATGGCAATCGCCGCAGATCCATATTGGCGGTCCATGCGGCGTCGCTTGCCCCTTGGCGCTGTGCAGCCATTCATAGAATTTCACGGTATTACCGCGCATGTAGGCGTGCGGTGAACGCGCCATCTTGAGATTGCGGCGTTCGTTCAAGATCGCATTACGCTGGTCGGGATGGGGTAGTTTCACTGAACTCTTTCAAGGAAACCGACGACAATCAATAATGAGCAGCCTTTTACAAAAATCGATGGCAAACTTGCAATTCAATCCCAGCCTCGGATACTGTCTCTTAGCTGATTGATTTTTTTGCCGGCCGCATTTCGAATGTGTACTGGCGCACAGACACAGGAAGGGCGCGTGTCCATTCTAAGTCAATGAGCAACGATCATTGTTGGAGATGACCATGAGCCTGAACTACGAAGAACGCGATGCCTATGGCATGTATAAGAAAAACGGCGGCCCCGGTCCAAACCTGATGGGCGCCGATACCTTGGTGGGCAATGACGTCTACAACCGCCACGAGGAAAGCCTGGGTGAAATCAAAGAGATCATGCTGGACATGCACGCGGGTAAGGTTTCTTATGCGGTCTTGTCTTTTGGCGGCTTTCTTGGCATGGGAGAAAAATTGTTCGCCGTGCCTTGGATCGCGCTGACGCTGGACCCGGCCAACAAGCGTTTTATCCTCAACGTCGACAAGGACCGGCTGAAGAATGCGCCGGGATTCGACAAAGACCACTGGCCGGACATGGCAGACCAGGCATGGACGCGGGAAATTCATGCCTACTACGGGACGCATGCGGACCTGGAAGATACCCGCCTGTAAATTTGTTCGACTTATCCCTGTCAACGCGAATTCCTGCGGTTGATTTGCCTTTGCCTATGCAAGGGCTTTTTTGTTAGATGGAGCCAGAAGCGACGCTGCGCCGGATTCCCATGGCTCTTGATAACACACGGCTGGAGGTAATCTCATCGATAACGGACTGATTTGGTACCTGATCACGGGTGTGCTGCTGATATCGATGGCCTTGGCCGCTTCGGTGCTGGACCGCTTCCCCGTCAGCCCCGCCATGTTCTATCTGCCGGTCGGTTTTGTGCTCGGCCCGGCTGTGTTCAGCCTGATCCATCTTTCCATCATTCATCAGGCCGGGATACTGACCGATGCAGCGCGCATCGCGGTGCTGGTGTCGCTGTTCAGCGTCGGCCTCAGGCTGCGGGTGGGCTTGCGCGACAACCTTTGGTTTCTGCCACTGCGGCTGGGCGTGCTGGCGATGCTGCTGACCATCGCCTTGCTGACCGCCGGCGGCTTCTATCTGCTCAAACTGCCGCTTGGCGCGGCTGTGCTGCTGGCGGCGATACTGGCGCCCACCGATCCGGTGCTGGCCTCCGACGTGCAAATCAAGAACATCGGCGACCGCGACCAGATCCGCTTCGGCCTGACCGGCGAAGGCGGCCTCAATGACGGTACCGCCTTTCCCTTTGTCATGCTGGGCCTGGCCATGCTTGGCGTCGACCAGGCGCACGAATATCTGGGCCTGGAAGGTTTGCTGCGCCTGTTGTGGGGAGTGGCGATCGCGCCGCTGTGCGGCTGGGGGCTTGGCTGGAGCGTCGGCCAGCTGGTGGTGCAGCTGCGCAAGCGCTACCGGCTGGCGATCGGCATGGAAGAATTCCTGGCGATCGGCTTGATCGCCTTGTCTTACGGCTTGGCCGAGAGCTTGCATGGCATCGGCTTTCTCGCCGTGTTTGCCGCAGGCGTCGGCATGCGCCGGATTGAAGCGACGCAGCGCGACAAGATCAGCGACGAGGCAAATGCCGAGGCCGACCGCAAGGGGCAGGCAAGAGTCGATGAAGAAACACTGCATGCGATGTCCTCGCCGCATCTGACGAAAATGGCGGGTGATGTCGAAGCGGTCGCCGCCAGCGAGGAAAAGGCGCCAGCCTATATGGCAGCCACGGTGCTCGGCTTTAACCAGCAGATTGAGAATTTCGCGGAATTCCTGATGGTGATACTGCTCGGCATACTGATTTCATCTAACGGCTTGTCGTGGGAGGGCGTGGCGGTAGCGGCCGTTCTGTTCCTGCTGGTGCGGCCGCTGTCGGTAGCCATGTCGCTGATCGGCGCCGGCGTCTCGCCGCTGCAACGGCGGCTGATGGCCTGGTTCGGCATTCGCGGCGTCGGTACGCTGTACTACCTGCTGTTCGCTTTGCAATTCAAATGGGAAGCGACGGGTGGTTCGCTCACGCATCGCCTGACCACCGTGGTATTGACCGTGTTAGCGCTATCGGTGATGGTGCACGGCATCTCGTCGACGCCGCTGATGGAGATGTATCACCGCAGGAAAAAGTAGATGCCGCCTCGTGCACAGCATAAATTCTCCCTGTTTTTCCACCGGCGTCTATCGCCGCGCATGCCATCAGCAATGCAATCCAGTCTGTTCGGCCGGCAGTCATAGAAAATCGATTTCATGGCGATTCGATAGTTCAGAACGATCTGTTACGATTTTGTAGTATACAGACCAGTCTATTTGGAATTATTGTAGCGTTTCTGAATCTGGCTGGAGCGGATTTTCCCCTCGCAGATGCAAATAATTGCCCGGAATTGTCATATGACAATCTCGTTGAGAGACCCGTTGTTGCTGGTCTTTCAAGCACTATGCGAAGAAATTTCAGGATGCAGGAAAATCCCGGAAAACCTATCACTAACGACAGGTGTGGAAGAAAAATAATTTAGGCATGATGCGCAATGCTGAAAAATTTCCGGACCCGTTTCACGGCAAAGTCCGGTTCACGAATAAGCATATTCGAGCAGCGTGATTGCACGCCGTAATGCTCAAACAAGTCGAATGTTTTAACCGAGTTGGCTTTTCGTTACGTTTGGAAAGACCGGTAAATTAGTAGCTCCGCCTCTTGGAATTCTTTCGCCGGGCTGGCAAGCCGCCGGCGGAATTGCCGCCTGCCTCAGGGCCGCCACCGGGATGCAGTCCGTTAATTTTAAAGGCAAAAATGCAGACCTTTGATCTTGTTGGCATCGGCGTCGGCCCCTTCAACCTGAGTCTCGCCGCCCTGGCCGAACCGACCGGGATGAAGTCGCTGTTCCTCGAAAAAAATGCGTGCTTTTCATGGCATCCCGGCCTGATGCTGCCGAACGGCAGTTTGCAAGTATCGCCGCTCAAGGATTGCGTGACGCTGGCCGATCCGACCAGCCCCTATTCCTTCTTGAATTATCTGTCCGTCCATCGGCGCCTGTACAGTTTCATCAACAAGCACGGCGCCAACACGTCGCGACGGGAATTTGCCGACTATTACAGCTGGGTTGCACGGCAGCTGGCCAGCGTGCGTTTCGGCGAAGAAGTGACCGATGTCGCGCCATGCGATGAGGGCTTTTATATTTCCACCCCGGCGCAACGCTATATTGCGCGTTCGATCGTGCTGGGCATCGGGGTCGAGCCGCAGATACCGGACTGCGCCCGTCATTGGCTGGGCAGCGCGGTGTGCCATGCCGCGCATTTTCTCGATCAGCCTGAGATCGGCTACGGCGAACGTGTGATGGTGGTCGGCGGCGGCCAGAGCGGCGCCGAGATCGTCGAGCATCTGCTGGGCCTGCCGGATATCGGACAAATCACCTGGATCACTTCCAGGGGAAATCTGTTCGCGATGGATGAGAGTTCCTTTGTCAACGAGTCCTACCTGCCATCGTATAGCCAGTATTTCCAATCCTTGCCGCTGGGCCGCCGGCGCGCGATCGTCGCCGATGAAAAGCTGACCAGCGACGGCATATCGGCGGCCTTGAGCAACCGCATTTATGAATTGATGTACGAGCGCTGCCACGTCGAAGGCCGCAGCGACCATATCCGCGTGGTGTCGAATGTGTGCATGACCAATATCATGCCCTCCAAGCAGCGCTGGAAAGTACTGGTGAAGTCTCAAGCGACCGACGTCGAGCGCGAGATGACGGTCGACCGCGTCATCCTCGCCACCGGCTTCCGTCCACGCCGTTCGCCCTTCATCGAAAAGATTATCAGGCATGCGCGGATGGAAGACGGGCTGCCGGTGATGCGCGACGATTATTCGGTCGAGTTCAACCAGACGATGAAGGGCAAGGTTTATCTGCAGAACCGCAGCCGCGTCCAGCATGGTTTGCAGAGCGTCAACCTGTCGCTGGTGGCCTATCGCAACAGCCGCATCGTCAATAGCGTGCTGGGACGGCACTTCTATCCGGAAATCCCCGACAGCCAGCTGCTCAACCAGCTGGATTCGTTCCGGGAGACCCCGAAAGCCGGCAATCTTCGTCCGGTGGAAGTCGATTGCGCCAGCATGAGACTGGCTTGAGCTAGGCCAAGCCGTGCCAGTCCGATCCGATGCTGCGAGTATGGTTGACAACTATCTTTGTTGAAATGAAAACGCATTTATGAATCAAGTCAGTGAACAATTGCCAGAGACATTGCGAGTCGCCGTGTTGGCGCCGTTTCTTATCGCCAGCGTGGTGCTGGCGGCTGCCTATGGCTCCAGTTTCTTATTGCCGGACTATCTGCTGGCGATGAAGCTGGCGGGCATTACCGCCGGCAGCGTGATGTCGGCCGGCATGGCGGCGACCATTGTGTGCGCCAGCACAGCAGGCTGGTTTGCCCAGCGCTACGGTGTGCTGCAGACCGCCTCGCTGGCAGCCTTCACGATGGCGCTGGCCATGTTGTGCCTGACTGCCGCGCCGCTGGCGACAGCGTTGGCTTACCTGGGCGGCATGTTGCTGGGAGCCAGCTGGTCGGTGTATTTCATCCTGGCGCCTTTGCAGCTGATTCATTATCTGCGTCCCGCCGCACGTATCAAATACCTGACTTTGCTGTCCGGTTCGCAGATGGCCGGTCTCGGCCTGGCGGCGCCGATCGGCCATCTGGTGGCACACTTGAGCGGATCGTTCAGTGCGGTGTATGCCGGTATCGCGGTCTGCTGCGTCATCGCCACCCTCTGTCTCGACCTAACCCGGCGTCGCATGCGCAACGATCCGCATATGCCTGTGAAGAGCGTAGTGCTGACCCCGACCGGCGCGCTGGCCATCATGCGCACGCGGACCGGTATTCCGATCGTCATGATCGTGTTTGCCGCCTGCGTCTTCACCGGGCTGTCGACCTACCAGTCCGCCTATGCAAGCTCGCGCGGACTCAGGCCTGAAACTTTCTTTGTCACGTTCACCGTAGTGGCGGTGCTGCTGCGCTTTTCCATCGCCGCCTTTGTCGACAAGATACCGGTCGCCAGGCTGGCGCTGGGCCTGATCCTGCTGACGCTGGCGTCGCTCGCCCTGTATCTCGTCAACGCCGGCAGTTACGGGCTGTATGTGGGATCGACCGCGGCATTCGCGCTCGGCTACGGGCTCAGCTATGCAACGCTGAATGCGATGGCGGTCAACCTTGCCGAGCGCATGGGGCTGCCGGTGGCCGTCACTTCCCAGGTATTTACGATCGCCTATTTCGTCGGCTTGCTGGGCTTTCCCTACTTCGCCGAAATGCTGGTGTCGCAGCATGGCGTCGACGCCATGCTGTACGCGATGGGCTTGCTGATGGTGCTGAATGTTGTCTTGTTGGGCGTGATGTATCCGCGTGCACTGGCGCGGCCGGTGACGCCACATTGACTGTTTGATGTTGAATTCTTACTGGAGGATTACCCATGTTGAATAGCGAGACGGTGGAAAAATGGCATGCCGACGGCTTCATCAAGCTTGAAGGATTTTTCGATGGCAAGACGCGCGACGCCATTTCCGACAAAGTTGATGAAATTGCCAAATGGGAGGTCAGCGCCGACAAATGGATGATGTGGTTTGAAAAGACCAAGGACAATCGCAAGATCGTTTCGAAGGTGGAAAATTTCCTGGAATACCACGAGCACCTGCGCGAGCTGGTGCTGGCGGACCAGAGGATCAAAGCCTGCATCGAGCAGCTGCTGGACGAAAAAACCAAGATGCTGAAAGAACTGCTGATCTTCAAGTACCCCGACAGCGGCGGCTATCGTCCGCACCAGGACATCTATCATATCCCGCACAAGCTGCCGGACCGGATGGTGCATGCGGTGGTGTCGATCGCCATCGACGATTCCGAGCCGGAAAACGGCGGCCTGTTCTTCAGCGCCGGCAATCACAAGAAAGACGTGTTCAAGATGGACGCCGGCGGCGTGATCGATCCTGAAATCGCCAAGACCTTCAACTGGGAACCGGTGCATTGCAAGGCGGGCGATATTTTCATCTTCGACGACTATGCGCCGCATTACTCCGAACCCAACAAAAGCGACCGTTCACGGCGCACGCTTTACCTGGTATTCCAGCGCGAATCGACAGCCGGCCCGACCCGCATCGAATACAACGCCATGAAGCGCGCCTACAACCCGCCGGAAGAAAAAGACTACGACATCAACGACCTGAGGCCTTCGAATGGAATCTTCTACCGTGATTGACAGCCAGGCCAGCCTTCCTTTCATGATGGTCAAGGAGCTCGACCGGTCCTTGATGCGGCATGAATACGGGGTGATGGTGTGCCGCCTGATGGAACATATCCCATCGGAATCCGTCCCGGGATTCGGCGCCTCCGTGGTTGAAGTGCCGCCGCATGACGCCGTCACCCTGCACAGCCACCACGAGCATGAAATGTGGGTGCTGATATCCGGCGCCGGCACCTTCGAGGTCGACGGCCGACGTACTGCGGTGAGTGGCACCACGCTGTTCTACATGAAACCGCATCAGTTGCATTCGCTCAGCAACGATGATGCGCACGCACCTTTGAAATTCTTATCCATGTGGTGGGACTGATCCATGCGTAAAACCTATTTCGTTTGTCCGGCGCCGCCTTGCCCGAACGGCAAGCTGCATCTGGGACACATTGGCGGTGTCTATCTGCTGGCGGATATCTTCGTCAGGTACCAACGGATGAATGGCAATGCCGCCTATTACGTGACCGGTGCCGATGAACACGGCAGCTATACACTGGTCAAAGCCGGGCAGCTCGGCACGCCGGTGGACGAAGTGTCGGCGATGTATTCCAGCCAGATACTGCATTGCCTGGCGGCGATGGGGATCGAAGTCGACGAGTTCGTCAAGACCTCCAGCCAGGATCACAAACAGCACAGCCTGTCCGTGTTTAACGAGTTGCTGGCGGCAGGCATGGTGGAGATAAAAGAAGGCCGGCAGCTGTACTGCGAGTCCTGCCAGGAGTTTGCCGCCGATTCCCTGGCGCACGGTTTTTGTCCGGAATGCGGTAATTCAACCGACAGCAATTTGTGCGAAGGCTGTGGCCATGCGATCCAGCATGCAACCTTGAAGCAACCCCAGCATGCGCCTTGCCGCAAGCCGTTGTCATTGCGGCCGATCCGGCAAGCGCATCTCAGGCTTGATTTACTGGCGGCAGAGCTTATCAGCAAGATTGAAGCGAGCGAATGGCCGCGCGCGATCAAATACAAGGAAATCCGCTGGCTGAAGCAAGAGTTGCGTACCTTGGCCATGTCGCGCAATTTCGAACGTGGCGTGGCGCTTGACCATCCGGAGGTGGCCGGGCAAACCTTGATGACCTGGTTCGAAGGACTGTGGTGCTTTGACACTGGCATCCGCCGCATTTGCGAGCGCAACCAGGCGGACTATGCTGCGACCATGCGCAGCCCGGATTCCAGGATCGTGTTCTTCATGGGACAGGACAATCGTTTCTATTACACCATCGGCGTTACCGCAAGCTTGCTGGCGCGCGGTTATCCGATTCCGCACAATCAGGCGATCCAGGATTTTTCCAAACTGGAAGGCGAAAAATTCTCGACCAGCAGGAACCACGCGCTGTGGGCAGATGAAGTCGCGCTCGACCTGGACCAGAGCGTATTGCGCTATTACCTCGCCGGCATCGCCAAGCCGTTCGGCACGGACGACAATGATTTCCAGGTAGACGGCTTGATCCAGGCCGCGCTGCGTGTGCGCGAATACGAAACCTCCTTGCGCAAGCATGTCGGCAGCGGCCAGCGGTTTGCCGTGAACCCTTTGCTGCCGGTCCTTGCCGACGCCGTCGAACGTTACAAGGCTGCGATGGCCGCCGCAGAGTTCTGGAACGCACTGGAAGCAATCAACAGTTTTTTCGCCCATGCGCGCTTTTCCGACGCGGAGGCATCCGAGCTGGACGCACAGGAAATTTCCCTGTTCCTGAGCATGCTTCAGCCGTTTGTACCGGTACTGGCGAACAGTTATGGCGCTTGCTTCTTCGGCACACAATGGCAGCCGGTCTTGCGCACGGCGGAGAGTACGTTTTCCGATAAGTCGCCGCCTGGAAAAGTGGATTTTCCTCTGTTCGGCAGGCCTGTATCGGAAAAATTCGTCGCCGCCTATAACCTGCGCTTCCGGGCGCCGGCGTTAGCCGATTAAAACTTTACAGAGAGTGCCGCATGTCGCTTCGCAGCCAGATAAGCGCCCGTTACAGCGCTTTCGATTATTCATCGACCAAGCAAGCCATCAATTTCGGCTATGGCTTGCCCGATCCCGACACCTTTCCGCATCTGCCTGCCGTCGATGCAATGTCGCTACGCGCCGGCGTCAGTCTTGCCGACATCCTGCAATACACCGATTCGCAAGGCTTGCCGGAACTGCGCCAGCGGCTCGCCGACAGGTCGGGTGTGACGCCCGGCCAGGTGATGATCACCAGCGGCGCGTCGCAAGCGCTGCAGCTGATTGCCGACGCCTTGCTCGATCCGGGCGACGTGGTCTTGACCGAAGATCCTTCCTATCTCGGCGCGCTGCGGATTTTCACCATCGCAGGCGCCAAAGTGATCCAGCTTGGCATGGATAGCGAAGGCGTATTGTTATCGGAGCTGGCCGATGCGTTGACGCGTTATCCGAGCGCCAAACTGTATTACACCACGCCAGCGTTTCATAACCCGAGCGGGCAATGCATCAGCAAACGCCGCGCCGTCGAAGTCCAGAACCTGCTTGCCCGGCATGGTGTGCCGATTGTGCAAGACCTGGTGTATTCGGAGCTGCCCTACGAAGATGGATTGCAGCCTGTGCTGTTTCCGTCGGATGCCGCCATCAGCGTGCGCAGTTTTTCAAAGATCGCCTGGCCGGGCTTGCGGGTAGGCTGGATCTGCGCCGAGCCGGCCATGATTGCGCGGCTGGCCTTGCTCAAATGCGACGGCGGCGTAAGCGCCGTGGTCAGTAATATCGCGCTCGCTTTACTGGATGCCGGCGGGCTGGACGGACACATACAATTCTTGCGTGGGCACTACCGGCAGAAACGCGACCGCATGCATGCGTTGCTGCAGGATTGCACATTTTGCGAACCGGCCTATGCGATTCCGCAAGGCGGATTTTCATTCTGGGTGAAGCTGGCAGCGCATCTCGATCCTGTGGAATTCCTTGAAGGCTTGCGCCATCCGCAGGGTGTGCAGCTGGCGCCCGGGTTGCTGTACGGCCCGCGCTCCAGCCAGTTTGTCCGTTTATGCTTCAGCTACATGCCGGCGGCCAGGATCGAAGAGGGAATCGCGCGCATAGAGGCGGCATGCAAGGCAAGCCGCAGGCTGCGGCAGTCTCTCGGCCGCCTGCATGATGAGGAACGGGATTCCTTGGCGGAATACAAGACACGGCGGGAGACGACCAGAGGCGCCAGCCGATTTATCTTATAATCGGCGCTACTACCCGTCAAACTCAGGAGTGCCCCCATGTCGCTTTCGCTCTGGCTTTCTTTCGTCGCCGCTTCTGCGCTGGTCATCGCGATTCCGGGGCCGACGATCCTGCTGATCGCTACCCATGCGGTAAGCTTCGGCCCGCGCATTGCGGCGGCCATGGTATTGGGTTCGGCGCTGGGCGGCGCAACCGCCATGGCGCTGGCGATGGCCGGCCTGGGCGTGCTGCTGACGACATCGACCGTGGTGTTCACCGTGCTCAAGCTATTCGGCGCGGTCTACTTCATCTATCTTGGCATACGTATGTGGCGGCGCGACGCCACTGGCTTGGGCGACCAGCAGTCGGCCGCACGGGTCGGGCCGTTCAAGGCATTTTCCCATGCCTTCCTGGTTACCTGCCTCAACCCGAAAGGGATCGGCTTCTTCGTCCTCTTCCTGCCGATGTTTATCGACAAGCATGCGCCCTACGTGCCGCAAATGCTGATCCTGATACCGACCATGGTCGTGATCGGCATGCTCAATGACAGCCTGTACGCGCTTTGCGCGATCCGTCTGCGTCACGTGATCAGCCGCGCTACTGTCATGCGCCGCATCAACCGCGCCGGCGGTGTCATCCTGACCGGCCTCGGGATCGCTATCGCCGCGCACCGTTCGTCGTAAAGATACGCGGCGAGGTCGCTTGCGTTATTTCGCGGCGTCGTGAATTTCCGCCACATACCCGCCGGGAAACTGCACCATGGCGCTGCGACCGGTAGTGGTTTTGTAGGGTGGCGAGAGCAGCGTGACGCCGTTCGCCTTGGCCTTCTCCAGCGTCGCGCCGAGGTCGCCGACGGCATAGCCGGTAGTCTCGCGGCCGAACGGGTAGGGTAGTTTGCCGTCGCTGACGAACACCGTCATCTTGCCGAAGCCGGAAACAATCCGGATGCGGCGTATCTTGTCGGCCGGACGGCCGATCTCGCCGCCATCCGCCTGGCGCTCGTCAGACACCACGCTTCCGCGCGAGAAGGTGGTGAACTGCCGCACGAACTGGTCTGCCGCCAGCGGCGACAGATACACCCGGTTTTCCGGTACAGATTGCAGCGGCGCGTAGGATGGCGCCTTGGTGTGCCAGTACAGCTGCATCTTGACGCCGCCGGCCCAGCGGATCACCGCATCCTTGCCGATCGGATCGTCGAAGGTGTCCACCACGACGTCGGCGCCGGTTGCTATCGCGGCTTGCACCGCTGCGCCGATATCGCTCACCAGGTAACCGGTGCGTTCATCGCCGAAGCCATACGGAATCGGCGTCTGGAAGGCGAACACGGAAAGCATGCCCACCGGCGTCTGGACATATTGCGATGCGGTCTTGCTGGGTGTGGGCGTAACGGTAAAGACAGCCCGTGGCGAGGCTTTGCCGTCGAAGGTGGCGACGAAGCTGTTGACGAATGCATCGATATCATCGCTGGCGACATACACGTGGGTGGTGTCGTACTGCGGCCCCACCGAAAAATCCTGGGGTTGGGGGCCGACCCGCACCGCGCTCTTGGCCGCCGCTGCCGGACTGAAGCCGCAAACGATGACGGCGCTGACCGCGGCAAAGGCGGCGCGCCGCAGAACCGACGAAATCCACATGGCTAAGCTCCTGGCTGGAAAACTGAAATCGATCATGAATTCTAGCCGCAAATAGAGTAAGAGCGCCGACCAGTTCAGACTCGCTTATTTCAGGAAAATCGGAATCGTCAGTTGCTTGCCCTTGGCATCGACAACGCCGGACATTTCGTGCACTACGCGCGCCTGCACATTGTCAGGCAGGCGCACGTAGTCCAGGCTGTTGGCAATATCGTCGCCTTCCAAGAAGGCCCAGGTAAAGAACTGGATCACGGCCTTGCTTTGTTCCGGCCGGCTGGTCACGCGCGGTAGATAGACATAAGTGGCGCCGGTAACCGGCCAGCTGCCGGAACCCGGCTTGTCCGTCAACATCTCTTCAAAGTTGCCGGTAGTCTTCCAGTTGCTGTTGGCCAGCGCGCTGTTGAAGGAGTTGGCGTTCGGCCTGACGAACTGGCCGTCATGGTTTTTCAGCTGGGTATAGTTCAGGTTGTTTTCGATGACGTAGGCGTACTCGGCGTAGCCGATGGCGCCCGATGTTTTTTTCAAGGCGCTGACCAGGTCGGCGGTGCCCTTGATGGTTTTGACATCGGCTTGCCAGGCAATGCTGAAATTACGGCCGTACTGCTGTTTCCATTCCGGGTTGACGTTGCTGAAATAGTCGGTCAGGGTATAAGTGGTGCCGGACCCGTCGGCGCGCGCCAGCGGTACGATGCGCAGATTCGGCAACGTCAGCTTCGGATTCTCTTTGGCGATCGCCACGTCGTTCCATTTGTCTATCTTGCCCAGATAGATGCCGACCATGATCTCCGCGGTCAGGCGCATTTCGCCCTCCTTGATTCCGGGCAGATTGATGATCGGCACGACGCCGGAAATCACCGTAGGAAAATCCAGCAGGTTGAATTTCTTCAGGTCGGCGGCAGACATCGGCGCATCGCTGGCGCCGAAATCGGTCGTGCCTTCCTTGATTTTCTTGATGCCGGCGGAGGAGCCGATCAATTCGTAGGCCAGCTTGTTGCCGGTCTTCTTGTTATAAGCGGCGTCCCATTTCAGATACAGCGGCGCCGCTGCCGTCGATCCGGCACCGGTGATGTCAGTGGCATGGGATGCGCTCAGGCCGAGCGCGCAGGAGAGTACAACCAGGTATTTCAACATTTACAACCTTACGCGTGAGAAGTCTTCGAGAGCTGCAATGAATTATTTATTTTTCTACAATATTCATCATTATGCAGTGCGGCATTTTCGCAGAAATGCGCACGAAACTGTATCAAGGAATTGTATGGGGCGGCCTGGGCGGGAAAGGAAGAGCGGGGTATGGAACCATACCCCGCATGGTTTGCGCTATGTGACGGGTTAAATAAACGCGCCCGGATCTTGCGGCGTCAACCCAAGCGGCAGCTTGATTGAGCGGCCGGCGTTATCCACGATTACTTAAAATTTCCACAACACATTGGCCTTGATGGCGTTGTCCCTGACTTTGTCGCCAAACTGGCCGGAGTAGCCCAGACCCAGCGTGACGCTCTTGCTGACATTGACGTCGATGCCGGTTTCCAGCAGCAAGCCGTCGCGCGCCACCGGCACCCCGCTGACGTCGAATGCCGCCGCCCCGTTGCTCTTGAAAGCCAATTGGGTGACAGGCGTGACGTCGCCGAATGCGTGCCGCCAGCCGACCGTGCCATGCACCGTCACGGTCGAATTGGCGGCGCCAAGACGGCTGCCGACTCTCAGGCCGAGAGTGGAGAACGTCACGTTCTGGCTTTGGCTGCCGCTGTTCAGCGCGGCAGGACCGCCGTTTTCGCTGATGCCATTGCTGCGCAAATTGACATAAGCCAGGCCGGCGAACGGTTCCAGCGCCACCTGGCCGGCGGCGATACCGTAGCCCACTTCGCCGAAGACCTGGGTGGTGTGAGCGTCATAGCTGGACTTGGTGCTGTCGGCAAAACTCGGGAAGACGATACTGCGGTCGACGTCCAGCTTGTTCCAGGTATAAGCGGTTCCCAGCCGCACACCGACTGCGCCGAACCGGGCGCCGCCGTACAGCGCCAGATGATAGCTGTCGACCGAGGCCGATCCGTTGGCGCGGCTGGTGTCGAACGATGAGTGGCCGATGCCGCCGGCAACGCCGATCCGCCATTGATCATTCAACGGCGTATCAGCGCCGATGATGAAGCCGCTGCCGCTGCGGTCCACATCGGCGCTGCCGTTCTCACCGCCGAGCTTGCTCTTGGCGCCATACAGCTGGCCCCATACCACCTGGGCGTTGCGCCGGTCGTCATTGCAGGCGTTGTCGGTGTTCAGCTGGCTGTTGGTCTGGGTTGCGCTATCCGTCACGCAGCTTGCCGCGCCACCTGTCGCCAGTGCCGACAGCACGCCGGAGCGTGGCGCCGACGCCTGGCGCGCGCGCGCCGTCACCGCATCGCGCAGGTAGCGGCTGTCTTCGATCAGGACGCTGTTGGCGCTGGCGTAGATCTCGCCCGAGAGGCTGTCGAAGGCCGCCCGTGCCGATCCGATATCGAGCGAGGTAACGGTGTCGTAGATGGTGTTGCCGCCGCCCAGTGTGGTGACCGCGCCTGCCACATTGAACTCGTTCGAAGTGTTTGCCGCCTGCTGGAAGCGGACCTGGTTGCGCAGCAGCGTCAGGGTGACGTTGCTGGCATCGTAGCTCAGGCTCGGGGTCAGGAACACCAGGTTGGTGGTGACTCCCGAGAACGCGCCGGTGACGCCTCCTTTGGCGTTCAGGATGGTGTAGTTGTTGCTCGGTTTGTAGTCGCCGGTTGCAGCCAGCACCTGCACCGTGCCGCCGTTCAAGGTTGCGGCGCCGGCGACGTTGATCACGTCGGCTTGCTGCGCCGTCGCTTGCACCCGGTAAGTCGATCCCGGATTGAAGGTGGCGTTGCCGGCCACCGTCAGGCTGCCGATCGGTTGGCCAACGCCGGCGATGGCGGCGGTGCCGCCGTTGTTGACCACCAGGCCGCCGATGGCGCCAGGCCCTTGGAGCGTGCCGCCGGTGTTCACCGTGACCGTCGAATTGGCGATCGAGCCGCTGACCGCCAGCGTGCCGCCGTTCACTGCGGTTGGTCCGCTGAAGGTGCTGACGCCGCTCAGGTCCAGCACGCCGGCGCCAAGCTTGGTGACGCCGCCGCTGCCGCTGATCACACCGGAGAAGGTGGTGTTGTCGGAACGGTTGAAGGTCAGCGTGCCGTTGTCGACGACGTTGCCGGCCAAGCTGCCGCTCGTACCGCCATTGCCGATCTGCAGGGTGCCGCTATTGATGGTGGTGCCGCCGCTATAGTTGTTGGTGCCGGTCAGGGTCAAGGTATCGCTGCCGCCCTTGGTCAGCGAACCGCTACCCGACATCACGCCGCCGTAAGCGCCGCCGCCGTTCACCGTCAGGCCGCCGCTGCCCAGATTCACGTTGCCGTTGCCATTGCCATTGAGGCCGCCAGTCGTCACCTGGAAGCCGTTCAGGTCAAGGACGCCGCCGTTCAGCGTCAGGGCGCCGGTGCCGAGCGCCGCGTTGTTGCCGACGATGATGGCGCCGCCGTTGAGGATCGTGCCGCCGCTATAGGTGTTGGCGTTGCCCAGCGTCAGGTTGGCGGCGCCATCCTTGGTCAGGCTGCCGCTGCCGGAGACGACGTTGCTCAAGGTCAGGTCATTGCTGCCGGCTACCGTCAGGCCGGCATTCAGCACGATGGCATTGTTCAATGTCAAAGGCGTGCTGTTGTCCAGCGTTGCCGCGGCACCGACGGTCAAGGCGCCACTACCGATGGCGGCGCTATTGCCCAGCACCAGCCCGCCGCCATTGAGGGCGGTGCCGCCGCTGAAGGTGCTGGCTCCGGTCAGGGTTTCAGTGCCGGAACCTTGCTTGACCAGGCCGCCGCTGCCGCCGATGACGCCACCAAAAGTCTGGTTGGTCGCATCGCCGAAGGTCAACGTGTTAGCGCCTAACGCGACGGTGCTGCCTGCCACGCCGGCGAGTGAACCGATGGTCTGGTTGCCGCCGCCGGAGATATCCAGCCCCGCGCCTGCGCCGGCGATATTGACGGCGACAGTCGGCGCCAAGCTGCCGCCCGCGCCCAGGATCAGTTCGCCGGCATTGATTGTGGCGCTGCCGGTAAAGGTATTGGCGCCGGTGAGGGTTTCAGCCCCGGAACCTTGTTTGACCAATCCGCCGGTGCCGCCGATCACGCCGCCAAAGGTTTGATTGGTGGCGTCGCCGAAAGTCAATGTGTTGGCGCCCAGTGCGACCGTGCTGCCCGCCACGCCTGCCAGAGAACCGATGGTTTGATTGCCGCCGGCCGAGATGTCCAGGCCGGCGCCTGCAGCGGCGACATTGACCGCCACTGTCGGCGCCAGGCTGCCGCCGGCGCCTATGGCCAGGGTTCCGGCGTTGATCGTGGCGCCGCCGGTAAAGGTATTGGCGCCGGTTAAAGTTTCGGTACCGGCGCCTTGTTTGACCAGTCCGCCCGTACCACCGATGACGCCGCCAAAGGTTTGATTGGTGGCATCGCCGAAGGTCAGGGTATTTGCTCCCAGCGCCACGGTGCTGCCGGCTACTCCGGCCAGAGAGCCGATGGTCTGATTGCCGCCGGCAGAAATATCAAGACCGGCTCCGGCGCCATCGACGTTGACCGCCACTGTCGGCGCCAGGCTGCCGCCGGCGCCTATGGCCAAGGTGCCGGCATTGATCGTTGCGCCGCCGGTGAAGGTATTGGCCGCTGTCAGGGTTTCCGTGCCAGTCCCCTGCTTGACCAGTCCACCCGTGCCGCCGATGACGCCGCCAAAGGTTTGGTTGCCGGCATTACCGAAGGTCAGGGTATTGGCGCCCAATGCCACGGTGCTGCCCGCCACCCCGGCCAGCGAGCCGATGGTCTGGTTGCCGCCTGCCGAGATATCGAAGCCTGCTCCGGCCCCCGCAATATTCACCGCGCCGGTTGCCGCCAGGCTGCCGCCGGCGCCCAAGGCCAGCGTGCCGGCATTGATCGTTGCGCCGCCGGTGAAGGTATTGGCGCCGGTCAAGGTTTCCGTACCGCTGCCTTGCTTGACCAAGCCACCCGTGCCGCCGATAGCGCCGCCAAAGGTTTGATTGGTGGCGTCGCCCAAGGTCAGAATATTTGCGCCCAGCGCTACTGTGCTGCCGGCTACGCCGGCCAGGGAGCCGATGGTTTGATTGCCGCCGGCGGAAATGTCAAAGCCGGCGCCGACGCCCGCGACATTGACCGCGACGCTCGGAACCAGGCTGCCGCCGGCACCCAGTGCCAAGGTGCCGGCATTGATCGTGGCGCCGCCGGTAAAAGTATTCGTGCCGGTTAAAGTTTCAGTACCGGTGCCTTGCTTGACTAGTCCGCCAGTACCGCCGATGACGCCGCCAAAGGTTTGGTTGCCCGCATTACCGAAGGTCAGGGTGTTGGCGCCCAATGCCACCGTGCTGCCGGCAACGCCGGCCAGCGAGCCGACGGTTTGGTTGCCGGCGGCAGACAAGTCGAAGCCTGCCCCTGCGCCGGCGAGATTGACGGCGACGCTTGGCGCCAGGCTGCCGCCGGCGCCCAAGACCAGCTTGCCGGCATCGATCGTTGCGCTTCCGGTAAAGGTATTGGCGGCGGTCAGGGTTTCCGTGCCGGCGCCTTGCTTGAGCAGCCCGCCCGTACCGCCGATGACGCCGCCGAAAGTCTGGTTGGTGGCATCGCCGAAGATCAGGTTGTTGGCGCCTAGCGCAATTGTGCTGCCCGCCACGCCTGCCAGGGAACCGATGGTTTGATTGCCGCCGGCCGAGATGTCCAGGCCGGCGCCTGCAGCGGCGACATTGACCGCCACGCTCGGCGCCAGGCTGCCGCCGGCGCCTATGGCCAGCGTACCGGCGTTGATTGTCGCGACGCCGGTAAAGGTATTGGCGCCAGTTAGCGTTTCAGTGCCGGCGCCTTGCTTGACCAGTCCGCCCGTGCCGCCGATGGCGCCACCAAAGGTTTGATTGCCCGCATTACCGAAGGTCAGGGTATTTGCACCCAGCGCGACGGTACTGCCCGCAACGCCGGCGAGTGAACCGATGATTTGATTGCCGCCGGCGGAGATGTCAAAACCGGCTCCGGCGCCATTGACGTTGACCGCCACTGTCGGCGCCAGGCTGCCGCCGGCGCCTATGGCCAAGGTGCCGGCGTTGATTGTCGCGCCGCCGGTAAAGGTATTGGCGCCAGTTAACGTTTCGGTGCCGGCGCCTTGCTTGACCAGGTCGCCCGTGCCGCCGATGACGCCGCCAAAGGTCTGGTTGGTGGCATCGCCGAAGGTCAATGTATTCGCACCCAGCGCTACCGTGCTGCCGGCCACCCCGGCCAGCGAGCCGATGGTCTGGTTGCCGCCTGCCGAGATATCGAAGCCTGCTCCGGCCCCCGCGATATTCACCGCACCGGTTGCCGCCAGGCTGCCGCCGGCGCCCAAGGCCAGCGTGCCGGCATTGATCGTGGTGCCGCCGGTATAGGTATTCGCTGCGGTCAGCGTGGTGGTGGTCGCGCCATTCTTGATCAGGCCGCCGGCGCCGGAAATCACACCGCCCAGGCCCAGGTTATTGCTACCCGCCAGAGTCAGGTTGGCGCCGCTTGCGAGCGTGATGCTGTTGCCGAGAGTGAGTCCGGTATTGGTATCGAGCGTCGCCGAGCCGCCCACCGCCAGTGGGCCGCTGCCGAGTGCCGTTGTGTTCCCCAGGATCAGTCCGCCGGCGTTAAGGTTGGTGTTGCCGCTGTAGGTATTGGCGCCGCTCAGAGTCATTACGCCGGCGTCGTTCTTGGTGAGCCCGCCGCTGCCGCTGATCAGGCCCGATATGGTCAGGTTGTTGGCTCCTTGCACCGTCAGCCCGCCGCCTAGCAGGCTGACGGCGTTGCCGACGTTGAGTCCGCCGGCGCTGGCCTGGATGGCGCCGCCGTTGGCAGTGATGGCGCCGGTTCCGAACGAGGCTGAGTTATCGAAGACCGCCACGCCGCCATTCAAGGCCGCATCCTGGAATGTTTGCGCGCCGCTCAGGGTCCAGGTACCGCTGTTCATGCCCAGATGCTGGAAGTTGATATAGGTGCCACTGGTAATCGTGCCTGCGCCGGTAGTGCCGCTGCCGGTCCCGGTGGCCGAATTTTGCAGAAGCAGGGTATTGTTGCCACCAGCGCCGCCGTCCACCGTTCCGGTCGCTGCAAAGCCGAGATTCAGGCCGAGCACATTGAGCAGGTTGAGGCCGAGGCTGCCGGCGGTATTGACCGATGAACCGGTCACCGCGGTAAAGGTATTGCTGCTGGCGGCGCCCATCGATACGCTGCCGTTGATGGTGCCGGCATTGATGAAGGTATTGCCGGCGCCGGGAGTACCCGAAGCCTGGAACGCTACCCGGCCGTCGATGGTTGCGGTGCTGGTGTTGACGAAATTGACCTGGCCGCCGCCGTACGCGGCAACCACCGGAGCGTCCGAAGCCAACAACGAGACCCCCAGCAAGGGCGTGGTGCCGAGCGTGCCGCTGTTGGAAATGTTGCTGATGCCGCCGGTGCCGTTCTGCACCGCCAATGCCACCCCGTTCAGGTTCGGCAGGTTAACCCCGAGTATGCCGCTGGTGCCTTTCATGGTGCCGCTGTTGTTAACGCTAACTGTGCTGGCTGCGGCGTTGCCGATCACGGTGCCGGTCGACAGCAGGCTGCCGATGCCGAGCAGCGACGGATCGATCGTGCCGGCGTTGTTGAGGGTGACGTTATTGCCGGTCAAGTTCATCGCGGTGCCAAGTAGCCCCAACAACACCCCCGCGCTGGCGCCGCTATTCACGTTCACCGTCAGGTTGTTGGCAGCGCTGCTGTAAGAGGGCGCCAGCAGCGGTGCGGCGCCGGAGCAGGTGACCGTTGCACCGTCTGCCGGATTGGCCGGTGTACAAGTGGCCCAGGCGGCCGAGCCGTTCAAGGCCAGCAAGCCGCCGGTCGCCAGCGCCAGCAGAGCCGGCAGTGGGCGCCGTTGCGGCGCGACGTTGCCATAGCTGATGGATTGCCGGCCCGTCGAAAGCGGGGAATCAACGTCGGCGCCGGTCGATACCAGCTGGCCGGCGCGTCCTTTGCCGCTAGACTTGGCAAGTTCCGACACCACCACCAGCCCGCCTTGCGATTTGCTCCAAATCAGACGATAGGTTTTGCTCATGGGATTCTCCGAAAAAAAAAGAAAAAGCGGTCTCCGCGCCAGAGTGAGTTCATGGCGCATGTAGCTGGGATGAATGATCAGGACTAACGGATCCCGGATTGTTCGTGGGCCCGGTGCGCGCGATGCAAGCGGTCTTGGAGTTGGCGCTCAACTCGGTCCGCCATGTCGGCAGCGCTTTCAAGCGCTTCTATCCCCATCGCATGGCTGCTGCAACATAGCCTTCAGTCAGATTGCACATCGGCGCCGTCGACATGGCCACGGATGCGTGTCTCGACGCGTTTTTTTCTGTAGCGGGGTAAGTCTGTCTTGCCATGACTCGGTTTACTCCCCAATCTGGTCCGCGCTCAAGACAGAGTCGATATGTCCGAGAAAACGCGAGCGAAAATTTTATTGAAAATATCCAGTGCAGGAAAAATTAATAACAAATTAAGTACCGGCTAAGTATAGCCAACCGGCAATAAAATAAAGCTGTCACTTTTACCAGCTTGATATTGTCGAAATTGTTTCCATGATAATTTCAACCGCGCTGTCAAAAAAACACCGCCGCTGGCCAAGATAAATTGGGTCGGCCATGTTTTCTTTACGCTTACGCGCGGCAAAAGAAAATAGTCGTTTGCGTGTAAACTTGCGGCACATTTTCAAGGGATAACCATGTTTACTTCTACCACTGCAGAGATCGATGTCGATTACGCTCTCCTGGCGCGCCAGGCCGTCAGCGTTCTCGACAACGAGCGCGACCAGACTTCCAATGCGGCGCAGTTTTCCGCCTTCGTTTACCAGACCGTGGCGGATCTCAACTGGGTCGGTTTCTATTGGGTGAAGCCGCGTGGAGCGGCAAGCAACCATGGCGATCAACAGGAATTGCTGGTCGGCCCGTTCCAGGGCAAGGTCGCCTGCGCCCGCATCCAGTTCGGCCGCGGCGTCTGTGGCGCCGCCGCCGTCAGCCGTCAATCGGTGCTGGTGCCGGACGTGCATGCCTTCCCCGGGCATATCGCCTGCGACTCGGCGTCGAACGCTGAAATCGTCATCCCGGTGATCAAGGACGGCAAGCTGTATGGCGTGTTCGATATCGATAGTCCGACTTTGAACCGCTTCCGTCCTGAAGACCTGCAAGGGCTTGAATCGCTGCTAGCTGTGTTTGTCGCTGCGACGGATTTTGAATAGGCGCCTGCCGTTGCTGCTTTCAGGCTTTATTCTTTGCCGCCGCCCATTCAGGGCGTCGGCCCAGCACCTCGAATAATTCCACAATAATCGCCTTGACCTTTTGCACCGCGTTGCTCAGCAATTCGGTGTCATGCCAGCAGAGCGACAGCTCGCGTGAAAACAGCCGATGGTCGACCTTGGCCAGCTTGAGCTTGTGTTCATCCAGCTCGACATGCGCGGCGGACCACGGCAGTACGGTGACGCCGAGCCGGGCGATGACCGCCGCGAACAGCAGCGCCGTCGAGCTGGCTTCGAAGCGCACCTCGCAAGACAAGCCGGCTTCGCTCAGGGCCCAGTCAACGCGGCTGCGGATCGAGTTCGGCGCGCTCGGCAGGATCAGCGGCATGCGCGCCAGGTCGGCCAGTTTTACCGGTGCGGCCGGCAGCGGAAAATCCGGCCAGGCGATCAAATGCAGGGCTTCGCTGATCAGGCGCTGCGCGGCGACGCCGCGCGTCTCCACCGCGTCGGCCACCACCGCCAGTTCGACCCGGCCGCCGCCGATCAGGCCGCTGAGGTCGGCGCTGGGCGCTTCGATCAGTTCCAGCACGATGCCGGGATAGCGCTCGCGCACCATGCGCGCCAGCGGAATCGCCAGCACCCGCGAGGTGCTGGACGGCATGCCGACCGAGACTTTCCCCTGCGGGAATTCAGCATCCTGGCGCAGCAATTCACGCGTGCCGTCGGCTTGCCGCAGCAGTTCTTGCGCATGGCGATACAACGTCAGGCCGGCTGCGGTCGGCGCTACCCCGTGCACACTGCGTTCCAGTAACTGCATGCCGAGGTCGCGTTCCAGGTTGCGCATCTGCTGGCTGACCGCCGGCTGGGCAATATGCAACGCCTCGCTGGCATGCGTGACATTGCCGCACTCAACCACTTTCACGAAATACCGTAACTGCCGCAAGTCCATTTCCGGCTCCTTTTGACGGTTGATCTTGTGTTGCCATCCTATACGTTAATCCTATGAAGCTAGCGGAATAACATATTTTTAAATTATTGATCGTTTTTCTATACTTGGCTCACAAAACACAAAACCGCGGCCAATACAGGCCGACAAGGAGACAAGTATGGACAAGGTAATTGCGCTACAGGAGGCGGAGGTCACCGCCGGCATCAAACCGCGCCGCACGCCCCTGAGCCGTGAGCAAATCGGCGGCTTCTGGGCGGTGTATTCAGGCTGGGTGCTGGACGGCGTCGATTCGGTGATCTACGCGCTGGTGCTGATTCCGGCGCTGACCGAGTTGCTGCCGGCCTCGGGCATCGCCGCCACCCCCGGCAATCTGGGCATGTACGGCTCGATCCTGTTTGCGCTATTCCTGATCGGCTGGGGTTTGTCGTTCATCTGGGGGCCGCTGGCCGACCGCTTCGGCCGGGTCAAGACCCTGGCCGCCAGCATCCTGATCTATTCCGTGTTTACCGGCGCCGCCGCGTTTTCCCACAATGTCTGGGAGCTGGCGGTATTTCGTCTTATCGCCGGCATCGGCGTTGGCGGCGAGTGGGCGCTGGCCGGTACCTATGTGGCGGAAAGCTGGCCCGAAGACCGGCGCAAGATGGGCGCGGGTTATCTGCAAACCGGTTATTACGTCGGCTTTTTCATCGCCGCCTGGCTCAACTATACGGTCGGCGCCACCTACGGCTGGCGTGCGATGTTCTTGTGCGGCCTGGCGCCGGCGCTGCTGGCCGTCTTCACCGTGCTGCGGGTGAAAGAGCCGGGGCAATGGAGCAAGGCCGGGCACAAGGCAGTGGCCGCCGTCAGCAGCGGCGCGCGCAGCTCGTTCTGTGAATTGTTTTCGCCGGCGTTCCGCCGCCGCACCATCACCAGCGCGTCGCTGGTCGGGGTTGCGGTGGTCGGCTTGTGGGCCGGTTCGGTCTATGAAGCCAGCGCGGTGGTCACCCTGGCGACGCGCGCCGGCGTCGATCATATCGGCGCCGTGCATCTGGCTTCCATCGGCGCGGCGATCCTCTCGTTCGCGACGATTCTCGGCTGCCTGGCGGCGCCATGGCTGGCAGAACGGCTGGGACGCAGGACCGCGCTCGGCATCTATTTCACCGGCATGGCAGTCTCCATCGTATTTGCCTTCGGCTGGGTGTTCTATCTGGCGGACGGTCTCAAGCTGTTCATGGTGTCGCTGCTGTTCCTGGGTTTCTTCGGCGGCAATTTCGCGATTTTCTCGCTCTGGCTGCCGGAACTGTACCCGACCCGGATCCGGGCCACCGCGTTCGCCTTCAATGCTTCCATCGGCCGCTTCCTCGGCGCCGGCGTCAACTTCCTGCTGGCGGCGGCAATCCAGTGGCAAAGCTCGCTCGGCCTGCCGGTGGCCTGGACCGCGGCGGCGTTCGTGGCTGGCTTGCTGATCCTGCCTTTTGCGGTGGAAACACGTCACCAGAAGTTGCCGGAATAGGCGTCAACAATTACTACGATTGGAGCAACAGATGCAAGCATTACAAGGAATCAAGATCATCGACCTCAGTCGAGCGCTGTCGGGGCCGTTCTGTTCCATGGCGCTGGCCGACATGGGAGCCGACGTCATCAAGGTGGAGTCGGGGCCGTGCGGCGACATGAGCCGCAGCTGGGGGCCATTCGACCGCGGCATCAGCACCTACTATCTGTCCTGCAACCGCAACAAGCGCGGCATCTGCCTCGATTTGCGCAATCCGCAGGGCCTGGCGACCTTGCTTACGCTGATCGATGGCGCCGATGTCGTCATCGAGAATTTCAAGCCTGGCACGATGGCTGCCATGGGCCTCGGCTACGATGTGCTGAGCGCACGCAACCCGCGACTGGTAATGGGCAGCATCAATGCGTTTGGCGCCGACGGTCCGCTGAGCGGCTGGCCCGGCTTCGACCAGATCGCCCAGGGCTATTCGGGGGTGATGAGCCTGACCGGCTTTGCCGACGGCGATCCGACCCGCACCGGCACCGCCATCGGCGACATGAGTTCGGGCATGTGGCTGACCAGCGCAATCCTGGCGGCGCTGCTGGAACGCGAGCGCACCGGCAGCGGCCAGCATGTCGGCAGTTCGCTGCTGGCCAGCCTGGTCGGTCTGCTGAGCGTGCACGGCCAGCGCTATCTGAGCCTGGGCGAGATTCCGCAGCGTACCGGCAACGCCCATTCAGTCATTGCGCCATACGGCGTATTCGAGACTGCCGACGGTCCGCTTAACCTGGCGCCGATCACCGCCGACATGTGGTTGCGCCTGTGTCAGCTGCTTGAACTGCCGGGGTTGCCGGACGATCCGCGCTTCGCCAGCAACGAGACGCGTGTGGCGCATCGCGATGCATTGAAGACATTATTGGAAGCGCGCCTGAAGACCCGCAGCAAACGCGAGTGGAGCGAGCTGTTCATCGAGGCCGGCCTGCCGGCCGGACCGATCAATACCGTCGACGAAGTGTTCGCCGATCCGCAGGTGCTGCATTGCCGGCTGGTGGAAACCACCGAGCATCCGACGCTCGGCGCGCTACGGCAGGTAGTGACGCCGGTGTCCAGTTACGGCGCTGTTGCGGCGGCTCCTGTTCGTGTTACCCGCCGCGTACCGCCCGCACTCGGAGAGCATACGGCAGAAGTGTTGCGGGAAGCGGGTTTCGGCCAGGCCGCCATCGACGCCCTGCTGGCGTCCAAGGCGGCGTATCAAGGTGCAGCGCCAATGGCGGAGGCGGCATGAATAATATGACGAACGACTATTCGGTCACAGTTACAAGTCGCATTGTTGAAGAGCGCATCGGCCAGATCATCTTTAGCAACCCGGCACGCCGCCATGCGCTCAGCGCCGATTTGCTGGAGGCGCTGGAAGAACGGCTGGCGCAGCTCGCCGAACAGCGCGTGCCGGTGCTGCTGCTTGGCAGCGGCATCGGCCAGGAAGTATGGAGCGCCGGCCACGATCTGGGCGAGCTGGCGCGCGACCGCGATCCGATCGCCTACGGCAAACCGTTGGAACGGGTGTTGCGTGCACTGCGTGCCTATCCCGGGGTGGTGATTGCGATGGTCTCGGGATCGGTATGGGGCGGCGCGGTTGACCTGGCGATGAGCTGTGACCTGGTGGTCGCCGACCGCAGCGCGCGTTTCGCCATGACGCCTGCCAATATCGGCTTGCCCTATACCACCAGCGGGCTGCTGCGCTTCTTCCACAACCTGCCGATCCATGTCTTGAAAGAGATGTTCTTTTGCGCCTTGCCGCTGAGCGCCGAGCGCGCGGCGCAATTCGGCGTCATCAATCGGCTGGTCGAGAGCAGCACGCTGGAAGCCACCGCGCTCGAACTGGCGCGCGGCATCGCCGCCAAGGCGCCGTTGGCGGTGCGGGCGGTGAAGGAACAGTTGCGGATACTGGAAGACATGCAGCCGCTGCCGGTGCAGGCCATGGAACAGATTGCGGAACTGCGCCGGCAAGCCTGCGCCAGCGAGGATTTCAGCGAAGGGCTGGCTGCTTTCAGCGAGCGTCGGCAACCGTTGTTCCGGGGAATTTGAGCGGTCTTGCAAGCCTTGCATCGACCTTGTTGAAAGAATGGTATTGAATCAATGACAGGTAAATACGTGCAAATACATGAGGTCGCAATCTTGAAACAATTCTGATACATGGGGGGCCACGCCCGCCAATGAAAATTCCGCTACCATCTCTCCACGCCGTTAATCTGTGTGGGATCTGTCGGATATGTGGATTGTTCAAATTGCGTTGCGGCGGCCCTATACGTTCATCGTGATGGCGTTGCTGGTTCTATTGGCGACGCCGGTGGTGCTGTTCAAGATGGCGACCGACATCCTGCCGGACATCAACATCCCGGTCATCAGCATCATCTGGAACTATAACGGCCTGTCGGCGCAGGACATGGGGCAGCGCATCGCTGCCAGCAACGAGCGCGGCCTGACCACCACCGTCAACGATATCGAGCACATCGAGTCGCACTCGCTGGCCGGCATTTCCATCATCAAGATTTTCTTCCAGCCGACCGCCAACATCCAGACTGCGATCGCGCAAGTGGTGGCGGTCGAGCAGGCGCAATTGCGACAGTTGCCGCCTGGCATTACTCCGCCGCTGATCATCAAATACTCCGCCTCCAGCATCCCGGTGATCCAGCTGGCGTTGTCGAGCCCGACCATGACCGAGCAGGCGCTGGGCGATACCGCCCTCAATTTCCTGAGGCCGCAGTTGATCACGGTGCCGGGCGCGGCTATTCCTTATCCCTACGGCGGCAAGTCGCGCGTGATCTCGGTCGACCTGGATACCAAGGCGCTGCTGTCAAAAGGCCTGACGCCGACCGATGTGGTGAATGCCGTCAATGCGCAAAACCTGATCCTGCCATCGGGCACCGCCAAGATCGACACCACGGAATTCAATATCAGCATGAACGGCTCGCCGGATACGATCGCCGGCCTGAACAATATCCCGGTGCTGGCGAAGAATGGCGCCACCACCTATCTGTCCGAAGTGGCGCGGGTGCGCGACGGTTTTTCGCCGCAAACCAATATCGTGCGCCAGAACGGTGAGCGCGGCGTGCTGATTTCCGTGTTGAAAAACGGCGGCTCATCGACCCTGGATATTGTCAGCACGTTGCGCGCGATCCTGCCGGTAGCGCTGCAGTCGCTGCCGGAAGACTTGAAAATCACGCCCTTGTTCGACCAGTCGCTGTTCGTCAAGGCCGCCATCAGCGGCGTGATCCGCGAGGCGGTGATCGCGGCCTGCCTGACCGCGGCAATGATTCTCCTGTTCCTGGGTAACTGGCGCAGCACCTGCATCATCGCCGTCTCGATCCCGCTTTCGATCCTGGCGTCGGTGCTGGCGCTGTATGCGCTGGGGGAAACGATCAACATCATGACCCTGGGCGGACTGGCGCTGGCGGTCGGCATCCTGGTCGACGACGCCACGGTCACCATCGAGAATATCGAGCGCCATTTGCATCAGGGCTCGGATCTGCATAAAGCCATCCTTGAAGGCGCCGGCGAGATTGCGGTGCCGGCGTTTGTCTCCACGCTGTGCATCTGCATCGTGTTCGTACCGATGTTTTTCCTCACCGGAGTGGCGCGCTATCTGTTCGTGCCGCTGGCCGAAGCGGTAGTGTTCGCCATGCTGGCATCCTATGTCTTGTCGCGTACGCTGGTGCCGACCATGGTGATGCTGATGATGGACAACGCACACACGGACCCATCCGCCAAACCTAACCTTTTGCAAAAAATCTATCGCCGCTTCGATGCCGGTTTCGAACGTTTCCGCGGCGGCTATATCGTCATCCTGGCCAGCTTGCTGACGCGCCGTAAAATGTTCAGCGCGTTGTTCCTGGGTTTTTGCGTGCTGTCCTGCTGCCTGGTTTTTTTCACCGGGCGCGATTTCTTTCCGAGCGTCGATTCCGGCCAGATCCGCCTGCACATGCGGGCCCCCACCGGCACCCGCATCGAGGAAACGGCGCGCCTTGCCGACGAAGTGGAAAAGGTGATCCGCGAGCTCATTCCCGCCAGCGAGCTTGGCCCTATCCTGGACAACCTCGGGCTGCCCTACAGCGGTATCAATTTATCGTATAGCAATGCCGGCACCATCGGCACCATGGACGGCGAAATCCAGATTTCCCTGAGTGAAGATCATCGTCCGAGCGCAATCTATGTGGACCGTTTGCGGCGCGAGCTGCCGAAGCGTTTCCCTGGCATGGAATTCTTTTTCCAGCCCGCCGATATCGTCACCCAGATCTTGAATTTCGGCTTGCCGGCGGCGCTCGACGTCCAGATCAGCGGCGCCAACCTGCCGGTCAACTACGCTTTTGCCAGCAAACTGATGAAGCAGGTCAAGCTGGTTCCCGGCGCGGTCGATGTGCATATCCTGCAAAAGCTGGACCAGCCGACGCTGGCGCTGGACATGCAGCGGCTGCAGATCAAGCAGCTCGGGCTGAACCCGATCGACGTTGCCCAGAATGTGCTGGTGTCGCTGGCCGGCAGCTTCCAGACCGCGCCGGCGTTCTGGCTCAATCCTGCCAATGGTGTGGTCTACAACATCGCGATACAGACGCCGCAATACCAGGTCGACAGCCTGGACGCCTTGCTGCGCACGCCGGTCGGCGCCAATGCGGCGTCAGCTGCTGCCGGCGCCGGCGCCATGCCGACCCAGCTGCTGAGCAACCTGGTGCAGGTAGCGCCGGCGCGGCAACTGGCCGATGTCTCGCATTACAACGTGACGCCGGTGGTCGATCTGTATGTCAGCGCCGAAGGGCGCGATCTGGGCGGCGTTTCAGGCGACGTCGACAAGCTGGTGGACCAGCTGCGGGCCGAGCTGCCGCGCGGCACCCATGTCGTGATCCGCGGCCAGGTGGATACCATGAAATCCTCATTCATCGGCCTCGGCATCGGCTTGTTGATGGCGATCGTGCTGGTGTACCTGCTGATCGTGATCAACTTCCAATCCTGGGTCGATCCATTCATTATCATCACCGCATTGCCGGCGGCGCTGGCGGGGATTGCCTGGATGCTGTTCCTGACCGGCACCACGCTTAGCGTGCCGGCCTTGACCGGGGCCATCATGACCATGGGAGTCGCTACCGCCAACAGTATCCTTATGGTGTCGTTCGCCCGCAAACGGCTGGACGATGGCGTACCGCCCTTGTCGGCCGCGCTGGAAGCCGGCGCCACCCGCATCCGGCCGGTGCTGATGACGGCGCTGGCGATGATCATCGGCATGATCCCGATGGCGATCGGCTTCGGCGAAGGCGCCGAACAAAATGCGCCGCTGGGCCGCGCGGTGATCGGCGGCTTGCTGTTTGCGACGGTTTCCACTTTGTTTTTCGTGCCGATTGTATTTGCCGGCATTCATCGTCATCTGGCGCACCGCAAGCCAGCGCGCGCCGGCAACCCGCGACATCCGCCATTGCCTGCCGCAGAGGGAGATTCCTGAAATGTCTGAAAAACGCCACGCCGCTCTCGGCATCCATGGCGCCGAGCCACCGTACGCCGGGCAGGGCGTTGCGGCGGGAGCACATCCTTCACCGCGCGCTGCCATCCGCAAACGCGCCAGGCTGATCGCCGCCGTCATTCTCCTATTGCTGTTGCTAGGGGCGATCGTGACGGTAGCCCTGCGCATCGTCCATGCCCGCGCCCTGGCTGCGGCGACCAGTGAACATGCGCTTCTGTATGTGACCGTAACCAATGCCAAGGCTGCTACAGGCGGCCAGCCGGTGACCTTGCCAGGCACCCTGCAAGGCATGATCGAATCCACCCTGTATGCGCGCAGCAGCGGTTATGTCTTGCACTGGTATAAGGACATCGGCGCCACTGTCGCCAAAGGCGAATTGCTGGCCGATATCGATACACCTGAAGTCGACCAGCAATTGTCGCAAGCAGTGGCGGCCCGGGAACAGTCCGCTTCCAGTCTCGATCTGGCCAAGACTTCTGCCGAACGCTGGGAAGCGCTGCGCAAGAAAGACGCGGTCACGCAGCAGGAGTTGAACGAGCGCGTCAGTGCTTATACCCAGGCGCAAGCCAATCTGGCTGCGGCAGACGCCAATGTGCGGCGGCTGCAGAAACTGGAAGGCTTCAAGAAAGTGAGCGCGCCGTTTGCCGGCGTGGTGACCCGCCGCAGCGTCGATGTCGGCGACCTGATCGACGCCGGCAACGGTGGCGTCGGAAGGGCATTGTTTACCCTGGCCCAGGTCGACCAGCTGCGGGTGTATGTGTATGTGCCGCAGACGTATGCGCAGCGCATCAAGATCGGCGACCAGGTCGACATTACGCAAAGCGAAATGCCGGGCCAGACCTTCCGCGGCAAAGTGGTGCGCACCGCCGGCGCGATCGATGTCGCCACCCGCACCATGCAGATGGAAATCAACCTGCCCAACCAGGAGCACAAGCTGCTGGCCGGCGCGTATGTGCAGGTTGCGCTGCCGCTGGGCGGTTCTTCCGACGTGCTGATCGTGCCATCCAACGTCATCCTGTTTCGCCCTGAAGGGACGCGGATCGCCGTGGTCGACGGCAACGGGCGCATCAAGCTGCATCCGATTGTTATCGGTCACGATCTTGGCAATTCACTGGAAATCCTGAGTGGCGTCAGCCTGACTGACAAGCTGGTGCTGAACCCGCCGGATTCGCTGGCCGACAACGATGCAGTGACGATCGTCCAGCCTAAAGCCGCAATCGTAGCTGCGGCATTGAAGGCCAAGTCATGAAAGCTGCGCGCCGCCTCGTCATATTGAGCGCTGCCGCCTGTCTGGCAGGCTGCGCCAGCGGTCCGGATTATAAAAAGCCTGAGCTCGAGATGCCGGCGGCCTGGCAATCCGAAGAACCGTTTCACGCTGCGGCGCCGGACGATGGCGCGCTCAAAGGCAACTGGTGGGAGACGTTCCAGGATGCCAGGCTGAATCAGCTGGAGCAACTGGCCCTGGAACAAAACCAGACCTTGCGGATCGCCGCCGCGCGGTTGGAACAAGCCAGGCAACAGGTGACGGTCAGTGCCGCCGGCCTGTTCCCGCAAGTGAACCTGCAGACCGGCGCCGCACGTCAAAAAATCTCTGCCAACCGGCCGCTGAGCGCCTACGGCACACCCAACCAGTCGACCGTACAAAACAATTTCCAGCTCGGTTTTGCAGTCAATTATGAAGCCGACCTGTTCGGCCGGGTGCGCCGCACAGTAGAGCAGGCGCGCGCATCCTCCGAGCAAGCCGGCGCGGATTTTGAGAATGCCCGGTTGGTGCTGATGTCGGAACTGGCCGCCGACTATTTCAACCTGCGTGAACTCGATGCGGAAATCGACGTCGTCCGCCAAGGCATCGCCTTGCAGGAGAAGGCCCTGGAATTCATCACTGACCGGCACGACCTGGGCGTCGCCTCTGGCCTGGATCTGGCGCAGCAGCAAGCGCTGCTCGATACCAACAGGACCCAGATTGAATTATTGCAAAACCAGCGTGTGCAATACGAGCATGCACTGGCCACCATGACCGGCACGCCGGCGCCGCAGTTCAAGCTGGAACCGGCGCTGACCTTGATGACGGTGAACTTGTCGCCGTTGCCGGTCGGGCTGCCTTCCGATTTGTTGCAGCGCCGTCCGGACGTCGCTTCCGCCGAACGCGCCATGGCAGCCGCCAATGCCGGCATCGGCATCGCTCGCGTGGCCTACTTCCCGACCATTCTGCTACAGCCGAATGGCGGCTGGGACAGCAACCAGATCGGCAATTTGCTGAGCGCGCCAAGCCTGCTGTGGTCGCTCGGCACCTCGCTCACCCAAAATTTGTTCGATGCCGGCAAGACCCGCGCCGGCGTCAAAATTGCCGAAGCGTCCTACACCGCCGCGGTGGCCGGCTACCGGCAAGCGGTGCTGGTGGCGATGCAGGAAGTCGAAGATGGCATCGATGGCCTGGCGGTGCTGGGGCGCGCCGGCAAACAGTCCGAAGCCAGTGTGCACAGCTCGCAACGTGTGCTCGATCTTGCCAACGACCGCTATTCCGGTGGCCTCGACACTTATCTCGATGTCATCACGGCGCAGCAAACGCTGCTGGCCAGCCAGCGCCAGGTGGTGCAGATCAACGGCCAGCGGATGCTGACCTCGGTCTATCTGGTCAAGGCGCTGGGCGGCGGCTGGCAGGCGCATGCCGCGCAAGCCGCCAGGTGAGAAACCAGCGGCAGATGCGCTGTTGGTCGACATCACTCCGGTAGCGCGTCTGGCGCAACCGGATGCATTACCTGCTTGGCGGATAGCCACCAGACCAACGCAGCCGCAAACGATGTCGCTGCAACGATCCCCAGAACGACATGCATCGCGCTCTCGAACGGCTGCAACGCCGCGATGAATGCGCCAAAGATGGCGACACCCAATGCCGCGCCGGTTTGTCTCGCCGAATTCAGTACGGCGGCGGCCACTCCCGCGCGGCTCTTGTCGATAGTGCCCATGGCCGGCGCGGTGGCTGCGGGCGAGACGAAGCCGGAGGCCATGCCGATCGCCAGCATCGGCAGAATGGCGACCCAGTATGGCGCTTCCTGCGTGGCGAGCAGCATGCCGCAGGAGCCGGCCGCATACAGGCCGAAGGCCATGCACATCGACCTGCGCGTGCCGAAAATGCGGACTAGACGGCTGGAAAGCAGGCCGCCGACTGTAACCATGACCGTCATCGGCAGGAACGCCAGGCCGGCCTGCAGCGGCGAATAACCAAGCAGGCGTTGATAATAAATGCTGAAGGTGAACAGCACGCCGTAAAAGACAAATGCGGATGCCATGGAGGCAATCGCCGAGCCGCTGAACAGGCGGTTGCGGAAGAATGATAGTGGTAGCATGGGATCCGTGCGGCGCATCTCGACCACGATGAACAGCGTCCACGCTACGCCGCTGGCGACCATCCCTGCAACCACAGGCAATGATTTCCAGCCCAGTCTGGCGCCCTCGATCAGCGCCGCGATCAGGCTCGCGAGCGCGATGATCGCCGCTATCTGGCCGGCAAAATCAAAGTGCCGGGAGCGCATCGCTTTGTCGCGCGCCACCGACCAGGTCAACCCGATGCCGATCAAGCCCAGCGGCAGATTGACAAAGAAGATGCCGCGCCATCCGAACCAGTGAATCAGGACGCCGCCAAGCAGCGGCCCCGACGCCATGGCAATGCCGCCGCAGCCCATCCAGACGCCGATGGCGGAAGCGCGTCTGGCGGGATCGGGAAAGGCCTGGTTGATCAGCGACAGCGAGCAAGGCACCAGCATGGCGCTGCCGATCCCTTGCAGTGCGCGCGCCAGAGCCAGCGTCAGCAGGTCCGGTGCAACACCGCAGAGCACCGAAGCAAGGGTGAAAACCACCAGGCCGGCAAGATAGATGTTCCTGGCGCCGAGGCGATCGCCCAGCGTGCCGCCGGTCAGGAGAAAGCTGGCGAAAGTCAGGGTGTAGGCGTTGACGATCCATTGCAGCCCGGCGACGTTGCTGTGGAGCGTGCCGCTGATCTGTTCCAGGGCGACATTGACGATCGAGGCGTCCAGCAGCACGATGGTGTAGCTGATGCTGGTGGCCGCCAAGACTCTGCGAGAAAGCGGAGCGCGGCCCCGCGAGGAAATGTCTGCATCGATGTTGTCGGTCACGGCGAGTCTCCAGGTAGCGGGCTGGAGACCAATATACTTTTTTCCCGATGGGAGATGCTTCGACGCGTGACGAAGCAATTGAGCGTTCAATACAGCCGTCGCCGCCATGCGCAGAGACTTTCAGCAAGAGCGCCCGACTGGCAAGACTATGCCGCTGGGCGCTCTTCTGTTGTGACTACTCTCCCGGCGTGAAATATTGCCGGCGCTGGTGCTGTTCCTGGTGCATCGGGAACATGGTGGCGTAGAACTCGGTCCAGCCGCCCATCCGCACCCTTACCAGGTTGTAGCGTTCCGGATCGCTTACCGCCGCCTGGTAAGTGGCGAGGTCGGCGCAGGTGAGGGTGATCAGGTTGGAGCCGGTTTCACCGCGCGCGTAAGCTTTCACGAAACGCTGCAACTCTTGCAGCGGAAAATCCTCCTCGATATTCATGTCGACCGGCGATGCATTCGACAAGCCATATTCGATCGAATCGACGCGCCAGCTTTTGAGCGCCTGGTAGATATTGCGGAAGGCCGGCGTCGGCGGCAGGTCTTGCGGCGCCGGCACGGGCGACAGGTCGGAGGCGATCGGCATGCCGTTGCGGCGGCCGTCGGCCGATGCGCCGCAGCCGAGGCCGTCGCCGACATAGCCTTCGAAGGTGCCGATGCCTGGCGTAATCACGAACTCGGCGTTGCCATAGGTGGCAGCGATGCCGTCCAGCGCCGGTTTCAAGGCCGGATGCGGCTTGCGGATGACGTCGACGCAGATGCGCACGGTGTTATCCATCAGCCATTTGCCCAAGGCGTCGACTTCGGCATCGCCGCTGCCCCACTTGGGCAGCGCCAGCGCCGTCTCGCGCAATTCCTGGTAACGGCGGCCGCGTTCCTCAGCATCGGCCGGGCCCAGCAGCTGGCTTTGATAGGGCTCGATCATGGTGAAGCCCCAGTCGTTGATCAGGCAATCGACCAATTCCGGCAGGGTGGTGACGGCGGTGGCCGGATCGAACACCAGTTTCTGGATCGCGTACAGCGAATCGATGGTGTTGGAGACGCCGACGCACAGCGGCGCGATCATGTTGAAGCGGGCGCCGCCGGCAGTCAGGTCGCGGCCGGATTCGGCGCAGCCTTCGATCACCGCTGACAGCAACGGGCTGGGGCAAATATCGGCCAGGTTGCCGAAGCCGCCCAGGATCACGTTGTAGCTCTGGATCGTGATCCACTCCAGCTGTTGCAGGAAGATCTCCTGTAGCTGTTGGAAGCTGGCGATCGCTGCCGCCGGCGGTGAACGGAAGGTTTGCTTGAGTCCGCGCAGATAGACCGGACCGGCCTCACCGTAACAGGCGCCCTGGTTCAGGGTTTGTTCCAGCGCCGTCATCGGCGTCACATTGTTGAAGGAGAACCCGGTGGCGCCGGCTAGCATCGGTTCGTAGCAGCCATCGGCCGCATAATTGCGCGACCACGCCAGCGTTACCTGGCTGCCGGAAGCGTGCAAGGCCTGGCACAGGCGGTCATCCTGGTACAGGATCGGATGAGCGCCGCCGGCCAGCAGACATTTGGCGGCTTCGTCCATGATGGCGTCGGGGATGCCATCGTACACGCGCAGGGACAGGGTCGGCGCATTGACCGGGATCCGCCGCGCCGCCTTCAAACACAGCATGGTGACCGGATTGACGCCGCCGGTCGGAGTCGGATCGTCATTGGCGAGATAGCCGCCGACGGTGATTTGCTGGACCCACTGGTTGATGCCGCCGCCCTGCGGGAAATTGCCGCCGTAGCCGCAGACGGCGGTGGTGCCGTAGTTGACATAGTCGGTGATCAGGCCGCGATTGACGAAGGCGTTTTCACCGATCTTGAGCCACAGGCAATCGACGATTTCCTGCGCCCGTTCCGGGCCGATATTGTCATGTTCCAGCAAGGGCCACAGGATCTGGTCAAGCCGTCCCAGCGACGTCAGTTCGCCGACCAGGTGCAGGCAGCAATGGAAAGAAAACACTAGCTGCACGCCGTCCTGGAAACTGAGCGGCGGCTCGGTGCGCAAGCGGCGCAGGCGGGCGGCGACGTCGCGCATGTTGTTGGCGTTGTCCGCGGTGCCGCAATCGCGCGCAGCGCCGGCGGCGGTGTCCGCCAGCGTCGCCCAGTTGCCGAGATAGTCTTGCACGCCTTCCAGCGACAAGATCGCCGACAGATAAAACTCCAGCCTGCTCTTCAACACGCTGTCGCCGGGCCGGTCTTCCTGCAGCAGCGCGGTGGCTTGCGCCTGCTGCCGCAACTCGGCGATCAGGCCGCCCAGGCCAAGCGTCACCAGCTTCTGGTAATGCGGCACCACATGGCCCATGGCCGACCATTCGTTCAACTGGCCCTTGAGCCAGGCCGCCACGGTTTCATCCTGGCTCAGGTAGGGCACCACTTCCTTGCCCCGCCCCAGGGTGAAATCGGGAATCACGCCGACGATCAGTTCCTCCGGGTAGATACGCAGCAAGCCGTTCTTGCGGGCGATATCCGATTCCGGACTGGAAAGCAGGCCGGCCAGCGTCTTATGATTGGCCAGCGCCTTGCGCAACGCCACCGAAGCGGTGAGCGACGGCGCTTCGCCTTGGCTCACCAGCTCTGACAGGTGCGGCAGGCGCGGGAAAGGTTGGCGCTTGAGCCAGCCATCGCTCCAGTGCGAAAACGCCCGCCCCAGCAGCGCCAGCAGGCGCGGGCTTGGCGGATCGCCGGCAGCATATTTGCCTTCGCTCATCTGGTGCAGATAATCCTGGCCGTTGTAGAACATATAACCGTTTTCGCTGCGCACTTTCCAGTGCGGATCTTCCTGGACATCGTCGATACCGGCCGCCGGCACATTCAGTTCCAGCGCGCTTGGCACATACCAGTAGCTGCCGGCGACGCCTTGCACCACGCTCATCATGCGATCGGCGGGCCGGTCCGGCATCTCGCCCATCATGTGCTTGATGATGGTTTCGAAGCGCGGCTGGTCGTTGCAGAAGGCGACGAACATCAGCCCTTTCTCGCGCGCGGCGCTGCCCGCGTGCTCGCCGAAGGGCAACGCCTGGCGCAGCAATTTCAGGTTGTCGCCATTGCTGTCGAGGACATGCACCCGATGGATATGGGCGTTGTGGTCGTGCTGCGGCAAGATGACGCCGGCAGGATTGCGGCCCAGCATGGCGTCCTGCGCATCGGGCAGCAGGTCGCCGATGGTGCTCCACTCGAACAGGAATTTCTGGGTGAAGCCGTAGCAGGCGCCGCGAAATTCGCCGTCGACCAGGATGTCGGCAGCCAGGCTGACGGGATCGTTCGGATTGGTGATGCCGTCGAGATAGCGTCCTCCCATCACCTTGCCGTCCGGCCTTTTGCCGAGCGGCAGAATCTCGATCTGCGCCGCCAGCGCTTCCAGTCCGGGGCGCACGCTTTCCATCAGCTGCTCGGCAGTGGCGGCGCTGTCGGTTTTCAGATAAAGCAGCACATCGCCGCCGTTATCGCGCAGCTTGGGCGAGCTGTTCAGCACCGTGCGCGATACCGGGATCTCGCGGTCATGCCAGCGGCCCCACAAAGCTGGATCGAAAGCCGCCACCAGTCCGGCGTTTGCCGGCGACTCCTTGGCGGCGATGGCTAGCGAGCGGACCAGGCTGAGCAATGCCGCGCCGGTAGTCTGGCTGTGGTCGTGCAGCGTGATGGTGGCGATCTGGCCGAAGACGGCGCGGGTCAGCAAACCATATTGAGCGTGTTTGATAGCGTCGATAAACATCTTGGGATCCTTATCTGAACGTGGCGCAAGGCCGTGGAAATGCAATTGCCGCCAGTGGCGGACCGGAAGGGCAGGATATCTGTAATATTTCTTTGTAGAAATTAATTCTATCGGAAAAATCCGCCGGACTGGCGGATTTGCGCAGCGCGCGCAGCAGACCGAGGCGAACTGCACACGACTGTCAAATTTGACAGTCGACACATGGCGGATATTGGAATATAGAAGCAACATGACTGGTTTTTGGTGGTAGCGAGCGTATTCAGTAATCACACACCGGGCGTGTCTTTGTGCTCCGGGCCATGGTTTTGCTGCGACGGGAGCGACGATGAAAAAGCTGGGAATGGCCGACCTGATACATCCGCTGGCGCTGGATACTTTCATGACGCGCTACTGGCAAAAAAAACCGTATATCGGCCACGGTTCGCCGCAGCGCTTCGCCGAAATCGCTGCCATCCCCGAGCTGGCCAGCATCGACGCCTTGCTGGAAGCCTGGCGCGGCGACGCCGATGCCTGGGCCCCGCGCGACACCAAACATCCGCTGATCAACGCCACCGCCAAGCAACTGCCGGCGTTCTATGAAAGCGGCTACACGCTCTACCTGAGCAAGGTCGAAGACCATGTGCCGGCGCTGGAACCGATTGCGCGCAAGCTTGAGCGCGATCTCGGCCTGCGTGAGGAAGATGTGTATTTCGAAGCCTTCATTTCGCAAGGCACCGGCTCCGGTTTCCACTTCGATCCCAACGTCACCATCAACATCCAGCTGATCGGCAGCAAGCAATGGTGCGTCGCCGAGAACAAGCACCTGGTCAATCCGCATGTGGGCTGGTCGTCCGGCACCACCGTCAACGAGCACATGCAACGCTATGCGCGGCAGCCGTTTCCGACGCGCATGCCGCCCGGCTGCAAGCGCTTTGAAGCCCGGCCCGGTACGCTGGTCTATCTGCATCCCGGCTACTGGCATTGCACCCTCAACCACGAACCGTCTCTCTCGCTCCTGTTCACCATCAACCCGCCGTCGTGGACCGATTTGCTGATGGATGAAATCAAGGACCTGATGCTGAAACACGACGCCGGCCGCGAACTGGCCTTCGGCCTTGGTTCTACCGCCGGCCATGAACAAAAACTGGAACGCCTGCAACACCTGATCGATGCGGCGGGAGAAGCGGTGGCACAGCTTTCAGCCACGGCCTTGCTGGCCGACTGGGGTGGCGCGCTGACGGCTTCGTTTGAACGTAATCCGCAGGTCGAATTCCGCATCGACGACGGCGTGGGCGGCAATGACGATGTGCTGGTCGTCAAGGCCGGCCGCAAGCAAAAGCGCAGCCTGCTCACGCAGGATGCATGGCAAGTGTTGAAATGGATAGGCGCGCGGAAAAAATCTTTCCACGGCCATCAGGTGGCGGCGGCGATTGGCACGGTGCCGACCGCGCGGGTGGCGGAAATCCTGGGAGAGTTTGTCGAGACGGGTTTGATCTTGCGCAATGGCAGCCTGTGATTCGGGTCCCAGGACGGCGAGCACCATGTGCTTAAATGGCAAGTGTCGCCGCTCTGCCAGCGAGAATGGACAAATGCATGCAGAATTGCTTGAATGAGTAACCTCGACAGGCCCTAGCCTACGCCAGACCATGCCGGAAATCTCGTCCCAGATCCTCCTGAACACCCCGACGGCTGCCGTCCGCGACGTGCATTGCCGCGGCAACTGTCGCCACAAGGGCGTGTTGGAATGCGCCGGCAGTACCCATATCGTGTTTCCCTATCGTGGCGTCTACATGCGGCATGTCGGCAGCGACGAGACGGTCGCTGACAGCAACCAGGTCCTGTTCTTCAACGCTTCCCAGGAATACCAGGTCAGCCATCCGGTTGCCGGTGGCGATGCTTGTCTCTCGATTGCGGTCGATACGCCGATGCTGTTGGAACTGGCGCCGCCAGGGATGTTGCAAAACCAGGCGCCAGCGGTGTTCAAGCAGCAGCGCAAGCGCATCGACCCGCGCGCCCAAGTGCTGGTGGCGCTGCTGCGGCACAGCTTGCGCAACGGTATCGCCGAGCCGCTGGAAGCGGAAATCCTGATGCTGACCCTGGTACGTCGAGCGCTCGGTTTGCAGATGGCCGATGCTACGCAGGCAAGCCACGGCCTGCAGCGGCTGGCGGACCGGGCCAAGCTGGTGCTGACCAGCGATCCGGCAAGGCGCTGGACACTGGCCGAAATCGCTGCGGAAACCGGCGGTTCGCCGGTGTACCTGACCCAGGTGTTCCAACAGGTCGAGGGGATGCCGCTGTACCGTTATCAAACACAGCTGCGCCTGGCGCGGGCGCTTGATCTCATCGGCCAGTACGACGATCTGTCCGCGCTCGGCCTCGATCTCGGCTTCTCCAGCCACAGCCATTTCAGCGCCGCTTTCCGCCAGGCCTATGGCCGTTCGCCTTCCGCTTTCAAGCAAGCGGCGCTACGGCGCTAGGCCATCAATGTCCCTAAAGAATTCGATAGCGGCGGCCGGCGCTGCGTGGTCTCCTGTAATTCCCGATTGTCGGGTACTTGAGGAGATCGACATCATGTCCGAAAACACATGCGCAGCCTGCGATTACCAGCTTGACGAAAACGCAATCAAGATGAAGATCGGCGGCAAGACCGTCGAAGTCTGTTGCCAGGACTGCGCGCAAAAGTTGCGCGAAGCGTACGCCGCGCTGAATCCTGCCGAACTCCGCTGATGTGCCGTTAGCGTCATGAACCCCAGTTTTATCAACCGATAAGGAGAATCATGAATAACCTGAAACAGAAAGCAGATGCCTTCCGGCAGTTGCATGTTCCCGGAAATCCTTTGGTGCTGTTCAACATCTGGGATCCGGGCAGCGCAACCGCGGTCGCCGCCGGCGGGGCCCTGGCGATCGCTACCGGCAGCTGGGCGGTAGCGCATGCCAGCGGCTATGGAGATGGCGAACAAGTGCCGCTTGAGCTTGTCATCGGCAACCTGGAGCGCATCGCGCACACGGTCGATCTGCCGCTGACGATCGATATCGAGAGCGGCTATGGCAGGACGGCCGCCGAGGTTGCTGAAGTGATCGAGCGCACCATCAAGGCCGGCGCCATCGGCTGCAACCTGGAGGACAGCTTTCCGGAAAACCGCATGCTGCGCAGCGTGGAGGAACAAAGCGAACGGATCCGGCACGCCAGGAAAGCCGCAGACGGCATGGATTTCCCCTACTTTATCAACGCCAGGACCGATATCTTCTTCCAGCCGTCGGCGCCGCCGCATGACGACGCGCTGGTAGCCGCAGCGCTGCAGCGGGCGCATGCGTATGCAGAGGCGGGCGCAGATGGTTTGTTCGTTCCCGGCTTGACCGATGAGCGCTTGATTGCCCGGCTGGCGGCCGCATCGCCGTTGCCGCTGAATGTCATGGTGGGCGCACAAACGCCCTCCTTGCCGCAATTGGCGAAGGCGGGCGTAGCCCGGGTGAGCCATGGGCCGGGTCCTTATATCAAGCTGATGAAGCTGCTGGAGCAGGCGGCGCGGGACGCCATGGAAGCTGTGTCTTCCTGATTGTCAGGCAGGGACCGGGAATGCCGGTCTTTGTCGTGTCCGTGGCTGGCAAACGTGCAAGGCCGGTCACAGGAATTTGTAGTTCGCTCCAAGCGGCCGCACGGATCGCCTTGCGTGATGTCGTAATACGGGCTGCTTGGATCCCATGACAGTTTCTGGTTGAACAGATTCTGGATGCCCTTGTAGCTCAGCGTTCCTTTGAATGCGCTGCGAACAGTTGCTGGTGGCGTGCTTCCGTAGCGTCGTCGGCGGGAGACGTTGTCCCAATCGGCCACGAACGGACGCATGCCCTGCGGATCGAAGATCAGATGCAGCATGTTGCGCGGTCCTTCGCGCGAATCCATATCGATGAAGTGGTTGAAAAAGCGCGGCGCTGCGTCGTTGGTCATCAGCAGGTAAGCGGCCATAGCGGCCGCGATGTTCGGGATCAGGCCGAACGCCTGCTGCAGTTGCCTGAGCACGGGCTTCGATTGCGCCGGGGCGGACTCGATCGTTTGGACGGATAGGTAAACATGGTAGCTCCTTGACGGTGAGCGCCACCGGATTGGTAGCGACAGCCAAAGAGTAGAAGCGGCTGTGCTGTCTGCCAATTACATCGGATGTAATCGCGGCGCGGCGCAGCTGGTGTTGCACTTGGTTTTTGAGAACGCCCTTTGCCAACAACTGAAAAATCCAGACGTACGCATGCGCTTTGCGTAAGTCCTATCTTAAATGGTAGCAGTAAGCCTTGCATGGGAATTATGTTGTTGTTAAGATGATAATCTCAGCTATAGAAAATACACAGATTTGAGATTTTGGTGTGAGTATCGCCTCGGGTAAGCGCCAATATTGTTTTTGATAACATTATTAACAATGGCAACATAGCGGTTTCCATGCTTCGATTCTGTGTCATGCTCAGCATGATAAACAGAATAGTCTGTTCAATTTTCTCCCGCTTTACATTCTCCAGAAATACAAGCAGATCGATTTAAACGATACCGCCGCCTGACAAAATTAACAGGTACGGAAGATATTTGTTTTGCACTACACTGGCATGTTCAAAAATTATATGAACATTTATGTGTAATTGTCGGCTTGCGACCAGAAGGAGATGCAGCCACAACCATTCACCAATAGAGAATATCACCATGGCTATCGACGTATATCTGCAAATTAATGGCATCAAGGGCGAGTCTACTGACAGCGCGCACAAAGATTGGATCGAGTGCAAGTCGGTACAGTGGGAAGTGCTGCAACCCAAGTCGGCTACGGCATCGACAGGCGGCGGCCACACCGCTGAGCGCTGCGAGCATAAGGATATCGTCATTACCAAGATCGCGGACTTGGCTACACCCCTGCTTTTGCAAAACTGCTCATCAGGTAAAACCATCGATACCGCAAAGTTCGAATTTCTGCGCGCTGACGGCAAGGGCGACCGTATCAAATACTTCGAAATCGAACTTTCAAATCTGCTGATTTCCGATGTCACACCATCCGTTACCGAAGGTGATGTTCTGAGCGAGTCCGTCAGCCTGAAATACTCCAAAGTCAAATGGAAATACACGCGGCAAAAAATCGGCGGCGGCTCCGGCGGCAACACCTCCGGCGGCTGGGACCTCTCGACCAACAAGGTCGTGTAATTTTTCGATTGATAATCAGAGCCGTGGCATAGCAGTGCGACGGCTCTTTTCACAGTGATGAAAATAATCGCCGGAAGACAAGTGCATGGCAAACGCGATCCAAACTTTACAGAGCCTGACCCAGGGCCGTCAACATGCCCGAATGCTGCGCTTGGAATTTCCACATCAGGATGGTCCGCAAAGCCAGCTACTTGTCAATAAGCTGGATGCAAAGGAAGGGCTGTCGCGGGATTTTACATTTACGCTTGAAATACTGTCCGACAATCCAAACCTCGAATTGAAGGACGTACAAGGCAAGATGCTGTGCGTATCGCTGGTCCAGAAGGACCGCAATCTGCGCTACTTCAATGGGATTTGCTATTCATTCCGCCTGCTGCGTTCTGACGCCGGTATTACTTTTTATCAGGCCGAACTGGGTCCGTGGATCAAATATTTACGGCTTCGTAAAGACTGCTATATTTTTCACAGCAAGACATTGCGCGAGCAGTCCGAACTGATTTTTTCCGACTATTCAACGCTGCCCGATTGGGATGTTCATGTGCGGGGTCAAGACCCCACGATGACGGATGCAGTGCAGTTCAATGAGTCTGACCATAATTATCTGCATCGTAGGTGGGAGGACGCCGGTTGGTATTATTGGTATGAACATACGGCCAAGGGGCATAAGCTTATCTTGTCCGATGATTCTACACAAGCCGCACCAATTAACGGCGATGCCGAGATTCGTTTCCAGCGTCACGTAGGCGCCCAAGAGGAAGATGGGATTTTCGAGTGGTCCCCGATTCGGCACATTGTTGCTAGCAGCAGCACCGTAGGTGGATTTAACTTCAAGAACCCGGTTCCGGTCACCGCTGGCGTCCCCACTCTGAATAAACAGGGCGGCGTGCTTAGTTTGGAGCAATACGAGTATACAGGAGCATATAGCTTCAAGAATGCTCAGGGCGCTGACAGTTTGTCGAAAATGCGTATGGAAGAAATTGAAGCGCATGCGAAGGAGCGCGAAGCTGCTGGTAATAACAGCAGAGTGGTGCCAGGGCGCACGTTTCAATTTACAGGTCATTTCAACGACAGTGTTTTCGGCGGTCGTGAAGAGGCCAGCAAAAACGAATATCTGATTATCGATGTCCATCACATCGCATCGAATAATTATTTGCAGCAGGCCGATGAACAGGCCAACTACAGCAATCGCCTGACCTGCATCCGTAAAATGATTCCGTGGCGACCAGGCCGCAGCTTTCAATCGACACCAACGCTCATCCTTGCGCCGCAGACTGCTACGGTCGTCGGTCCATCTGGGCCGGATAGCGTACATACCGACCAGTACGGCCGTGTACGTCTGCAATTCCACTGGGACCGGATCGGAAATAACGATGAAAAGAGCTTCGCATTTGTGCGCTCAGCCGTTCCTTGGGCCGGAGGGCAAAAGGGCACGAATGCAATTCACAGGGTCGGTTCGGAAGTTGTCGTCATGTTTCTTGATGGCAATCCGGACCACCCGCTTATCATCGGGGGCGTGTATAACGAGCGCAAAATGCCGCCTTGGAAACTTCCTACGCAACAGGCATTAAGCGGTACACGTACGCGTGAACTAGTTCCAGATGGCGGTAACAAGCCTAGCGGAAGAAGTAATAATCTCGTTTTCGACGATACCGCGGACAAGATACAAGTCCAGCTCAGAAGCGATCACCAGGATTCCATGCTAAGTCTTGGACATATCACTCGCATCGAGGATAACACAGGCCGAAAGGATGCACGAGGTGAAGGGTTCGCTTTAGAAACCGGGGCGGCAGGCGCAGTCCGTGGCGGGAGGGGACTGCTTCTTACTACCGATGGCCGCGCCAAGGCGGTAGGCGGCACGCTCAGTCGCGATGAATTGATCAGTTGCCTGGAGAAGGCGCTCGACATCGCCAAGGGGCTAGGCGACGCTGCCAGCGCTCATCAAGGCGGCAAGCGCGATCCCAAGCCACAGCAGAGCCTGAGCGAGGCAGTGGACGCACTGGGCCATGGCACCGGCAATGAAACCGACGCAAAAGGACCTGCGCCGGGCGGACAGCCTGTGATCGCAATCAGCTCACCCGCCGGTATCGCCAGCGCCACGCCAAAGGACCAGACGATCTATGCCGGTGAAAATATCGATACCGTCGCAGGCCGCAACCAGCAGCATTACGCGGCACAGTCCATCTTGCACACGGCGGGCAAAGATATCGAGCAATTCAGTGTCGACGGTGACATTCGCACGATTGCCAACAAGGGCAAAGTCATCCAGCAGGCGCAAAACAATCTGATGGAAATCACCGC
>NZ_JBDTCG010000012.1:0-31346 GCF_039923675.1 Collimonas sp.
AGCCAGTTTCAGCAGTTCTGGATCGGGCTTGGCCCGTTTGTTACGCGTTGCGACGGTCATTGTTTCTCCTTGATGGCGGCAGTGTCCTGCCAAATGACCGTTTACACAAAATTATTTACACCCTCAGCGGATCGAAATCCGCCTGCCGCTTTTGTTCGCTATCGTGATTACTTGGCGGCGAGATCGAATTTGCAGACGAAATTCATCATCACTTCTGCCACCGATCCGTCAGCCGGCTTGACAAAGGTCGAGCCTTTCAAAGCATCGCTGTGATCTACCTTGGTGCCGGCGCCATCGAGTCCTGCAAACAGAATCTCTTTACTCAGACGCAAAGTCTTGGCTTTGCAATCGTATTGGGTGAAATCCTGGTAGGACTGGAAGGTTGGCAGTACTTTGGCGTCGCCATCGTTCTTGCGCGGCTCTTTGAAATTCCACATTGACCATGCTTCCCGGATACCCTTGGTTTCCTTGATCGATGCCTGGTCCAGCTTCAGCTCCGAGGTATCGCTGGAACCGACGGATTGCCAGTCGGCGGCGTTAGCGACTACACAAGCAAGGCCGAGGGTAAGGGTGAGCGCTAATTTTTTCATGTAGTTTTCCTTATAAGGTACGTGCTGGGTTCGACTTCGCATAGTAAACATTAATTCCCGCCACGAGGCGGCAAATTGGTAACAAAATGAAAATCAAAAAGCCCCGCACGCGGCGGGGCTCTTTAGTTGCAGCATTACATCGCTGCTGCGAACAAGCTTAAGCCTTCTGTTTTGACAGGCATTGCTTCATGAACACCTTGCGATCGTCACCCTTTTTACCGGTGGCGTCGACATTACATGATTTCATTTTTTCTTGTTGTGTCATAGGAGCAGCGGCTGCCGGCTTTGTGCTCAGGCAATCTTTCATGAAAGCCTTGCGGTCGTCGCCAGCTTTGCCGGTGGCATCTTTGTTGCACGTTGCCATCTTGCTTTGCTGTGCATTTTCGGCAAATGCCGGGTTAAAGATAAAGCAGCAAGCGAGTAATGCCAGACCTGACAGTTTTTTCATGATTTTCTCTCCGTTTCGAACAGTTGGGTTGTCTCCAGCAAAATCGCCGCCCGGCTGGATGCAGCGGCTATGCGGCTTGCTGCATTACAGCACGAAATTTGTCGTCTGCCAATATGTTGGCTATATGCATAGACGAATTCGGCATAAGAGCCTGTTTTCACACTGCCTGCGGAGTCGTTCCACAATGATATTCACAAATGGCATGACTCCTATGTGAAACCGAAATTGGATAAGTCTTTTCAAAATCTCTATACTGCACTGCAACATAGACGATAAAATGAAAGCGAATAATATGATCTCTCCACCACTGCCGATGTCGGCACGCTCGATCGCCCGCGCAATGCAAGCGCAAGCACATCTTGATGCGCATTTCGACGGCAAAAATCCAGCCAAGCAACAACCTGGTCTGCTCGACAAGGTCTTGGCAATCTGGAGCGCGCCTTACAAAAGAATGGGCGGTTCTTTCCTGCGTTTCTGAAGCAGGTTCGTTGCTTGATATCACTAGCCCCGCCGCCTGCGGGGTTTTTTATTGCCCACAGTATGGCGCGACGCCAAAGTTACCCACAGAAAGTGTGTGCAAGCCTGTTGACAACTCGGCTGTAAAAAATCCAAGTCCATGATTCATATGCCCTTTTAACGACTGCTTCCGGTCGGGTCAATTACTACCGCCGACTGCCCGCGACAGGCACTGCATGTCCGGTTCCGTTATGTACAGACAAAAAAAAAGCCCGCTCACCTTGCGGTTGCGGGCTGAATCCAAACCTTAGGAGGTGTTGGAGGAGACAGGTGTAACTATATGGCAATGCAGCATTGTCGTCTGCTTTATTTGCCTGATAACAGATATTAGATATTCATATATCAGCGACAAATATTTCTATCAACTGAAGCGAACTCCCCCTACCTGCCGTCATTTGTGTTTGCCATCATGGCCGCGGCAAGCGTCGGCGCGTGCCTTGCGCATGGCGCCATCCTTGCAACGCATGACGCTGTGTGTGGCGGCCCGATGATTGCCGTCGTAAAAAGATTCCGAGCGACGGTCGTTTCTGGCATCCGGATGCCCTTCAAGTCCCATGGGCCGGTCTTGTGCATAAACTACAGGGGTGACCGCCAGCAACAGCGTCAGTATGCTCAGTAGCTTTTTCATATATCGGACCTTTCGCAATGGTTTCATCAACAAAATGGATCTCTGAGACGACGGCTTAACTTCGAGTCAATCTACGCTCTTTCCGTTCCTCCGCCTAAAAAAATCTTTATCGTTTCGTATCAGATTGTAAGTTTCGGGATTGCAAGTTGAGATAAAGCGCTTCTCCAGACAAGGACTGCAAGCCTGTACGCTCGGCGGCATGGATCAGCGCGGCAATATTGCGATTGGCGAGAGCATCCCTGCCCAGCGATTGCGCCAGACTGACAATTGCGCCATTCAGGTAATCGACTTCGGTCCGGCGCCCCGCCCGCAAGTCTTCCCACATCGACGAGCGCGCTTCCGGATCGATTTTCAGCATGGCTGCCGCAATCCGCTTGAACAATGCATCTGGCAGACGCAGCAGCGCCGGCAGGAATTGCGGGGCAGCCCTGGCGATCTTGGCGGGGCGGATTCCTGCGGCGCGTAAAATCTGAAGCGCCTCCTCGATCAGCAAAGCCAGGCAGCCCCGATAAGCGCGTTGCGACAACTCTTCCTTCAGCGGCAAATCAGAAAGCGCATTCACCGCGTTGTTCAGGTTCAGCAGCAGCTTGCCCCACTGGATGGCTGCGAAATCATGGCGCTGCTGTATCGGCAAATGCGCCTTGTCAAAGATCGCTTGCCAAGGCTCAAACCCGGGGCATGCCTCGATCATCAGCTCGCCGCCGCTGCCGCGATGAAAGCGGCTGCCCTCCATCTGCACGACATTGAAAGGCACCATGCCCGCCAATACCTGCCACCCGGTCATGACGCGACGCAAGGCATCGGCGTTGCCGAAGCCATTCTGCAAACTGACGATCAGCGCCCCCGGTTTGGCGCATTCCGCAATCGCGGCCGCCGCCGCTGTGCTGTCGGCGCTCTTGACGGTCACCAGGATCAGGTCCGCATCGGCTAGTGCGGAGGGATTTTCTTCATAAGGAAAATCAAGCGCCACAAGTTGTTGCCGGCGGCCTGCCAGATCGCTCAGCAGCACGCCCTGGCTGGCAATTTGCCGATGCATGCCGGCGCGGCCGATCATGACCACATCGGCGCCGGCGGCATACAGCGAAGCGCCGACATAGACGCCGATAGAACCGGCGCCGAAGACAGCAATTTTCATCGCGCCATCGTGAACCGTTGCCATCAATAAGCGATATGCAGACGGCGGTACAAGAACCCCAGCACAAACAAGGGCCCGATCAGCAAGAAGCGCAAATCATCGAAAAACGAAGGCTTCTTGCCCTCGATCTTATGCCCGACAAACTGCCCTATCCAGGCAATCACAAACACCGTGATGGACACCGGCAGCACCAGATGCGACGGTAAAACGTAGAGCAGCGCCAGCATCGCAGCGGACATCAACAGCATGCCGATCGCCAGTGGCGCCGACAGGGAAAAATAATGCAGCAGGGACGCCAACGCCGCCGCCACGGCAACCAAGGGATGGATCGCCCATAGCAAACCCAATAGCGTGAAGACGATCACCGGCACGCAGATGAAATGAATCACCTCGTTGACCGGGTTCAGGTGGCTTTCAGAGTATTTGGCAAGCAAGGTGTCGATGGTGCGGCCTGCCAATTGCTGGGTATTCTGGTTCATGACGGTCTCCATGTTCTTGGTATACGACCATCTTAGACCATCATTTTTCCTCGCGCTTGAACGCAATCGCCATTTTTTGCAACTCCGAGGGTACGACGCCGAAGGTATTGCGGAAGGTCCGACTCATATGCGCCAGGTCGGCAAAACCGGCGCCGTGTGCGGCATGCGTCATATTATCGCCGCGTGCGACCGCATCGACCGCAGCCATCAAGCGCGACCACAACAGGTAGCGCGATAGCGACAGGCCGGTCTGCTGGCGAAACAGATGGGTAAAGCGGCTGGCCGACAAATGCACGCTGGCGGCCAGCTCGGCGCCGCTCAACGGCTGTTGCACCGGATGTGCCGCAATCGAAGCCAGCGCCTGGCTGATGCGGTGATCAAACCCCGGCCGCGCGCGGTCATGCAGCGTGGTGCACGCCAGCCAGTCTTGCGCCAGTTGCCCGGCCTGCTGCAGGTCAAGGCCGCCATGCCGGGCCGGCACGAGTCCGTCACGCACTGCCGCGAAACCAGCGGCACTGTCATAGTCGGCCACCAGTACGCTGTGTGCAGCCGGTGAACGCTGCGGCAACTCGATGAACAAATGCGCCAGCAAGCTCGCTTCGCAGTGAATCTGGTGCGGCTGGTTGGAGCCAAAGATGGCGGCGCGCGTGGTGATCCACGGCAGGTCCGGCGCCAGGCGGGCCTGGAACGGAGCGTCCAGGCCCCAGGTCAGCTGGGTCGCAAAATGTGCGTGGAATCTGGAGTCGATGCCGGGACCGATCACCAGGGAACAGCCGCGCCAAAGAAACAGCTGTGAGCGTTGCGCGTTCTTCAATGTCGCTTTGCCTCGCAGGGAACCACGGTTGCTGACGCGACTTCGGCCAGGATCTTAAAATTTATGGCAGGTGCAATTGCCCCATCGGTACAAATGCATTTTGTGAAATAGATGCTTGATCTCGTTGGGCACGCCGCCCAACAAGACTTCGGGCGCTGTCAGGCCAAACACACCCAGGCTGATCGACGGTTCCAGCGACACCACCGCATGCCAGGTGCGCTTCGGAATGAAGAGCGCGTCGCCCGCTTCCACTCGCGCATACAGACCCAGCGTTTTTTCAAATTCCTTGAGTTGATCCGGTTGCTGGTCAAGCCGCGAGATATTGATGTCGCTCAGGATCGCACCCCAGTCGAATTTCTCGGAGATGCACATATGCGGTGTTTGTTCGGGCGGGAACAGTATGAATTCCTTGCTGCCGCGGACCTGGCAAAACCAGTTATGCGGAAAGTCATAATGCAGGCCGGTGACGGTGTTGGCCGGCCCCATGAAGACATACTCCCAGGTCCAGCGCCAGCCCGGCCACAAATCCTTGATCGAAAAATCATGGCGCAGCGCCGGAAATTCGTCGAGGATATTCCACTGCGCCAGATACATGCGGTCAGGCTGGAACGACTGCATGTGCGCCCAGTCGAGAAAAAATTCTTCTCCGGCCGCCAGTTGATGGCGGCGGCGGTCCGGCAGCAAGCCGACATCGTCCGGCAAGGCACGCTTGGCCAGTTGCGCCAGCCCTTGCAGATAAGGGCTGACCGGCATCACCGGCCGGGGCCGGGTCTGGCCCTGCTCCACCAATCCGTTCTGGAATTTCACCTGCGGCTCGGAACCGTCCTTGTAGCGCAGCGCCGCCATTTGTTCAAACGACCAATTCTGCTGCGCCGGCCAGTTGCGCAATGCGCCCTTGACCAGCAAAGGCCGGGTACGCGCGCCAAAGCCACCGTCACGCGCAAGCTGATCGGCATCGATCTGGTCGACTAACTGGAAGGATGGGCCGCGAATCGAAGTCATGGATAAATAAAAAAATCAGAAAAATTAAAAAAAGCTGAAAGAAAAGCGGCATGCCCAGGCAATCCGCATGCCGCCATGCTTGTGCAATCCTGTAGTTTAGCAGGATGCATGGCAGAAATTTCCCCGGAAGTTTTTCTGCGATGTGAAATGATCCGACGCCTAGAAATTCCGGATATCGTCCTGGATCATGCGGATCCGGTTGTCGCTGTTCACGCGATTGATCAGCCGGGCTTGTGCGGCTTGCCAGAGCTGGTCGCGGTCCATCAGATACCCTTCGGTGCGGTAGCCATACCTGCCCTTGCCACTCTCCGGCACGTCGCCGTAATAGCTGATGGTGGTGCGACGGCTTTCCGCCACTTCGTTATAACGCAGGTCCAGGTTAGGCACGCGGGTGACCGACAAGTCCAGGGTGATTTGCATCGAATTTTCTTCGACCACCACTTTGCGGTTGAAACGGTAGGTGCGCACCGCCGTCGTACCGTCCTGATTCCTGGATTCGACATTCTCGCTCACCGCTTCCACGTACTGCCGGTATTTGGGCGGATAGTAGAGGTAGGACGTGTTTAGGTACATGCCCAGGTCGGCATTGCCGCCGGCGCCATATTGAAACCGGGTAAAGCCGAGATCGAACAGTCCCAGCACGCTGCGGGTGATGTCGCCGTTCGGTTCGTTGCTGCTGATTTGGAGCACGACGGTGCCCATGGCGCGATATTTGTCGGCAAGCGTCTGGCATCCTTATAGGCGCCATGGTCCCGGTACACGTTATAGGCGTTATAGAAAGCCTGGCCGGCGTCGCGGTACATGGCCCTGCTGCGTTGCTGGTTACGCGCCACCAGACCCTGCCCTTGCCGGTAGTAGTCGCCGGCGTCCTGGTTGTCGGCTGCGTATTTGTATTTGCCGGCTTGCTTCCTGGCGTCTTTGTAGTCGCCATATTTTTGATAGGTGTCGGACGCCGCGGCAAAACCGATGGCGGCCTGGCGGTTGTTCTTGACGGCGGCTGCGGCGCCAGCCTTCAGGTAGTACTGGCCGGCCAGGTTTTCGCGCAATACGAGTTCGGAATAGCGCTCCGGCAAATCGGTGTATCTGGCGTAATAACTGCGGCTGGCCAGCAGGGTCCGGATCTCCAGCAACGCTGAATAGGCAGCTATTTTCTTGTCGTATTCGCGATCGGCGACATTCTTGATGGTGGATTCATAACTGGATTCGATAATCCGGAAACGTTCGCGGATGGCGTTTCTTTCGTCGCTATCGTCGTAGCCGGCTTTCTTGTATTTCTCATCGAGATAGGTAATTGTCGATCTGACACTAGTGACATAATTGCCTTTTTCAAACTGCGAGATCGAGGTGGACAATGAGGCGCAGCCGGCAAGCAGCAACGCGCAGGCCAGCAACAACATGACTGACAGGATGGAGCGGATTTTTTGCATTCAGTTTCCCTGTGACGGCTCCCGCCGCACGCCACAATACGGCGATGTGGTGGGTGGCATGGAACAATGGCAGATCTTAAGCGCAAGTAATTCCACGCGCAATCTCTGCAGGGGCCATGAAATGGCTGGATTCTGTTGCCGCTTCCGTTGCCGCTTCCGTTGCCGCTTCTGTTGCCTGAATCGCGGCTGCCTATCGAATGAGCAATCGCGGCAAATAAAAAAAGCCCGCCACCTTGCGGCAGCGGGCTAAATATCAACATAGGAGAGGATAGGCTCCGATAGACAACTCATTCTAGTAAGAATCGGACGCTGCCACACCTGTCACATTTGACAGGTTTACAAACGAAAATTTATGACAGTCATTTTGCATGCAGCAACGTTGCAAGGATTGTTATTTGACCAATCATTCAATCAGCGCGCATGGCGGCGGCCGGTTCGTTGTGGATTCATGCGCGTTCATACCATGTCTCTGGCAAGCTACGCGCGCCCACCGCGGTAATCGCTTCCCGCAACCATGACAAGGCAGGATCGTTCTGGTTGCGTGGATGCCACGCCGCGAAGGGGGAAATCCGCGCGTCTGGAACGGCAGTTCGAAACCGTCCAGCCGAGCGCGGTGTACAAAGGTGCAATCAAAGTCAGGCCCCGTACCGCGAAAATTAAAGGCTTGCAACTTAGGGGCTGGATGCTTTAAGCCGTTATTTTAAGCTGCTATTTCAACAATCCTGCAGCTACGCTAGCGGGTAGCCGACCATTCATTGGCCAGGAATTCGCGCCACGGCTCGAAGTATTTTTCGCGCCAGCCTTTCTTGACGTCCTCATACTCCTGCTCGGGAACATCCAGGTGAACCAGGTCGATACGGCCTTGTTCACCCTGCGGATGAAACGACAGAAACAGGACCGAATCGGGATCGTCGTCGGTAAACGCCGGCGAGCGCCAGGTCTGGACGATCAGCCGCGGCTTGGCGACCTGCAGCATGACGCCGCTCAGGGCGCCGTCGAACGCCTCGAATTCGTCGCCGGCCCGATCCCCGATCACCACCGGCAAGCCGGTGATCGCCTGGTGCAACAACGGATCGACATACATATCGAACAGTGCTTCGGCAGGCGCCTTCAGGACCACTGTCTTATAAATCACATTGCGCATGGCGGCTCTTCCTTCAGTGCTGTAAGCAAAGCATCGGAACAACGGAAAAAGCGCCACGGCAAATCATGCATTTGAATTCATGGGTTCAAATGGCGCGGTAAAACTTTACCTCATTTTACGCAAACTCATTTCATCGCACGTCGCATGCCGACGTACAAGGCTTCCACCTTTTCACGCGCCCACACTGTCTTGCGCAGAAATGTCAGGCTGGACTTGATGCTGGGGTCGCTCTTGAAACAACGGATATCGATGCGCTGCCCCAGGCCATCCCAGCCATAATGTGCGACCAGTTCAGTCAGCATCGCCTCCAGCGTGACGCCATGCAGATGTTGTTGTGTATTTTGTGTCATGTGCTTCTCGATCAACGTTCAAGGTGACATTTTACGTCCTCGCTTGCGCGGCCCCCGTTGGGTACAGTATTAAAGTTTTCTGGAATTTTGTCGTTAACTGAATGACACTTATCCAGAAAGGATGCCATGAAAATCAGTTCCTCGGCTGCCCATGCGGCAACCCGGTCGGGCGATGAGAATCTGGCCGAGATGCAGATCAAGGGCTTGCAATTGCAGATCAACTCGATTGAAACGGAAATCAGCCGGCTAAGCCAAATGGCCGCGGCGCCGCAACTATCCGGGACGCAACAAGCCGGCGCAGAAGATAAAAACAAAGGCCGGCGGAGAAACATCCGACTGTCTCTGCCGGCGGCAATGTGAACCTGTATATCTGAATCGGAGCGCGGCCCGGCGCTGACCTGCCGGGCCGGCGCCGCTATCAAGGCTGCAGGTTAGCCTTGTAGAATGCCGTCACCGCATCGGCCAGCAACTTGTGCGTATGCGTGGTCGGATGCAAGGTATCCCAGAACACGAAGCTGTCCGGATTGCCGCACTGTGAACGGGCGCTCTGCGTGCTCAGGTAATTCAAGCTCGAATCGGTATTGATGTTGAGGCAGGACTGGGTGGTGTTGCTGACCCGGTATTTGGCTGGATTGGTCAGCAGATCGTTGAACAAGGCATACGTATCGTACAGCTGAATATGCAGGCTGCTGCCGTATTGCGCTTGCAGCGAAGCGACCAGTGCAGTCAGGCGATTGTTCAGATCGATCACCTGCGCCGCCACGGTCGCTCCCGTGGTCTTGATGGTGAAGACCGGCGCCTTGGACACATCCGGCAGTTTCAGCAACAGGATATTCCGCGCGCCGGACTGGATCAGGCTTTGCAAGGCCTGGGTTTCGCCGCTGATCACCTGGTCGACCGTGCTGTTGTAATTGACCAGGTCGTTGCCGCCGATCAGCAAGGTGAACAAGGTGTTTTGCGGCTGATAATTCTGCGCCTTCTGCATGTAGGTCGTATACGACTGCACTTGCTGGATCACGCCAGGTATCACCAGGTTCTGGGTGGTCACGCCGGCGCCGCCAATCGCCCAGTTATACAAGGGCAGCTGCAGGTTGGCGGCCAGATATTCAACCCAGTTCTTGCCGTTGCTGAAATGGCCCAGGAACCAGCTATTGGAGTTGGGCAAATTCCAATTCGAGGCGTTGTAGATATTCTGGGTATCGGACAAGCTGTCGCCAAAGGCGACAATCTTGTTGATGCCGCTTTGCGCCACGCTATCGGTGGTCCAGACGGTGTAGTTGAACGACAGCGCATTATCGGCGGCGGCCACCATCGCCACCGGCTGGCTGATACCCTTGGCGGTCAGCGTGCTTTGGCAGACGGATTGCAAGGTGCTTTGGGCGACATCGCTATAGAACATGTTTTCCCAGTTCAGCGCGCCGCCGGCCCACCAGTAGCCGTTGATGCGGTAATAGTCGCCGCTGGACGGATCCAGACCCCAGGCGTAGGTCGTGGTCGGTTTGGTCGGATCGCTGTTGGTGCGGTACCAGCAACGCAAATAGGTATAGGTGTTGCTGCTGGCGGCATTGGCGACAGCGCCGGCAGCCATGCTGCGTGCGGTCGTGGCCGGCTTCCGGCTCGGCTTTTGCTTCAGCAGCTGTTCCTTGGAGAGCGGTCCGGCAGACGATAAATGATGGGTGTAAAGGGGATCGGGTTTTACTTCAGGGGATACTGTTTCTGCCACAGCCATATTCGAACACAAAGCACAAAGTACAAATAGTGTTTTCATTGCTGGTTTCCTTGTTGTAGTTACTGCTAAAGGCTTTTGCATCAAAAGGATTGCCCGGCAGGCGCCGCATTCACCACGGGCGGCAGCCGGGAATGGAATGGGCGGACGGTAACAAAATACCATCAGTGTCCTGCCCGCGGCAATATTGACATATGGAAACATTTTTAAGGCGGATTAAGCGTCGTTAAGATGTTTTCCTCTAATCAGAAGTTACCCACAAAAATTGTGGACAGCATTGTTGATAACTCCCTTTCAATTTTTCTATGTGACTGATTTATATAAGATTTTTATCACTGCTCAACTTTCATTTCCGAAGTTACCCACAGAAATTGTGGACAGTCCTGTTGATAACTCCCCAACTGTCAAGATAAGTACATGATTCATAAGGATTTTTCATCACTGTTCAATATCTCGTTGCAGACTTACCCACAGAAATTGTGGACAGTCCTGTTGATAACATGCCTGTGTTTCAGCTAAGTGACTGATCTGCATGGGATTTTTATCGATGCTCAGAATACTGCGCGGAAAATTTCCAGGCAGGCCGACATGACTTTAAGAGTCGCTTAATTCAATCCGGCTACACTGTCACGATTGTCGGCAGCCTGATTTTGTAAACATCAGCGCCGTGCGTTTTTTCCCCGAGGAGTTGGAGCTATGCGTTTGCTGTTGGTGGAAGACGATCTGATGGTGGGCGAAGCCGTGCGCAAGGGATTGCGGCAGGACGGTTTTGCGGTGGACTGGGTGCAGGACGGCGTCGCCGCGCTCAGCGCGCTGGCGCAAGAGGATTATCAGCTATTGCTGCTGGACCTCGGCCTGCCGAAAAAAAACGGCCTGGAAGTGCTGAAGTCCTTGCGTGCCGGCGGCAATCAGATTCCGGTGCTGATCCTGACTGCGCGCGACGCCATATCGGACCGGGTTGCCGGGCTGGACGCTGGCGCCGACGATTACCTGGTCAAACCTTTCGACCTGGAAGAACTGGCGGCGCGTATCCGCGCCCTGTTGCGACGCCGCTCTGGGCGCGCCGAACCGCTGGTCGAACTGGGCCAGTTGACGCTCAATCCGGCCACCCATGAAGTCACGCTGGACGGCCAGCAAGTCAATCTGTCGGCACGGGAATTCGCCTTGCTGCGGGCTTTCCTCGATCGCCCCGGCGTCGTGCTGTCGCGCGCGCAGCTGGAAGAAAAAATGTACGGCTGGGACGACAGCATAGAAAGTAACGCGGTCGAAGTTTACATCCACGCACTGCGCAAAAAACTTGGTAGCAACTTCATCAAGAATGTACGCGGCATCGGTTACATGGTGGCTAAATGAGATGGACCTCGTCGACGCCGTCGATACGCAGGAGCCTGCTGCGCTGGCTGGCGGCCGGCTTGAGCGCCGGCATCTTGCTGGCCGGGATTGCCCTGTATTTCCAGGTGCGTGGCGAAGCCAACACGCTGTTCGACTACCAGATGCAGAAAATCGTCGCCTCGCTGCCGCGCCAGGCGTTCTTGCCGATGATCGACGGCAGCGACGCCGGGCCTGAGCTGGATGACCAGATCATGATCCAGATCTGGGACAATACCGGCGTCGTGATTTATCACTCGCATTCGCAAGAATTTCTGCCGTTGCAGGCGGAACTGGGCTTTACCAATGTCCGCCTGAGCACCGGCCTGTGGCGCGTGTACAGCGCACAGATCGGTAATACCGTGGTGCAGATCGCGCAGCCGCAAAGTGCCCGCAACCGCATCGCCGCGCAGATGGCGGTCAAGACCTTCACACCGTTGCTGCTGCTGTTTCCGCTATTAGGCATATTGGTCTGGATCGCCGTCAGCCGCGGCCTGGCGCCGATCAAACGGGCGGCCGCCGAAGTCCAGGCGCGCGACATGCACGCCTTGTCGGCCATCCCCGACGCCAAGCTGCCGCAGGAAATCCAGCCGCTGACGCAGGCCTTGAACGATCTCCTGGCGCGGCTGGGGCAGTCGATCAATGCCCAGCGCGCCTTTGTCGCCGACGCGGCGCATGAGCTGCGCACACCGCTTACCGCCTTGCGCCTGCAGGTGCAACTGGCGGAACGCGCCAACGACGATGCTGAACGGCACGTGGCCTTCTACGACCTCAAGCAAGGACTGGACCGCGCCACCCACCTGCTGCAGCAATTGCTGACGCTGGCGCGGCAGGAACCCGGCGCGTTTGAACAAGCCCATGCCGCGCTCGACATGAACGCACTGGTGCACAGCGTCATCAGCAATTTTGCGGTGACCGCCAATGCCCAGCAGGTCGACCTTGGCATCAGTTCAGAGATGCAGGCCAGCATCACCGGCAACGCCGACGCCTTGCGCATCCTGCTCAACAACCTGATCGACAATGCCTTGCGCTACAGTGCGGCCGGCAGCAGCATCGACGTCTCGATTGCGCAGGACGCGGCAGGAGTGACGGTCACGGTGGAAGACCACGGCCCCGGCATTCCCGAGGCCGATTTGCAACGCGTGTTCGACCGCTTCTACCGCGCTGCGGGCAGCCAGTCGCAGTCGCACGGCAGCGGCCTCGGCCTGGCGATCGTCAAGCAGATTGCGGACGCCCATCGCGCCAGCGTCAGCCTGCGCAATACCGGCCATGGCTTGCTGGCCAGCGTGTACTTCCCGGCTTGAAGCCAATGACTGTCTCGCAAGAACCTTGGATTTTTTAAGTTTGCTTTAATTTTCGCGCTTTATGCTGTGTGCTATTCCATCCGCAAAGGAGCACAGCATGACTCGTCAGAATTTCACCCGCAGCATCATTGCAGCCGCCGTTCTGGTTGTGGCTGGCGGCGCCTACCTGCATTCCAGGAACGCTGACATCGGCATCGAAAATGCGAACGCGGCGGTGCCTGCAACCGTACCTGTAGCGGCGCCGGCGGCAACGGTCAGCAACGCTGCGCCCGCCGTTGCGGTGGCTACCGATTTTTCCAGCATCGTCGAACGCGCCGGACCTGCGGTAGTCAACATCAGCGTCACCGGCAAGGCCAAGCAAAGCGCTGTAGCCGACCAGGATGACGATTCGGCTGACGCCGATCCGAACGATCCGTTCTCGCAATTCTTCAAACGCTTCGGCCCGCAACTGCAAATCCCGCGCCATCCGCAAATCATGCGCGGCGAAGGCTCCGGCTTCATCATCAGCTCTGATGGCCTGATCCTGACCAACGCCCATGTGGTCGACGGCGCCCAGGAAGTGACAGTCAAGCTGACCGACCGCCGCGAATTCAAGGCCAAGGTGCTGGGCTCCGACAAGCAGAGCGATATCGCCGTGATACGGATCGACGCCAAGAATCTGCCGATTGTGCAGATCGGCAATCCGGCCCTGACCAGGGTCGGCGAGCCGGTGCTGGCGATAGGCTCGCCTTACGGCTTTGAAAATACCGCGACCGCCGGCATCGTCAGCGCCAAGTCGCGTACTCTGCCGGACGATACCTATGTGCCGTTCATCCAGACCGACGTCGCCGTCAATCCCGGCAACTCTGGCGGCCCGCTGTTCAATATCAAGGGCGAAGTGATCGGCATCAATTCGCAGATCTATAGCCAGACCGGGGGTTACCAGGGCCTGTCGTTTGCGATCCCTATCGACGTCGCCACCAAGGTTGAACAACAGTTGGTCGCGCATGGCAAAGTCACCCGCAGCCATCTCGGCGTCGCCGTGCAAGAGGTCAATCAAGCCCTGGCTGAATCGTTCGGCCTGAAGAGCGCCGCCGGCGCGCTGGTCAGCTCGATCGACAGGGGCAGCCCGGCCGACAAGGGCGGAATGCAAGTGGGCGATGTGATCCTGCGCTTCGACGGCAAAGCCATCAACCAGTCGGCTGACTTGCCTGGCCTGGTGGCGGATACCGCGCCCGGCACTTCCAGCAGCATTGAAGTAATGCGCGCCGGCCAACCCAAGACGCTGACGATCAAGCTGACGGAAGCCACGCCGCTCAAGATCGCGGGCAAGGATAACGGCGCCAACTCGCAAGGACGGCTGGGCCTGGCCCTGCGCGAACTGAGTCCGGACGAGCAGCAACAGGTCGGCATCCACGGCGGGCTGGTGGTGGAAGACGCCACCGGGCCGTCGGCGGTGGCAGGCATCCAGCGCGGCGATGTGATACTGTCGCTCAACGGCAAGCCGGTCAACAGCGTCGAGCAGTTGCGTCAGCTGGTCAGCAAGGCGGGCAAGAATGTGGCGCTGCTGGTGCAGCGCGACAAAGACAAGATCTTCGTCCCTCTGAATCTAGGCTAATCGAATTTGACGGAACCTGGCGAAAAACGGGGCAGCGATGATCAAGCAGATAAATAACGCTGGCGACAACAATTTATCGAAACACATCCTGCCCTCTTCCGCCACCATGATCGGGGTTTGCATCACGGCCTTGTCGATTATCAAACTCGCAAGATTCAGCGGGCTGGCGGTCTGGCTCAGCCACTTGCTGGCGCTGAACAGCCTGGTGTTTCTCACCAGCGGCGTGCTGTCTTATGCCGCAATGCGTTCGACCCAGAGCGCGCGGCTTGAGCATTATGCCGACATCGCCTTCATCTTCGGCCTAACCTTGCTCAGCTTGTCCACCGTCTTCATGGCGGTCGTGATTGACTGATTGATTGACTGAACGCTCCCTGCTTGAATTCTCATTCAGAGCAAAGTTACCCACAGAAACTGTGGACAGTCCTGTTGATAACTCCGATTCGGATCAGCTATGTGGTTGATCTATATGGATTTTTTACATCTGCTTATTGTTGTACCTCAACTGCCTGTTGCGACAGCGGCTACGATGCATCGACGCTGGTTGTCAAGCCTGAATAACGTTTTTTTGCAATCGGCAGCACTTGAGCGATCGCTCAATTTGCAAATTGCGCGTGACCCGCCTACCCTACCTATTCCCTCTCACCTGCCATCGCAAAATCCTGACTCCCCGGCTCACCAGCTCCCGCACCATCATTAAAAAAATTTGGTTTTTTTGGCAATCAAACCATATCCACCAAATATAATTAAAAAATATTTTCAACTTGTCGATCCTGCCGTCCGTGGTTCGACTACTTAGCAGAAACGGGATTTCGGCGGCCGCCGCGGCCCACGCCCCGACTCATTCACTGACACTTTACATGACGCTTAACGGAGAGTTCAACATGCACTTCATGATCATACGCAAGGCCGACAAAGAAACCGAAGCGGGCATCATGCCCAGCGAATCGCTGATCGCGGCAATGATAAAATTTAACGAAGAAATGGTGCAAGCCGGCGTCATGCAGGCCGGCGAAGGCCTGCATCCCAGCAGCAAGGGTGCGCGTATCAAGTTCTCGGGCGGCAAGCCGACCATCATCGACGGCCCGTTCGCCGAAACCAAGGAACTGATCGCCGGTTTCACCATGATCCAAGTGGAGTCGAAAGCCGAGGCGCTGGAATGGGTCAAGCGCTGGCCGGCCGAAGATGCCGGCGGCAACGTCGAACTGGAGCTGCGCCAGGTATTTGCGGCCGAGGATTTCGGCGACGCCTTCACGCCGGAGTTGCGCGAAACCGAGGAACGCTTGCGCCGGCAGGCGGCCGCCACCGCCAAGTCTTGACCGCAACCGGACACCTCACATCACATAGGAGAATTTCATGCGCAAGATCATCACCATCGCTGCCATCGTCGTTGTGCTTGCACTGGTCCTGGCGCTTGGCCTTGCCGCGCTCCAGTCCGGCACATTCAACGTCCGGCGCACGGCCTCGATCAAGGCGCCGCCGGACAAGATCTTCGCCATGATCGATGACTTCCACCAGTGGGGAGCCTGGTCGCCCTACGAGAAACTGGACCCGGCCATGCAGCGCAGCTTCAGCGGCGCCGCCAGCGGTAAAGGCGCGGTGTATGCATGGGACGGCGAGAGCGGCACGGTGGGTTCGGGGCGCATGGAAATCACGGATACATCGCCCTCTTCCAAGATCGTGATCAAGCTGGATTTCTTCAAACCGCTGGAAGGCCACAACACGGCGGAATTTACGATTACACCCCAGGGCGACAGCAACAATGTGACCTGGGCCATGTATGGCCCCAAACCCTATCTATCGAAAATCATGGGCCTGTTTTTCAGTATGGACAGCATGATCGGCAAGGATTTCGAGACCGGTCTTGCCAACCTGAAAGCCGTCGCGGAAAAGTAAGCGGCGTTTAGCATTGCGTCTCGCATTGCAACACAAGACGTACGTTTTTTGCAGGTTTCTTCATTCAATCATTCATAACAGGAGCACGTCATGCAATTGAATCCCTACCTTAATTTCAACGGCAACTGCGACGCCGCGTTCAAGTTCTACGAGAAAGTCCTGGGCGGAAAAATCGTTCTCAAGATGACTTACGGCGAAACCCCGGACGGCGGCGGCGAACAATGCCCGCCGAGCTCGAAAGATCATCTCGCCCATGTGCGGCTGGAAGCGCCAGGCCTGGTATTGATGGGCTCCGACTGTCCGCCGGGATATTTTGAAAAAGCCCAGGGCGTTACCCTGTCGCTAACCGTCGACAAGCTGGCCGAGGCAGAGCGCTTGTACAACGCATTGAAAGAAAACGGCGTGGTGAAAATGGCGCTGGCGAAAACCTTTTGGGCGGCCGGTTTCGCCATGGTAACCGATCAGTTCGGTACGCCATGGATGATCAACTGCGAAAAAGAAACCTGATCGCCAATCGCAGCATCGTTGAAAAATTTGCGCGCCGCACGTCCCGGGAGGACGGCGGCGCGTTACTCCATGCGGGCGTTAAAAAACCGGCAATTTGGCGACCGTCACCCGGTCGATAAAGAATTCGCCGTCGATACATTTCCGGTGCGGCACGCCGACCACCTTGAAACCCGGGCCGCCTTCCTTGACCCAGATCTGCGCCACAGTATCGAAATCTTCCACATCCAGGCCGAGCAAGGGTGCGGACAGCACAAATTGCGCGCCGTCTTTCTGCCTCTGCAAAACTTCTTCGATCGTCTTTGCCATGATTTAATAAACTCTATATAAAATTTTTGGCAACTATTCAGCGGCCATAAGATACCGACCGACAGTCCACACCGTGATTCCTGACCGGGTCATTCCTGACCGGGTCATTCCCGCGCACGCGGGAATCCATGTTAGTGCGTAATGTGGATCCCCGCGTTCGCGGGGATGACAGCGGTTTCAGCAAGCATAGGGACTGAATAGTTACAATTTGGGTAAATCCGCTGTCGCGAGATAGCTCAGGCATCGCGCAACAATTCGCGCGGCAGCTCGTAGGTTTCCTTGATCGCCTGCAGCACGATATTCGAGCGGATATCCTGCACGCCCGGTATCTTGTACAGCTTCTCCAGCACGAAGGCGGAATAGTGTTTCAAGTTGCGCGCCTTCACCCGCAGCAGATAATTGGCGTCGCCGGTGATGATGTAGGAACCGACCACCTCCGGATAATTCTGTAGCGCCTGCATGAAGTTCTCATGCCAGCTTTCGACATCGCGGCGCATGGTGACTTGCACGAACACATCCAGTTCCAGGCCGAGTTTTTCCGGGCTCAGCAAGGCGCTGTAACGGCTGATGATGCCCTCTTCTTCAAGAATCCGCACCCGTCGCAGACAGGAGGAAGGCGACAGGAATACCTGTTCCGCCAGATCCTGGTTGCTGATGCGGCCATTCTGCTGCAACAGCGTCAGAATGTTTAAATCGATGGCATCCAGTTGCATTGAAATTATCTTTCAATATTTTCAGGTTATTTTTAGATATATTCTAAAATTAACTGAAATTGTATCGCAATTTCGTATAAAAATTCCAATCAGCTCGCCTAAAATAATTCCACGAATTCAGCATGGGAGATCGCTATCGACACCGAGTTCAGCGCGCAAGCCAACCGGGATATCGCCGACGGCTGCCCGGTGCGGGCCGTCCTGCGCCAACTTTAATTTTCTGGAGCAAAAAAAATGACAAATAATATCGACAGCCGCACCGCTTGCCAGGCGCTGGACGCCGACGATCCGCTGGCGCCGCTGCGCGAACAATTCGATTTGCCGCCCGGCGTGATCTACCTCGATGGCAATTCGCTCGGCGCCCGTCCGCGCGCCTCCCTGCAACGGGCGCAGCAAGTCATCCAGCAAGAATGGGGCGTCGACCTGATCCGCAGCTGGAACAAGGCCGGCTGGTTCGACCTGCCAGGCCGCCTGGGCAACCAGCTGGCGCCGCTGATCGGCGCCAAGGATAACGAAGTGGTGATCACCGACTCCACCTCGATCAACCTGTTCAAGCTGCTGGCGGGTGCTTTGCAGCTGCAAGCCGCCAAGCCGGATGCGGCGACGCGCAAGGTGATCGTCACCGAACGCGACAATTTCCCGACCGACATCTACATGGCGCAGGGCCTCACAGAATGGCTGAACCGCGGCTACCGCATCCACCTGATCGATTCGCCGCAAGAACTCGCCAGCGCAGTGAATGCGGAAACCGCCGTGCTGATGCTGACCCACGTCAACTACCGCAGCGGCCATCTGCATGACATGCGCGCAGTCACCGCCGCCGCCCAGGAACAGGGCGCGCTGGTGCTGTGGGACCTGGCCCATTCGGCCGGCGCCGTGCCGATCGACCTGCATGCGGCGAATGCCGATTTCGCGGTCGGCTGCACCTACAAATATATCAACGGCGGCCCCGGCGCGCCGGCCTTTGCCTGGATCGCACCGCGCCATCATGCGCAGTTCCGGCAGCCGCTGTCAGGCTGGTGGGGCCATCGTGCACCGTTCACCATGCAAGCCGAATTCGCACCGGTCGATGGCATCCGGCGCGCGCTGTGCGGCACCCAGCCCATCGTGTCGCTGGCGATGGTGGAATGCGGCCTTGATGTATTCGGATTAACCGACATGTCAGCCCTGCGCCGCAAATCGCTGGCGCTGACCGACCTCTTCATCAGCCTGGTGGAAAGCCGCTGCGCCGGCCTCGACCTGACACTGGTGACGCCGCGCGCGCATGCCGAGCGCGGCAGCCATGTCAGCTTCGCCCATCCGCACGGTTATGGCATCATGCGCGCATTGATCGCGCGCGGTGTGATCGGCGACTACCGAGAACCGCAGGTGATGCGCTTCGGCTTTACGCCGCTCTACACCGGCTTCGCCGATGTCTGGGACGCCGTCGAGATCGTGCGCCAGATCCTGATCGGCAAAGACTATGAAATCAACGCGCAGCAAGAAGCCGTCACCTGATACCTGATCAAGCGGGAGAGAAAAATGGAATGCCCTTACAAACCTGAAAATTCCTGGCATGGCGCCGAGATGGAATTCAAAGACAACATGAGCTATGGCGATTACCTGGCGCTGGACCAGGTCTTGTCGGCGCAAAAGCCGCTCTCGCCCAACCACAATGAAATGCTGTTCATCATCCAGCACCAGACCAGCGAGCTGTGGATGAAGCTGATGCTGCATGAGCTGCACGCGGTGCGCCAGCAGTTGCGCAATAACGATTTATCGCCGGCTTTCAAGATGATGGCGCGGGTGGCGCGCATCATGGATCAGCTGGTGCACGCATGGGATGTGCTGGCGACCATGACGCCACCGGAATACACGGCGATCCGACCCTATCTCGGTCATTCATCCGGCTTCCAGTCCTACCAGTACCGGGAAATCGAATTCCTGTTGGGGAACAAGAACGCCGCCTTGCTGCAGGTGCATCAGCATTCGCCCGAATCGTATGCACGCTTGCAAGATGCCCTGCAACAGCCGTCGATCTACGATGAGGCGGTGATGCTGATGGCGCGCGCCGGTTTGCCGGTAGACGCGGCACGCCTGAGCATGGATTGGAGCCTGCCCACCAGTGCCGACAATTCGGTGGAAACAGCCTGGCTGACGGTGTACAAGACACCGGACACGCATTGGGAGCTGTATGAGCTGGCGGAAAAACTGGTCGACCTGGAAACGTCGTTCCGCTACTGGCGCTTCCGCCACCTGACCACGGTGGAACGCATCATCGGCTTCAAGAAAGGCACCGGCGGCACCGAGGGCGCGAGCTATCTCAAGATGATGCTGGATGTGGTGCTGTTTCCGGAATTGTTTTCACTGCGGACTTCTCTTTAACATCTTAACCGCGCCTTGTCGCCCGCTCGCGCGCGTCTCTCACATCGGCCGGATCGCAGCGCAATTCGAGCAGCTGGTTGACGGCGATCTCATCCGCCAACGACGTCGCCGTCACTTGCGCGCCGAAGAAATTCGTGCCCAGGCTCAGTGCATTGCATAGTCGCTTGCGGCCTTGCTCATCGGACGGCAGTTGCAAGACGACTGTCAAATAGTCTGGCGAGACGCCGGCATCAGCGGTCTGCGCAAGCATAGCGCCCACTTGCATCGACCGCGCCGCGGTTTTAGCGGGTGCATGAGCGGTCTCAGCGGCCACGGCGGCCTGCTCCAACTCCGCCACCGACACCACCACTGAACTATGCGGCCCTGGCCATTTCTTGACGCCACCGATCAGCGCCGGAACGCCGCCGCTGACCTCATAATCGCTCTCGGAAACTTTTTCGTAATGAAAGGGCTCCCATCCTTCGACGCCATGCTTGCGCTTGGCAACCAGCTCCAGCACCTGGCTCTGCGGCGCGCCATTGCCAAGCATGCCGACTTCGCTCAATCCCGGATCACTACCCGCCGTTGCTTCGTCCATCTTGTTGCCTCTTGTTTTTAATCTTGTATTTAAAACGGATTGCTGACTTTGACCACCGGAGCAACAGCCACCTTGTCCGGCAAGGTTCTCGATTCGAGCTCTTCCACCACCCGGTTAACCAGCGCTTGCAAAGTTTTAGCGAGCTCCAGCCCGGGCGCATCCAGCGTCAGGTCGAGATCGCCGAACAAACTCACCCGGTCCAGGCGATTTTCGATATTCAGCTTGCCGATGGCAAGCGTCGCGCTTTCATCGGCGAACGGCGTAAATTTAGACATGCGACCATCCTTTGTTAATCAGATTTGTGACGAAATTGACCAGCATCTTCACCACATCATCCATTAATTTCGACAGTAAGTCCTTCTCTATTTTCTTGACTTGGGTTGCCGGCTCGGGCCACCTTTCCGGCGTGCTGCGTTCCGAGGCGCTGCGTTCGCCGCGGCCGCCAGCGGCAGGCAAGGTCATCGCCACATCCTTGACGCGTTTTGACACGCCCGGCAGCAGATCGATACGCAAGGTGCTTTCCAGTTGCGATACCGACAAGGTCTGATAATGCGGGGTATCTTCGTTCTTGATAAAGTAGGCGGCGGCCTGCTGTCTCTTGGGACTGTAAACGACTTTATAGATATAAGTAGGCACCAGCACATTGCCGATTTTTTGCAGATCCTGGCCGAGGAAGGCCGGACCGGTAATCACATACAGCTCGCCGTCCTTGACCGCCATGCGCCGTACTGCGCTCTCGATCCCGGCCCAGATATGGCGGTTGTTTTGCGGATTCTGCGGAATCATGTTGGCCAGGCTGAAGCTTTCGTACTGCGAAGTCCGGTTGGCCATGTCGCCATTCGGGCTCATGTGGCCGCGATCGAAACCGGAGCGCGCATAGTCTTTGAGCTCGGCGCGGCCGCTGATCAGCAAACCCGGTTCGGGATGAAAGGAGTTTTCACGCGACAGGGTGCGCGCAGCATCGATGTTATCGCGCGTCAGGTGCTCGGCCGACCACAAGGGCGTGCGCGTAACGCTCGAATGCATGACCGCAAAAGCCTGGTAGCACAATTCCTGGGTCTGGCGCGCCAGCTTGTCATTCAGGATTTTAGGCGCCTGGCCGCCAGCGTAATGCGATGGACAATCTGTAGCAAATACAGAAGAAGTCAGAAACAAACCAAGAAGCAGAAAACGACGGAACTTGTACGGCATTGCTCACCAAAACTGTATAAATACACAGTATAAGGTTTAACTTAAATCACACCAAGAACTATCCGAACCTGGCGTGATTTTTAGTGCAGCAATCCGTCTTTAAGCTTGCGAGATTTCCGAATCGATCACGGCTGGCTTTGCCGACTGTATGTCGCGGGTATTTTTCTGTACGGCGATGGCGCCAAACAGGGCAAGCGCAAAAGACATGCCGTAGAACCCCTTTTCGCTCGGCGCCAGGCTGGCGTTGAACAAACCGATGGCAAGCAAGAGGACGGCCAGCAATACCGAAACCCAGCACAGACCATAATAAATCCCTGTCACAGGAATCCCTTCGACCCGGTCACGCACGCTCTTTTGCACGGAAATGGCGGCAAACAAGCCATACACCAGCACCGTGAAATAGTAGCCACGCTCGTTAAGTTGCATGGTGGCGTTGAACAGGCCGGCCAGGAAAGCGATAAAACCCGCGAGTAAAGCCACCCAAGAAGCGGCAACGAAAGCGAAAGACGGTTGTTGTGACGAATTGGCCATGTTCAGATCCCCTATGACTGTGAGTTAGAAAATTATTTTGAATCGGATGCGGATTGACGCTGCTTAATTCGGTAACGCACTCAGCTTTGGTTCCGGCACCACGGTCAGTGTCGTTGCGGGGTCGATTTTTTTAAGAAACTGCGTCATCGACACCACGGTCACAATATCAATCTTGTCGGCAAACCGTCGTTCGTTCGGATGGTCGTCGAAAGCAACATTGGCACGAAACATGCGCCCGCCCAGGCGGGTCATTGGTCCAAGGTTAAGCGTGGTCGGTTCATACCCCATCAACTTCAGCCATTGCTGTGCTTTTTCCCGGCTGTCTATCTCGATATTGTCAGCGTACATTTTGGTGAGCAATTCCAGCACCCATTGATTAGAGTTTTCGTAACGAGTGGCAAATGGATAGGCCAGCATATTGTAATGCGGCGTAAACAGCTCCAGATATTTGGAAGGGTCAGCCAGGTTGACCAGGATTTTGCGTTGTGCCTCTGGCGAAGGAATGATCAACAGCGATTCATAACTGAAAAGATCGTCGAGGAAGAAATTTGCCAACCCTTCTTTCCAAATCGCTGAATCCGCAGTTCCGCAGGCATTGAGCAAATGCATGGTGCGCCATTGGCCCGATGCTGGATCTTTGAGCACAAAGGCGATATGCGAATAGCGCAGACCGTATTTTGAGAGATCCTGGCCGACCCTCGCCACCAGAGCCACTTGAGGCTGGGCTTTATCCAACGCCGCTGAAAGATCGTTGGCGCTGCTGAATGCCATACGTACAGAATCAGGGCGTGGCGGCGCATCGGAACAGGTTTGTCCGGCACGGGCCACACCATGCAGAGCAATGGCCAGCATCAGGAAGCACGAAATTCGACGTAGCATGTCCAACCTCTTCATTTTGACAATTTGGATTGATAAAGCAGTTCCTTGCCTACTGCATTTGGCACAAATGCGAGGATTTTTCCCGATGCAACCAGCGTATATCCGGTCGATTCAGCCACCACTTTAATGCCGCTGCCTACCGAAAGCCCGACCTCGTGCGCCACGGAAGCAGAAGCCTTGAGTACCGCTTTGCTACCGTCGACAGTATTCTGGATGATGACTTCTATTGCGTTTCCAACGACGGTTCCGACTCCTACAACGACGAATGACGCCCCGACCACAAAATAAGTACTGGCAACCAGCGGCCCTCCTTCAATTGAACCTAGCGGCGATGCAGCGATGCTGACGCCGCCGGCACTGATTTCCTGGCTGCCGTTTGCGGCGTATGCAGTCGAACTTAATGCGGCTAGCGAAGCTACCGCCAGTACAGAAATGCGCAAATTTCTCAGATTCATGATGTCCCTAGCTTGTTGATGGAAATAAATTGCCAAAGCCGCAATTCGGCCAGCAATAATACATGTCATTTTTAACAATGAACATTGCTACATGGAATAATTTAATCAAACAAAACCAACATGCCGGTATTGCAGCACATTGCAAAATCCTGAAACCCGTCAGCCGGCGGAAACCGGCAACGGACGAACATAGGTTCGGAATACAAGGTCCCACAAAGGTGAGGTGACGCCAAAATTCTTTTCAAATCCCTTCAAATGATGCATCTCATGATTGCGTACCAGGCTGTCAATCATCCGGCCAAGCCACGATAACGGACGATGCATCGCATAATGCAGCGCCATATAGGCGAAATATCCAAACATGAAACCTGCATAGACGGACGTCAGTTTTAACCACCATGCCGGCAACAGTAATAAGGTATAAGCCAAGCCAACTTGAATTCCGGAGATGCCGATATAGGCTGTGGCGTTAACGTGATGAGCCCAATGGTCGCGCCGGAAACGCTTATGAAATAAAAACCGGTGAACCCCGTATTCTGCGAACGACCATGCCAATACTCCGAGAATGATTTGCCATGGCGAGACGGGAGCCAGCCATATCGCCAAGCCAAACAGAACCGGGGCGATCAGGAAATCAACATGATATTCAAGTGCTGAAAGCTGCCATTTTTTTGATAAAGCCATCATTTCCTTTTTTTATTTTCGGTTTGTCAATTTAATAAGGAATTGATATTTACGCAACCATTTATTCAGTAGAATTGCACTAATCGCTTCAGGCACACGTCCATTGACATTGAATTAGAAGAACGGAAGAAAACAGGTGACGCCGTCAGGCAGGTCGCGTTACGGCAAGCATCAGCGCTACGCTCATCCAAGCCTTTTCAAGGAGAGGTCGACGAATCAGAGGGAATACGAAGGAAATACATTACACACATCAGAAAACCACTTACCGGCAACAAAGGCACTGGCGAATTAACCAGCACCTCGATCCGCCGGACCGGGGGGATCCGAAAATAGGCGTTTCGAAGTAAAAAACAGGCAGGAAGATGTCAGTTCGGCTTGCGGAACTCGTTAGCCACCCAGGTGCTGGCGCTGCTCTGGCTCAGCTTGAATGTGGCCGCGACCTTGACCTGCGCCAGTTGTTCACGGTCTTCATCGTGGGCAGTCAGTACGGCGTACGGGAAATCGTCGTCAGGAATGATGTCGAGCGTAACGCTGATCGTTGCAGCGCCGTCGCTGACGACAATGGTCTTGTGCAGCATCGCGTGCAATTGCTGCTCGTGGCGGCGTACGAATTCGGTGGCGGTCTTGACCAGCGTGATGAACGCGGAAGGATCGAGCGGCTTGGGATTTTTCTTGTCGCGGCCCATGGTCCAGGGGCCGATCAGCGCCGGTTCACGCTCGCCATCCTTGATCATCGCCACGGCCCAGCCGTCATCGTCATCGTTCTTCATGATGCGCGCGGTCCAGCCGTCGTCGCACCACAGGCGCGGTTCCTGGATTTTCTGGCCGGCGTCGCCGGTGGCGTCATCTGATTCTTCGAGGGGTGCTGCGGAGTTATCTGTCATTGCGGAGTGGTGTCTGGTAGCTCAAGGCCTGAAAACGGCGCAAGAAAAATGCGGGAACCCGAATTGTATAACAAACCCGCCTGCGCTCACGCACGCCGGTATTGCTTGCGGTAGGCCGCTGGTGATATCGAAAACGCGGCGGTAAAATGCTGGCGTAGCGACACAGTGGAACCAAAGCCGACCATTTCGGCGATCCGGTCGACCGCCTTGTCGGAAGTTTCCAGCAGGCGCTGCGCCGAGGCCAGGCGATGGTTGAGCAGCCATTGCGAGACGGTGGCGCCGGTTTTCATTTTGAAGCGCCGGGTGAAATTACGCCGGCTCATCGCCGCCCTGGAGGCCAGCACATCCAGACACAGCGGCTGTTCCAGATGCTCGATCGCCCAATCCAGGGTGACGGTGAGCTGGTCGGCGCCGCCGGTTTGCGGCAGCGGCTGTTCGATATATTGCGCCTGGCCGCCATCCCTGTGCGGCGCCACTACCATGCGGCGGGCGATACGGTTGGCGACATCGGCGCCATGATCGCGCCGCAACAAGTGCAGGCAGCAATCGATCGCGGCGGCGGTGCCAGCCGAAGTCAGGATATCGCCATCGTCCACATACAAGACCTTTTGGTCCAGCCTGACCTTGGGGTATTTGCGGGCGAAGTCCTCGCCCCAGACCCAGTGCGTGGAAGCGCTACGGCCATCCAGCAGGCCTGCTTCGGCCAGGACGAACGCGCCCAGGCACAAGCCGACGACGCGCGCGCCTCGCGCGTGCGCGCTGCGCAAGGCTTGCAGCAAGAGCTCCGGCGGCCGTTCGTCCGGATCGCGCCAGGCCGGTATGATCACCGTATCTGCCTGCGCCAGCACTGATAAATCATGCTCCACTTCAATATTAAATCCCGACATGGTGGCAACCAAACCAGTCTCCGCAGCGCAAATCAACAAGCGATAACGCGGCACGCCGAGCCGGGCCAGGTCGTCGCCGAACACCATGCAAGGCACGGACAGATGGAACGGGCTGATGCCTTCGAAGACGACCACGGCTACGGTATGCGCGTGTTCGGAGGCGGGAACGGGAGAAATGGGGACTGGATTTGACATGGCCCGATCTTATCACATTATGTCTATCAGGCCACTTTCGCCATGGTCGCCGGCCGCCGATACTTCGTCCTGTTCCGGCGTCCGTCGTAGTTTCCACTACGGCGGGCCCGAACGAAAGCAACGGTGAGCGATGGGCGTTCATCGGGCCAACATAGTAATCGGGAGCATCGAGATGAACCATCCAACTATCCGCACCATGGCAGGCGCCACCGCAGCGGCCAAAATCGACGCCGGCAGCACGGCTTTGCTGGTGATCGATTTCCAGAATGAATACTTCAACGGCAAGATGCCGATCCCGGACGGCATGGCAGCTCTGCAAAATGCCCGGCGCCTGATCGCCTTTGCCGATCAGGCAAAGCTGCCGGTGTTCCATGTCCAGCACGTCAGCCCTGCCGGCGCGCCAGTGTTTGCCGAAGACGGCGCCAGCGTTGGATTTCATCCGGAACTGCAACCAGCCAGCCATCACAGCGTGGTGCAAAAATCTTCCGTCAGCGTGTTTCCGACCAGCGATATCGACAACCGCCTGAAAGCGGCCGGCATCAAGACCTTGATCATCAGCGGCCTGATGACGCACGCCTGCGTGGCCGGAGCCGCTCGCGATGCCGTACCGCTCGGCTATGCCGTGATCGTGGCGGATGACGCTTGCGCGACGCGGGATCTGGACACCGCAGGCGGCGTGCTGCCACATGCCATGCTGCACCGGGCGGCGCTGGCCTCGATTGCCGACACCTTCGGCGACATCATGACCACGAAACAAATCCTGCAATTACCCCTGACTCAATAAAACCTGACGCAGTAAAACCTGAAAGCACAACGATGACAACCTTATCCAAAAACTGCCTGTTGCTGGCTTCACTCCTGTTCTCAAGCCAGCTGTTTGCCGCCACCGCCGCCGAAGGCGGTACGCATGCAAAACATGCGAGCAAGCTGGTTTCCTTGCCTGCAGCCGATTTGAAGTGGGTAGAAATTCCCGGCACAGGCGGCATTAAATACGCCAATGTGCGCGGCAACCTGACCGGCAAAGGCCCGTATGAGGCTTTTGTGATCTTCCCGGCGGGTAAAGACAATCCATTCCACACCCATTCGCAAAACCTGCCTACCGTGGTGTTGAAGGGGACTTTCTATGCGGTGATCGATGGCAAGCGTGTGGAATATCCGGCCGGTTCTTTCTACAATCTGCCGGCCAAGCTGTCCCATTACAGCGGTTGCAATAAAGGCGAAGACTGTCTGCTGTTCCAGTACCAGGCCGATCACTTCGATCTGCTGCCGCAAACGCCCAAACCATAGGCCGCTTACACTCTTGCCACGAGACGCCACTCGGCGGATTGCTGGCAGGACTGAACGTCCTAACGGCTATTTGCAGCAAGCGTTCGCTTGTCTAATCGCCAAGGTAGGCGCTGCGATGCAATTGATAAATGAAGCTGCCGGCGCCGCCCAAGGGCTCAGCCACCTTGGCGATCTGTTTCATGCCGGCTTTCTCCAATACGCGCTGCGACGCCAGGTGGGTTTCCCTGACCAGCGCCCATATTTCCTCGGCATCAAGGGTGCGAAAGCCGAAGTCCAGCGCCTTCCGCGACAACTCCGTCGCCAATCCCTGCCCCCACACCTGGGTGGAAAAACGATAGCCCAGGTTGATTTTTTCCAGTTCACCGAACTGCCTGTAGCTGAGGCCGCCAAAGCCGATGACGGTCTCTGGCGCCTCCCTGAAACTGATCGCCCACAGGCCGAAGCCATGCTGCTCCCATTGCAAAAGCCAGCGTTCCATCGTGCCCTCTGCTTCCGACACGGTTTTGCAGGGTGGTGCAGGATTGAAGATGTTGGTGGCCGGATCGCCATAAATGCTGAACAGAGCCGCGATATCCTGGCCACCAGGGCGGCGCAAAAGCAGTCGCCGGGAATGAAGAATGACTGGCAAATTTGATGGCATACTGTGTAAACGGAAAAAGCAGATACGCTCTATCATAATGCTTTATGTACTACATCAGCCATCACCGAAAGGCGAAATAAAATGAAAAACTGGATGCGGGCCAACAAGGGATTCCTGATGTTCCTTTTGCTTTTCGGGATTTTCCGTACCGCAGTGGCTGACTGGAATCCGATTCCGTCCGGCTCCATGCGCCCCAACCTGCTGGAAGGCGATGTGGTCTTCGTAAACCGGCTGGCGTTCAACTTGAAAGTCCCGCTGACCAATATCGTCCTTGGCCATCTGGGCGAGCCTAAACGCGGCGATATCGTTACCTTCTTTTCACCGCTGGATGAAACCCGGCTGATCAAGCGCGTCATCGCCCTGCCCGGCGATACGGTGGAAATGCGCAATGAAAAGATGATCATCAACGGCCAGGAAGCCAGCTATGCCGCATTGGGCACGGCGCCGGAACCGATGGGTCAGGGTTCTATCGTTGCCCTGCGTCTGAACGAGAAGATGGGCGCCGAGCAGCATAGGATCCAGGTCCTGCCCGAGGTCGACGCCAATCGCAATTTCGGTCCGGTCACGGTACCGCAGGATCACTACCTGATGCTGGGCGATAATCGCGACAATAGCGGCGACTACCGGCATTTCGGCTTTGTGCCGCGCGAGTTGCTGATCGGCCGGGCCGAGCGTATCCTGGTGTCTGCCGATATCAAGGGCAACCGGATGCCGCGCACCGAACGTTTCGGCATGGCCTTGCAATAACGCTCAGGCAGCCGATTTCTTGATGCGGCTGCCTGTCGTCTGCAGCCGTTTTTCAATCAGCTCCGACATGCCCTGTGCGGCAATCGACAGAGAACGCTCTTTCTTTTTCACGATCAGGATCGGCCGTACCACGTCAGGCGCATCAACCGGAATGCTGACCAGATTCATTTTACGGAACTGGAACAGGGTCAGCTCCGGCACGATGCTGACGCCCAGCCCGGCTTCGATCAAGCCGGCCACAGTCGCCAGATGCTCCACTTCCAGACCCGAATTCATCACCGGTATGCCGCGCAGCAGCAACTCCACATGCTGGCGCACGCTGGTGGAACGGGCCAGGTGGATCAACTCGCAGCCGCTGAGATCGGCTACCCGGATTCGGCGCTTGCCGGCCAGCGGATGATCCTCTCTGCACACCAGATAAAAGGGATCGCTGCACAAGGTCTTGGTGTCGAATTCAATCAGGCCGGAACCGGGCGCAGTCAATGCGATATCGACTTTACCCTGACGCAGCAAGGCCAGGCACTGGTCCGACAAGGCGTCGAACAATTGCACGGTGATGCCCGGATAAGCCTGCTTGTATTCGGCGATCACCGCCGGCAAGCCATGCGCCGCCAGCGACGGCAAGGCCGCGATCGCCACCCTGCCCTTGCGCCGCGCGACGTAATCGCTCATGTCCGCAAACGCCGATTCGATATCAGTGACCAGCGCGCGCGCCACCTCGGCGAACAGCTCGCCTTCCGCCGTCAGGGTGACGTTGCGGGTGTCGCGCTCGAACAGTTTGGCGCCAACCGTCTCTTCCAGTTTCTGGATCATCACGCTGAAGGCCGATTGCGACATGAAGCAGCGCTCGGCGGCGTGGGTGAAGTGCTTGCACTCCTGCAGCGCCAGGAAGGCGTGCAGCGAACGGGTGGAGATGTTCAGTTTCATGACGCAGTCCATTCATCTGTTTTTCCGATCAATCCATCGGAAAAAGCCATTTTACAGTACAAAGCCGGACGGCCAGAATGTCTGTAGCCACAAAAACAATAACAACATTTAGAGGCTGTTGCAGAATTAAAGTGACCTCGAAAAACGCCGTCATCCTCGCGAACGCGGGGATCCATTCTAGAGCGTAAAGGCTGAGCGCCCCCTGGATTCCCGCGTTCGCGGGAATGACCGGGTCGCGCCAGACCGGGTCGCGCAAGGCTCGGTCGGAAATGACCTGGTGGGGTTGTTCGAGGTCACTTTAATTCTGCAACAGCCTCCTATAAAAATATCTACAGGATAGGAGACAGACAACATGCTGGCACTGCTCGGCTTCATTACCATTTTTACGCTGCTGGCGGCGATTCTGACCAAGAAAATGTCGCCGCTGGTAGCCTTGATCGCTATTCCTATCATCGCTTCCCTGGTCGGCGGCTTCGGCCTCGAGACCTCCACCTTTATCGTCTCAGGCATCACCAAGATTGCGCCGGTGGCCGGCATGTTCGTGTTTGCGATCCTGTTCTTCGGCATCGTCACCGATGCCGGCATGCTGGACCCGATCATCTCCGGTATCCTGCGCGTCGTCGGTAGCCGTCCCAGCCGCATCGTGCCCGGCACCGCGCTACTGGCGCTACTGATCCACCTCGACGGCTCCGGCGCCGTCACTTTCCTGGTGACGATTCCAGCCATGCTGCCGCTGTACCAGCGGCTGGGCATCGACAAGCGGATATTGGCCTGCGTGGCGTCGCTCGCAGCCGGCGTCAATTTCCTGCCGTGGACCGGCCCCATGATCCGCGCCTCGGCCGCCTTGCATATTCCGGTCAGCGAGATTTTCATGCCCCTGATTCCGGTACAGATAGTCGGCCTGGTATTCGTCTTTTCGATTGCCTGGTGGCTGGGCTTGAAAGAAGAACGCCGGCTTGGTCTGACCAAAGGCGCAGCCATCGGCTTCGTGCACACCCGTGAACTGTCGGATGACGAAAAGAAAATCCGCCGGCCACGAAATTTCTGGATCAATATCGTGCTGACCGTGTTTGTACTCGGCGTCATGATCAGCGGAAAAATCGATCCGGTGGTGATGTTCATGATCGGCGTGGTGCTGGCGCTGATGATCA
>NZ_JBDTCG010000013.1:0-12481 GCF_039923675.1 Collimonas sp.
TGAATAAATTCAATTGGTTAGCGCCAAGCGGTGTTTCTGGGGCCGGTTGATCGGTCTGCAAGGCGCATGAAATCTGGGTTTTCTCAAATACAGAGACGGAAAGAATCTGTAGCAATGTGTAGAGAGAGGCATTAAGTTGAAGCTCCTTTTTGACGATGGCGATGAGCACGTAAGTAGAGACTGCGCACCATATTTGCATCTTGACGGCATTTTCGCTGGTACCCAGGAATTTCTTGATGCGCAGGTGCTGCTTGATCCATTTGAAGAACAATTCCACTTGCCAGCGATTCTTGTACAGCGCCGCGATGGTCAGTGCCGGCAATGCCGTATTGTTGGTCAGGAAGATCAGCGACTTGCCCGACTCGGGATCTTTGAAGCGGATACGCCGTACATGCTCGGGATAGTCCTGCGACGCGTAAAAGCCGTTGAGCGCGATGGCCTGATCGCACATCACGCCAGTCGTCCTGTCGGTGCTGGACGAATACACACGCCTGGCATCCATGTTGCTTTTGGCCCGTGTCACGAAGAAGGCTCCCGCCTGATGCAGCTTGTACAGCCGAGCGAAGTCCAGGTAGCCCCGATCCATGACGTAAAAAGCGCCCGCCTCGACAGGCAGAATGTCCAGTACGTTGACGTCGTGCATCTTGCCATCGCTGATGTGAATAAAAGCGGGTATCGCTCCGCGCAAATCCAGCAGCGTATGCATCTTGACCGCAGCCTTGGTCGAGCGAAACGGTGCCCAATCGAACAAGTTCAAGCACAGGTCGATCGTCGTCGAATCCAGTGCATAGACGGTATTGGTCAGATCCAATCCCAAATCCTCGTCGCAGTACAGTTTGCGCGCCCGGCGAATGAGCACAGCGGCGAAATCGGACCAAATTCGCCAATCGCGCGAATCGTTGGCATCGGCCAACGTGGAGCGATGAACCGTGTGACGCAAGCCCATCGCATAAAGCTTGCTGGCATTGGCTCCCAACGTCACTTCGATATCGCGCAGACTTTCGCGCTACGTCAGTTGCGCAAACGCCATCACGCGAAACTGTTCGGCGCAATTCATCCGCCGCACACCAGCGTTGCCGGAATACCGATTTACGATCCGACCAAAACTCGTCCACGGAACAAACTCCATGATTTGTGCAAAGAGCGTCTTGCCTACATTCATGGCTCGCCTCCCAGAGTATCAACCCTAGAAAGTTACACAAAAATGAAGAATCAAGATTCAAATCGGCACCAAATAAAATCGGCCTCTAGGCCACGCCCATATTGGGTTTCACACGTTTCAAACAGCATTTAACCGGACACTACTGATTTTGCGTATAAATTGATTTGAGTGTTTTCAGTAATAAGAAAATACAGTGGCTTCTAAGTTCTACCCAATCTGAGTTAAGGAGAATTTGAAAATGCTAAAGATGAACTGTTGCAGAACACTATTTGTTGCGGCTGACCGAAAACTGTGGTGGTCAAGTAAATTCGGACACTACGATAGGTTTTTTTGCTGCCATGTTCCGTTCGTAGACGGAGGGCGACAGATTGCCCAGAACTGAATGCAGGCGTTCGCGGTTATAGAAGCCGACGATGTAAGCAGCAATATCGATCTTGGCCTCGGCGTGGTTGGCATATGACCATACTTGAGCAGGAACGCAGCGTGATGATGCCGATGCCGATGCCAACGCCATTCGACGGTTATGTCGAGAACCCGGCACGCGTATCTAGTACCTGTCAAGGCTGCTACCCCGAATGAGAAATGGTTGACTGACATTACAGAGTTCCAGATCCCGGCTGGGAAGGTTTATCTCTCGCCCATGATTGACTGCTTCGATGGTCTGGTAGTCAGCTGGGCTATCGGAACCCGTCCAGACGCTGATTTGGTAAACACCATGTTGGATGCTGCTATTGAGACGGTGGCCAATGACGCAAACCGGCCTGTCATTCACTCCGATCGCGGTGCTCACTATCGCTGGCCTGGTTGGCTCTCGCGAATGCGCAACGCAAGGCTGATTCGATCAATGTCGCGCAAAGGATGTTCACCCGATAATGCCGCTTGTGAGGGATTCTTCGGGCGGTTGAAAACGGAACTGTTCTACCCAAGAAACTGGCAGGACATTACTGTCGAGCAATTCATCCAGGCCGTTGACTGCTACATTCGTTGGTATAACGAGAAGCGCATCAAGATATCTCTTGGCTCACGCAGTCCCATGGAATACCGGAAGAACCTTGGATTTACGGCATAAACCAGTCCAAGTTTTACGCCGCACCCCCTTTTACGAAGTTGGATAACGCGGGCAAGGTTTTTAGAGGTGGCCTTAATATAAAAATTGACATGCGGAAATTTTATTCTAATCTTTTAACATTCAGGCCGCATGTCTGATATTCCAATAGACATATTGCTCAGTACAAATCTGGGCAGCTGAAGGGTTATGTTCGTACCATCTCAAACTAGAACGAGGGTAACCATCCCTTCGTAGCAGATATGAAAATGCAATGTCAAACATTGGACGCGTGTTTGCGCTCACGTGCGGTCGAGTTTCCGAACAAGAAATTATTTACATTTCTTGACGATAGGGGCGAGAAGGCAGATGAATTGACTTATGCCGAACTAGATCATCGCGCAAGAACTGTGGCGGCAATGATTCTTGAACGTGGCCTCAAAAATCAGAGAGTACTTTTATTATTTACCCCCGGCCTTGATTTTGCTGTCGCCTTCTATGGCTGCATATATGCAGGTGCCGTCGCCGTACCGGCCTACCCTCCCGAACCGTCGCGACTGGAACGCACCTTACCGCGTCTGCAGGCAATCGCTGCGGATTCATCGCCATCGCTAGTGCTGACCAGTGCGCCGATTTTAGCTCTGGCGCAACAGCATCTGCGGACATTTGCTCCCGATTTGGCGGCACTCGAGTGGATGTCAGTCGATGAAATTGTCGGTCGCAACGCTGCTCCCATTCATCAGGACTCCGAACCTGACCCCGAAGATCTAGCCCTGATCCAGTACACATCGGGATCGACCTCGGTGCCAAAAGGAGTGATGGTCAACCATCGTAATTTGATGGCCAATATGTTGATGTACCAGCAAAGTGCAAAGCAGGATCAGAACCGAGTGATCGTGTCTTGGTTACCCACCTATCATGATCTTGGCTTGACAACCGGGATCATTCTTCCAATTTTCATCGGTGCTCGCGCTATATTGATGTCCCCGCTTGACTTCCTGAAAAATCCGGCTCTTTGGCTAGCCGCGATTCATCGCTATCAAGGGACCGATATTGCTACCCCCAATTTTGCACTAGATCTTTGCATGCGCAAGATTCCCCGGGATGAACGTCAGAGATTGGATTTAAGCAGTCTCAAGGCGTGTGTAATCGCTGCAGAGCCGATCCGGCACACTACCGTCGAGCGCTTTATACATACCTTCAAAAAACAAGGTTTGGCACGGCAATGTATCTTACCTGGCTACGGTCTGGCGGAGACCGTAGCGGCGGTAAGTTGTGGCCCACTTGGGGATATGTGGCGCACCACGTTTGTCGATTCAGACGAAATTTCCCGACACCGATTCATCGAGGTCAGTCCAATGCATTCCAATGCATTGCCATTGGTCGCTTGTGGCAAAGCCTGCGAAAACGTAACGCTGGAGATTGTAAATCCAGATACTTGCCTACCAGCCGGTGCAGACGAGATCGGCGAAGTGTGGGTCGCCGCACCGAATGTTGCGATGGGATATTGGCAGCGAGAAGCCGAAACGCAACAAATCTTCAAGGCACGACTTACTCATTTACCTAAATATGATTTCGTGCGCACTGGCGATCTTGGTTATCTGAAGGATGATCAGCTTTACATTACCGGCCGTATTAAGGATCTGATTATCATTCGCGGCAAAAATTATTACCCTCAAGACATTGAATTCACCGTTGAGTTCTGTCATCCAAATATTCGTCAGGGAGCCGTGATTGCTTTTTCGATCGAACATATGGATGTCGAGCAGTTAGTTGTCGTAGCAGAAGTCGACACGCGCCAACTACAGATCATGCCTGATAAACAAAAGATTTTTGATAAGATTGTGGCTGATATTCGAACTGCGGTATTCGCTTCTCATGGATTGCAGGTATTTGGAATTGTGCTGGCGAAAGTGAGAATGATCGATAAGACATCAAGCGGCAAACTCGCGCGCCAGAACTGCAAAAGACGCTATTTAAATAAAAATCTTGAGACAGAATTTGCTTGGAATACAAATAAATTCTTGCCTCCAGATCAATCAATATTTGATCCCAATACTAGCGATCATCAAACGCATGACACTCGCTCATCTTTAGCTGCAACGTTGCGGCAGCTACCTACCGACGCCAGACAGCATGCTTTAACTGAATATCTGAACGGTGAAATAAACCGCTTGGCTCCAGGAACAGGCCGCCTCGATGTGAAATCCGACATTACACTTGGTGGATTGGGATTGGATTCTCTGGCTGCGATGGAGTTGGCTGGAAGTATTGAACGTGATCTGAAAATCAATCCTCCCATTCTCAAACTTTTTGCCACAGCAAGCTTCAGAGAAATATTGGAACAATTCTCTGCCGCGCTCAGCCTATATGAAGCACCCCTCAATCTAACACGAGGTACCCAAGCAATTGCTTTGAGAAACTTGACGGTAGCGACCCCTGTTTTTTGTATTGCGGGCTTAGTTGGCATAGTCTCTTACCTTTCGGATCTTGCGCAAGCAATCGGCGATGACTGCCCCTTTATTACTTTCCAAACACCGGGATTGGATGGCGCAGAAACGCCGCTTGGTTCAGTCGAAGAAATGGCGAGACGCTACCTCGACGAAATGCAAGCCATTCAACCAAATGGACCTTACATCTTAGCCGGGCATTCGTTTGGTGGATTAATCGCCTACGAGATGGCGCAACTGCTCGTTGAGCAGGGTCAAGAGGTAAGAGATTTGTTTCTTATTGATTCATCTTGCGTTATGAAAAATGTGTCGACCGAAGAAAAGCAAGAAGCCATGGCACTGCATGAACTTGGAAATGTTTTTCGACGTATCACAGGCCAAACGCCAGCAACAGTTTCAACGGATCGACTTGCATTGACGACAGAAGATGAAATTCGAGTCGCGCTCATTCAGGAAATCAGTGGGCACAAAACGCTGTTGAAGAATTCTGTCGAAAATCTTGTCAGTGTTTATGTCGCGAGTTTTTCAGCTATGCGCTGCTATCGGGCACTACCTTATTCTGGGCGCGTTACGCTACTGCGTGCGGAACAAGGATTGCCGTCAAACATATTTCATCCACAGCGGCAAATTCGCATGCATTTTGGAGAACCATCGCTGGGATGGGAGAGTAGTTGCCAAAACCTCCAGATCGTCAATGTTCCGGGCGATCACTTAACGATGATAATTAAACCTCATGTCGAGGTTCTCGCCAATGCGTTGAGGAACGCAATGAAGAGTGTTCCTCGGATAGATATTGGATTGGACAGGCTTCATCTAGCGAATAGCGAACATCGAGCAGGACGGGCTATCACAGTAAGCCACAGGGAGGTGATCTTCAATCCATATGCGAAAGATTTTATAGAAAATCCCTATCCAGCCCTTCGCCAGTTGAGAGAACATAGCCCGATCCATTGGAATGCTGCCACAACTTCCTGGTGGGTCACTCGTTATGCCGATGTCGCCGATGGTCTCCGCGATAAACGCTTTTCGGTCGACAGCAGAAATGCCTGCGATTTGAGTGCAGATGAAATTTCCATCCAAAAAGAGAACGTGAAACACTCACCGTTGAGTGCCTTGTTTCGCACTCAAGACGATATGCCGGCTGCCGACCTTTACAATAATATTATATTATTCTTGGATCCGCCAAAGCACCAACAATTACGGCAATGTTTTGCGCCATTATTTGAAACTTCCAACATGCATGAGTGGAGTTCCATCATTGACGAACGAGTTGATGATTTGGTTTTTGAAATGCGGCTTCGTCGCGCTCCCGATGTCATTCGTGATCTCGCTCACCAGTTACCACTCAACGTCATCTCTGTTTTGTTTGGCATTCCGCAGCAAGATGCTTTCACTTTAGCGGCATGGGGACACGAAATTTTTAAAGGATTTGATTTGATATTGTCGAACGACATCACCGATAAAATCAACAAAGCCGCAAAGAATTTTGTCACTTACATGAGCGAGCACGTAGAGAAAAGACGCAAAGCGCCGCGGAAAGATGATTTCCTGAATTACCTGCTGGAATTAGAGGCAGATGGAAAAACACTTACCACTAGAGAATTGGTGAACAACTGCGTTATGTTATTTGCCGCCGCAGACGAACCGATAATGAGCGTGCTCGGGAACAGCATACTTGCCCTCCTCCGGAATCCAGATCAGATGCGTTTATTGCAAGAGCGCCCAGAGCTTGCCAAGAATGCTGTGGATGAATTTTTACGCTATGACGGGGCGATACGCGCTGTTTTTCGTACCGCGCTGGAGGATATTGAAATGGGCGACAAGTTTATTCGGCGTGGGGACTCTGTTGTATTCGCCCTCGCTGCCGCCAATCGTGACCCGGAAAAATTTTTAGATCCCGATATGCTAGATCTGACGCGTGACGCCAAAAATCATGTCGCTTTTTCCCAAGGTATTCACTATTGCTTGGGTGCTCGTTTGGCAAGACTTGAAATACAAAGTGCGATAAGAGCGCTCACCCGCCACGATTTAGTGCTTGTCCCTGGAAACCTGGAGTGGCGACAAAGTCTTATCTTTCGTAGCTTGAATAAACTCCGGATTGAGTTCAAATAGTCGCGCTAGTAGGTATGGCCTTCCCCCAGCAGCACGGACATTTCCGCTAGGCGCATTTTAGATTTTCAAATTGTACTGGGCTGATATAGCCGATAGTTGAATGCCGGCGTCGTGGATTGTAAAACCTTTCTATGTAGTCGAACACGTCTGCACGTAAATCATCCCTGGTTCGGTAGTGCTTTCTGCTCAGCCGCTCAGTTTTCATCGTCGAGAAGAAGCTCTCCATCGCGGCGTTATCCCAGCAATTCCCGCGACGGCTCATGCTGCACACGATGCCATGCGACTCCAGCAGACGCTGGAAATCCTCACTGGTCCCTGCAGGCCGGCCGGCAGCGCTGCCAGTGCATTCATCTTGCGCATGCCATCCCCCGGCATGGCGGTGCTGCTTAGTCATCGTCGCCCCAGCTGAAATCGTTCAGGCTGAATACCTTGCCCAGCTTGTGATATTCCCGCTCGGTGGCTTGCAGCACATGCGCCTGCGTCACCGGCTGTTGCTGCGCCGCTGCCAGGAACGCGGCGCTGACCGCGATATTGTTGATGTTGCCGCCGCTGAGCGCGGCTTTTTCCGCCAGCAAAGGCAGGTCCAGGCCGGCGTCGAGCGGCGTTGCTTCCGGAAACGCGTTGCGCCATAGCTGCAGGCGTTGTTCGGCGCCTGGAAACGGGTATTCGATTATGAACTTGAAACGCCGCGTAAACGCCTTGTCCATGTTTTTCAGCAGGTTGGTCGAAAGAATCACGATGCCGGGATAGGTCTCTATGCGCTGCAGCAGGTAGCCGGTCTGCAGGTTGGCGTAGCGGTCGTGCGCATCCTTGGTTTCGGTACGCTTGGAAAACAGGCTTTCCGCCTCATCGAAAAACAGTACGATATTCATCGCTTCGGCCTGGTCGAACAGTTGCGCCAGGTGCTTCTCGGTTTCGCCTATGTATTTGCTGATGATGTTGGCGAGGTCAATCTTGTAGAGGCCAAGGTTGAGTTCATTGGCGATGATCGAGGCGGCCATGGTCTTGCCGGTGCCGGACGGACCGTAAAACAGCACGCAGAGATTTTTGCTGTTCTGGTTTTTTTCATCGAAACCCCAGTTCTCTATTACCTGGTGGCGGTTTTGCGCATACTGCAAAACTTCTTGCAGCCAGCCCTTGGTTTTAGCGGGCAAGATGATGTCGTTGAAACGATAGGCGCTTTTCACCTCTTGCGCGACACTCAGCTGTTCGCGGTGGCTTTGCTCGCGGCAGGCGGCTTCTTTCAGCGCCATCAGGATCTGCTGCTCCGTAAACAGATAACCGTTCACCAGCTGGGCCAGCTCCGGCTCCGCCGGATGAAACCCCAAGGCCGGCAGATGGCGCTGCCAGATGCGCCGCCGCAGCTGGGTATCGGGGGTTTTGCTCTTGATCAGCGCCGGGATCACCGGATGGCTGCCGTACTGATGCGCCAGGTCGCTCAGGCGCCGCGCCGGACCGTTCAGCGCGGCCAGGTAGCGCTGGCTGTCGAACAGGGTGTTGCAGACCTCGTCCAGTAGATCGTCGGCGCTGTCCTGCGCGCTCAGCCACTGGCAATGGACCAGCACCAGCACCCGGTTGCACAACAGCGCATCGCGGCACAACAGGCGCAAGCGCGTCGCCAGCGCGGCCCGGTTTTTTTGTCCGTTGAGATAAGCCTGCCAGACAGCCTTGCCGTCCAGCCGTACGCAGCGCATGCCGATTTGCCTGAAACTGGCGGCGCACAAGCTTTCCTGCAGAGACAGGTCGGGACCCTGCAAATGCAGCATGAAGCTGGAATGCCCGGCGTCCGCCGTGGCGGCACGGGCGATGAAGCTGGACAGCTGTTGCTTCACCGCTTCTTCAACCAGGTGCTCGTCCAGTTCCAGCGGGCTGTCGATATCGTGTAGCGCCTGTTCCAGGCGCAGCTGCGGCGCGGCGCGCGAGCAGGTAGGACGCGATGGCGGCGTTCAAGCGATAACCGCCGCTCAGCGCGCCAAGGCGGCTGCCGCCGGCCAGTTCGATCAGATCCCACTGGCGCAAGGCGGCATTGCTCATCAGGCTCTGCTGCATGTCGATGCGATCCGCAAGAGCGCCGCCCAGCATGACTGCGGCGCTGGCCAAAGGCGTGAAGCCCTGGCCGTCGTCCGCGGCCTCCGGATCGCTGCTTACTGCCTGCAAGATGGCGTGATAGCGCTGGTCCAGTTCAGCCAGGAAAGCGCACAGCAATAATTCCTGGTCGCGCTGGCTGAGCTGGAACAGCAGAGCCAGGTGCACCCAGGGCAAAAACACCTGAGAGCGGATGCTTGCCGCGCTGCGCCGGGCCAGCCGGTTCCAGCTGCGCTGCAAAGCCGATCCCAGCTGCGCCAGCTGTTGCTGCAACTGGCTGGAAGGAGCTTGCCGGCGGCTGGCCTGGCGATACAGCGCCGCCAGCCGGTCATCCGTTTCCGTCTCGTCGAATGACGGCCCCGTTGCCAGCTGGCGCAGCAGCAAGGCGCGCTCAATCATGCCGTCGCCAATCTGGCGCAGCTCTTGCAACAATTCCTGGTTATCGGCGTAAGCAGCGGTTTCAGCTGGATTCATCGGCCTGCGCTCCTTCCGGCCTGGCGAAATCCACCAGCAGCACCAGTCGTTCCGAACTGCCGTGGTTCCAGGCTTCATGTTCAACGGTGTCGTCGAAAATCAGGCATTCTCCCGGAATCCAGCGCCGCACCTGCGCGCCGACGCGGATGCCGCAATCCTCACCGGCGCGCAAACCGAGATGCAGGCGCAGCACCTGGCCGCTGTAGCCGACATGAGGCGAAATTTCAGTGCCGGCAGCGAGCTTCGAAAAGCCGGCATGCGACAACCCGGGAACCTGCTGCAGCAACGCCGCGGTATGCGGACAGAAGATGCAATTTTCCAGCAGCGGCTGCTGTCCGACATATAGCCCATATACATCCCAGCCATGGTTGTACAGCTGCTTTTCCGGCCAGGCGTCGAACTCCTGCCCGGGCAAAGCCAGGCATTCCGCCAGGATCGCTTGCCAGTGGCGGCTTAGCAGCCGGGTAAAGGCAAATTGGCTTGGAGCGAAAAACATAGCGTGATTCCTTCCGTTGGCAAGCGTTACCAGAACAGGCGCCACTGGCCATCCAGCCAGGCGCCGTGGCCTTGCAGCGTGATGCGGTATTGCTGTTCCTGCACCGGCAGGCCGCGCGCCTGGTGAAAGTAGTCGCCGGAATGGACGAACAAACCGCCGGGCTGGTAGGCAACCAGGCGGCTGGCGCAGTCTTGCAGCAGTTGTATCTGCTCCTGGCGGCCCAGATCGGCGATGTCGGCCAGGCGCAGCGGCCAGATCTTCATGCCGGCGCCTTCCGGCGGCAGGCATAGCGCCAGGGTAAACGACAAGGTGGGCAGCGGCGCGCCGGCCACTGCGGCAGGTAGCCCGAGCGCCAGGTGCGCGGTGTCGACATGGATCGGATTGCCAGGAAAGCCATGGCCGTCGCGCCGCTGGAACCATGCGCCGTGCAGGATATCGTGTTCGTCGCGGGCGGCGAAATCGGCGTGGCCGCCGAAAATATGAAAACCGGGCAGCGCCGCGTCCGGCAGGAAACTGACCGGCTGCCCCAGCTGTTCTTGCAGGCTAGCCAGCAAGGCCTGATACACGTCGCCGAAATTTTCGCGCAGGAACGGATTGTATTGCCGCGCCAGGGGCAGGTATGGCTTGGCCGGATTGCCGGTTATGTCGTAGTAGTTGGTCGCGCCCAATGTATAGAACGGCAGATGCGGATGGCGCGGCAGCCAGAAAGCATCGAGGTTGAGCAGGCGCTGGACGATGTCGTCGGCTGCGGCCTGGCTGAACAGGCGCAAATGGAATTCCGGATGGATAGCGGCGGCCGGCATGATCTTACCAGTACAGCAGGATGCGCTGCCCAAGCCGTACGCCATGGCCTTGCAGCGTGATGCGTTCAAGATCGCCGTCGCACCTGAGCACTGCCTGATGCGTCGCCAGGCCGCGGTGGACCACCAGCTGTCCGCTGCGATAGGGATGGAAACCGGGATCGGCGGCTGCGGCGCCATCGCTCCATATATTCAGCCCGCTGCCCTCCGGCGTGCTGAGCGGCAGGGTGAAACTGAACATGTCGTCCGCGCCGAGCGCCTGTCCGGGAAAGACATCCCGGTACTGCAGGTCGCGGTGCACGCTGGCGACCGGCAGGCTGAACGCCGGATGCGGCAGGTAGATATGGAAACCAGGCCATGCCGCGGCATCCGTCATGCCGGCCGGCGCGCCGAAATAGTCGCCCAGCTGCGTCGCCAGCGCTTGCAACAGCGGGCCGAAATGGCTTTCCAGCATGCGGTTGTTCTGGCTGCGCAACGCCAGGTCATGATAGACCCGGCCTGCGCTGCAGTCCAGGTATGCCGCCAGGCCAAGCGTAAAGAATGGCGCCGCAGCATGCCGCGGGCGCCAGTGGCGCCGCAGCAGCAGCGTGCGCAGCACCCAGTCTTCGCAACCGGCTTCATCCAGCAAGTCGAAGGTTGCCAGCTGGGCACGGCCGGCGGCGGCTAGCACGGCCGGTCCGCCGAGGCTGGCAGGCCGTGGTTCATAGGTCGCCGCGGGTGCCGTCGCCGACGATCCGTACCAGCGCCCGCGTCAGCAGGCGCCGCTCATTGTTGCTGAACTGCTTGTCCAGCACCTGTTGCATATTGTCGATGAACAGGCCGATGTTGCGGTTGATCAGCGACAGGTCGCGCCGGTTGGCGTCGTTGTCGTTGATCTGCACCAGCGCGCGCACGCCGGCTTCGATCAGGCCGCTCTGCTGGACGCTGAAAACATGGCCGCTGAGCTGGCCGAAGCTAGCGATCAATTCTTGCAGGACTTGCGGATCGACGATGTTGTCGGTTTTCTGTCCCTGCGGCGCCGCCGAGCAGACGATCTTTTGCAGGCGCCCGAGGAATTGCTGGCGCTCCTGTTCGCTGCTGCCGTGGCTGACGCTATCGCCAAGGATATGCGCCAGGTCGTGCACCCGGCTGTCGATCGCCTGCTGAGCCGACAGCAGCATGCTGCCTTGCACCTTGCCCGATTGCAGTTCGTCGCGCAGCGTATTCATGGCCTGCTTCATGATGCTGGCCTGCTGGCTCGCCGGCGCGCCCGCCTGCCCCTGCGCAGTATTCAGGCCAGGGATCCAGTAAAACTCCACTTGCGGCGCCACGCCGATTTCAGGATTCCAGGTCAGCCGCAGGTTCCAGGTCTCGCCCTGCCGCACCGGCATGGTAAACGAACCTGGCATGGGAATCAGGATCGTGGTCGCGCCCTTTTTCCCAGTCTGCACGTTGTAGCTGTATGCCAGTCCGGTGGCGTAGACAAAGCTGGTGGTGCTGCCGCCGCTGTCTACGGTAAAACCTTCCAGCGTGCCGAGATAGTTGCTGCTGAAGGTTGGCTGGCCGACCGTCGCCATGACAAAACCGTCGCTGCTCGCAACCTGGCTAAAGTTGCCGTCGGTCAGGGCGGACTGGTTGTAAGCGGTGCGCGTTCCGAAAGTGCTGTTTACAATGGTATTCATGATCATTCCTCACGGGTGGACATCGATAAGATAAGAACTGCGACTGCAAAACCGGATTGCGGGCGGCCGCCCCGCCCTAGGGTCTGTTGACGTTTCACATAGACAACCATAAAAAGGCACACGCCATGGCGACTACGCTCTCATAATTTCTTTTCAGTTTATCGAATCTGGTTGCCAAGGCGCGGTAGTGTTTCAG
>NZ_JBDTCG010000014.1:0-92679 GCF_039923675.1 Collimonas sp.
ATAGCGAGTTGGTACCACCCCTTCCCATCCCGAACAGGACCGTGAAACGACTTTGCGCCGATGATAGTGCTGCAACCAGTGTGAAAGTAGGTCATCGTCAGGCTTTTATTAGAAAACCCTCCCCGCGCATGCAGGGAGGGTTTTTGCTTTGCGCTTTGGAATTTCAGATTTGCAAAACCTGTTTGTACATTTATTTTTGCGTGGCACAGACCGGATTTACCCATCACTTTCTGTAATTTCAGCATTCCAGCAACAAAACTACTGTGTTTTTAACCAGTTGTCCTGTATGATTCATTGATTCACATTTAGGCCATACTGCGATGATCGGTCGTCTTTCAGGCACTCTGCTCGAGAAAAATCCTCCCCAATTACTTATCGACTGCAATGGCGTCGGGTATGAAGTCGGGGTGCCGATGAGCACTTTCTATAATTTGCCGGGGCTCGGTGAAAAAGTCGCACTGCTGACGCATCTGGCGATACGCGAAGATGCCCATGTGCTGTACGGTTTTGGCACAGCTGAAGAACGGAACGTATTCAAGCAGCTGATCAAGATCAGCGGAGTTGGTGCCCGCACTGCCCTGTCCATCTTGTCAGGCATGTCGGTGCAAGATCTGGCGCAGGCGGTTACCTTGCAGGAAGCCGGCCGGCTTACCAAAGTTCCAGGTATCGGCAAGAAAACCGCAGAACGCCTGTTGCTCGAACTGAAAGGCAAACTGGGAGCGGATCTGGGACCGGTTGGCAGTCCTCATGGCAGCGACGCCAGCGGCGATATCCTGAACGCCCTGATTGCACTTGGTTATTCTGACAAGGAAGCATTGTTGGCGCTCAAACAACTGCCGCTGGAGGCTACAGTCTCGGAAGGTATCAAATTGGCGCTGAAAGTGCTCTCGAAACTGTAATTGGACGGAACAAAGCAACATCATTTGTGTTTTATCGACGGAGCGAAGTCTTTTTTCCTATTTAATCGCCGCACTCTGGCTACAATCCGATCATGAGTATCCAAACCGACGATTTCACCGAACAACGCATTATTGCCGCCACGCCGGCATCGCCGAATGAAGAGGCGATCGAACGCGCCTTGCGACCGAAGCAACTGGACGAATATGTCGGCCAGGAAAAGATACGCGATCAGCTTCAGATATTCATCACCGCCGCGCGGCAAAGGCGCGAGGCGCTGGACCACACGCTATTATTCGGCCCTCCGGGCTTGGGCAAGACCACACTTGCGCATATCATCGCGCGTGAAATGGGCGTCAATTTGCGCCAGACTTCAGGTCCGGTGCTGGAGCGCGCCGGCGACTTGGCCGCGTTGTTGACCAATCTGGAAGCCAACGACGTCTTGTTCATCGACGAGATTCACCGCTTGTCGCCGGTGGTAGAGGAAATTCTGTATCCGGCCCTGGAAGATTATCAAATAGATATCATGATTGGCGAAGGTCCTGCCGCACGTTCGGTGCGTCTGGATCTGCAACCTTTCACATTGGTGGGTGCGACCACGCGGGCGGGGATGTTGACCAATCCCCTGCGCGACCGCTTCGGGATTGTCGCCCGTCTTGAGTTTTACACACCGCAGCAACTTGGCAAGATCGTGACTCGCAGCGCCTCTTTATTGGGTGCTCCGATCATGGATGACGGCGCCTTCGAAATTGCCAAGCGCAGCCGCGGCACGCCGCGTATCGCCAACCGCTTGTTGCGTCGTGTGCGTGACTATGCGGAAGTCAAAGGCAATGGAGAAATCACCAAGACCATTGCCGATGCGGCGCTGGTCATGCTGGATGTCGATCCGGTGGGTTTCGACGTGATGGATAGAAAATTGCTGGAAGCGGTGCTGTTCAAATTTGGCGGCGGTCCGGTCGGCCTGGATAACCTGGCTGCGGCGATCGGCGAAGAACGCGACACCATCGAAGACGTACTTGAACCTTATCTGATCCAGCAAGGCTATTTGCAACGGACACCGCGGGGTCGCATTGCAACGCCCGCGGCCTATACGCATTTTGGCGTCACGGCGCCGCGCACCGGACCCAATGGCGAGCTATGGGGGCAAAATTAATCCGCCGCCAGGTACCGATGTTGTGATGCCGGCGCCGCAACCAGCCGCCATGCAGATCTGGGTTGACGGCGATGCTTGTCCGAATGTTATCAAAGATATTTTATTCCGGGTTGCCGACCGTTTGCAGATTACCGTCACGCTGGTCGCCAACAAGTTGTTGAGAGTACCGCCGTCGCGTTTTATCAGAGCTGTGCAAGTGCCGGCCGGCTTTGATGTCGCCGATAACGAGATTGTCCGCTTGCTGCAGGCCGGCGACCTGGTGATCACGGCAGATATCCCGCTGGCGGCAGATGTACTGGAAAAGGGCGGGAAAGCACTCAATCCGCGTGGCGAGTTTTATACCAAAGACAACATCCAGCAGCACCTGACGATGCGCACTTTCATGGAGGAATTGCGTAGCAGCGGCGTGGAAACCGGCGGTCCGACGACATTCAGTCAAAGCGATCGCCATTTGTTCGCATCACAGCTTGATCAGTTTTTGCAGAAATCGCGAATTCGATGATCTGTATTTGATGATCGTCTCTAATCACGGTTGATAGCCGTAAATGCGCGGGCATCGTGCCGTCCCGCGGTGCAGGTGTCGAAATGTCACCATTTCGGTGCTTGTGTAAAAATTAAACGTCACAGACAATACGATAGTCTTCACTAATAGTGTGCAAGTCAACCATGCTTATGTCTACCAAAGCTAGCCGTTATGCCCATCAGCTTTTGGACGCGCGAGCGCAAGCCAAACTGATGCCCTTGTTGTCCGCAGCAGACGCCCTGTCGGTCATGGACGGTTATGAGATCGGCAAGCGGATTCTGGATGCTAACATCGGCCAAGGTTCGAATCCGGTCGGGCGCAAGCTCGGATTCTGCAACCGCGCAATCTGGCAAAAATATGGCATCGCCGAATCTATCAGTGCACCGATCTGGGCGCACGTATTCGATACCACGGTGCGTTACGCCGAAGATAACCGCGGCATTCAAAGTCTTGAAGGGGCAGTGCAGCCGCGGATTGAACCCGAAGTGGTTTTCAGCCTGGGTAGAACACCTGCGCCCGATGCCGGCCTGGAAGAAATTGCCGATTGCATCGAGTGGATGGCGCATGCCTTCGAGATCGTGGTGTGCCCTTTCCCAGACTGGAAATTCGAGGCGGTCGATGCGATCGCGGCATTCGGTTTGCACGGTACCTTGATCATCGGCGAGCCGCACATGCTGTCTAGCGCCACCCGCCGCAATCTGGCCAGCATGCTGGCCAACGCCAGCGTTTCGCTCTCATGCTGCACGGAGGATTCCGTCACTTTATGCGGCGCCGGTTTCGGCAGCGATGTACTGGATAGCCCGGTACACGCCTTGTGGCATCTGCACCAGGTACTGAAAACGCAACCGCAATTCCCGCCATTGCAAGCCGGCGAAATCATTACCACCGGGACATGGACCGATGCCTATCCGGTACAGGCAGGACAGACCTGGGTCACTGCTTTTTCGGGAATCGCGCTGCCGGGACTCACAGTGTCATTCGTCTGACGCGGCGTCCTGATAGCGTTGGCATACAGAAATGCCGTTCAGCCAAAAAGCTTGAACGGCATTTTTTTGCAGCGTCCGTAAGACGCCGAAATTGTTCAAGCGGAGTTATTCCTGGCGCAACCAGGTTTGCGTACGGCCCAGCATCGGCACGCCGATATACCCGCGCACGTCGAGTTTCTGGCCATTGTCCTGCAGCGACATTTTGCTCTTGTAAACTTTGCCGTTATCCGGATCAAGAATCTTGCCGCCGTTGTATTCGCCACCATCTTTTTGCATACCGGTGATGATGGTCATGCCCAGGATAGGCTGGTCCTTCAGCTCGCCCTCACATTTGATGCATTTCGGATTTTGATCTTCGCTAGGATCGCGCAACAGCTTTTCGATTTTCCCATTGAGAACACCGTTGACATCACTGATGCGTATCAGCGCTTTTGGTTTGCCGGTGTGATCGTCGATATTTTTCCACAGGCCGACCGCAGAATTGGGGTCTTGGGCAAAAGCGGTAGGAGTCAGCAGGGTGCCGCTCGCAACCGCCGTCAACAAAAGCGGCAATAATAGTTTATTGATTAAAAGTTTATTCATGTTTTGTCTCCTGGTATCTGTAGCGCCAGTTGCACTGCTGCAAGCTGGCGTCAGTATATTATTAAGAAATCAAGATACTTTTAATTTTGCAAACTGTTCGCGTAACTTTTCAAGGGTACTCGAAAAATTGACCATACGCTCTTGCTCCTGCGCCACCACTTGTGCCGGCGCTCTGGCGACAAAGCTTTCATTGCCCAGTTTCGCCTGGGCTTTGACGATCTCACCCTCGATGCGGGTAATTTCCTTGCCCAGACGTTCACGCTCAGCTGCAACATCAATTTCTACTTTGAGCAGCAGCTTAGCATCGCCGACTATCGAGACCGGCGCCGGCGATTCGGGTAGAGTCTCTACTACTTGCACTTCTGCCAATTTTGCCAGTGCCTGCAGATACGGCGCAAACGACAGCAAGGTCGCTTGCTGTTCAGCCGAACCGGCGATAATCAGCGGCACCCGCACTGCCGGCGACAATTGCATTTCGCCGCGCAGATTGCGGCAAGCATCGGTCAGCGACTTCAGCTGTGTCATCCAGGCTTCTGCACTGTCGTCGATCTTTTCCAGATTCGCTTCCGGATAAGGCTGGCGCATGATGGAGTCGCCAGCCGGATCCAGTGTCTTGCCGGTCAGCGGCGCCACGCTTTGCCACAGGGCTTCGGTGACAAACGGGATGATCGGATGCGCCAGGCGCAGCACCACTTCGAGTACGCGCAACAGGGTGCGGCGGGTGGCGCGTTGCTGCGCTTCGTTGCCTTGCTGGATCTGCACCTTGGCGACTTCCAAATACCAGTCGCAATATTCATCCCAGACGAACTTGTAGATGGCGGAAGCGATATTGTCGAAACGGTAGTCGGCGAAACCCTTGGCGACTTCAGCTTCGGTACGCTGCAAGAGCGAAACGATCCAGCGGTCGGCTTGCGAGAATTGCAGCTTTTCCTTGTCGCATTCGCCTGGTGTATGGCCATCGAAACCGCAGTCTTTGCCTTCGGTGTTCATCAGCACGAAACGGGTGGCGTTCCACAGCTTGTTGCAGAAATTGCGATAGCCGTCACAGCGGCCCAGATCGAAATTGATGTTGCGGCCCAGCGTCGCCAGCGAGGCAAAAGTGAAGCGTAGTGCATCGGTGCCGAAGGCAGGAATGCCATCCGCAAATTCCTTGCGCGTAGCTTTCGCGATGCGTTCCGCTTCCTTCGGCTTCATCAGGCCGACGGTGCGTTTGGCCACCAGCGTCTCCAGATCGATACCGTCGATCAGATCGATAGGGTCAAGCGTATTGCCCTTCGACTTGGACATCTTCTGGCCGTTGCCATCTCGTACCAGACCATGTACGTACACAGTCTTGAACGGCACCTTGCCGGTGAAGTGGGTGGTCATCATCACCATCCGCGCCACCCAGAAGAAGATGATGTCGAAGCCGGTCACCAGCACCGACGATGGCAGGAACATCTTGTAGTCCGGGGTTTCCTCCGGCCAGCCCAGGGTCGAGAACGGCACCAGCGCCGAGGAGAACCAGGTATCCAGCACATCGTCGTCGCGCGTCAGTTTGCCGCTGTAACCGGCAGCGACAGCTTTGACTTGCGCCTCCGCTTCGTTGCGAGCGACATAAATCTTGCCGTCGTCGGCATACCAGGCCGGGATCTGATGGCCCCACCACAATTGGCGGGAAATGCACCAGTCTTCGATATTATTCAGCCACTGATTGTAAGTGTTGCTCCAGTTTTCCGGAATCATCTGGATTTCGCCGTTAGCGACTTTTTCCAGGGCCACCTCGGCAATCGACTGCCCCGGGAAGTGCGTGCCTTCCGGCGCCGGTTTGCTCATGGCGACAAACCATTGGTCGGTCAGCATCGGTTCGATCACCACGTCGGTACGGTCGCCGCGCGGCACCATCAGCCTGTGCGGCTTGACTGATTCCAGCAAGCCCTGGGCATCAAGGTCGGCAACCATCTGTTTGCGCGCCACGAAGCGGTCCATGCCCTGATACTGTATCGGGCCGTTTTCGTTGATCTTGGCGTCCAGCGTCAAGATGGTAATCTGCGGCAGTTTGTGACGCTGGCCCACTGCATAGTCGTTGAAATCATGCGCCGGGGTGATCTTCACGCAGCCGGTGCCGAATTCCTTGTCGACATAGCTGTCGGCGATAATCGGGATTTCACGATCGGTCAGCGGCAGCTTGAGCATTTTGCCGACCAGATGGATATAGCGTTCGTCAGTCGGGTCGACCGCAACCGCAACGTCGCCCAGCAAGGTCTCAGGACGCGTGGTCGCTACCGTCAAATGGCCGCTGCCGTCGGCGAACGGATAACGGATGTGCCACATAAAGCCGTCTTCTTCTTCCGACGCGACTTCCAGTCCGGAGATAGCCGTACCCAGCACCGGATCCCAGTTGACCAGCCGCTTGCCGCGATAGATCAGGCCTTGCTCAAACAGGCGCACGAACACTTCCACCACCGTGCCGGACAGCTTGTCATCCATCGTGAAGTATTCACGGCTCCAGTCGGTGGAGGCGCCCATACGGCGCATCTGGCCGGTGATGGTCGAGCCGGATTGTTCTTTCCACTCCCAGACCTTTTCAACGAATTTCTCGCGGCCCAGATCATGGCGCGATATTTTTTGCGCATCGAGTTGCCGTTCGACCACGATTTGCGTGGCGATACCGGCGTGATCGGTGCCTGGAATCCATGCGGTGTTAAAACCGCGCATGCGGTGATAACGGGTCAAGCCATCCATGATGGTCTGGTTGAACGCGTGGCCCATGTGCAGCGTGCCGGTCACGTTGGGTGGCGGCAACTGAATACTGAAGGATGGTTTGTCGGCGTCGGTGGTGGCGGTGTAGTACCCGCGCTTTTCCCATTCCGTACGCCAGAATTGTTCAATCTCGGCAGGGTCGAAAGACTTGGCTAATTCCATGATCTGTTAGTGTTTTTTGCTAAAACGATGATTATAAAGTACGCAGCCGACTGCTCCTAACATTGCAGGCCGCGAGCGGGAATTTTTTGGCGTAAAGACAAGCATGTGGATTGATTTGCCACGGATGCGGGTCTTTTATACTTGACCGGGGATAAGGAACCCCACATTTTTGATATACCGCGAGCCGATTGCGGGTGTAAAATCCTTACCGCTGCTTCGGGATTCACATACCGGGCAGCACAACGCTAGGGGTCCTGATTGCTGAAATAGTCATGCAATCGGGTGAGAAATACCCTCGAACCTGATCTGGGTAATGCCAGCGAAGGGAAGCTGTCGAGAATGTTGTCGGCCGATTTACCGCATATTGTTCATCCTACATATGCAGTAGTCCCGCACCGCCAGACTCGAAAACTCCTTTGCTGGCTCCAAGCCATGAAATACAAGCAAAGGAGCCAAAATTGAACGCCAACCCAAAATTCCTGTCCGCCACAGCCACGGTGGATGAAGCTGCAATCCACCCGCTGCCGAATTCCCGCAAGATCTATATCACCGGGTCGCGCCCCGATATCCGGGTACCGATGCGGCAGATCAGCCAGTCTGATACGCCGGCTTCATTCGGGGCCGAAAAGAATCCGCCGATCTACGTCTACGACACGTCGGGACCGTACAGCGATCCCGACGTCAAGATCGATATCCGCTCCGGCCTGGCGACGCCACGCCTGCCATGGATCATGGAACGCGACGATACCGAAGAACTGCCGGGCCCGAGTTCGGAATACGGCATCGAACGCCTCAACGATCCGAAGCTGGCCGAGCTGCGCTTCAACCTGCACCGCAAGCCGCGCCGCGCCAAGGCCGGCAAGAACGTCTCGCAAATGCACTATGCGCGCCAGGGCGTCATCACGCCGGAAATGGAATTCGTCGCGATCCGCGAAAACATGCGCCGCAAGGAATACCTGGAAGAGCTGAAAGCCTCTGGCCCGATGGGCAACAAGCTGGCCGAGCTGATGGGTCGCCAGCATCCGGGCCAGTCGTTCGGCGCTTCGCTGCCGGCCGCAGGTGATTTCGTCACGCCGGAATTCGTGCGCGATGAAATCGCCCGCGGCCGCGCCATCATTCCCGCCAACATCAATCACCCTGAAATCGAGCCGATGATCATCGGCCGCAATTTCCTGGTCAAGATCAACGCTAATATCGGCAATTCGGCGGTGACCTCGTCGATCGGCGAAGAAGTCGAAAAGATGACCTGGGCGATCCGCTGGGGCGGCGACAACGTGATGGACCTGTCGACCGGCAAGCACATTCACGAAACGCGCGAATGGATCATCCGCAATTCGCCGGTGCCGATCGGCACGGTGCCGATCTACCAGGCGTTGGAAAAAGTCAACGGCAAGGCGGAAGACCTGACTTGGGAAATTTTCCGCGACACCTTGATCGAACAAGCCGAACAGGGCGTCGACTACTTCACCATCCACGCCGGCGTGCGCCTGCAATATGTGCCGATGACTGCCAAGCGTCTGACCGGCATCGTCAGCCGCGGCGGCTCGATCATGGCCAAGTGGTGCCTGGCGCATCATCGCGAATCTTTCCTGTACGACCATTTCGAAGACATTTGCGAAATCATGAAGGCCTACGACGTCAGCTTCAGTCTCGGCGATGGCTTGCGTCCAGGTTCTATCTACGACGCCAACGATGAAGCGCAACTGGGCGAGCTGAAAACACTGGGCGAACTGACACAGATCGCCTGGAAACACGACGTGCAAGTGATGATCGAAGGCCCGGGCCACGTGCCTATGCATCTGATCAAGGAAAACATGGACCTGCAGCTGGAACAGTGCCACGAAGCGCCGTTCTACACGCTCGGGCCATTGACCACCGACATCGCGCCAGGCTACGACCACATCACTTCCGGCATTGGCGCCGCCACCATCGGCTGGTACGGTACGGCGATGCTGTGCTACGTCACGCCGAAGGAACATCTGGGCTTGCCGAACAAGGTCGACGTCAAGGACGGCATCATCACCTACAAGATCGCCGCCCATGCAGCCGATCTGGCCAAGGGCCATCCGGGTGCGCAGATCCGCGACAACGCCTTGTCGAAGGCGCGCTTCGAATTCCGTTGGGAAGACCAGTTCAATATCGGCCTCGATCCAGACAAGGCGCGTGAATTCCATGATGAAACCTTGCCCAAGGATTCCGCCAAGGTCGCTCATTTCTGCTCGATGTGCGGCCCGCATTTCTGTTCGATGAAGATCACCCAGGAAGTCCGCGAATACGCCGCCGCGCAAGGCATTTCCGATATCGCCGCACTCAAGCAGGGGATGGAAGTGAAAGCCATCGAGTTCGTCAAGAACGGTGCGGAAATCTACAGCAAGCAGTGAGGCTGCCGATGGAAATCGTACTTAACGGTGCGCCGCATCCGCTGGCTGAAGGTGAGAACCTGCAGCAACTGATCGTGGCGCTGGAGCTGGCCGGCAAGGCGGTTGCGGTGGCGGTCAACCGGCAGGTGGTGCCGGCCAGTTTGTGGTCGCAACGTATCTTGCAATCTGAAGACAAGGTTGACGTAGTGCGCGCAATAGGCGGTGGGTAATCCACCTCCATAAACCGGCTGCGCGACTCAATCTCCGGGCTGCGATGCTCACCGTACTGTCGTACGGCTGCGCTTCTTACCCAGACCTTGAGCCGCTCGCTACGGTTCTGGAGGTGGCACAGAGTTATTCGGGGGCTCACCAGAAATCGTAGGAATCTTTTAAAGGATTTGTAATGGATATCAATTCTCTGCCCGAGACGGGGCAACGGGACACCGGCCTGACCATTGCCGGTAAAACCTATAGCTCGCGGCTGCTGGTCGGTAGCGGCAAGTATCGCGACCTGGAACAGACGCGCGCCGCCACCGAAGCCAGTGGCGCGGAAATCATCACGGTGGCGATCCGGCGCGTGAATATCGGGCAGGATCCCAACGCGCCCAATTTGCTCGATGTCGTACCGCCGTCGCGCTACACGATATTGCCCAACACCGCCGGTTGCTACACCGCCGCCGATGCGATCTATACGTTGCAGCTCGGGCGCGAACTGCTGAACGGACACAAGCTGGCCAAGCTCGAGGTTTTGGGCGACGAGCGCACACTGTTCCCGAATATGCCGGAAACCTTGAAAGCCGCAGAAGCATTGGTGAAAGACGGTTTTGACGTCATGGTGTATTGCAGCGACGATCCGATCCAGGCGCGCATCCTGGAAGACATCGGCTGCATCGCGGTGATGCCGCTGGCGTCGCTGATCGGTTCCGGCATGGGCATCCTGAATCCGTGGAATCTGTCGCTGATCATCGAACAGGCCAAGGTGCCAGTGCTAGTCGATGCCGGCGTCGGTACGGCATCCGACGCCGCGATTGCGATGGAGCTGGGTTGCGACGGCGTGCTGATGAACACCGCGATTGCCGGCGCGCAGGATCCGATCCGTATGGCGAGGGCGATGCGGCTGGCGATTGAAGCCGGTCGCGAAGCTTTTCTGGCGGGGCGGATTCCCAAGCGCTTCGCGGCGTCGCCAACTTCACCGATGGCCGGACGACTCAAGTGAGTGCAGGAGCAATTGCGCCAGCTTGCGTGCTGGTGTTTTCCGGCTCGGATCCGAGCGGCGGCGCCGGCATGCAGGCCGACATCACCGCGATCGCGGCGCTCGGCTCGCATCCGCTCTCGGTATTGACGGTGCTGACGGTGCAGGATAACCAACGCGTGTTTGGCGTCTATCCGGTGGCGGCGGAACTGGTGCGGCAACAGGCGCAGGCGCTGGTCGACCGTATCCCGATTGCGGCGGTCAAGCTTGGCATCGTCGGCAACCGCGCCAATGCTGGAGTGATCGCAACGATCATTCGCGATCTGCGTTCACGGCAACCGGATTTGCCGGTGATCTTTGATCCAGTGCTGGCGAACGGCCACGGCGACAGCCTTGCCAGCGAAGATCCGATTGCCGCTGTTGCTCCCCTGTTCGAATTGGCTACGGTCATTACGCCAAACCGGCTCGAAGCCGATCGCTTGTGTAGTCCCGAAACCAATCCTGAACAACAAGCCGCGTTGCTGCTTGAAGGTGGCTGCCAGAACGTGTTGCTGAAGGGCGGCCACGGACCGGAGCAAGATGAGGTCTTGAATCGCTGGATTAGCAAAAGACAACAGCGCAGCTGGCGCTGGCCGCGCTTGTCAGGCGAGTTTCACGGCAGCGGCTGCACCTTGGCGGCGGCACTCGCGGCACTGTTGGCACAAGGGCTGGATATTGAACAGGCGATCGATGGCGCACAAATCTATTGCCAGAAAACGCTGGCGGCATCGTACGCGATTGCTGCCGGCCAGCAGATACCGAACCGGACGTTACCGTTCTTGAAATAATGAGGATAAAGCCATGAAGGGCTTATACATCGTCACGCCCGATTGGGATGACACCGCCAGATTGCTGGAAGTCAGTGAGCAGGCATTGCAAGGCGGCGCGGCATTGCTGCAATATCGCCACAAGACCGCCGATGCAGCATTGCGCCGGGAACAGGCAGAAGCATTACTGGCGCTCTGCCGCCGTTATCAGCGGCCTTTCATCATTAACGATTATGTCGACCTCTGTCTGGCGCTGGACGCCGACGGCATTCATGTCGGCGGCACCGATGCCAGCGTGGCGGAAGTGCGCGCGCTGGTCGGGCCGGACAAGATCGTCGGCGCTTCCTGTTACGGCGATCTGGAGCTGGCGCATGCCGCACAGCGCACAGGCGCCAGCTACGTCGCGTTCGGCGGATTTTATCCGTCGCGCGTCAAGAAATATCCGGTGACGACGCCAGTGGATATCGTGACGCGTTCCAATGCGGAAGTCGCTTTGCCGAATGTGGTGATCGGCGGTATGACGCAAGAGAATGCCATCCCGCTGATCGCCGCCGGTGCCGACATGGTGGCGGCGATCAGCAGCGTTTACCTGGCGCAAGATCCGACCGCCGCGGCGCGTAGTTTCGTGGCTTTGTTCGACAGCAGATAGGCACCTGTAAGCGTGATCAGGTTTCCAGCAGACTGCGCAGCATCCACGCATTTTTTTCGTGCAGCTGCATGCGCTGCGTCAGCAGGTCGGCGGTCGGTTCATCGGCCGCCGCATCCACCACCGGGAAGATCGAACGGGCCGTGCGGGTAACCGATTCCTGGCCTTGCACCAACTGCTGGATCATGGCGGTGGCAGTCGGTACGCCTTCTTCTTCCGAAATCGACGTCAGTTTCGCGAACGCCTTGTAGGTGGCCGGCGCCGGATAGCCCAGTGCGCGTATCCGCTCGGCGATCAAGTCCACCGCCAGCCACAGCTCGTTGTACTGCACTTCGAACATCAGGTGCAAGGTATTGAACATCGGTCCGGTGACGTTCCAATGGAAATTATGGGTTTTCAGGTACAGGGTGTAGGTGTCGGCCAGCAGCTTGCTGAGGCCATCGACGATTTTCTTGCGATCCTTGTCGCTGATGCCGATATCGATGACTGCAACGTTCTTCTTTGCCATGGTGCTGCTCCTTCTAACTGTGACGGTTGAATGAGACACTTGCACCCCGATTTTATGTCAATTCGCCGCAAGCAAAGAAATACGCGCTTTTTCTTCGTAGGGCGCTAACCGGCGACGACGCCAGCCACGCTTGCTTGCGAGCGCCGATACATACTGACAGTCAGCGCCACCGCCGCCATCGATGCCACCGCGGCAAACAGGAACACTTCGGGATAGCCGAATTGGCTCACGATCAAGCCTGCCAGCGGGCCGGTAACGCCGAGCGCAAGGTCGAGGAACACTGAGTAAGCACCCAAGGCGCTGCCGCGATTATGGGCCGGCACCAGGTTGACCGCTTCAACCCCAAGCGCGGGGAAGATCAAGGCAAAGCCGAATCCTGTGAGCGCTGCGCCCAACAATGCAAAGAATGGCGATCCGGCTTGCCACAGCAGCAACAGGCCCAGCGCTTCCACTGAAAAGCAGACAATCGAAACCCGGAAACCGCCGAAGCGCGAGATAGTGTGGGCGAACAACAGCCGCGCACCGACGAAGAAGGTGCCGAACATGGTCAACGCAAATGCCGCGTTCGGCCATTGATGGCTGGCATAGAACAAGGTGATGAAAGTGGCGATCGAACCGAAGCCGATCGAACCCAAGGCCAACCCCATGCCGTGCGGGAAAACCTTGCGCAACACGCGACCAAATGGCAAATGTTCGCCACGCACCACGGCCGTCGCTTCTTTCGTGCGCGCCAGCAGGAAACCGCCTATCGACAGCACAGTCACCGTCGCGCCAACCGCTGCCAAGCCCCAGGCATGCGAGATCACCACGCCCAGCGGGGCGCCGATGGCCAACGCGCCATAGGTAGCGATGCCGTTCCAGGAAATCATCCGTGCGGTATGTTGCGCGCCAACCCGGCCGATGCCCCAGGTGATGGCGCCGGTGCCGACCATGCTCTCGCCGCAACCCAGCACCAGGCGGCCGATCAGCAGGATGGCCAGGCTCAGCGCCGGCAGATGGGTAAAGCATGCCGCTACCAGCAGGAATACGCCGCTGATACTGCAGCCGATCAAGCCGCGCAAGACTGCGGTTTTAGGTCCGACCGAGTCCGCCATGCGGCCGGCGAATGGCCGGCTGAGCAAGGTTGCCAGATATTGCATGCTGATCGCCAGGCCTGCCAGCACCGAGCTATAGCCAAGATCGACGTGGACATAGCCGGGCAGCACCGCTAGCGGAATGCCAATTGCCAGATAGCAAATAAATGTGAAAAATGCTGTGGAAACGATATGAAACGTGACACTACTCTCAGACAGCGGCTGGCTGGCGCGGTCGAGACGGACTTCTTCGGACATGGCGGACGACGATTGGTTGAATGTTGCGGAGGTGTGTGGACAATGATGCAATACAGTATTTTACTCCGCTGGCCGGGATTGCGCTGGTAGCGCTACCTCTGGCGAAGTTAAAGACGGAAATAAGGCGTTTTATTCCCGCCTTCCTTGTGCGGACTGGCGCCACATAGGAAATCCGTAAGGGAACGATTAAAAGACAAGCGGTCTCGGTCACGTTTTGATCAGATCGTCAGGCGATCACTCGCGCAGCTTATAATGTGGGCATGCAAAATCTTCTTCATAACCTCAATCCAGAACAGCTCGCGGCAGTCACCTTGCCGGCGCAATCCGCACTCATCCTGGCAGGCGCCGGCTCCGGCAAGACGCGGGTATTGACCACCCGCATCGCCTGGCTGATCCAGACCGGCCAGGTGTCGCCGTCCGGCGTGCTGGCGGTGACCTTCACCAACAAAGCCTCGAAAGAAATGATGACGCGCTTGTCGGCGATGTTGCCGATCAATACGCGCGGCATGTGGATCGGCACTTTCCATGGTTTGTGCAATCGCCTGCTGCGCGCGCATTATCGCGACGCCGCCTTGCCGCAAACTTTCCAGATCCTCGATTCGCAAGACCAGCTGTCAGCCATCAAGCGCCTGCTGAAGGCGATGAATGTCGACGATGAGAAATATCCGCCGCGTAACCTGATGTACTTCATCAACGGCGCCAAGGACCAAGGCCTGCGCGCCAATGAAGTCGAAGCCAACGACGATTACAACCGTAAATTCGTCGAGCTGTACGATTTGTACGACCAGCAATGCCAGCGCGAAGGCGTGGTCGATTTTGCCGAATTATTGTTGCGCACCTATGAGCTGCTGAGTCGCAACCAGCCGCTGCGCGAGCATTACCAGGCGCGCTTCCAGCATATCCTGGTGGATGAGTTTCAGGATACCAACGACCTGCAATACAAGTGGCTGAAGCTGATGGCCGGCCAGCGTGGCGCGGTATTTGCGGTGGGCGACGACGACCAAAGCATTTATGCTTTCCGCGGCGCCAATGTCGGCAACATGACTGCCTTCGAGCACGAATTCCGGGTCGAAAATCTGATCAAGCTGGAGCAGAACTACCGCTCGCACGGTCACATCCTGGATAGCGCCAATACCCTGATCGCCAACAACAGCAAGCGTCTCGGCAAGAATCTGCGTACCGACGCCGGCCACGGCGAGCCGGTCCGCATCTATGAATCCACCAGCGATTTGCAGGAAGCGCAGTGGATCATCGAAGAAACCAAGAGTTTGATCAATGAAGGCGCTACCCGTAGTGAAATCGCTGTGCTGTACCGCTCCAATGCGCAGTCGCGGGTGATCGAGCATGCGCTGGTGGCGTCCGGAATTCCGTATCGCGTATATGGCGGCCAGCGTTATTTCGAGCGCGCTGAAGTCAAGCATGCGATCGCCTACCTGCAGCTGATGGACAATCCGCACAATGATTCGGCCTTCCTGCGCGTGGTGAATTTCCCCGCGCGCGGTATCGGCGCACGTTCGCTGGAACAATTGCAAGACGCCGCCAAGCAGTATGGCATTTCCTTGTACGCGGCGGTGCCGTATGTGGCCGGCAAGGCCGGCGCCACACTTGGCTCCTTCCTGAAGCTGATCGAAGGCGGCCGCTTTGAAACCCAGCAACTGCCGTTGCCGGAAATGGTGCAGATCGTGCTCGACATGAGCGGCCTGATGCAGCACTACCGCAATGAAAAAGAGGGCGCCGACCGCATCGAGAATCTGGAGCAGCTGGTGAATGCTGCGACCCTGTTTGTCTCGGAAGAAGGCTTTGGCGTCGACGCGCCGGCCTTGCTTGGTCCGAAGGCGCAAGTAGTGTCAGGGGCGGCGATCACGAATGCCGACGGCATCGAGATATTCGATGCCGATGCGCCGCTGTCGGCTGTGATGTCGCCCTTGTCAGCATTCCTGTCGCATGCGTCGCTTGAGGCTGGCAACAATCAGGCCGAGGCCGGGCAGGATGCCTTGCAGCTGATGACAGTGCATTCCGCCAAAGGGCTGGAGTTTGATGCGGTATTCATTACGGGCCTGGAAGAGGGCTTGTTCCCGCACGAGAATTCGCAGAAGGAAGATGCTGGTGTGGAAGAGGAGCGGCGTCTGATGTATGTCGCCATCACGCGCGCCAAGAAACGTCTCTACATGAGTTTTTCGCAGACGCGGATGCTGCACGGCCAGACCCGTTACAACATGCGTTCGCGATTCTTTGATGAGTTGCCGGAAGATGCCTTGAAATGGCTGTCGCCGAAAGTGCAGCAGCATAGCTGGTTTGCGAATACCAAATCGGCCTGGGATGAGGCGCCTGAAAAGGCAGCCAACAACATTGCAAAGAATTTCGGACGGCGCGATATTGGCTGGCGCATCGGTGAAAATGTCGCGCACCTGAAGTTCGGCGAAGGCGTGATCGTCAATATCGAAGGCAGCGGCGGCAACGCCCGTGCCCATATCAACTTCGGCAAGCATGGCATGAAACTGCTGGATCTGAGCGTGGCGAAGCTGGAAAAGGTCGCCTAGGAAGAGCGGGCGGGATGATGATCCCGCCCTATATAGGTTCTTTACTCTTTACTGCCGGCTTCTAGCGGTAGCGGCAAGTCTTCTTCAGGTTTGCCGAAGATGTGGGTATAGGTTGGGTAGAAAGAGCAATACATCACGACAGTCAGTGCGATCGATAATGGCAGCAGCACCATCATCGTCACCGATGGGCTGCCAATCACGGCCGCGATCAGCACACTGACGATGGCCGGCAGCACTACGCCAATCGCAGCCCATGCCAGCCCATATATGGCGAATGCTTTCATTTCACGCGAGACCGCAAAGAAGCTGTAGAAAACAGCTTTCGACAGGCCCATTTTTTTCCACATGATCAGCGGCGCCGCGTACCAGAACGCCATGGCCGCCGGGATGTAAACGGCCGCGGAAAACATCATCGCCAGCGATATGCTGGAATCCTGTATCTCCTTCGGGTCGGGTGTGCTCTGGCCGGTGACCATCTGCCAGAACATGCCACCATCGATCAAGGATGACGCCGCCAGCGCGATAACCGCGGCGACCAGGTACAGAACCCCCAGCAGCAGCAGTCTCTGCAGCGCCGGAGAGCGAAAACCGATCATCAGCAGGTTGGGGTAGACGCGTTTTCCTTGTTCAATATTCAGGCAAGCCTGCATGAAGGACATGGCGAACACCGGCACCAGGATTATCGGCAACACTTGTCCCAGTAGCGGAATGAAATTGAGCAGCAGCATCGTGAACATATACGCCAGGAATAGCGTGGATATTTCGGCCGGTTGCTTGCGGAATAGCGCAAATCCTTCCTTGATCCAGATCCATCCGGTTTTGGCAGGCAGTTTATCCATTGTTTATTTAATCAGTACAGGTTCGGAGCCGGGTGAGCCACGCGTTGTCGCAGGATCCGTTCAAAGTGACCGGGATCGTGCGGCGTCAACATTTCTGCCGTGCGCGGTAAGTAAAAGTCGTAGAGCCGCGACAGCCAGAAGCGCAGGGCGCCGGCGCGCAGCATCGGTTGCCAGGCTTCCTGTTCGGGGGCGCTGAATGGCCGTACGGCATGGTATGCATCCAGCATGGCGCGTACCCGGACAATGTCAAGTTGGCCGGTAGCCAGGTCGATGCACCAGTCGTTGACGGTGACGGCGAGGTCGAACAGCCAGGTATCGCAGCCGGCAAAGTAAAAATCGAAAAATCCGCTCAGTTGCTCGCCGTTGAACATGACATTGTTACGGAACAGGTCGGCGTGCACCGGGCCATTGGGCAACTGACCGAACGTATCGGAGGCGGCAAACGCTTCCTGGAAGGCCATCTCATCGCGCAATAGCTGTTGGCCATCCGCCGGCAGATAGGGCAACACCACTGGCGCAGTTGCGCGCCACCAGGGCAGTCCGCGTAAATTCGGTTGCCGGATTGGAAAGTCTTGCGCCGCCAGATGCATTTTTGCCAGCATCGCGCCTACTGCCGCGCAATGGACCGGCCCCGGCGCCATCTGGCAATCACCTTCCAATTTGGTGACGATGGCGGCCGGCTTGCCGTGCAGAGGATTGATGATCTGGTCTTGCTGGTTGGCGATGGGCGCCGGCACCAGTACGCCACGGCGGGCCAGGTGACGCATCAATTCCAGGTAGAACGGCAGTTGTGCGAAGCTGAGATTCTCGAATACCGTCAGCACATACTCGCCGCGCTCGGTGTCGATGAAAAAATTACTGTTCTCAATGCCGGATGAAATACCCCTGATGGCGAGTGCCTTGCCTAAGGAAAAAGGGGGGATCCACTGGGTGAGATCGTCAAGCGTGACGGGGGTAAATACTGCCATGAGAAAAACCGCGGAAAGACAATGTTCGTCGGAATAAATATGCGGCGAATACGCGGAGGTTTCCGCGCATTAGCCGCATGGCTACTTGGGGCTTGCAGGACCAGCTATGCCGGATTAGTTCTTTGGTTCGGAGATGACTGGCGGCGGCAATCCGGCGTCGCTGTCGGACTGTACCGCTTCGCCTGGCTTATGTGCCTTTTGGCCCAGATCGAATTCCTTGATCTGCCATTGCGCGCCACGCGGCGGCGCATCGGTCGGCTGCAAAGTGCCGGCCTGCGATGGCGTCTTCACATAATAGGTGCTACCGCCGCTTTTTACCTTGACCTCATCAACCCGGCCCTGCTGGCGCGTTTGCGTGATGTCGCCGCTGTTTTCGCCAGGTTTGCGGATAGTGACGGACGGCGTTTCACCTTCTTCCAGCTTTTGCAGCTCGGGTGGCGGCGGTGCAATGGTTTTGGCCGGCGGCGTTGCTTGCTGCGCGGTTGCCAGCAACGGTGTTGCAAGAGAGGCAAGACATATCGCCAGCAATGGCCAGACTTTGGATTTGTTCATGAGAATTTGGCTACCTTGAGGAAAACAAGACTATGCCTGCATTGTAACAAACCACCGGCCCCGATAGGCGATAAGGGACCGGCAGCAGCGGGTTGTTTGCGTCTATTTGCGTTGAATTTGCGTCCAATTACAGCAGCACGCCGGAATGGCGGTCGGATTCCGCCATGACGGTTTCGCCTGCCTCATAGAATTTCACCACGGCATCAAGAATCTCGGCCGGATCGTCCAGCACCTGGATCAGGTCCATGTCCTTGGCGGCAATCATGCCATCGCCCACCAGTTGGGTACGGAACCAGTCCAGCAAACCGCTCCAGAAGCTGCTGCCGACCAGGATGACCGGGATGTGGCGGCACTTGCCGGTCTGGATCAGGGTCAGGACTTCGGTCAGCTCATCCATGGTGCCGAAACCGCCTGGCATGACGACGTAGGCGTCGGCGTAGCGCACGAAGGCGACTTTGCGCGCAAAGAAATGGCGGAAGCTGAGAGAGATATCCTGCCATTTGTTACCGCTTTGCTCGTGCGGCAATTCAATATTCAGGCCCACAGAAGGTGATTTTCCTTCGAAAGCGCCCTTGTTGGCGGCCTCCATCAAACCCGGTCCGCCGCCCGAAATTACGGCAAAACCTTCGTCGGAAAAGCGCCGAGCAATATCCTTGCAAAGGGGATAATACGGATTATCTTCCTTGATGCGCGCCGAGCCGAAGATCGATACCGCCGGATGCAACTCGGAAAGGCGTTCGGTCGACTCGATAAATTCTGCCATAATCGTGAACATATGCCACGATTCGCGCGCCTTTTTCGACGTTGCGCGTTCGATATCCGTCACTTGCCGCAAACGCGGCACATTTTTTCCGTTCAATTCCATATGCAAAAAACCCTGCTGTTAGTTGATGGTTCGAGTTATCTTTATCGCGCCTTCCATGCCTTGCCCGATATGCGCAATGCCGCCAATGAGCCCACTGGCGCTCTGTACGGCATCATAAATATGCTGCGTCGTTTACGTATTGATTACCCCGCAGCTTACCTTGCCTGTGTGTTCGATGCAAAAGGTAAAACTTTCCGCGACGATATGTACGCCGACTACAAGGCGACCCGCGCCTCCATGCCGGAAGACCTGGTTAAACAGATTACGCCTATTCACGCCGCCGTGCGTGCGATGGGCTGGCCGATCTTGATGGTCGAAGGAGTAGAGGCCGACGATGTGATCGGCACTTTGACTGTACAAGCGGTTCAGCATGGCTTGCAGGCAGTGGTGTCGACCGGCGACAAGGACCTGGCGCAACTGGTCAACGAGCATGTCACGCTGATCAATACCATGAGCAACGAGACGCTCGACCGCGCCGGCGTGATCGCCAAGTTCGGCGTGCCGCCTGAGCGGATTGTCGACTACTTGACATTGATCGGCGATACCGTCGACAACATCCCCGGCGTTTCCAAGGTAGGGCCGAAAACAGCGGTCAAATGGCTGGCGCAATACGATACGGTTGACCAAGTGATGGCCAACGCTGCCAGCATCGGCGGTGCGGTCGGCGAGAACCTGCGACAGGTGCTGGACTGGCTGCCCAAGGCCAAGGAACTGGTGACGGTGAAAACCGATTGCGACCTCAGCGCACACATGGTATCGATCCCGGAGTCGCTGATCGCGCCGGCGCAGGACAACGACACCTTGATCGAGTTGTTTACTCGTTATAACTTCAAGACCTGGCTGCGTGACTTGAGCGCTCCCGGAGCCGCGTCCGGCGCGGCTGCAACCGCAGGCAGCGGCAAGACCGCAACGCCTGAAGTCGGGGTTGCTGCTGCCGGTGCAGAGAGCGCGGCGCCAGCACAGAGCGGCTTGTTCGATACCGTCGAACGGCATTATGAAACCGTACTGACCGAAGCGCAGCTCGACGTCTGGCTGCAGCGCATCGACAAGGCGAGGTTGACCGCCGTGGATACTGAAACCACTTCGCTCGATCCGATGACTGCGCAACTGGTCGGCATCTCGCTTTGCTGCGAAGTAGGCACCGCCGCGTATATCCCGGTGGCGCATCGCTACCAGGACGCACCGCTGCAATTGTCGCGCGAGCTGGTGCTGCAAAAGATGAAGCCGTGGCTGGAAGACGACAGCAAGCCGAAGGTCGGCCAGAACCTCAAATACGATAGCCATATTTTCGCCAACCAAGGCGTAAATTTGCGCGGCATCGTCCATGACACGCTACTTGAATCGTATGTGTTCGAATCGCACCGCAGCCATGACATGGACAGCCTGGCCTTGCGCCATTTGAATCACCAGACCATCACCTTCCAGGAAGTGTGCGGCAAAGGCGCTTCGCAAATCGGTTTCGATGAAGTCGAGATCGGCCGCGCTACCGAATATGCAGCGGAGGACGCCGATATCACGCTGCAACTGCACCTGACCATGTGGCCGCATATCGCCGACGACGCCAAGCTCCGCTTCATCTACGAAAAAATCGAAGTGCCGACCTCGGTGGTGCTGCAGAAGATCGAGCGTAACGGCGTGCTGATCGACGCCAGTTTGCTGGGGACGCAATCGAATGAACTTGGCAAGCGCATGCTGGAGATCGAGCAGCAAGCCTACGACTTGGCGGGCCAGCCATTCAACCTGAGTTCGCCCAAGCAGCTGGGTGAAATCCTGTTTGAAAAACTCAAACTGCCGGTGGTCAAGAAGACGCCGTCCGGATCGCCGTCGACCGATGAAGAAGTGCTGCAAAAGCTGGCGGAAGATTATCCGTTGCCGAAGGTGCTGCTTGACTACCGCAGTTTGTCGAAGCTGAAATCTACCTACACCGACAAGCTGCCGAAGATGGTCAACGCGAATACCGGACGGGTGCATACCAATTATGCGCAAGCCGTGGCGGTTACCGGCCGCCTTGCCTCGAACGATCCGAACCTGCAAAACATTCCGATTCGTACCGCGGAAGGCCGCCGCATCCGCGAAGCATTTGTGGCGCCGGCCGGCAGCGTGATCGTCTCGGCCGATTATTCGCAAATCGAGTTGCGCATCATGGCCCATATCTCGGGCGATGAAAACATGCTGCGCGCGTTTGCCGAAGGCGTCGATATCCATCGCGCCACCGCCGCTGAAATTTTCGGCACTACCGCGCCGGAAGTCACCAGCGAGCAGCGCCGCTACGCCAAGGTCATCAATTTCGGCCTGATCTACGGTATGAGCGCATTCGGCCTGGCCGGCAACCTCGGCATCGAGCGCGCCGCCGCCCAGATGTATATTGAAAAATATTTCATGCGCTTCGCCGGCGTCAAACAGTTCATGGACATGACCCGGGTGCAAGCCAAGTCGCAAGGCTATGTCGAGACGGTATTCGGACGCCGCCTGTGGCTGCCGGAAATCAATTCGCCCAACGGCCAGCGCCGTCAGGGTGCCGAGCGGGCCGCGATTAACGCGCCGATGCAAGGTACCGCCGCAGACCTGATCAAATTGTCGATGATTGCGGTGCAAAACTGGATTGAGACAGAACAGTTAAAATCCAAGATGGTGATGCAGGTGCACGATGAACTGGTGCTCGAAGTGCCGCAGGATGAGCTGGCGCTGGTGCGGGAGAAGTTGCCGCAACTGATGGCTGGCGTCGCCGAGTTGCGGGTGCCGCTGATTGCCGAAGTCGGCGTCGGCAAGAATTGGGATGAAGCGCATTAAGTCTGGCGCCGAGTGTTGATAATAGCCAGGCCGTATGCGATAACTGATGGACAATTTTAAAGGAGAGCTTTAATGCCGAATTTGAAAGAAGATTTCGATAGCCTGGTGGCCAAGACGAGTTTGTCCGGCGATATCGACCGCCGTACTTTTTTGAAGACGACTCTGGGTACCGGGTTTGCCGCTGCGGTGATGCCGGTCACGGCGCAAACTGTGATCAAGACCGATAGCGTCGGCCTCACCGCCGGCCCGCTGGAGATTCAGGTGAACGGCTTGAGCGTGCCGATCTACCGTTCTCAGCCCGAAGGCAAAACCAATTTGCCGGTGGTGCTGGTGATCTCGGAAATTTTTGGCGTACATGAGCACATCGCCGACATCACGCGCCGTTTTGCCAAACTCGGCTATCTGGCGATCGCGCCTGATTTGTTCAAGCGACAGGGCGACCCGGCTGCCTTCGCATCGATTCCAGAGCTGTATAAAAACGTGATTTCAAAAGTCCCGGACGATCAGGTGCTGGGCGATGTCGAAGCCTGCGTGGCCTGGGCCAAGGAAAATGGCGGCAACATCGACAAGCTGGCGATTACCGGCTTTTGCTGGGGTGGCCGTATCACCTGGTTGTATTCAGCCCACAATCCGAAGGTAAAGGCCGCTGCCGCATGGTATGGCAGCCTGGTCGGGGAGCGCAACGAACTGACGCCCAAGCAGCCGGTCGACATTGCACCGGCCTTGAAAGTGCCGGTGCTGGGTTTGTATGGCGCCAAGGACCAGGGCATTACACAAGAACACGTGGCACAGATGAAAGAGGCTTTGGCCAAAGGCAGTAGCAAATCGGAAATTGTGGTGTTCCCCAATTCCGGCCACGCTTTCAATGCCGATTATCGTCCCAGCTATGTCGAGGCAGATGCAAAAGATGGCTGGAAGCGCACGCTGGCGTGGTTTAAAGAGCATGGCGTGAGCTGATCCGGGCCGCCGTCATTGGTGACTTGTATCCGGATGCAGCCATGCGGATACAAAATTCCCCTGGTTCAGGCCAGATAATTCTCAGCGAATTGTCAGATAAATTTGCCGAAATGCAGCGGCTGTGCTTTAATTTGCAACATTGTTGCATTTAACGCTTGTCTGCTGGGGCCAAAAATTAATTCCACACTCGTTTCAATTCTCCTGGCGACTACCATCGCCGGGCTTTTCAGCATTACCGCCGCCGCCATTTTTTCGTTCGCGTTGCTGTCCAAGATGGTCGAGCGCATGGTCAGCCTGTCGGTCGGCATCATGCTGGCGACCTCCTTGCTGCACGCGCTGCCGGAAGCTTTCGAGTCGAACGCCGACAGCCACACTTTGTTCGCGGTGCTGCTGGGGGGCTTGCTGGCTTTCTTCGTACTGGAAAAATTCGCCATCCTGCGCCACTCGCATCACCACGAAGATGACGGTCATGGCCACCATCATGGCCATGACAAGAAAGAAGCCGGTAAAGCCGGCTGGATGATCCTGGTCGGCGACGGCTTGCACAATTTTACCGACGGCATCCTGATCGCAGCGGCTTTTCTGGCCGATCCGCACCTGGGCCTGATCACCGGCCTGGCCATCATCGTGCACGAGATTCCGCAAGAAATCGGCGATTTCATCGTGCTGCTCAACGCCGGCTTTTCGCGCACCCGCGCCTACGTCTACAACTTGATTTGCAGTCTGATGGCGGTGCTGGGCGGTTTGCTCGGCTACTTTACGCTTGAGCGCGGCATGGAGTGGATTCCCTACGTGCTGGTATTTGCCTCGTCGGGATTCATCTATATCGCCGTCAGCGACCTGATGCCGCAGATGCAGCGCCGTTCAACCTGGCGCGAAACCATCCCGCAGATCCTGCTGATCGGCGCCGGCGTCGCTATCGTCCTGTTCCTGACGCATCACGCCCACCAGCATTAAGATCTGCTATCGGCAAGGCGGGGGAGTGCGCATCTGCGCGCTTCCCCGTTTCATTTTCCGCCTGCCGATTTTTACGCGCCCTTGGCCACCGGCCGCGTGGCGTCGGAACACCATTCGCTCCACGACCCCGGATACAGCGCTGCACCGTGCAAGCCGGCGATTTCCAACGCCAGCAAGTTATGGCAGGCGGTCACGCCCGAGCCGCATTGCATCACCGCCGTTTGCGGTTCGCTGATCAGCGCGCCGAATTCCTCATGCAACTGATGGCCCGGCTTGAAACGGCCATCGGCTTGCAGATTGTCTTTGAAGAAGCGGTTCTTGGCGCCGGGAATGTGGCCGCCGACCGGGTCGATGGTTTCATTTTCTCCGCGGAAGCGATCCGGTGCGCGGGCATCGACGATGGTGCGTCGCAGGTTGGTCAGGTTGCTCAGGATGTCATGCGCGTTGACGCTGGCGGTCAGCGCCGGCTTGGCGCTGATGTTGCCCGGTGCGGCAATCGGTTCCACTGTAGATAGTCCTTGTCCGGCCGCTTGCCAGGCTGCAAGGCCGCCGTCCAATACCGCCACCGAGGCGTGGCCGATGGAGCGCAGCAGCCACCACAGGCGTGCCGCATACATGCCACCCTGGCCGTCGTAGGCGACCACTTGCGTGTCGTCGCTGATGCCCCATCCGCGCAAGGCGGCGACCAATGCATCTTGTTGTGGCAGGGGATGGCGGCCTTTGAAGCTGCCGTCGGCCGCTTGCTTGGCGCCGGACAGGTCGCGATCCAGGTTGGCAAAGCGCGCCTCTGGAATATGGCCGGCGTCGTAGGCGCTTCTTCCAGCGTCGGGATCCATCAGATCATGGCGGCAATCGACGATGATCCAGTTCGGATTCTGCGCATTCTGCTGCAGGTTCGCGGCAGAAATCAGCGTGGTGTAGGGATGTGCTTGAGACATGGCATTCCTTCTATGTAAGTCTTATTCGCGTTGATGGGATGCTGCGCTGACCTGCCTGAAGCAGCGTCAGGCCGGGTCCTCGGCCAGCGATTTTTCGGTGCGCAGCGCTATCGGCGGGCGTTCCTTCCTTTGATTATAAAACGTTGCCGGCAAACCGCCGCCAAGGATGACCGTTGTCCCCAGCCGGACGGAGATCAGGAACGACTTTCAGGGCGATTGCATGAAAGCTCTTACCAGCCAAGGACGCGCGATAGCGGTCATCGGCGCAGGCCTTGGGCGGTGGTTATTCAATCCTGCCTTGGTTTTGACATCACGGTTACCTGTCGAAAGTCAACCATTCCATTATTCGGATACTGGTTACAAGTGCTGTTTCTGTTCCAAACCGTTAATTGTTAATGCAGTTTCGTGTAGTCGCCTGGAATGTTTTTGCCGATAAGTTCATGTTTTAAGAATTATCTTATCTTTTTTTGTGAGTGGTTGTGGGTAAAGTGTGTGTTGTCGATTTCGACATAGAAATGGTTGTTTGCCGTAGTTGGCAAACTATTTTAATTCCTTCTAACTTTCTTCTATCTTTATATAGGATTCGCTATGAAAAAGAGCCTTGCTATTGCTGTACTAGCCACAACCGGGATGGTTTCCATTTCCGCTCACGCAGATAACACCATCACCTTCAACGGTGAAGTGGTTGCCAATACCTGCACCATCAGCGGCAACGGTGGCGCGGCTGATTTTACCGTCAGCCTGCCGAATGTTTCTGCATCGACCCTGCAAGCAGCCAATTCGGCTTCAGGCAATACGGCCATCAATCTGGCACTGACCAATTGCACGCCAGACACTGGCAATGTGCGTGCATTCTTCACCAGCACCCCTACCATAGCGCCTAACGGCGCCTTGAACATCGTGCCAAACGGTGGGACCGGTGTTCCTGACGCAACCAACGTACAACTGCGTTTGACCAATAGCGACCTGACAGTGATCGACGCTTCGAAGGATGCGGCAAGCCAGGGCGCAAACCCGGTCAGCCTGGTCGCCGGCGCAGCTATTTTGCAATATGGCGTTGAGTATTACTCGCAAGCCGGTAGTGCTACAGCTGGTAAAGCCAACAGCTACGTTAACTACACCCTCGACTTTCAATAATCCCTGGTTTCCTGCGTGAGCGGCAATGCGCTACTAGCGTCAAGCCGGTCGCAGAGGTAGGTGCAATGAAGTAGACGTAGTGTAAAGCGGCAAGCGCGGATATCCGGCTGGATATCCGCATCAAGAAAATTGATTCAATTCATTGAATCAATCTGTGTAAGCCAGACTATTTCGTCTGCAACACAACTCAGGTTAGCTATTTCAGGAGTAAGCATGAACAGGATTTTCCGACTGTTGTCTAGCGCTGTAGTAGTTTGTGCGGCCTTGGCGGCCTTGCCTGCCGGGGCTAGCATCGTCATCACCGGCACGCGTGTGATTTTTCCGGAAAAGGACGGTGAAGTGACCGTCAAGATGACTAACGAAGGAACGGTGCCGGGCTTAGCCCAGGTGTGGCTGGATACTGGCGATATTGATGCCGCTCCCGATACGATCAAAGTGCCTTTCACCTTGACGCCGCCGCTGTTCCGCCTGGACCCGAAGAAGGGACAGACCCTGCGGATAATCCATACCGGCGAGCCGCTGCCGCAAGACAAGGAATTGGTATATTTCTTGAACATGCTGGAAGCGCCGCCCAAGCCGAGCCCTGAAAAGGCAGACCAGAATCTGTTGCAGATGGCGTTTCGCACCCGCATTAAATTATTTTTCCGCCCCAAGGGCTTGGCGCCGCTGACTGCACCATTAAACATCCTCGTAACCTGGCAACTGGTGCCACTGGCAGATGGTAATGGTTATGCCATCAAGGCCAGCAATCCGACCGCCTATCACGCCAGCTTCAGCGATCTGAAGCTCAAGACGGGAGGCAAGGAAATCGAGGCCGATTTCGGCATGGTTGACCCGCAGTCCTCCAAAGAATTTGTGGTGAAAGATATCAAGAGCTTGCCCACCGGTCCGCTCGAAGTTGAATATCTGATGCTCAATGACTACGGTTCAGGCGTAAAAGGCAACGTCGGCGTAAGTCTCGGCAAATAAACGCACTGCGCATTGATGCAGGTTGATGTTTAGCGGGGCCACTCTCTCCTGGTTTCAAAAAAACATGCGATGTGATTGCCGCAGCGGCAGTCACAGCGGTTATCGCATCGCGGTTGGTTTTATTTATATAAGCGGATTTCCCATGTTGCAGTTCTTCCCATCATCTGCTCGCCTGTCTCAGCATATCCCGAGCGGTATCCGCCCCCCATGTTGCGCGCTAGTGTTGCTGGCGCTGGCAAGCACGAATAATGCGTCGGCCCAGGAAGTGCATGCCGATGTAGCTCCCGCGGCGGTGCGGCTGCAGGTGGCGCAGGTTGAATTCAATTCCGGCTTTTTCAATCCCGGCTCGACCCCGCTGGATGTGTCGCGCTTCAGCCGCGGCAATCCGGTGCTGCCCGGCACCTTCCGCACCGAGATATTTGTCAATGGCAATTGGCTCAGTCGCGCCGACATTCGCTTTGTCAGCCCGGCGGGGCAGCGCGATGCGGTGCCGTGCATTACGCGTGACTTGTTGCCCAAGCTGGGTGTCAAGATGGATCACTTGCGCGAGGGTGGCCAGGAGAAGCTGGCCGACCCGGCCGCCTGTGTCCAGATCTCGGAGATTGTCGACGGCGCCTTTGCCGAATACGACGGCGGCGAGCTGCGTCTGAATCTCAGCATTCCGCAGATCGCGCTCAACCGTTCCGCCCGCGGTTACGTCGGCCCGGAACTGTGGGACGATGGTATCAATGCCGCCACGCTCGGTTATAACCTGAACGCCACCCGTAGCAGCACTGGCAATTCCAGCTCCACCCAGGTATACACCGGGCTGGATGGCGGTTTGCATTTGGGGCCCTGGCTGTTGCGCCATACCGGCAACGCCACCTGGAGCGATCAGGCTTCGGGGCGCGCCGTCACCGATGTCAATGGCAGTCCGCTGGTGGATGCCAACGGCAAGCCGGTGCTGGACGCCAACGGTAATCCGCTGGTCGGCGCACCGAACAAGGGTAGACTCAAGTACCAGAGCACCGCCACCACGCTGCAACATGACTTGCCGGCGCTGAAGGGGCAATTGATCCTCGGCGACACGTTTACCAGCGGCGAACTGTTCGACAGCATCGCTGTGCGGGGCGCCACCATCGCTAGCGATGACCGCATGCTGCCGGATTCCTTGCGCGGCTATGCGCCGGTGGTGCGCGGCGTCGCACGCACCAATGCACGCGTCAAGATTACCCAGAACGGCAATATCCTTCTGGAGACCACGGTGGCTCCGGGGGCCTTTGAAATCAATGACCTGTATCCCACCGGCTATGGCGGCGATATCGATGTCGAAGTGATGGAAGCCGATGGCCAGGTGCAGCGCTTCAAGATGCCGTTCGCCGCCCTGCCGCGCCTGCTGCGCGAAGGCGGCATACGCTACAGCCTGACTGCCGGCCAGCTGCGCGACCGGCTGTTGCAGAGCAAGCTGGGCATGCTGCAGGGCACTATCCAGTATGGCTTCAACAATACCTGGAGCGGTTATGCCGGCGTCGTCAGTTCTGACGGCTACTTGGCCGGCCAGCTCGGTGCTGCAGTATCGACACCGGCGGGGGCATTCTCCGCCGACGCCACGCAAGCCCGTACCGAGTTGCCTGGCATTGGCAGCTTCACTGGCAGCAGCTACGGCCTCAGCTACAACAAGCTCATTTCGGAAACCAGCACCAACTTTGCGCTGGCGGCCTACCGCTATTCCACCAGCGGGTACTTTGGCTTGCGCGACGCCTTGTTTACCCGCGACCAGCTGGAGCAAAGCCAGAACCCCAACCGCATCGCCCGCCAGCGCAGCCGCGCCACGCTCTCCCTGAGCCAGCGTCTGGGAGAGAAAGGCGGTTCCGTGTATCTGAACACCTCATTGCAGAATTACTGGAACCAGACGGGCGTCGACAAACAATTTCAGCTCGGCTACGGCAATATCTGGCGCGATTATTCATATAACTTCACCGCTTCCCGCGTGCGCGATCTGCAAGGTACGTCATCGGTGCAGCTGTATGCAGGGATCACCATCCCGCTTGGCAGTGCGGCGTTGAACAGTTCGGCGCAAGTGAGCATGACCCGCAACAGCGGCGGCGATGCACAACTGCAGAGTAGCGTGAATAGCACCTTTGGCGATGTCGGTCAGTATTCGACCAATGTCGGCGTCAACGCCAGCAGCGGCGGCCGCGATACCAGCGGCAACTTTAGCGGCCAGTACCGCGCGCCGTACGCCAATTTGAGCGCCAACCTGAGCGCAGGCCAGGGATTCAACCAGGTCGGCTTCGGCATGCAGGGCGGCATCGTCGCGCATGCCGGCGGCGTCACCCTGGCGCAATCGCTGGGCGAAACGGTTGGCCTGGTGGAGGCCAAGGATGCGGCTGGCGCTGCACTCAGCAATTCGGTTGGCGCCAAAGTGGATAGCCAAGGTTATGCGGTCGTGCCCTATCTGACGCCTTATAGCATGAACACGGTGGAGATCGACCCTAAGGGCTTGTCGCTGGACGTCGAACTCGGCAACACCAGTGCACAGATTGCGCCGCGTGCCGGTTCTGTGGTCAAACTGAAATTCGCGACCGTGAACGGTCGTGCGGCACTGATCGACGGCACGCTGGAGGACGGCGCTCCCGTGCCGTTCGGGGCAGAAGTGCTCAACCCGAAAGGCGAGAGCCTCGGTGCGGTCGGTCAGGGCGGCAGCATCTTTGTGCGTGGCGCGGAAGACAGCGGCAGCCTGACGGTCAAGTGGGGCGACCAGCCTAAGCAAAGCTGTGCGCTGAGCTACGTCCTGCCGCCGCGTCAGAAAGATGCCAAGGGCGTCAGCTTTGACAAGGCTGTGGCGGTATGTGCGCCGCTTGCGTCACCGGTATTGTCTGCCGTCGACGCGGCCAAAGTACAGGACGTGACGTCAGCTCCACCGGCATTGTCCGCTGCCGGCGCGGTCGCAGCAAAACAGGATCAGGCAGACGGCTTGTTGATTTTTACGAGTGTTGGTAATGGAGGCTGATTTTTCAATCGTGCAAACCCGATGGATTTGCAATACACCTATCCGATCACAGGAATAAACTGATGCAATTATTTCAATCTATTAGATGTCCCATTGTGGGTCGCACTGTACGCACTCTATCGTTCCTCTGTCTTTTTGCATGCGGGATCGGGATCGGCAATTATGCGCATGCATTGTGCACTATGCCTCCACGCGTGTTAAATTCGTATAGCATCCCAGCCGCCAACATTACGGTGAATGTGACGCCGGCGCTCATCGTTGGCTCACCGATTTCTTCTTGGGTAGCCAATAATACGACAACGATAGTTTTTGATTGCCCGAATGGCGCAAGCATTCCAAATATTGGCTACGTTATTCCACAAGGGGTATCTGCTGGTATGAACTATAGTGAAGCAGGCAAAACATTTACTGTCTTTCAGACAGGGGTAGCCGGTATTGGATATGTGGTCAATGTGAAGGACCCTTGGGGTGCGTCGTATTTGCCGCTGACTACGACCAAGCTTGAAACCTATCGCGGAACAGCAGCTAATTTGGGGTGGTTCTGGCAGACCAGATTTATTAGAACGGGACCGCTCAGCGCTGGAAGCTATTCTTACGCTCAGCGACTCATTGCGCAGTTTCAGTGGACCGGTTTGTCTAATCCAAGCCAGCAAGGCACAGCCAATTTGTGGCTAACCGGAGCCACATTTAACGTCATCACTCCAACTTGTTCTTTCGCCAATACAAATGTGAACGTACCGATGGGGACGATCAGCGATACGGTGTTTACCGGTATAGGCAGCGTTAGTCCCTGGGTCCAGTTCAAACTGGTGTCCAGCGGCTGTCCGAATGTGACGACGGTGCAGATGAAGTTTACCGGCACGGCTGCCACCGGCAATAGCAATTTGTTCGCGGTGACCGGCGGCGCTGCGGGAGTAGGGCTTAACCTTTGGCAAGCAAGCGGAGCCCAGGCGGTCCCTAACAGCAGCACGTTTATCAATTGGACGCCACAGGCCTCGGGCTCTTCTTACAATTTCAGCGCACGTTACATGCAAAGTGGAGCGACTGTTACGGCCGGCGCGGCCAACGCCGTCGTGACCGTGCTGATCAGTTATCTATGAAGCCGCCTGTTACTTTATTAGAGAAGGTCTGCACTTATGGCTAACAACTATTCCTGGGGCCTATATGCGTTGCTCGCTGTTGCCCTGGCTGCTCCTGTCAGCGCCAACACGACGGCGAAATTCAACTTCACCGGCAGTATTACAAAGACTACTTGCGGCTACGCCAGCACGGACGTGGCGGTGCCGCTGGGCGACGTGAACGTCAATGTGTTCAGCGGCATCGGCAGCGCCAGTCCCTGGGTCAATTTCAGCCTGGTGTCCACCGGTTGCTCGAATGTGACGACGGTGCAGATGAAGTTTACCGGCACCGCCGCTGCCGGCAACAGCAACCTGTTTGCGGTGACTGGCGGCGCCGCAGGGGCCGGGGTTGATATTCAGACCTACAATAATCAGCAGGCTGTCCCCAACGGCAGCGCATCTATCAACTGGGGCCCACGGGCAGTGGGCGCAACCTATGATTTCAAGGCGCGCTACATGCAGACCCAAGTCGCCATTACATCCGGCACTGCCAATGCGGTGGCGACAGTGCTGATCAGCTACATATGAGCAGCTTTGTATTTTTATTGAAAGCTTTCGCATGACCAGAATATCTTCCCTGACCGCATGGCTATGCGCGTCTTTCTTTCTTTGGCTGGCCGGCCCTGCCAATGCCGTGGATACAGTACGCTTCAATGTGACCGGCCGTCTGGTGACGTCGACCTGCGATTTCAGCGTTGGCGACGTAGACCGCACCATCGCTCTGGACAAGATAAATGTCACGGCCTTTGCCGGCGGCGTGCAGAGTGCGGGCAAAAAGGATTTTACGCTGAGCCTGATAAATTGCGCCAATGCCACGACCGCGAATTTTCTCTTTTCCGGCAGCCCCCATCTGGTGGACGGCCAGCGTTTCGCTAATGGCGTCAGCCCTTCGGTGATCGCTTTATGGCTGACGGACACGGCCACCGGCACTACGATACCGGCCAACGGTAGCGTCCTGCAGCGTACCCGTTCGGTACCGGTTACCGGCTCCACGGCGTCGCTGGGCTTGTCGGCGTATTACTGGAATACCAGCGGCAGTGTGCCGGCGCCGAGCAAGCTGACGAGCCGGGTGACCATCACCATGTCGTATCTGTAGTCTTGCTGGCGTATGTCAGCTGCCGGGGTAGCTTGTCTACAGTGTTGACTTGTCGCTCAGCATCAGGTTCGGGTGCCGAGCGATACTTCAGGCGTGACTCGACACTAGGTTAGCCCGCCGGTACCACTCATGAAAATGCTGCATGCCATCTTCCATCGGCGACTGGTATGGCCCCACTTCGCTGACGCCGCGTTCCATCAGGATACGCCGGCCGGCATCCATGCGCAGTGCGATTTCGTCATCTTCCACGCAGGTTTCCATGTACGCAGCACGTTCCGCTTCGACCATCTCGCGTTCAAACAATGCAATTTCTTCAGGATAGTAGAACTCGACGACATTGGTGGTTTTCTGCGGGCCGCGCGGCCACAGCGTCGATACCACTAGCACGTGCGGATACCACTCCACCATGATGTTCGGATACAGCGTCAGCCAGATCGCGCCAAACTTCGGCGCCTGGCCGTTGTTGAACTTGAGCACCTGCTCCTGCCACTTTTTGTAGGAAGGCGAACCGGATTTTGCCAGGCCGTGATTGACGCCCACGGTCTGTACGCTGTAATCCTTGCCGAATTGCCATTCCAGGTCGTCGCAGCTGACAAAGCTGCCGAGGCCGGGATGGAACGGTTCGACGTGGTAATCCTCCAGGTAGACCTCGATAAAGGTTTTCCAGTTGTAGTCGCACTCATGCACTTCGACGTGGTCGAACAGGTAGCCGCTGAAATCCAGGTCCTTGGCGACGCCCAGCTGTTGCAGCTTTTCGCCGACATGGAAGGCGTTTTGCTCGAACAGCAAACCGTTCCAGCTTTGCAGCGGCGTCTTGGACAGGTTCATGCATGGCGTTTCACCGAAATGCGGCGCGCCAATCAGTTCGCCCTTGAGGTCGTAAGTCCAGCGATGCAGCGGGCAGACGATATTGCGGGCATTGCCGCGGCCGTCGAACATCTTGGCCTGGCGATGACGACAGACGTTGGAAATCAGCTCAATCCCTTGAGGATTGCGCACCAGCATGCGACCTTCGTTTTCAGAAGCCAAGGTGGCGTAATCGCCAACATTGGGCACCATCAGCTCATGGCCGACATAGTGCGGGCCATTCTGAAAGAGTTGCTGGATTTCGCGCTTTAACAGCGCTTCATCAAAGTAGACGTTGACCGGAAGTTGCGCATCGGAGCGCGCGAGTTTGGTAATAGAAGCCAGATCGGACATCCCTCCACCCCCAAATGTGTTGTATCAACCTAAGAGAGAAAGAATCCGCAAAAACCTGTGTTCAAATAATATGAAACGGAAATTTTGGACAGAACCAAGGATTATCCCATAAAAAAGCTGAATTTGGGGTCGTTTCAGGCATTTTATCGAGCCTGGTATCCAAATCTGTCGTCGAAATTCAACGGCGTATAAAGCTTTGCTCTAAAATAGCGGTCTAATCTATTTTTAGGGCCTGTTGACATATGATTTGGGAGATGCGTTCAAACCAAAACGTGTGCTGGCAAGGCGCGTGGCGTAGCAGGGGCAGGTCGCCCCTGCAAGCCATGCAACGCGGCCAGCGCACGTTTTGGTTTGAACCCTCCGGGAACGGCTGCAGGGGTCGCATGCCGTTGTTGCAACTCCTTGCCGTAGCACCGCTACGGCGCGTCGTCGCGCCTAGGCCTGCAACGCCTGCCGCGTGTTCGCACTCCCAAATCATATGTCAACAGGCCCTCGCTACTATGCCAAAAAATCCGATTTCCGCCAGCAGCCCGGTCTCTTTCGAACAAGCGATGGCCGAGCTGGAGCAACTGGTAGCCCAAATGGAAGCTGGCGAGCTGCCGCTGGAAGCATCTGTTGCCGCCTATAAGCGCGGTTCAGAACTGGTCAAGTTTTGCGCTGCGCAACTCGAAAAAGTCGACAGCCAGGTCAAGGTGCTGGAAGGCGACATGCTCAAACCCTTTGCCGGCGAAGCGCTGAACGATCACAGCGGCGGAGCAGACGCATGACGGCAGCCGCTCAGCTAGCAGTGACAACGCCAGCCACCGAATTGTCGTTTGCCGAGTGGATGCGCCAAGTACAGTCCGATATGGAAACTGCGCTCGGCAAATTATTGCCGGCAGAAAACAATACACCCGCCAAACTGCATCAGGCCATGCGCTATGCCGTATTGGATGGTGGCAAGCGTGTGCGGCCTTTGCTTGTATTTGCCGCGGGGGAATTATTTGCGGCGCCGACAACAGTTGCACAGCGAGCGGCTGCGGCAGTTGAAATGATCCACGCCTATTCGCTGGTGCATGACGATATGCCGTGCATGGATGACGACGCTTTGCGTCGCGGCAAGCCGACCGTGCATGTGCAATACGATGAAGCCACCGCCTTGCTGGTAGGCGACGCCCTGCAAGCGCAGGCCTTCGTGGTGCTGGCCGAAGGCGAGATGGATGCCGGACGCCAGATCGTCATGCTGCGTTTGCTGGCGCAAGCCTCGGGTTCGCTTGGCATGTGCGGCGGCCAGGCGATCGACCTTGCCAGCGTCGGCCTGAATTTGTCGCTGGGCGAGCTGGAGCAGATGCACAAGCTGAAGACCGGCGCCTTGCTGCGCGCTTCGGTGTTGCTGGGCGCATGGGGCGGCAAGGCGTTGGCGCACAATGAGATCCGGGCGCTGGAAACGTATGGCACGGCGATCGGCCTGGCGTTCCAGGTGGTCGACGATATCCTCGACGCGACGGCGGACTCCGCCACACTGGGTAAAACCGCCGGCAAGGACGCCGCGGACAACAAGCCGACCTATGTCTCGATTCTGGGTTTGCCCGAATCGCAGGCACTGGCAGAAAAATTACGCAATGACGCCCACCAGGCGCTTGCGATCTTTGGCGACAAGGCACGCCGCCTGCGTGAGCTGGCGGATTTGATCGTGCAACGGAAAGCTTAAGGTTTAGGGCAAATGCAAATACTCAACACAATAGACAGCCCGGCAGACCTGCGGCAATTGTCACGGGCGCAACTCAAGCCGCTGGCCGATGAACTGCGCGAATTCGTCATCGAATCGGTGTCGCAGACCGGCGGCCATCTGTCTTCCAACCTCGGTACGGTGGAATTGACGATCGCCTTGCACTACGTCTTCAATACACCGGAAGACCGGATCGTCTGGGACGTCGGCCATCAAACCTATCCGCACAAGATCCTCACCGGCCGCCGCGACCGCATGCACACATTGCGCCAGCTGGACGGCATCTCCGGATTCCCGCGTCGTAGCGAAAGCGAATACGACACTTTCGGCACCGCGCACTCGTCGACGTCGATTTCGGCGGCGCTGGGCATGGCGTTGGCAGCGAAGACCAAGGGCGAAACCGACCGTCACGCGATTGCCGTGATCGGCGATGGCGCGATGACTGCCGGCATGGTGTTCGAGGCGATGAACAATGCCGGCATCTACGACGACATCAACATGCTGGTGATCCTGAACGACAACGACATGTCGATCTCGCCGCCGGTAGGCGCCCTGAACCGCTACCTGGCGCGCCTGATGTCGGGCCAGTTCTATGCGCAGGCGAAGAACGTCGGCAAATCTATCCTGCCGGCGCCGATGCGGCAGCTGGCCAAACGCTTTGAAGAACACGCCAAAGGCATGGTGGTGCCTGCCACCATGTTTGAGGAATTCGGTTTCAACTACATCGGCCCGATCGACGGCCATGACCTGGAATCGCTGATCCCGACCCTGCAAAACCTGAAGAACCTGAAAGGCCCGCAGTTCTTGCACGTGGTGACCAAGAAGGGCCAAGGCTACAAGCTGGCGGAAGCCGATCCGGTGCTGTATCACGGCCCCGGCAAGTTCAACCCGGCCGAAGGCATCAAGCCGGCCACGGCCAGCAAGATGACCTACACCCAAGTGTTCGGCGACTGGCTGTGCGACATGGCGGCGCAGGACGACAAGCTGATCGGCATCACGCCGGCGATGTCGGGCGGCTCCGGCCTGGACACCTTCGCCAAGCGCTATCCGCAACGCTTCTACGACGTCGGCATCGCTGAGCAGCACGCCGTCACTTTCGCCGCCGGCATGGCTTGCGAAGGCTTGAAGCCGGTGGTGGCGATCTATTCGACTTTCCTGCAGCGCGCCTACGATCAACTGATCCATGACGTCGCCTTGCAAAACCTTGACGTCACCTTCGCGCTGGACCGCTCCGGCCTGGTCGGCGCCGATGGCGCAACCCACGCCGGCAACTACGATCTGGCCTATCTGCGCTGCATTCCGAACATGGTGGTGATGGCGGCCTCTGACGAAAACGAGTGCCGCCAGATGTTATCTACCGCTTATCAATATCATGGTCCCGCTGCCGTGCGCTATCCGCGCGGCGCCGGCACGGGCGCCGCCATCAATCCGGCACTGAGCGTTTTGCCGCTGGGTAAAGGCGAAATCCGGCGTGAGGGCCAGAGTGTCGCTATCCTGGCTTTCGGTTCCATGCTGGCGCCAAGCCTGGGCGCAGGCGAGTTGCTGGATGCGACAGTCGCCAACATGCGCTTCATCAAACCGCTGGATGTGGAACTGGTGCTGGAACTGGCCCGTACCCACGATGCCTTGGTGACGGTGGAAGAGGGTTGCATCATGGCCGGCGCCGGCGCAGCGGTGGCGGAAGCGCTGGCTGCAGCCGGATGCGTCAAGCCGATCCTGAACCTGGGTTTGCCGGACCGTTTTATCGATCATGGCGATGCCGGCTTGCTGCTGGCGCAATGCGGCCTGAATGCAGAAGGTATCGCCGCATCGATACGGCAGCGTTTTGGCAAGGACCAGCCGCGTCTGGTGGTCAATCAAAAATAAGCCGGCTTGATCGCCCGCCGTTTTTCCAGTTAGAGCCCGTCAGGGAATAAGTTGGGCATTTGGGCGGCCGTAGCTGGATGCGAAGCAAGGCGCCCGACGCGCCGCAGTGCGAGCACTGCAAGCGGTGGGCAACGCGGCAGCGCGCCAGCTACGGCCAGCACAAATGTCCAACTTATTTCCTGACGGGGTCTTACACCAGCCAGGATGCTGCTGCCCGATGGGCGACAGCGCTCAAGCCAAAGTTATATTCCATCGTTCCGGTTTTCCGCCGGCGTTGTGCGGCGAAATTATGTCGTACAACGCATGACGGCGAGCCGGGACAAGACCGCCATTGCGGTCTTTTGTCCATTGCGCAAAGGTTAAACACTCAATGAATACTCGTGACCAGAATCTGACGATTCCAGACGTGCAAAGCAGCATCGATACCCGCCACCTGGCGATCCAGCGCGTCGGCGTCAAAGGCGTGCGCTATCCGCTGACCGTGCGCACCGGCGCGGCCGCGCAAGCGACCATCGGTAGCTGGAACATGTATGTGCATCTGCCGGAACAGCAGAAGGGCACCCACATGTCGCGTTTCATCGCGCTACTGGAGGGTTTGGACGGACCGTTGGACGTCGCCTCGTTTGGCGAGCTGATGCGCAAAATGGTGACCCTGCTGGACGCCGAACGTGGCCGCATCGAACTGACTTTCCCGTATTTCATTAACAAGACCGCGCCGGTTTCCGGCGTGCAGAGCCTGATGGATTATGAAGTCGGTTTCACCGGCGAAATCAACCAGGGCAAGCTGGAAATCAGCCTGAAAGTCATGGTGCCGGTGACCAGTCTGTGCCCATGTTCGAAGCAGATCTCGGCCTATGGCGCACATAACCAGCGCTCGCACATTACTGTCAATGCCGTGCTGGACGGTGAGATCCAGGTGGACCAACTGATCGCCAGCATCGAAGCGCAAGCGTCTTGCGAACTGTTCGGCTTGCTCAAGCGTCCCGATGAAAAATACGTGACTGAACGCGCTTACGAAAATCCGAAATTCGTCGAGGATCTGGTGCGCGACGTGGCTGTGGCCCTGAATAACGAACCGCGCGTTCTGGCCTATGTGCTGGAAGCGGAAAATTTTGAGTCGATCCACAATCACTCGGCCTACGCATTGATCGAGCACGACAAGCGTAACAAGTAAAAATGATTAATACAAAAAGGCTTGGCGATGCCGCCAGGCTTTTTTAGACATCCCGCGCTCTGTCCTTCTGCCACAGCACATCGCTGCCGCCATCCATCCGGTTCAGCACCCGCGACAGCACAAACAATAAATCCGACAAACGATTCACATACTGCCTTATCGGCTCGCTCACGGTCTCGTTCTTGCCCAAGCTGACAATGCTGCGTTCCGCGCGACGGCAGACGGTGCGGCACACATGCGCCAGCGCTGCGGCATGGCTGCCGCCCGGCAGGATGAAATCCTTCAGCGGCGGCAGGTCGTCATTGTATTTTTCCAGCAATCCGTCAAGCCGCGCTACCTGCGCTTGAGTGACTAGCGTGTAACCGGGAATGCACAGTTCGCCGCCAAGATCGAACAGGTCGTGTTGTATCGACAGCAAGGTCTCACGCAGCGGCGGATCCAATTGATCGCAAAGCAACAAACCGAGTTGCGAGTTCAGTTCGTCGACATCGCCGATGGCCTGGATCCGCAAGCTGTCTTTGTCGACGCGGCTGCCATCGCCGAGGCCGGTGCTGCCTTTGTCGCCGGTGCGCGTGGCGATCTTGGAAAGTCGGTTACCCATGGGTTTCAGTATATTCAAGTTGAAATGGCAATCCTGATAATGTACACCAGCACTGTATGCGGCTGCAGAGTAAAATTCATGGATAAGGAGACCTGCCCATGAATCACATCACCGATCTCGCCGCTTTGAAGAAAGCGCTGCCGGATGCCTTGCTGGCGTCGCTCAAGGATTTGTTTGGCGAGCGCTTCTCGGCTACCCTGGCGATGCGCGAACAGCATGGCCGCGATGAATCTTCGTACGATCCCATGTTGCCGGATGCAGTCGTGTTCGCCGAAACCACTGAAGAAGTGGCAGCGGTAATCAAGCTGTGCAGCGAACGCCAGATCCCGGTAATTCCGTTCGGCAGCGGCACCTCGCTAGAGGGTCATGTGCTGGCGCTGCAAGGCGGCATCAGCATCGACCTGACGCGCATGAACCATTTGCTGGCGATCCATGCCGAGGACCTGACGGCGACGGTGCAAGCTGGCGTCACCCGCAAGCAGTTGAATCACGAAATCAAGGATAGCGGCCTGTTCTTCCCGATCGATCCTGGCGCCGACGCCTCGATCGGCGGCATGGCGGCCACCCGCGCTTCCGGCACCAACGCCGTGCGCTATGGCAGCATGCGCGAGAACACAATGGCGCTGACCGTGGTGACTTCTGACGGCCGCATCATCAAGACCGGCACGCGCGCCAAGAAATCGGCGGCGGGCTACGACCTGACACGGATCTTTGTCGGCAGCGAAGGCACGCTGGGGGTAATCACTGAAGTGACGGTCAAACTGTATCCGCAGCCGGAGGCGATTTCCGCCGCGGTATGTTCGTTTGAAAATATCGCCGATGCCGTCAATGCGGTGATCCAGACCATACAGTTGGGTGTGCCGGTGGCGCGCGTAGAACTGCTGGATGAAAACGGCGTGCGCGCCATCAATGCCCATTCCAAGCTGGCGCTGCCGGAGCAGCCGCTGTTGCTGTTTGAATTCCATGGCAGCGAGAATGGCGTCAAGGAGCAAGCCGAGATCGTCCAGGAAGTCGTCGCCGAACATCATGCCACCGGTTTTGAATGGGCCACCCGGCCGGAAGACCGCTCGCGGTTATGGACCGCGCGCCACAACGCTTATTTCGCCTTGCTGCAATTGCGGCCGGGCAGCCGCGCGATATCCACCGATTGCTGCGTGCCGATTTCGCGCCTGGCGGAATGCATACTCGACACCAAGGCCGACTGCGAAGCAAACGGCATGGTGTACTCGATCATCGGCCACGTCGGCGACGGCAATTTCCATGTGCAGATGCTGGTCGATCCGGACGATGCCGCCGATATCGCGCGCGCCGAGGGCGTCAATGCGCGTATGGTGAGTCGCGCCATTGCCATGGACGGCACCTGTACCGGCGAACATGGCGTGGGTTTGCACAAGATGGATTTCCTGATCGAAGAACACGGCGTCGAGGCCATCGCCACAATGCGTGCGCTGAAGCACGCTTTCGATCCGAAGAACATCATGAATCCCGGCAAGATCATCCGGTGGTAAGCCCAGCGTCCAAATCAACCATGTCGAATAAAACCCCTCTGGTCAATCGCCTGCCGCCGGTGCATGCCTTGTCTGCCTTTGAAGCTGCCGCGCGCCATCATTCGTTCGCACTGGCGGCGGAAGAACTGTGCATTACCCCGTCGGCGTTGTCGCACCGGATCCGCTTGCTGGAGGATTTCGTCGGCGAGCGCCTGTTTTCACGCGAAGGACGGACGGTGGCCTTGTCCGAATTCGGCCACCGTTATCTGGAAGTGGTACGCAGCGCCTTGCGTACGCTGACGGAGTTTCCGCTGCCGCAACGCCACGCGCAGGTGCAGCCGCGGGTCAAGATCACCGCGCCACCGACGTTTGCGCGGCAGTTGCTGATTCCGCATCTGCACAGCTTTGTCAGTCAGCATCCTGACATCGTGGTGGAAATATTCCTGTCGGTGCCATTGTACGACCTGAGCCTGACGGAGAGCGACCTGGAAGTGCGTTTCGGCGCAGGCAAGTATCCCAACACGACGACTGAAAAGCTGTTCGAAGAGCCGACCTTTGCCGTCGCCAGCCCCGAGTACCTGAAGAAAATCGGGCCTTTGAACAAGCCGGCCGACTTGCGTAAGGCCAGCCTGCTGCGCTCGGCATTGGAACCATGGCAACCGTGGTTCCAGGCCGCCGGACTAGACTGGCCGGAACCGTCATCGGGATTGCGCGCCGACGACCTGGGTTTGCTGCTGGAGCTGGTGCGGCATGGCCACGGCGTCGGCCTGACCCGCAAGCACTTTGCGCAGGAACTGATGGAACAAGGCAAGCTGGTGCAGTTGTTCGACATCAACCTGACTTCGCCGCCGCATGCCTACTATCTGGTGTACCAACAAAAGCCCCAGGAGCGGCCGGAAGTGACGACCTTCATCGACTGGATGAAAACCACCTTTAGCCGCATTTGAATAGGTTAATAGCGCTTGGCATGGGCTGAAAATATTTCACAGACGGCATGCAAGGTTTTCAGCCGGAATCGGCAGGAAAGCATTTTTCCGGCTGCACAATGGCCTTATACTTGGCCGGATACCTGTCAATAATCAAACAATAGCCGGGAAGCCAGCATGAACTTGCCAGCCTCAGCGCCTGCATCAGCATCAAGATCAAGCGCCGCTGAACCAACTTTTGACCCCGCCCGCCAGCAGCAAGTGGTGGCGGCGCTGCGCAGCTTGCTGCCGCCGCAGGCGCTGCTGTTCAACGACGAAGATACACGCCCCTACGAATGCGACGGGCTGGCCGCTTATCGCCAAAGCCCGATGGTGGTTGCCTTACCGGAAAACGAAGCGCAGGTGGTGGCGATTCTCAAGACTTGCCGCGACCTCAAGGTACCGATCGTGCCGCGTGGCGCCGGCACCGGCTTGTCCGGCGGCGCCTTGCCTATCGCTGACGGTGTGGTGCTGTCCACTGCCAAATTCACCCGCATCGTCAAGCTCGACCCGTATGCGCGGACGGCAGTGGTGCAGCCCGGCGTGCGCAACCTGGCGATTTCCGAGGCTGCCGCGCCGCATAACCTGTATTACGCGCCGGATCCGTCTTCGCAGATCGCCTGCACCATAGGCGGCAATGTCGCCGAGAATTCCGGCGGCGTGCATTGCCTCAAGTACGGCTTGACCGTGCATAACGTGCTGCGGGTGCGGATGGTCACCATCGATGGCGAGATTGTCGAACTGGGCGGCGGTGCGCTGGATGCGCCAGGGCTTGACCTGTTGGCGGTTTTCATAGGTTCGGAGGGCATGCTGGGGGTGGTGACCGAAGTGACGGTCAAACTGATTCCGAAGCCGCAAGCCGCGCGCGTCATCATGGCTTCGTTCGACGACGTGGTCACCAGCGGCAATGCAGTGGCCAATGTGATCGCCGCCGGCATCATCCCGGCCGGGCTGGAAATGATGGACCGTACCAGCTCACGCATGGTGGAACCCTTCGTCAAGGCCGGTTACGATACCGACGCCGCCGCGATCCTGCTATGCGAATCGGATGGCACCACGGAAGAAGTGGAAGAGGAAATAGCCCGCATGAGCGATGTCCTTAGCGCCAGCGGCGCGACCCGCATCGAAGTCTCCACCTCTGAAGCCGAGCGGCTGCGCTTCTGGTCCGGCCGCAAGAATGCCTTCCCGGCCGCCGGCCGCATTTCCCCCGATTACTACTGCATGGACGGCACCATCCCGCGCAAGAACCTGGCGCAAGTATTACTCGGCATCGAGCAGATGGAAAGCAAATACAATTTGCGCTGCGCCAATGTGTTTCATGCCGGCGACGGCAACCTGCATCCCTTGATTCTGTTTGACGCCAATGTACCCGGCGAATTTTATCGCGCCGAAGAATTCGGCGCAGAGATTCTTGAACTCTGTGTGGCTGTCGGTGGCACCATCACCGGCGAGCACGGCGTCGGCATTGAAAAGATAAATTCGATGTGTGTGCAGTTTTCGCCCTTGGAGCGAGAAGCGTTCTTCAACGTCAAGCGCGCATTCGACACAGCATTTCTGCTGAATCCGGATAAGGCGATTCCGACTTTGCAGCGTTGCGCCGAGTACGGAAAAATGCACGTGCAGCGCGGCCAGATTAAATTTCCCGATTTGCCTCGGTTTTGACCTACGACATGGACCCACAACAATTCAAAGAACAGGCCCGGGCACAGATTCTCCAAGCCGCAGCAGATCATGGCGCACTGGAAATCCGCGGCGGCGGCAGCAAGCACTGGTACGGCCAGAAAATACAAGGCGAGGTGCTGGATACGCGCGGTTACAGCGGCGTGATCGACTACGAACCGACAGAATTGGTGATCACCGCCCGTTGCGGAACGCCTCTGTCTGAGATTGAAGCGCTGCTGGCGCTGCATCAGCAAATGCTGGCCTTCGAGCCGCCGCATTTCGGCAGCGGTGCCACACTCGGCGGCATGCTGGCTAGCGGTTTGTCCGGCCCTTCGCGTCAGGCGGTTGGCGCCTTGCGTGACTTTGTGCTGGGCGCCGTACTGATGGATGGCAAAGGCGACGTGCTGCATTTTGGCGGCCAGGTCATGAAGAATGTCGCGGGCTACGATGTCTCGCGTTTGCTGGCGGGTTCGCTCGGGACGCTGGGGCTGATACTGGAAGCTTCGATAAAAGTGTTGCCGCTTCCGGTTGCCGTCAGCAGCCGCCGTTTTGCGATGAATGAGGCCGAGGCGATTCGCAATCTCAATCAATGGGGCGGTCAACCGTTGCCGGTTGCTGCCAGTTGCTGGCACGATGGGGCGTTAACGATCCGCCTGGCGGGCGCCGAGGCGGCTGTGCGCGCTGCGGAACAAAAGCTCGGTGGCGATATCGTTGCCGATGCCGGTGAATTCTGGCAAGCCCTGCGCGAGCAGACGCATTCCTTCTTTGCCGGCGCCGCCACGGGCAAGGCCCTGTGGCGCTTGTCTGTGCCTTCGACCGCTGCGCCGCTGGCGTTGAGCGGAAGCACTTTGATCGAATGGGGTGGAGCGCAGCGCTGGCTGATTTCCGATTCCAGCGCTGCGGCGATTCACGATGCGGCGATTCGCGATGCGGTGAGCGGTGCTGGTGGTCATGCCACATTATTCCGTGGTGGCGACAAGAGCGCCGGCGTGTTTCAGCCTTTGGCGCCTGCCGTCGCCAGAATTCATCGCCATTTGAAAGCCGGTTTCGATCCGTCGGCAATCTTCAACATTGGCCGTATGTATCCGGATTTTTAGCAAAGACAGAGCGCGCATCCATGCAAACCAATCTAGCCGATTTCATCAAGAACACCCGCGACGGCAAGGAAGCCGATGCGATCTTGCGCGCCTGCGTGCATTGCGGATTTTGTACTGCGACTTGCCCGACCTATCAATTGCTGGGCGACGAGCTGGACGGGCCGCGCGGGCGCATCTACCTTATCAAGCAGGTGCTGGAAGGAAAGCCGGCCAGCGTCAAGACGCAAACGCATCTGGACCGTTGCCTGACCTGCCGCAATTGCGAATCGACTTGTCCTTCCGGCGTGGAATACGGGCGCTTGCTGGATATCGGCCGCGAGGTGGTGGAGAGGCAGGTTGGCCGTCCGCTCGGTCAGAAAATCACACGTACGGTACTCAAGGAGTTGTTGCCACGTCCCTGGCTGTTCAAGCCGGCGATGGCCGGCGGCCAGTTGTTGCGGCCGCTATTGCCGCAGAAATTGAAAAATAAAATCCCCGCAAAGCAGAACGCCGGCATCAAACCGCAGCGGGAACATGCGCGCAAGATGTTGTTGCTTGACGGTTGCGTGCAGCCGGCGATGTCGCCGAATATCAATAGTGCGACCGCACGAGTGCTGGATGCGCTGGAGGTGCAATTGCTGGTGGCGCCAAAAGCCGGCTGCTGCGGGGCGATCCGTTATCACCTGAATGACCAGCAGGGCGGCCTCGACGACATGCGGCGCAATATCGATGCCTGGTGGCCGTATGTCATTGGCAAGGATGGGCAAACGGGCCAGGGCGTGGAAGCGATCGTGATGACCGCATCCGGCTGCGGCGTGACGGTAAAGGAGTACGGCCATTTGCTGGCTGCCGATCCTCTTTATGCTGTGAAGGCGAAAGCCATTTCAGCCTTGACCAAGGACCTGAGCGAAATCCTGCCTGAGTTTGAAGTTGAACTGCAACAGAAATTGAGTGGGAAATTCTCTCAACGGGTTGTGTATCACCCGCCTTGCACCTTGCAACATGGCCAACAGATCCGCGGCAAAGTCGAAGGTTTGCTGCGTGGCGTCGGCGTCGATGTGAAACTATGCACAGACAGTCATTTATGCTGCGGCTCGGCCGGCACGTATTCGGTATTGCAACCGGAACTGTCGTATCGCCTGCGCGATAACAAGCTGGAAAATTTGCAGGCCAGCCAGCCAGACATGATCGTATCAGCGAATATCGGTTGTCTTACGCACCTGCAATCGGGTACGCAAACACCGGTCAGGCATTGGATCGAGCTGCTGGATCAGGCGCTTTCGGAAAAATAAAAACATGCAGGCCAGATGAGCGCAGCGCCATCCCGCCTGCGTGCCCGGCAGTTAAAACTGGTGGCGGATCCCGACTGCGCCCACAAATTGCTTGCCGTTGGAAGACGGCGAACCATTTTGTGAATCGCCGACAACCGCCACGGCGTTGACCGGCGTTACGCCGTTGGCGCTCAAGGTCTGACCACGCGCCTTTTGATAGGCTTGCAAGAAATACAGCGCGGTACGTTTGGAAAAATCATAGGTCTGTTCCAGCGAAAATTGCTGATAGCGTGCCGGATCGCTGATGCCGTTCGCTGCCGATTCGCGCGTGTAGCTATAGCCGGCTGCCAGCGTGACTGCCGGGGTCGGTTTATAGGTTGAAATCAATCCCGCAGTATTGAAGGTCGCCTGATGCGTGAACAGCGATGCGGTTCCCGGCGTCATCTGGACATTGGAAAAATTCAGGCCCAGCATCAATTTGTCCGACAAGCTGTAGCGCGCAGCGGCGGCAATCATTTGCACTGCTCTGGCCGAGGCATAGCCGGCGTTGACCGGCGATTGGGCATAACTGCCTGACGTCACATTCGGATCCCACGGTGCAAAGCCCTTGAGATTGTTGTTGGTCAGCTTGACGTATCCCAAGGCCACGCTCAGGGCATTATAGTCATAGCGCAACGCCGCACTGGAGGAGTTGCCGGAACTGATGGCGCCGGCATTTTCTCCGAAACCATACAAGGCGCTGGCCTGGAAACCTGAAATAACCGGGCTCGCGTATACCAGCGAGTTGTTGATCCGTATGGTCGTGTCGAGTCCGTCAAGATCTCCTGGATGCGCGCCGGTGGCGCCGGTCAGCACGCCTGTGGGTCCCAGTCCGCCGACGTAGCGCCAGTATGGCGTGTATTGGCGGCCGAGCGTAAACGTGCCGTACCCGGCATCGCTCAGCCCGACAAAAGCCTGGCGGTTGAAGGCTTTGGTGGCGTTGCTCTGGGCGCCGGTATTGATGCTGAATCCCTGCTCCAGCGTGAAAATGGCCTTGTTGCCACCGCCCAGGTCTTCACTGCCGGTAAAGCCGAGCTTGCTGGCATTCAAGTTGCCGCTGTTCATGTAGATGTTGGAATTGCCGCGTTGATTGCTTGCATAAACAATCGCGGCGTCGGCCGTGCCATAAATGGTGACGCCGGTTTGGGCTTGCGTATGGCTGGCGCCAGTGATCGAAGCCGTTGCCAACAGTAGTTTTAGTGTTTTGTGTTTCATGTCTCCTCCGTGGTGTTATTGTTTGAATCGCTTAAGAACGCTGACGATCTTTTGTGTGATGGATAATTTCGGATCGGATTGCCGCTTGATTTTCAATTTGATTTCGCGACGTCCATTGACAATGGCATCTCCTAGAATGGCGGCGGCGCCAAGCACCACCTGACGTGTTTCATGCTGCGGTAAAAGAAGTGTGACGAGATCAGATGCCGGCTGAATACCTGCGCATTCAAGGTCTATCTCCAACATCGACGGCATGCTTTGCACGTGGATTTTCCATAGGCTGTTCTTGCCATCGATGTAGCCGTAGCCGTCGCCGTCATCGTCGAAAAATTCGGTCTCGAAACTGCCTTCGAGCTGGTGCGGAAAGACCATGAAACCTTGTTGATGCGCGGCCTGGTTGAAGTGTTGTTCGGCGATATTGATGGCGATGGCGCTGCCCGCACGGGCCAGCAGCGGCGGCTCTTCACCCACGGCGGGTAACACGATTTCCTGCCCGCCTTGATGGCGCGCGCCGCTCCAGAAGTCATACCAGTCTGCGCCGGCGGGAAGATAGACGGCGCGGGTCTTCTGATCGGGTTCAACCACCGCAGCCAGCAACAGATTGGCGCCGATCAGCATGTCGTCGTTTTCCGTATAACACTTCGGATCGTCGGGGAAAGCCAGGAAAGTCGGCTTGATCATCGGTTCGTAGTGCTGGTGATAACGCCACAGCAGATCGTAGAAATACGGCGTCAGGCAGGCGCGCAGTTTCAGCAGGTTGCGGATGGCGCCGGTGATTTCGGGATACATCCAGGCTTCGTTGACGGTCTTGTCGTCGTTCCACGAGTGGATTGAAAAGCGCGGCATGAAGATGCCGAACTGGACCCAGCGCAACAGCAGTTCAGAGCTCGGCGCCGGGCCGCTGAAGCCGCCGACATCGTGGCCGGTGTTGGAGATGCCGGACAGCGCCAGGCCGATTCCCATCTTGATGTTGTACTTGAGCGTTTGCCACGAGGTGTAATTGTCACCGGACCAGGTCTGGACGTAACGCTGCATGCCTGCAGTGCCCGAGCGCGACACCAGGTAGGGGCGCTTGCCCGGGGTGAACTCGGATTGCGCCTCTTGCGAAGCTGCCATCATCAGCAAGGTTTGCAAACCCTTGGCTTCGACCGCCTTGAACGGCTGGCCGAAACCATGGACTTTGGCTTGCGGATTCAATACCTGGAATTCATTGTTGTCGTTCCAGGTGCTGGCGATGCCGTATTCCAGCAGGGAGGTCGTCACCGCCCGCTTCCACCAGCTTATGGTGTCCGGATTGGTAAAGTCCAGATAGGCGCCGACCTCGTCCCAGAACTGGACCATCTCCGGCTTGCCATCCTGGTCATTGATGAACAACTTGAGACTTTCGGCTTCGGAAAAGCGCGGATGGTCTTGCAGCAGGCAAGGTTTGATGTTGGCGCACAGCCGCACGCCGTGCTCCAGGTAGCGTTGTGCGAAAGCTTGCGGATCGGGAAATTTGTCGCGGTTCCAGTTGAACACGTAACGCTTGTTGCCGATCGAGGTGTAACCGGAAGAAAGATGAAACGACTCGCACAACATATCGTGTTGCTCGCAGTTCGCCAGGAATTCATTCATCTTTTCCTGGGCGTCGGGCTCGTCGGTATAGGTCATGGTCGAGCCGGAATAACCCAGGCCCCACTTCGGCGTGAATGCCGGCTTGCCGGTCATCCAGGTATAGCGCCGTACCACCTGTTCCATGTTGTCGCCGGCGATGAAGTAGTAATCCAGGTCGCCGTGTTCGGCGACGAAGTAGCGATAGTGGCCGTGGTAGTTGTCCAGCTCGCAGCCCATATCCAGCTTGCCTTCCGACAGGGTGTCGTAGAACAGGCCGAAGGCGGCTTTCTGGCGCTTGCTCCAGGTGATGTAGAACGGGATGTGCTTATACAAGGCGTCGGTGCTGCTGGCGTTGTAACCCATCGCATCGATGGTTTTCAGCGAATAGCTGCGGCCATGCCGATTGGTGTCGCCGCTGCGTTCCCCCAAGCCGAAATACATCTCGTCCCCGGCGTCGCGTTTCAAGTAGTGATAGATCTTGTCGTCCCAGTAGCCGAAATTGACGTGTTGGGTGCTGCGATCCTGAGCTACCTGCTTCCATTCGCCATCGGGCCGGGTTTCCCAACTGCAGGACAATCCCTTCAATTGCACCGTCAGACGGATTTTTTCGGTCTGTATCTGCAACGCGCCGGCAAGATTCCTGAGCGTGTAGTCGGGCTGGGAAAAGCCTGCGAGAGAGAGTCGTGATCGTCCGTCCAGCGGTAACTGCTGCGTGCCGGGCGCGATGGCCCAGGTACGCGGAAAATGCAGCGTCGCATCCGGCAGCACCATGACGCGGATGATGTCTTGTTCCAGTACGAAGATATGTGCGACATGGCCATCGGCGCTTTTCAGCATCAGCGATGCGCCGTTCTTTTCAGCCAGGCGAAATTCAGGAATGTGATTAACCGACATGCAAATCTCCAATCATCTTTGTTCAGTTTCTGACCGTCGTGGCGCTGTTGTCCTGGTAACCGCGATACAGCAGGAACAAGACCGTTGCGCCTACCACGTCAAACATTCCCAGTGCGGCAAACAAGGGGGTATAGCCTACCGATTCGGCCAATTGTCCGATCAGCAGCGAGAACGACAGACCGCCAATCCAGCTGATCATGCCGGTCAGGCCGTTTGCCGTGCCGACTTCGCGGGTGTTGAAGACGTCGGCGGTCATGGTGTTGACCAGGCCGGAAATCATTTGATGCGAGAAGCCGCCTATGCAAAACAAGGCGATAGCCAGGTAAGGGCTCTCTACATAGCCGACAAAGCCGACGCTGGTCATCAATACAGCGCCGGTGGCGACGCCGGCGATGCGTGAATTCACCAGTTTGAAATTGAAATGCTTCATCAGGAACGGCGACAGGTAGCCGCCCAGGATGCCGCCCATGTCGGCGGCGAAGAAAGGCATCCAGCCGAAGATCGCGAATTCTTTCAGGTTCATGCCGCGCACCGAAATAAAGTACAGCGGAATCCAGAAATTGAAGGTTTGCCAGGCCGGCTCCGCCAGGAAGCGAGTGATGGCAATGCCCCAGAAGCGGCGCGTCTTGACAATGGCCTTGACGGATGGCTTGGCGTGCGAATTGCTCTCGGCGACGCTTTCCTGGCCGGAGAGAATGTAGGCGCGTTCCGAATCGGACAGGTTTGGATGGTCTTTAGGGGCGCGATAAAAGAAGAACCACAGGCCGGCAAAAATGAAGCCCATCGCGCCAGTCACGATAAATGCGGCTTGCCAGCTGTGCTTATACAGAAGCCATGCCACCAGCACCGGAGCGATCACAGCGCCCATGGAGGTGCCGGCGTTGAAATAGCCTACCGCCACCGAGCGCTCCTGTTTGGGAAACCATTCCGATACTGCCTTGACCCCGGCCGGTATCGCCACCGCTTCGGTCAGTCCCAGCATGCCGCGGAAGAACGCCAGCGACATCCAGCCGGTGGCAAAACCGTGCAACATGCCGATCACCGACCAGGCGGCGGCAAACAAGGCGAAGCCGATTTTCAAACCGAGAAAATCGATGATGTAGCCGCACACCGGCTGCATGATGGTGTAGGCAACCTGGAAGGCCGCCACCACGTAAGAGTATTCCTTCGTGCTGAATCCCAGGTCGTGTTTCAGGGTATCCGCCAGGACGCCCAGCGAATTGCGCGATATGTAGTTAAGGATGGTGCCAAAACATACGAGGGCAATTATCCACCAGCGCAGGCCTTTGATGTGTTTCATGTTTGTTGTCTCGGTTAGTTTTTATAGGTGATCGCCCTGCGGGCGTCAAGGTGATTCCGCAACGGTTATGGCATCAAAAAAGTCCAGGCGGATATCGCAGCTGAATGTCTGGCCGCTCGGCAAACGCTGCAAGCCGGTATTGGCAAAGCCTGCTTGCGCCAGATTGAAGGCATCTGCGACATGTGTCACCGGCTCTATGCAGAAATAGTCGAGCGCTGCCGGCGCGTGCAATACCAGATGCGCCAGGAGTGGCGACGCCGACATGGCAATGCGATTGCCTTGCTGGTCGGTGATGCCGGCTTGCCGCTTCCAGCCGCCGTAGTACAGCGTCATTTCTTCATCTCGCGCAATCGGGCGCGCGTCGCGGTAATCGTATTGGACGGGTACATCGCCAACGCCGATGGCGACATGTTCCGCATCGGCTTGCCATAGCTGATGTGCATCAAACCCGACATGGTGCGCAAAGCGCCGCGGGAAATAGGGGTGGAAGCCTGCGCCAAGCGGCATCGGCGGCAGCGCATCGCTGCTGATATTGACTATTTCCATCTTCATGGCTAGTGCGCCAGCTTCCAGGACGATGGTCTGCTTTGCCAGGAACGCCCAGGGCCAGCCGTTGTCGCCGGAGTTGTGGCTGTATAACATTTCCGCGCTGTTGCTATCGCAAGCCAGCAATTGCCATTCGACGGTGTGGCCGAAACCGTGCATGGCGTGAGGTTCTCCCGGATGCAGTGGCAAGGAAAGCACCAGGTTTTCCCAGGAAAATTTGCCGTTGCGGATACGGTTGGAAAACGGCAGCAAGGGATAGATGCCTGCTTTCGGCCATGCGCTTGCAGGAAAGCCGTATTGACGGCATTGTTCCGGCATAGGCACAATCCAGTCAGTCGTCTGTTGCTCACGCGTCGAGCTGAGCGAGGTGATGCGGCCACCGGCGGATGGCGAGAGCGTCAGCTGCCATTCCCCATTGCGCAGGCTGCATTCAGGCGACAGCAAGAGCGTCGTCATGTTTTTCTGGAATAATCCGACGCTGCAAAACCACCGCCCAGGAACAGTTCGGCCAGCGGACCGCCACGGGTCGGAATTCCCGCAATCCGGTCGGCAAAGTCTTCTGCGTTGCTTTGCGGATGATAGCCAATCGGATTGTCGCGTTGCCGCCAGCAGTTGCGCGTGTTGGCCGATACACCGTACATGATCTGGAATCCGGGGTTATGCGCTTCGATGCAGCGCTCGGTCAGATGCTGCATATCGGGATGCGACAGCCATGTTTGCAGGTGCCTCCGTTCAAACGGCTCCACCTCGAATGATCCTATGCGCAGGCAGATGGACTCGACGCCATGCTTGTCAAAGTACAGCCTGGCGATCGCTTCGCCCCAGACTTTGCTGACGCCGTAAAGACTGTCCGGCCGCACCGCGGCATGTTCGTCAATTTCGGTCTTACACTCATACATGCCGATGGCGTGATTGGAGCTGGCGTAGATGACGCGCACCGCATGCGTGCGGGCCGCCTGGTACAGGCAGAGCAAAGCCTTCAGGTTGTGTTCGATCAGCAGGTCCAGTTCCAGATCGGTGCCGATGCCGGCCATGTGCACCACGGCGTCCGCGCCTTTCAACAGTTCTGCACAAAAGTCGGCGTCGCGCAAATCGCCGACGTGCAGCGTTTCATGGGCCGCAATTTCGCCTAGCGGCTTGATGTCGTTGAGCCGTAGCTGATAACGGCCATCCGACCATTGCTCCCTGAGGACCTTGCCGATATTGCCGGCGGCGCCGGTGAGAACGATGGTCTTCATCATCCGAACTCCGCCACGACAGTGCCGGCGAGCGGCATGTCGATGGCAAACAAGGCGCCGGCCAACGGTTCGCGCGCCAGCTGGTCGGCGCTCATGTTTTCGGTCAGCGAGGTGACATACAGGGTTTTCAGGTCGGCGCCGCCGAAAGCGCACATGGTGGGGCGCGATACCGGCAGCGGGATATAGCCCAGCAACTCGCCTTTCGGCGAGAATTTATTGATGCGTCCGGCAGTAATGCCGCAACCCCAGTAGCAGCCATCGGCATCGACCGCGCCGCCGTCAGGGCGGCCCCATTCCGCCTGCATCTGCACAAAGATTTCGCGCGGACCGAGCGCGCCGCTGGCGACATCGAAATCGTAGCGATAGATCACTGCGCGCCGTGAGTCGGAGTGGTACATGGTGCGGCCATCGGGGCTCCAGGCCAGTCCGTTTGAAACCACCAGCCCGTTGCCGTGGGCGCTGATGCTGCCATCCGGCGCCAGGCGGAACAGCGAGGCGCAGGCTTGCTTGTCGGCACGGTCGTCCATGGTACCGGCCCAGAACGCGCCATCCGGCCCGGTTTTGCCGTCGTTGAGGCGGTTATGCGGGATGTCAGGTTCCGGGTGTCCGATCAGGGTCCAGCTAGCGTCGGCGGGATCGAACCAGTGAAAGCCGGTGCGCAGCGCGGCGACAATCTTGCCGTTCTTTGCCAGGCTGATGGAGCCGATGGAGGCAGGAGCCACCCAGCTTTGCTGTTCTCCCGAGGCTGGATCAAAGCGATACAACGCTGGTTTAAGAATATCCACCCAGTACAGCGCCTGCTCGCGCTGCGACCACACCGGCGACTCGCCGACGATTGCGCCCTCGGCGCAGATCACGCGTAAAGGATAGGCAAATTGCTGGATCATGGTGCTGTGCTCCCGGATTTTGTCGCTGTGATCGAGCGCCTTAGCGCAACAGGCAAGGTTTCTTGTTATCGAATTTCCAGCCCGGGATCAAGTATTGCATCGCCATCGCATCGTCGCGCGCACCCAAGCCCATGTTGCGGTAGAGCTGATGTGCGGCTTCCAGTTCCGCCAGGTCGAGCTCGATGCCGAGGCCGGGCTTTTTTGGCACTTCGATCATGCCGCCGACGATTTGCAAAGGCTCTTTGGTCAAACGCTGGCCGTCCTGCCAGATCCAATGGGTATCGATGGCGGTGATATTGCCGGGTGCGGCAGCGGCCACATGAGTGAACATCGCCAGCGAAATATCGAAGTGATTGTTGGAATGCGAACCCCAGGTCAGGCCCCATTCATGGCACATCTGCGCCACCCGGACCGAGCCTTGCATGGTCCAGAAGTGCGGATCGGCCAAGGGGATATCTACCGATTGCAACTGGATCGCGTGGCCCATTTCGCGCCAGTCGGTGGCGATCATGTTGGTCGCCGTCTGCAAGCCGGTGGCACGGCGGAATTCTGCCATCACTTCGCGTCCGGAAAAGCCGTTCTCTGCGCCGCAAGGGTCTTCCGCATAGGCCAGCACGGCATGCTGGTCGCGGCACAGGCGGATCGCATCCTTGAGCAGCCAGCCGCCATTCGGATCCAGCGTGATACGGGCTTGCGGGAAGCGTTCGGAGAGCGCCGTCACCGCTTCCATTTCATCTTCACCGCGCAGGACGCCGCCCTTGAGCTTGAAATCGTTAAAGCCATAGCGTTGGTAAGCAGCTTCCGCCAGCGCCACCACCGCTTGCGCATCCAGCGCCGGTTCGTGACGCAAGCGCAGCCAGTCGTCGCTGGCATCCGGTTCGCTGGCGTAGGGCAGGTCGGTGGCGTTGCGGTCGCCGACGTAAAACAGGTAACCCAGCATCTTCACTGCATCGCGCTGCTGGCCTTCGCCCAGCAAGGCCGCTACCGGCACGTCGAGGAATTTTCCCAGCAGATCGAGCAGGGCGGCTTCGAGCGCCGTCACTGCGTGGATCGCGATGCGCAGATCAAAGGTTTGCAAACCACGGCCGCCGGCATCGCGGTCGCTGAACGCGTTGCGGGCGCTGTTGAGAATTGCCTGGTAATTGCCGATGGCTTTTCCCAGCAGCAGCGGTCGCGCATCTTCCAGCGTTTGCCGGATCCGCTCGCCGCCCGGCACCTCGCCGAGGCCGGTATTGCCGGCGCTGTCGGTCAGGATCACGATGTTGCGCGTGAAGTAAGGGCCATGGGCGCCGCTCAGATTGAGCAGCATGCCGTCGCGGCCGGCGACCGGTACCACCCGCATGTCGACGATGTGCGGAGTACTGGCGACTGGTGACTTGGTGTTCGACGAAGTTGAAATAGATGTCATGTGAGGCTGCCTGTGACTGAATGTGTGTCGAATTGATTGCTGCCGTCGCTACTGCATCGCGTATTGGACATTGCGTCTTACAGCAGTATTTCTTAAAAATGGGACCGCTACCAATTTAGATGGTAGCGGTCCCATTTTTGACTGTCAATCATTTTTTTTGTATCAGTAGGGATTAAACGCTGGCGCGCTCTATGATGGTGAAGCCGATATCACAAATTGGTTCGGCAACGCTTTTGCCTTCGGAGCGGGCGATGATAAAACGCGCCGCCGTGCTGCCGATAGCGGTGCCGTCGATGCGCACCGTGGTCAGCGGCGGCTGCAGGTCGCGTGAAAAACTCAAATCGCCGAGGCCGATCACCGCCAGCTGTTTTGGAATCGCGATAGCGCTGGCTTGCGCTTCAATCATCACACCTAACGCAAGCAGGTCGGAGCTGCAAAACACGGCATCGATATCGGGCGCGCGGGTCAACAAATTCCGCAAGCCGCTGCGGCCGTTGCCGAGCGTGGCAGGGGCCGCCACTTCACAGGAAGGTACCTCGGTTTCTTGCGCCGGCGCCATGCCGAGCCGGATCGCTTCCAGGGAAAAAGCGCTGGCGCGACGGCGGCTGCGCTCATCGTTGGCGCAGATGGCGCCAACACGGCGACGGCCTGCTGCGTGCAAGTATTGGGCTACTGCCACGCCGATCTTTTCATGGGAGAAACCGACCAGCATGTCGACCGGAGTCGGCGTCAGGTCCCAGGTTTCCACCACCGGAATGCCGCTGGACAGCAAACGCCGCCTTGCCTGTGCGGAGCGGTTGATGCCGGTCAGCACGATGCCGTCCGGGCGGCGGCCGATGATGGCGTCCAGCAAGGCGTCTTCGCGTGAATTTTCATAGCCGCTCTGGCCCAGCATCACCTGGTATCCCGCACCGGCCAAGGTGTCGGTCAGCGACTCCACTGTTTCCAGGAACATCGGGCCGGACAAGGTGGGGACGACAGCCGCCACCAGCCGGCTTTTTTGTGACGCCAGTGCGCCTGCCAGCAGGTTCGGCACGTAGCCGGTTTGCTGTACCGCGGCTTGTACTTTTTGCAGCACCTTGGCGGAAACCGCATCCGGCGTGTTGAGCGCCCGAGAAGCGGTGATCGGCGCTACGCCGGCCAGCTTGGCGACATCGCGCAAGGTAAAGCCGCCGGTTTTGCGGCCACCTTTACGGCGGGCGGTAACATCGGCAACGACTGCATCCAGTAGAGTTTCTTTTTCCATGGCGAAATTTTAACATCAATGAAAATGATACCGTTACCATTTTGCAAGGGAATGGTGAATTTGCGTCATTGAACAGGATTGGCGCGACACAATCCAACCTGCATTCTCCCCATATCGCAGAATTCCCATCATAATAAAAGTCTTTAAAAAAATCCGTACAGGACAGGTGTTATGCCAGCAGGGTTCAAGCCAGAAATATCCACGCAGCAGCTCAATAGCCGTCAGCAAGAGTTATTGAGCTATGTGCAGCGCGACGGTTTCGTTACGGTGGAACATTTGGCGACGCGTTTCCAGATCACCCAGCAAACCATCCGGCGCGACATCAATCTGCTGGCGGAGATGAACCTGTTGCAGCGTTATCACGGCGGCGTCGGCTTGCCGTCCAGCGCCGAGAACATCGCTTACGGCGCCCGCCAGGGTTTGTACTCGGAAGAGAAACGTCGTATCGCTGCGCTGGTGGTCGAGCATATTCCCGACCAAGCCACGCTGTTCATCAATCTCGGCACCACCAACGAAGAAGTGGCCAAGGCGCTGAGCCGGCGCCGCAATCTGCGGGTGATCACCAATAACCTGAACGTGGCGGCGATCATGAGCGGCTATCCCGGCTGCGAAGTGATCATCACGGGCGGTGTGGTGCGCGCGCGCGATCTCGGGATTACCGGCGAAGAAACCATCGATTTCATCCGCCGCTTCAAGGTCGACTTCGGCATCATCGGCATTTCCAGCATTGAGGCCGACGGCACCTTGCGCGATTTCGACTATCGCGAGGTGCGAGTGTCGGAAGCGATCATCGAGCATTCGCGCACCGTGTTCCTGGTCGCCGATCACTCCAAGTTCCGCCGGCCGGCGCTGGTGCGGCTGGGCGACATATCGAAGATCAATGCCTTGTTTACCGACCGGCCGGTGCCTGAGGAAATGAACGGCATTTTTTCAGATGCGAAAATCGACGTCTTTGTCGCGGATAGCCACGCAGCCACCTAATCCCCGCCATTTTCGCTCGTTCCGCGCTCGCTGAGGCGCGTCCTTCCTTTCTGATTTGTACCGGGCAACCAACCACCGCCAGGGTGGAGGGATTGATATTGCCTATCCGCAAATAAGTTTATTCCTATCGAATAATTGCTTTTAATAAATATAAATGATTATCAATGTTCGAATTCGAACAATATACTTTCGAATATAAATATTTTATGATGTGTGGTGACATTGCGAACATGCTGTTTTGTCAATTGGCAAAAAATGTTTGTCAGATGAGCGAGTTACCGACACAAGGAGATAGCTGTGGCATCAGGTGAAATTGTAGATTTGCTGGTAGTGGGCGGCGGCGTTAACGGCGCCGGAATTGCGCGCGACGCGGCGGGCCGCGGCTTGAGCGTGTTGCTTTGCGAACAGGACGATCTGGCCTCGCACACCTCTTCGGCCAGCACCAAGCTGATCCATGGCGGCTTGCGTTATCTGGAGCATTACGAATTCAGCCTGGTGCGCAAAGCCTTGCAAGAGCGCGAACTGCTGCTGCGCCTGGCGCCGCATATCATTGCGCCACTGCGCTTCGTGATGCCGCATGTATCGAGCTTGCGGCCGGCCTGGATGATACGCGCCGGCCTGTTCTTATACGATCACCTCAGCAAGCGTGAATTGCTTCCCGGTTCACGCACGATCGATTTCCGCAAGCACGTTGCCGGTGCGCCGCTCAAGAAAACCATGACCAAGGGCTTCGTCTATTCCGACGCTGCCGTGCAGGATGCCCGCTTGGTGGTGCTGAACGCCATGGACGCCAGGGAGCGTGGCGCTACCATTCTTACCAAAACCCGTTTGATCCAGGCCAGGCAAGGCGCCCAGTATTGGGACGCCACGCTGCTGTCGACCCAGAGCGGAGAAACCACCGAGATCAAGGCGCGTTGCATCGTCAACGCTGCCGGCCCGTGGGTGGCGAACCTGCTTAACGGCGCCTTGAATACGCCGGCGCAACATCATGTCCGGCTGGTCAAGGGCAGCCATATCGTGACCAAGCGTCTGTTCGATCACGATCACGCCTACATTTTCCAGAATCCCGACAAGCGTATTGTTTTCGCCATTCCCTACGAAAAGGACTTCACGCTGATCGGCACCACCGATGTCGAATTCAGCGCCAATCCGGGGAAAGTCGAGATTTCCGAAGAAGAAACCGCCTATCTGTGCGAATCGGTTAGCCGTTATTTTGAAGTTCCGGTGACGCCCCAGCAAGTGGTCTGGTCGTATGCCGGCGTTCGCCCTTTGCTGGAGGAAGAAGTCGCCAATCCATCCGCAGTGACGCGCGACTACAAGCTGGAGTTGCGTAACGAACCGGGCCTGGCGCCGGTGTTGTCGGTGTTTGGCGGAAAAATCACTACCTATCGGCGTCTGGCGGAAGAAGTGATGGAACATTTGCAGCCGCTGTTCGGTTACATGAAATCCCACTGGACCGCGCATGAGCCGCTGCCGGGTGGCGATATCCCGAACGCAAATTTTACGGAATTCCACCGGATTTTCCAGCAGCGTCATGCCTGGTTGCCCGCTACGCTGGCGGCGCGCTATGCAGGCGCTTACGGCACCCGCTCCGCGCGTTTGCTGGAGGGGATTCATGATGTCGCCGGATTAGGCGAGTTGTTTGGCGCCGATCTGTATGAAGCCGAAGTGCGTTATCTGATGCGCGAAGAGTGGGCGCTGACGGTAGACGATATTCTGTGGCGCCGCTCCAAGCTGGGATTGCGTCTCGATGCTGTAGCAGTAGAAAGATTGCGGACCTGGTTGCAAGAGCAGGAGCAGGAGCAAGCGCAACCGGCGGCCGCAATGCTTGCTTGACTATTTACCACCATGTTTTGCTGTTTTACACCGGCGCCGCCGGTAGATAAAAAAGACGGATCCTGGCTTGCCGCCGGATCAAAGTCACCCCGATCCGCTCAGGCGGATTTACCAACCTTGGAGTAGACAAGTTGAAAGAAAAATATATCTTAGCCCTGGATCAAGGGACTACCAGCTCGCGCGCCATCCTGTTTGATCGCCAGGGCAATATCGTGTCTTCAGCGCAGAAAGAATTCCGCCAGATCTATCCGCAGCCGGGCTGGGTCGAGCATGATCCGCAGGAAATCTGGTCGACCCAGGTCGGCGTCGCTGCGGAAGCGTCCACCAACATCGGCCTGAACGGCAATTCGATCGCTGCCATCGGCATTACCAACCAGCGCGAAACCACGATAGTCTGGGACCGCGAAACCGGCAAGGCAGTCTACAACGCCATTGTCTGGCAAGACCGCCGCACCGCGGCTTTTTGCGACCAGTTGAAAGCCGACGGCCTGGCGGAAACCATCCGCGCAAAGACCGGCTTGCTGGTTGACTCTTACTTTTCCGCCACCAAGATCCGCTGGATCCTGAATAACGTCGACGGCGCCCGGCAACTCGCCGACCAGGGCCGTCTTGCTTTCGGTACGGTCGATACCTGGCTGGTGTGGAACATGACGCGCGGCAAATTGCATCTGACCGACGTCTCGAATGCCTCGCGCACCATGCTGTTCAACATCCACACCATGGAATGGGATGACGAACTGCTGAGGATCATGGGCGTGCCGCGCAGCATGTTGCCGGAAGTGCGTTCATCGAGCGAAGTCTACGGCCACACCGAGATTTCCGGTTTCGGTTCCGAAATCCCGCTGGCCGGTATCGCCGGCGACCAGCAAGCCGCCTTGTTCGGGCAGATGTGCACGCAGCCGGGCATGGTCAAGAATACCTACGGCACCGGTTGTTTCATGGTGATGAATACCGGCACCAAGCCGATCATTTCGAAGAATAATCTGCTGACCACGGTTGCCTGGAAAATCGGCAACGAAGTCAACTACGCGCTGGAAGGCAGCATCTTCATCGGCGGCGCCGTGGTGCAATGGCTGCGCGACGGCCTCGGCATCATCAAGACCTCCACCGAAATCGAAGCCCTGGCGCGCAGCGTCAAGAGCAGTGACGGCGTCTATCTGGTGCCGGCTTTCGCCGGTCTTGGCGCGCCGCACTGGAACCCGCATGCACGCGGCACCATCTTCGGCATCACGCGCGGCACCACCTCTGCGCACTATGCGCGGGCGGCGCTGGACAGCATCGCCTATCAAACCATGGATGTGCTGAAGGCGATGGAGGCTGATGCCGGCATCGTGATTCCGGAACTGCGCGTCGATGGCGGCGCCACCGCGAATAACCTGTTGATGCAATTCCAGTCGGATATTCTCGGCGTCGATGTGGTGCGTCCGAAAGTCACCGAAACCACCGCGCTTGGCGCCGCCTATCTGGCCGGCCTGGCGGTTGGCTACTGGAGCAGCACGGCCGATGTGCAAGGACAGTGGCAGCTCGACCAGCGCTTCAAACCGGCATTGCCGGCAGAGGAAGTGCAGAGCGGCATCAAGGGCTGGCAGCGGGCGATTGCCGCCGCCACGGTGTGGGCAGATTCCTGACCTGACGCCGGATTTTTCCGCTGTTGAACGAGAAACTGGACAGAGCACTGCGTGGCTCTGTCCCTCCCCCTTCTATTTCCGAAAGAGTTTGTCATGACTCCCCTTATAGCTGAATTCGTAGGCACCGCCCTGATTGTCTTGCTTGGCAACGGTGTGGTTGCCAATGTCCTTTTGAGTAAAACCCACGGTAACGGCAGCGGCCTGATCGTGATTACCGTCGGCTGGGCGATGGCGGTGTTTGTGGGCGTATTCGTTGCAGCCTCTTCCAGTGGCGCCCACCTCAACCCTGCAATCACTTTGGCGCTGGCAGTGGCCGGCAAGTTCGCCTGGGCCAGCGTGCCTGGCTACATCATGGCGCAAATGCTGGGCGGTATGATGGGGGCGTTCCTGGTATGGCTGGTATACCGTAATCACTTTGCAGAAACCTCTGACGGTAATCTCAAACTGGCGGCATTCTGCACCGCGCCGGCGATCCGCAACACCTTCGGCAACGTGGTGTCGGAAGTGGTCGGCACCTTCGTGCTGGTGTATTGCGTACTGAATATCGCATCGCCGAAGATGGGCCTGGGTGCGCTGGATGCGTTGCCGGTGGCGCTGCTGGTGATGAGTATCGGCGTTTCGCTGGGCGGGACCACAGGTTACGCGATCAATCCTGCGCGCGATCTGGGACCACGCTTGATGCACGCATTGCTGCCGATTCCCGGCAAGCGCGACAGTGACTGGGGTTATGCTTTGGTGCCGGTGCTGGGTTCCATCGGCGGCGCTATCCTGGCAGCGCTGGTGTACGGCCTGCAAATGGCGCATTAAGAAGGAAGAACGTGCAAGGTTCGGCGCTCCGCCGAACCTTGCATGATTAATTCTTCAGCAGCTTTTCAATATCCGCAGCCAGCGATTCCGGCTTGGTTTGCGGCGCAAACCGGTCGACAATCGCGCCGTCCTTGTTCACCAGGAACTTGGTGAAATTCCACTTGATGCCTTCGCTGCCGAGCAAGCCTGGCGCAGCGCTTTTCAGATACTGATACAGCGGTGCGGCGTGGTCGCCGTTGACGTCTATTTTCTCGAACAAAGGAAAGGTGACGCCGTAGTTTTTTTCACAAAAGGCGCCGATCTCATCGGCAGTGCCCGGTTCCTGCGCACCGAACTGGTTGCACGGAAAGCCAAGCACCTCAAAGCCTTGCGCATGGTATTTCTGATAAATCTCCTCCAGGCCTTTGTACTGCGGTGTGAAGCCGCAGTTGCTGGCGGTATTCACGATCAGCAGAACCTTGCCACGGTAGGCGTCCAGCGAGCCGGCTTTGCCGTCCAGTTGATTGACGGTGAAATCATAGATTTGTGTATTGCCGGTATCGTTACTCATACTATCCCCAGATGTTCAGTGCCGGCAGAGAGGTCGCGGTCTTTTGCGTCCTTGCCGCGCAGTTTGATGGAAAGCCGCAGGTCGTTGACCGAATCGGCATTGCGCAAAGCGTCTTCGTAGCTGATTTTATCGTCTTCGTACAAATCGAACAGGGCTTGGTCAAAAGTCTGCATGCCGAGCTCGCGCGACTTCTTCATGATTTCCTTGATTTCATGCACATCGCCCTTGAAGATCAGGTCGGAAATCAGTGGTGAATTCAACAGGATTTCAACCGCCACCGCACGTCCCTTGACCGTTTTCAGCGGCACCAGGCGTTGCGAGACGATGCCCTTCAGGTTGAGCGATAAATCCATCAGCAGCTGCGGCCGCCGTTCTTCAGGGAAGAAGTTGATGATGCGGTCGAGCGCCTGGTTGGAGCTGTTGGCATGTAGGGTGGCAAGGCACAAATGGCCGGTTTCGGCGAAGGCGATGGCGTAGTCCATGGTTTCGCGGTCGCGAATTTCGCCGATCAGGATCACGTCCGGCGCCTGGCGCAAGGTGTTCTTCAGGGCCACGCCCCAGTTTTCGGTATCGACGCCGACTTCACGCTGGGTCACGATGCAGTTCTTGTGCGGATGGATGTATTCGACCGGATCTTCAATCGTGATGATATGGCCGTAGCTGTTCTCATTACGGTAGCCGATCATCGCCGCCAAGGTGGTCGATTTACCGGAACCGGTAGCGCCGACCATGATCACCAGGCCGCGCTTGGTCATCGCCACTTCCTTGAGCGTAGCCGGCAGGCCCAGGTCTTCGAATTTCGGGATGTCGGTGGTAATGGTCCGCAGCACCATGCCGACCCTGCCCTGCTGGATAAATGCCGAAGCGCGGAAGCGTCCCAGTCCGCCGGGGCTGATGGCGAAATTGCATTCCTTGGTTTCTTCAAAATCCGCAGCCTGCTTGTCGCTCATGATGGCGCGCGCCAGCTCCAGCGTATGGATGGCGGTCAGCGCCTGGTTCGAGACCGGGGTGATCTTGCCGTCGATCTTGAATGCCGGCGGAAAGTCTGCGGTAATGAACAGGTCGGAGCCGCGTTTGCTGACCATCAGGCGCAGCAGGTCGTGCATGAATTTGGTGGCTTGATCGCGTTCCATATATTTCTATCCTAAATTGTCTGTACTTATTTTTAACTTGTTTTTAGCTTATCCACGGCTTAACCGGGGAAATTATCCGGCGTCTTGGCCGCCGCGCGCGCTGCAGCCAGCGAGATCACGTTGCGCTTGACCAGCTCGGTCAGGTTGCTGTCCAGGGTTTGCATGCCCATGTTGCTGCCGGTCTGGATCGCTGAATACATCTGGGCGATCTTGCTTTCGCGGATCAGGTTGCGGATCGCCGGCGTGCCCAGCATGATTTCATGCGCGGCGACGCGGCCCGAGCCGTCCTTGGTTTTCAGGAGGCTTTGGGAAATCACCGCTTGCAGCGATTCCGACAACATGGCGCGCACCATTTCTTTTTCTTCGCCCGGGAAGACGTCGACGATACGGTCGATGGTCTTGGCGGCGGAGGACGTGTGCAAGGTGCCGAACACCAGATGGCCGGTTTCGGCCGCGGTCAAGGCCAGGCGGATGGTTTCCAGATCGCGTAATTCGCCGACCAGGATCACATCCGGATCCTCCCGCAATGCCGAGCGCAGCGCATTGCTGAACGAATGGGTGTGCGGACCGACTTCACGCTGGTTGATCAGGCACTTGTTGGATTGATGGACGAATTCGATCGGATCTTCGATGGTCAGGATATGCGCGTATTCGTTTTCATTGACGTGGTTCACCATCGCTGCCAGCGTGGTCGATTTGCCGGAACCGGTAGGGCCGGTGACCAGTACCAGGCCACGCGGCTTGAGCGCCAGTTCGGCAAAAATGCGCGGCGCGTTGAGTTGTTCCAAGGTCAGCACAGTGGAAGGAATGGTCCGCAACACGGCGGCGGCGCCGCGATCCTGGTTGAAGGCATTGACGCGGAAGCGCGCCAGGCCGGGGATTTCGAAGGAGAAATCACACTCCAGATGTTCTTCGTAGGCTTTGCGCTGGCCGTCGTTCATGATGTCATAGATCATCGAGTGCACATCTTTGTGCTCTAGCGGCGGCAGGTTGATGCGGCGCACATCTCCATGAACCCGGATCATCGGCGGCAAGCCTGCGGATAGGTGCAAATCGGATGCCTTATTCTTCACCGAAAAAGCCAGAAGTTCGGAAATGTCCATTTATAATCCCTGTGCTGAATTTTGTTTGTTGAAAGGCATTTTTGGAACCGTTTGCTAAGTTGTAGTGCTTTCTTCTCGATCTGGCCAGCGGCAAAATTCCGAAAAATCCCCCCAAAAGCCAAGTAGTGGCGTTTGGTGGTACACGTATTGTTATACAACTTAGTAGTTCTTCGCGGCAATTTCCAAAGTCTCCGATTATGTCCTTAATGTCCCAGAAGTTGCAAGCCGTGCATACGAGTATTCAGGCCGCAGCCGCCGCAGTGTCGCGCGGGCCTGACAGTGTCGCGTTGCTGGCCGTGTCCAAAACCTTTGGCGCCGACATGGTGCTGGAGGCGATCGCCGCCGGTCAGCGCGCGTTTGGCGAAAACTATCTACAGGAAGCCATCGCCAAAATGGCGGCGGTGGACCTTGCGTTGCAAGCGGCGCATGCATCAACGGTTGCGGATATCTTGCTTGAATGGCATTTCATCGGCCCGATTCAAAGCAACAAGACGCGCCCGATCGCCGAACATTTTGCCTGGGTGCATACGGTGGAGCGTGAAAAAATCGCCCAGCGTTTATCGGAACAGCGGCCGCTGCAAATGCCGCCGCTGAACATTTGCCTGCAAGTCAATATCAGCGGCGAGGCCAGCAAGAGCGGAATGGCGCCTGCCGACGTACTGGACGCTGCGCGCGCCATTATCGAATTGCCACGACTTCGGTTACGCGGCCTGATGGCAATTCCGGAACCGACCCAGGATCAACAGAAGCAACATGCGGCATTTCACCAGACCAGGGAATTGCTGCTGCAATTACAAGCAGCGCTGCCGGCGCATGCCGCGCAGCTGGATACTTTATCGATGGGCATGTCGGCCGACATGACCGTGGCAATTGAAGAAGGCGCCACCATCGTGCGCGTCGGCAGCGCCATTTTCGGACAACGTGAACGGATTATTGGATCATGAAAAAACAGTTGAACATCAGTTTCATCGGCGGCGGCAACATGGCGGCTGCGCTCATTGGCGGCCTGGCAGGCAAAGTCACCGACGGCGGCAATATCCATGTCATCGATCTGAATCTGGAGGCCTTGCAGAGCCTGGTCCAGCGTTTCGGGGTGACGCCTGCGAGCGAGATCGACGCCATGGTCAGCGTCAGCGACGTCATCGTGCTGGCCGTCAAGCCGCAGCAAATGAAAGGCGTGATCGGCCAATTGCGGCCGTATCTCAAACAGCAACTGGTGTTGTCGATTGCCGCCGGCATCCGCGCCGCCGACATGTCGCGCTGGCTGGGCGGCCATGACGTCATCGTGCGTTGCATGCCGAATACGCCGGCGCTGATCGGCCAGGGCATTACCGGCATGGTCGCCGGCGCCGGGGTGTCGGCAGAACAGCGTGCGACCGCGGACCTGATCATGCAGGCGGTGGGCAGCACGGTGTGGCTGGATGACGAAGCGAAGATCGATGCCGTGACTGCGGTCTCCGGCAGCGGCCCGGCCTATGTGTTTTATTTCATCGAAGCGATGCAGCAGGCGGCCCAGGAGTTGGGACTGACAGCGGAACAGGGGATCGAACTGGCCAAGGCGACTTTCACCGGCGCTGCGCAACTGGCGGCGCAATCGGCTGAGCCGGTTGCACTATTGCGCGAGCGGGTAACGTCGAAGGGTGGCACCACTTATGCCGCATTGACCAGCATGGAAAACGCCGGGGTCAAGCAGTCGATTGTCGATGCCATCAAAGCGGCGGCGGCGCGTGGACAGGAATTGGGTGACGAGTTCGGGCGCGATTAAGCTTGCGTTAGCGTCGAGGCTGAAAAAAAACAGCGGTAATCGCATAGCGACTACCGCTGTTTTTGTGAGTACTGCCGCAGAATTTACTTGCTGCGGCCGATCGCCAGGCCTGCCAGCAAGCCGATGGCGGCTGCCACGCTGACTGCCTTCCATGGATTATCGCCAACGTATTCGTCGGTCACGTGGGCAGCGTGCTTGGTCTTCGCTACCGCTTTCTTGGTGGCTTTCGGCAGTTCCGATTTGGCGGTTTCCAGCGCGGCTCTCAGTTTGGCGCGTGCCTGGTTGTATTTGGTTTCGGCGTGGTCATGGGACTCGTCGAGCAGGTTTTCCGCGTCTTTGATGACCGATTTGAGTTCACCGGCCAGATTGTCGCGCATCTCTTTTACGTTGTCGGTAGTAGCCATGTTTGCCTCTTCAATGTGGATTGCGGGAGAAATTAACGTTTAAACATGTTGACTAATATATCACGAAAATCACCTGGTGTTTTTAACGAAATGCATAGTCCAGCGCGATGCCGCCAAATACTGCCGCGCCCAGCCAGTTATTGTGGCGAAAAGCGGCAAAGCAGGCGGCGCGATCGCGGTTGCGGATCAGGCGATAGTGATAAACGGTACAAGCGGCAGCCAGCAGCATGCCGGCGATGAACCAGCCGCGCAGGCCGAACCGCCAGCCTACAGCAAATACTAAACCCAAACTGGCGACATAACAAAGCATGATCGCCAGCACATCGTAGCGGCCGAAGGTAATCGCCGAAGTCTTGATGCCGATTAACAGGTCGTCGTCGCGGTCGACCATGGCGTATTCGGTATCGTAGGCGACCGCCCAGAAGACATTGGCGATCAGCAGCAGCCAGGCGGCGGCGGGCACGGTTCCCTGTATCGCCGCAAAACCCATGGGGATGCCGAAGCCGAAGGCGATGCCTAGATAGGCTTGCGGTATGGCGAAGAAGCGCTTGAAGTAGGGATAGCTGCCGGCGACGATGACGGCGATCACCGACAACTCCTTGGTCAGCGTATTCAGCGGCAGGATCAGCAACAGCGACAGCAAGGTTAACACTACAGCGACCATCACGGCTTCCCAGCCGGCGATCTTGCCGCTGGTAAGCGGCCGTTCGGCGGTGCGTTTGACATGCTTGTCGAAATCGCGGTCGGCGAAATCGTTGATCGCGCAGCCCGCTGAACGCATCAGCGCCGTGCCGAGGCAGAAAATCGCCACCAGCGTCCAGCCAGGCTTGCCGCCGGACGCCAGCCACAGGGCGGCCAGGGTTGGCCATAGCAGCAACAGGATGCCGATGGGTTTGTCCATACGGATCAGTTGAAAATAGAGTTTGAGACGATTCATTGCAATATATGTGATCAAAATATGTGATCAAAAAAAGAGACCTGTAAAAGGTCTCAGAGAAGACGAACCGGCTGGCGCTGCAGTTGCGCCGCTAGCTCAGCCTTCGACGGCTACCGCGTCATGCAGCAAGGTCACGCCTTTCAGGCCGCAGGCAAGCACCGCCTTTTGCACGGCTTCGATGGCGGCGTGGCGGGTAAAGCTCTTGCGCCAGACGATGACCACGCGGCGCGAAGGCCCCGGTGCAGTAAACGGCACGTAACGCAGCATGCCGTCCTTGGCGTCAAGATCAGGCACCGAGGCTTGCGGCAGCACGGTGATGCCGATACCGGAAGCCACCATGTGGCGGATGGTTTCCAGCGATGAACCTTCAAAGGTGCGGGCAATGCCGTCGCCGGCGGTCGAGAAGCGCGACATTTCCGGGCACACTTCCAGCACCTGGTCGCGGAAACAATGGCCGTTGCCGAGCAAGAGCATGGTTTCCGATTTCAGGTCCTGGGCGCTGATGCTGGCGCGCTCGGCCCATGCATGGTGCTTGGGCAGCGCCACCACGAAGGGTTCGTCGTACAGCGGTTGCACCATCAAGCCGTGCTCAGGAAACGGCAAGGCGATGATGGCGGCATCCAGTTCGCCCTGGCGCAGCAGTTCCAGCAGGCGCACGGTGAAATTTTCCTGCAGCACCAACGGCATTTGCGGCACTTGCTCGATCATGGTTTTCACCAGCGGCGGCAGCAGGTAAGGGCCGACGGTATAAATGATGCCGAGGCGCAGCGGGCCGGCCAGAGGATCTTTATTCTGGTTGGCGATCTCTCGGATGGTAGCGGTTTGTTCCAGCACCCGCTCCGCCTGCGCCACGATCTGCGCACCGAGCGGCGTCACCGAAATTTCCGTGCCGCCGCGTTCGAAGATGACGACGCCTAGTTCATCTTCCAGCTTCTTGATCGCCACGGAGAGTGTCGGCTGCGCCACGAAGCAAGCTTCCGCAGCGTGGCCAAAGTGCTTTACGCGCGCTACGGCGACGATATATTTGAGTTCGGTCAGAGTCATGTTGTTATCTTCGCATATTTTTCTAATTAGGATTGTATCTCCATATGTAGGGTGGGCATCTCGTGTCCACCCTACAGACCGGTCAAACCTTCAGAAAATCTTCGCGCAGGCCCAGCCAGCGAGCCAGATGGGCGCTGACGGTGGCGTTGTTGGCCGGCGTCGGGTCTTGCAATAGCGTTTGCGCCAGGTCGCGCGCACGGTCGACCAGCCATTGGTCGGTCATCAAGTCGGCAAAGCGCAGCATGGCCTGGCCCGACTGCCGTGCTCCCAGGAACTCGCCGGGACCGCGGATTTCCAGGTCGCGGCGGGCGATTTCAAAGCCATCCGTGGTTTCACGCATGGTCAGCAGGCGCTGCTTGGCGATTTGTCCGAGCGGGCTTTGATATAGCAGCAAGCATACGCTGGCTGCGGAACCGCGTCCAACCCTGCCGCGCAACTGGTGCAGCTGCGACAGGCCGAAGCGTTCGGCGTGTTCGATCACCATCAGCGAGGCGTTCGGAACGTCGACCCCGACTTCAATCACTGTGGTGGCCACCAGCACGTGGCAGTCGCCGGCGCTGAAGGCATCCATGATCTCCTGCTTCTCGGCTTGCTTGAGACGGCCATGCACCAGCCCGATGCGTAAATCAGGCAGCGCCTCCGCCAGCATGGCATAGGTATCGGTGGCGGTTTGCAGCTGCAAAGCTTCCGATTCTTCAATCAGCGGGCAGACCCAGTAGGCTTGGCGGCCGTCCTGCACTGCGGCGTGGACCCGGGCGATCACTTCATCGCGCCGTATCTGGTCGACCGCGCGCGTGACGATCGGTGTACGGCCCGGCGGCAATTCGTCGATCACCGAGATTTCCAGGTCGGCGTAATAGGTCATCGCCAGCGTGCGCGGGATCGGCGTGGCGCTCATCATCAATTGATGTGGCACTACGGCAGAAGCTTTTTTATCGTCATGCAAAGGGTCGCCGCCGCCATTTTCGGAAGTGGTTTTATTCCGCAATGCGAGGCGCTGGCCGACGCCGAAGCGATGCTGTTCATCGACGATCACCAGCCCCAGCTTGGCGAACTGCACGGCATCTTGTATCAAGGCGTGAGTGCCGATCACCAATTGCGCCTCGCCGGATTCGATCATGGCCTGGGCCGTCAGCTTCTCTTTCTTTTTCAGGCTGCCGGTGAGCCACGCAACCTTCACGCCGAGCGGAGCCATCCAGGCGGCGATCTTGCGGAAATGCTGGTCCGCCAGGATTTCCGTGGGCGCCATCAGCACTGCCTGGAAGCCGCTGTCAATGGCCTGCGCCGCCGCCAGCGCGGCGACTACGGTCTTGCCGCTGCCGACATCGCCCTGCAGCAGGCGCTGCATCGGGAATGACGCCTGCAAGTCTGCGCTGATTTCGGCGACCACCCGCTGCTGCGCTTTGGTCAAGGTGAACGGCAGCGCTTTGAGAAAGGCTTTCGACAACTTCCCGACCAGCGGCAGCGCCCGGGCATTCTTGTTGCGGCGTGCCACCTGCGCCCGTTTCAAAGACAATTGCTGAGCCAGCAATTCGTCGAATTTCATGCGTACCCAGGCCGGATGGGAGCGGTCTTCCAGCGCATATTCATCAACCTCCGGCGGCGGGTTATGCAGCAGCCGCACCGCGTCTTCAAACGGGCAGAGCTGCTGTGCCGCCAGCTGTGCCGGCGACAAGGTATCGCGCCATTCAACACGCTGCATGGCGTCGGCAATCGCCTTGCGCAGGAAGATCTGCGACAAGCCTTCGCCGGCTGGATATACCGGCGTCAGGACATCGGGCAGGGGCGCGCCCTCCAGCACGACTTTGTAATTCGGATGCACCACCTCGGCGCCAAAGAAGCCGTGGCGGATTTCGCCGCGCGCGCGGACCCGGGTGCCGACCGCCAGCTGCTTGGTCTGGCTGCCGTAGAAATTCAGGAAGCGCATCACCAGTTGGCCGGTATCGTCGGCAATGGTCACGATCAGCTGGCGCCGCGGCCGGTACTGGATCTCGCAGGTGCTGACGACCCCCTCGATTTGCGCTACGCTGGCGCCCATCATGCCGGCTTGCCGGATCGTGACGATTGCGGTTTCGTCTTCATAGCGCATCGGCAGGTGCAAAATCAGGTCCATGTCGGTTCGCAGCCCGAGCTTCTCCAGCTTGCCGGCGCGGGTGTTCGCGGCTGGGACGGGGGCGGCTTTGGCGGCAGGTTTTCGCTTTGGTGCAGGCATATAGTGCTGTTAGTGGGCGGCAGGGCGTAAAATAGCGGGTTGGCTCAGGGGTTTCTCAGGGTTTTCTCAATCATTCGCTATATCCCCGTCCGGTACGGATTTCAGCGTTTGCCATTGTAAAGCCTATAGCTGTAATGGCAACCCGAGCGTTATTTCATTATTTATCCAAGCATGCATTCTCTTTCCGATTACGATTTCGACCTGCCGCCAGAACTGATCGCGCAAACGCCCTTGTCCGAGCGCAGCGCCTCGCGTCTGCTTCACCTGGATGGCGAACAATTGACAGATCGTCAATTTACCGACATTGTCGAGCAACTGAATGCCGGCGATCTGCTGGTGTTTAACGATACCCGCGTACTCAAGGCGCGCTTTTTTGGCATCAAGGAAACCGGCGGCAAGGTCGAGGTACTGGTCGAGCGGGTAGTGGACAACCGCACCGTGCACGCCCAGGTACGCGCCTCGAAATCGCCGCCTGCGGGCGCCCGTATCCGTCTGGCCGAAGCGTTCGACGTGGTGGTGGGGGAGCGTGTCGGCGAGTTTTATACGCTGCTGTTCCCCGACGATGTATTCGAGTTGATCGATGCGCATGGCCGCTTGCCGTTGCCGCCCTATATCGAGCATGATGCCGACGCCTTTGATGAAACACGTTATCAAACCGTCTACGCCAAGCATGCGGGCGCGGTGGCGGCACCGACCGCGGGTTTGCATTTCGACCAGGCCTTGCTGCAGCGCCTGAGCGAAAAGGGCATCGGCTTCGCCTATGTCACGCTGCACGTAGGCGCAGGCACTTTCCAGCCGGTGCGCAGCGAGAACCTGGCGGAGCACAAGATGCATAGCGAGTGGTACACCATTAGCGAGGCTACCGTCGACGCCGTGCGCGCCACCAAGGCAGCCGGCGGCAAGGTGGTGGCAGTCGGCACCACCAGCTTGCGGGCGCTGGAATCGGCTTCGCAATCCGGCGCTTTGCAGGCCGGCAGCGCTGATACCGCTTTGTTTATCACGCCTGGTTATGTATTCAAGACTGTGGATCGCCTGATCACCAATTTCCATTTGCCGAAATCGACCTTGCTGATGCTGGTGTCGGCTTTTGCCGGATATGACAACATACGCGCCGCTTACGCCCATGCCATCGCACAACACTATCGCTTCTTTAGCTACGGCGATGCGATGCTGCTTACTTACCACGTTTGATTACTAAAGACCTTACCCATGCTTGAATTCACCCTGCTAAAAACCGAAGGCAAAGCCCGCCGCGGCCGTCTGAAACTTAACCACGGCACGGTTGAAACGCCTATCTTCATGCCGGTCGGCACCTACGGTTCGGTCAAGGCGATGTCGCCGCTGGAACTGGTCGAGATCGAGGCGCAGATCATTCTCGGCAATACTTTTCACCTATGGCTGCGGCCCGGCACCGATGTCATCGATAAATTTCGTGGCCTGCACAAGTTCATGGGCTGGGATAAACCGATCCTGACCGATTCCGGCGGCTTCCAGGTGTTTTCGCTGGGCGCGATGCGCAAGATTACCGAGGAAGGCGTCAAGTTCTCGTCGCCGATCAACGGCGACAAGCTGTTTCTCTCGCCTGAAGTGTCGATGCAGATCCAGAAATCGCTGAATTCCGACATCGTGATGCAGTTCGACGAATGCACGCCGTACGAAATCGACGGCCGTCCGGCCACCAGCGAGGAAGCGGCGCAATCGATGCGGATGTCGCTGCGCTGGGCCAAGCGCTCCAAGAACGAATTCGAGCAGCTGGAAAATCCGAATGCGTTGTTCGGCATCGTCCAGGGCGGGATGTTTGAAAATCTGCGCGACGAGTCGCTGGCCGGGCTGGAAGACGTCGGTTTCCATGGCATCGCCATTGGCGGCCTGTCGGTGGGCGAGCCGAAAGAAGAAATGATGCGGGTGCTGGAACACATCGGGCCGCGCCTGCCGGCTGACAAGCCGCACTACCTGATGGGCGTCGGTACGCCGGAAGACCTGGTGGCCGGCGTTGAAAACGGCGTCGACATGTTCGATTGTGTGATGCCGACCCGCAATGCCCGCAACGGCTGGCTGTTTACCCGTTTCGGCGACCTCAAGATCAAGAATGCCCGTTATAAAGATGACGAAAAACCATTGGACGAGACTTGTGGCTGCTACGCTTGCCGCAATTTCTCGCGTGCTTACTTGCATCATTTGCATCGCACTGGAGAAATTCTTGGCGCGCGCCTGAATACGATCCACAATCTGCATTACTACCTGGACCTGATGAAAAACATCCGGGCCGCGCTGGATGTGGGGCAATTCAGCATATTCGTGACCCGGTTCCATCTGGACCGGGCGCGTGGCGTATAGGATTTATCTTGCTTTGAAGTATGTATTTTGCAACTATTTCTAGCCAAGCCGATCTATGCCTATTGGTCCAGATAGCCGGCGCACATGGTAGCGAAGGCCGCCTGGGCTGATTTTCCCGGCAATAAATAGCGCTGGGACGCGGCTGGACGGTTGTATGCCTTTACCCAATGCTAGAATGCTGGGCTATTTTCAAACTATTACCTGGAGCAACTCGTGTCAATTATTTCTAGCGCCTACGCGCAAACTGCACCTGCGGCTACTGCTGCCACCGGCCCGCTGGGCCTGAGCGGCAATCTGACCAGCTTTTTGCCGATCATCCTGATGTTCGTGGTGTTGTATTTCCTGATGATCCGCCCGCAAATGAAGCGTCAGAAAGAACAGAAAGCCATGATGGAAGCACTCGGCAAGGGCGATGAAGTCGTGACAGCCGGCGGCATGCTGGGCAAGATCACCAAGGTTGCCGACGGCTACATCACCCTGGAAATCGCCAGCGGTACTGAAGTCGTGGTGCAAAAGGGTTCGGTCACCACATTGCTGCCAAAGGGCACCATCAAGACGGCGCTGTAATTACCGCCTGATGGATGGAATGAGAGCATCCGCTTCGGGTGCTCTCTTCAAATGTAGAGCCCGGAACAAAAAAAGAACCTGGCGGCGCAATGCCACAAGACATTCCGCTCAGGGCATAGGCTGCATCAACAATGCAAGCAAGAGACTCCCTTTGAGACTCATACAGAACGCTGAATCACTATGAATCGCTATCCTCTCTGGAAATATATTCTGATCGTCATCGCGCTGCTGTTCGGCGTGCTGTATACCATACCGAATTTTTTTGGTAATACGCCCGCGGTACAGGTGAGCAGCGGTAAGGCGACCTTGAAGATCGACAGTTCAATGGCTGACCGGATTACGCAAATTTTGCAGCAAGGAAATTTGCAGACCGACGGCGTCTCCTATGAAACCGCGGGCGCGCAAGGTACGATACGCGCCCGTTTCCACGACACCGACACCCAGTTCAAGGCCAAGACCTTGCTTGAGCAAAGCCTGAACACCGATCCGACCGATCCGACCTATGTGATCGCCTTCAATCTGGTGCCGAATACGCCGCACTGGTTGCAAAGCATCCATGCGCTGCCGATGTATCTGGGCCTCGATTTGCGCGGCGGCGTGCATTTCCTGATGCAAGTCGACACCCAGGCGGTCGTCAACAAGCGATTGCAAGGGTTGCAAGCCAGCGCCCGCAGCGAATTGCGCGACAAGGATATCCGCTACAGCGGCATCAACCGCAATGGCGACACCATCGAGATCACTTTCCGCGATCAGGACACCCTGAACAAGGCGCGCAATATCCTGGCGCCGCAATTGTCGGAAATGCTGCTCCAGGTGGCGCCGCCGGTTGCCGGCAGCGATCCGATGCTGACCGCTTCGTTGAAGCCGGAAGCGATCAAGCAGATCATCGATAACGGCGTCACTCAAAACATCACGACCCTGTCGAAGCGGGTCAATGAACTGGGCGTCAACGAGCCGATCATCCAGCGCCAAGGTGCTGACCGCATCGTGGTGCAGATGCCGGGCGTGCAAGACGTGTCGCGCGCCAAGGACATCATCGGCCGTACCGCAACGCTGGAAGTGCGTCTGGTGGACGAGTCGGTCACGCGCGGCACCGAAGCCACCGCTGCCGTGCCGTTCGGTTCCGAACTCTTCAAGGTCGGCAAGAATGCGCCGGTCGTGCTGTACAAGGATCCGGTGCTGACCGGCGACTATATCTCCAGCGCGGCCGTCAGCTTTGACCAGAACCAGCAACCGGCAGTCAGCATCGACCTTAACGGCGATGGTGGCCGCAAGATGCGCGATGCTACCCGCGGCAAGGTCGGCAAGGCCATGGCGATCGTGCTGTTTGAAAAAGGCAAGGGCGAAGTCCTGACCGTGGCAACGATCCAGAGCGAGCTCGGTTCGCGCTTCCAGATCACCGGCATGGGTTCACCGGAAAATGCGGCCGACCTGGCGCTGTTGTTGCGCGCCGGCTCGCTGGCGGCGCCGATGACCATCATCGAAGAACGTACCATCGGCCCGCAACTGGGCGCCGAGAATATCCAGAAGGGTTTCGACTCGACCATGTACGGTTTTGCCGTGATCGCCGCCTTCATGATCATCTACTACATGTTGTTCGGCTTGTTCAGCGTGTTGGCCTTGTCGGTCAACCTGCTGTTGCTGATCGCGGTACTGTCGACTTTGCAGGCAACACTGACCTTGCCGGGTATCGCCGCGATTGCGCTGACCCTCGGTATTGCGATTGATGCCAACGTGCTGGTGAATGAACGTATCCGCGAAGAACTGCGTAACGGTAATTCGCCGCAAGCGGCGATCTCTATCGGTTTCGACCGCGCCTGGGCGACGATCCTGGACTCCAACGTAACGACACTGATTGCCGGTTTGGCACTGTTGATTTTCGGTTCCGGCGCGATTCGCGGCTTTGCAGTGGTGCATTGCCTGGGTATCCTGACTTCGATTTTCTCGGCGGTGTTCGTCTCGCGCGGGTTCGCCAATCTGTGGTACGGCCGCAAGAAGAAGCTGACCAGCTTGTCGATCGGCCAGATCTGGAAGCCAACTGCGTAAGTTGTAACTAAGTTGCAATCTTCGGTGGAAATTCAATAACGTTGTGGCCGCATAGACATCCAGGGATGCGCGGCCACACAGGCAAGAACCAGTGGTGTGAACCAAAAGGAATGTGATGGAACTTTTCCGTATCAAGAAAGATATTCCGTTCATGCGCCATGCGTTGATTTTCAATGCAATCTCGGCGCTGACGTTTGTATTAGCCGTATTCTTCCTGTTCTCGAAAGGCTTGCATCTGTCGATCGAGTTTACCGGCGGCACGGTGATCGAAGTGGCGTATACCAAACCGGCAGATATCGATGGCATCCGCAAGACGGTTGAAAGTATTGGTTATGCCGACAATCAGGTGACCAATTTCGGCACGGCGCAGGACGTCATGATCCGCTTGCCTGCCAAAAAGGGTGAAAATGCCAATGCACAAAGCGCTACGGTGCTGGCCGCGTTGCAAAAGCAGGATGCCGACGTGACCCTGAAACGCACCGAGTTTGTCGGGCCGCAAGTGGGTGACGAACTGGCGCATGACGGTTTGATGGCGCTGCTGTTCGTGGTGATCGGCATCATGATCTACCTGGCGATCCGCTTCGAATGGAAATATGCGGTAGCGGCGATCATTGCCAACTTGCATGACGTGGTGATCATTCTCGGCTTCTTCGCCTTCTTCCAGTGGGAGTTCTCGCTGACCGTATTGGCGGCGATCCTGGCGGTGCTGGGCTACTCGGTGAATGAGTCGGTGGTGGTGTTCGACCGCGTACGTGAAACCTTCCGCGACCGCCGCTTCGGCAAGCTGGCCGTGGCCGATGTGATGAACCATGCGATCACCAGCACCATCTCACGCACCATCATCACTCATGGCAGCACTGAAATCATGGTGTTGTCGATGTTCGTGTTCGGCGGTCCCGCGCTGCACTATTTCGCACTGGCGCTGACCATCGGTATCCTGTTCGGTATCTACTCGTCGGTGTTCGTCGCAGCGGCCGTAGCCATGTGGCTGGGTGTCAAGCGTGAAGACATGATCAAGCCGATCAAGGAAAAGGATGAGACTGACGGCGCGGTGGTATAAGCGTCGGCAGGCAAAATAAAAACCAGCCTTCGGGCTGGTTTTTTTACGGGCTAAAAAAATGGCTGCCGGTCTGGCAGCCATTTTTATTTACGCACTTATTTAGATCTTCTTCGCCAGCTGGGCTGCCTGGCCGATGTAATTGGAAGGCGTCATCGCCAGCAAGTGGTCTTTGGCGTCTTGCGGGACTTCCAACTTGAGGATGAACTCGCGCAGCGCCTCCTTGGAAATACCCTTGCCGCGGGTCAGTTCTTTCAGCTGCTCGTACGGATTTTCAATGCCATAGCGGCGCATCACGGTTTGTACCGGTTCGGCCAGCACTTCCCAGGTCGCATCCAGGTCTTCAGCCAGGCGCGAAGGATTGACTTCCAGCTTGTTCAGACCGCGCAGGCAGCTATCGTAGGCCAGGATGGTGTAGCCGAGGCCGACACCGATGTTGCGCAACACGGTCGAGTCGGTCAGGTCACGCTGGAAGCGGGACAGCGGCAGTTTCTCCGACATGTGCTTGAGCACGGCGTTGGCCATGCCCAGGTTGCCTTCGGAGTTTTCAAAATCGATCGGATTGACTTTGTGCGGCATGGTCGAGGAACCGATTTCGCCGGCCTTGGTGCGTTGCTTGAAATAACCGATCGAAATGTAGCCCCAGATATCGCGGTTCAGGTCGATTAGAATCGTGTTGCTGCGGCTGATCGCATCAAACAGTTCCGCCATGTAGTCATGCGGTTCGATCTGGATGGTGTACGGGTTGAATGTCAAGCCGAGGCGCTGCTCGATCACGGCCTTGGAGAAATTTTCCCAGTCGAAGTCGGGGTAGGCGGAGAGATGGGCATTGTAGTTGCCGACCGCGCCATTCATCTTGCCCAGGATTTCTACTTCAGAGATGCGCTTGATGGCGCGTTGCAGACGCGCCACGACATTGGCGATTTCCTTGCCGAGCGTGGTCGGGCTGGCCGGCTGGCCGTGGGTGCGCGACATCATCGGCAGGTCGGCGTTGGCATGCGACAGATCGGTCAGCTTGGAGATCACGTTGCACAGCGCCGGCAGCAGCACGGTGTCGCGCGCTGCTTTCAGCATCATGCCATGCGAGGTGTTGTTGATATCTTCCGAGGTGCAAGCGAAGTGGATGAACTCCGACGCCGCGACCAGTTCCGGCACCTCCTTGACCTGTTCCTTGAGCCAGTATTCAACCGCCTTGACGTCGTGGTTGGTCACCGCTTCGATGGCCTTGATGCGTTCCGCATCCGCTTCGGTGAAATCGCTTGCCAGCTTGTCCAGCAACGCACTGGCGCTTGCCGAGAATGGCTTGATTTCAGCGAAGCCGGCGTTCGACAAGGCTTGCAGCCAGGCAATTTCAACCTTGACCCGGTGGTGCATGAAGCCGGCCTCGGACAGGATCGGGCGCAGCTTGTCGGTTTTGGCGGCGTAACGGCCATCCAGCGGGGACAGGGCGGAAAGCGTGGTAAGAGACATGATAGTGATGACTATAGAAGTGGATGAAGATAAGGCTGGTGCAGCGATAGTTTCCATTTTGCAAAACATGGCAACCACGCAAGGCAACAACGCCGGAGGTAACAAACGAAATTCAAGCTAAACACGAAGCGAAACCGGATTTTACCATTTGCACCGTGGTAAATATGCCGCTTTGAATGCAGACGGGGTTGGTGATCGGCAAAGCCTCCAATGTCGAATGCTATAATCAGCCTACATTTTTTACCATAAGTGACATATGAAGCTAATCGGTTCCCTGGGTAGTCCTTTTGTTCGCAAAGTCCGTGTCGTCATGGCCGAGAAAAAGCTCGATTACGACTTTGTGCTGGAGGATGTGTGGTCGCCTGAAACCAAGATCCAGGCTTCCAATCCCTTGGGCAAAGTGCCGTGCCTGGTAATGGAAGACGGTGGCGCCATGTTCGATTCGCACGTGATCGTCGAGTATCTGGATACCCTGACGCCGGTCGGCAAGCTGATCCCGATCAACAGCCGCGAGCGTTCCGAAGTCAAATGCTGGGAAGCATTGGCCGACGGCGTGCTGGAGGCCGGTGTGCTGATTCGCCTGGAAGGCTTGCAGCGCTCTGAAGAGCAACGCAGCCAAGCCTGGATCGACCGCCAGCAGCGCAAGATCGAGGCCGGCCTGAAAGCCATGTCTGCCGGCCTGGCGGAAAAGCCGTTTTGTTCCGGCACGCATTACTCGTTGGCCGACGTCGCAGTCGGTTGCGCGCTGGGCTGGATCAGTTTCCGCTTCCCGGAAATCACTTGGCGCGAAGATTATCCGACGCTGGCCAAGCTGTTTGAAAAACTGTCTGAACGGCCATCGTTCAAGGATACTGTCCCGCAGTAAACCTTAACGCGTCACTACGCCAAAAGCATGCAGAACAAATAGCCAGTCGCTAAATGTTCTGTGTGCTTTAATTTTTTTGAGCGGGAATTTACACAGGTTTTTTCGGCGCGAAGAAAGTCGACGGCGACTGGCCGAAGGTTTTCTTGAACATGGCGGAAAATGCCGACTGGCTAGCGTAACCGAGTTCGGTCGCCACCAGCGACAACGGCATGCCGCGGGCGATCATCGGCGCCGCGTGCGCCAGCCGGATCTGCTGCCGCCACTGGCCGAAAGTCATTCCCAGATCTTTTTCAAACAATCGTGCCAGCGTTCTCTCGGAAGCGCCGGCGCGATCCGCCCAGGCCGCCAGGGTCATGCTTGAATCGGGGGCGTCAATCAATGCCTGGCAGATTGCCTGCAAGCGCTTTTCGGTCGGCAAGGCGACTCGTATGCCGGGGGTTTTTGCGGCGACCAGTTCATGCAATATCAGTTGGGTGAGTAGCGATTCGCGCGCGCTGTCGACATCGGTTAGCGCCAGCGCAGCGATCAGTTCGCGCAACAGGTTCGAGACCGCCAGCACGATGCATTCCTGGCTGGCAAACGGATTGGCGTCGGCATGGATATACAGAGCGCGCAATTGCGATTTTTCTATGGTCGCGATTTCATGCACCAGTTGTGGCGGAATCCAGATAGCGCGCAGCGGCGGTACAATCCAGGTGCTGTTGCCGACGGTGACGCGCAGCACGCCCTCCGGCGCATAGGTGACCTGGCCCCAGGGATGGGAATGGGAGGGCAGCAGCTTTGCGGCGCCAAGATCGCGTGCGCGCAAGCGTACCGGGTGCCGGGCGTCCGGCACCACGTCAAGCAGGCCTATCGTGGTATGGGTAAGAATGTGTGCTGGCATGGAATAGACGATTTGACTGAAATACGACAAATTATGTCTTTTTATCTTAAAACAGTCTTTGGTTTTTTGCTTACACTTCAGTCTTGCGAATGATAAAAACAAGTTGAATGGCTGACTGAGCTGTTCTGCAGTTTTTTTTGTTTGCGTTATTTTCCAACTCTCAGTTCATCATCATGCAAACCGCAGCCAAGCAGATTTCCCCTACGCTAGGGTCGCAGAATGCCGAGAAAACCGGTTTCCGCGTACTAGGCGCCATCAGTTTTGCGCATTTCCTGAACGACATGATCCAGTCGCTGATCTTGTCGATTTATCCGCTCCTGAAAGGAAATTTCAATCTCAGCTTTGCGCAGATCGGCCTGATCACCCTGACTTACCAGATGACCGCTTCGATCCTGCAGCCGCTGGTGGGTTTGTACACCGACAAGCATCCGAAGCCGTATTCGCTGGCGCTGGGCATGGGTTTCACGCTGGTCGGCCTGCTGATCCTGTCGGTCGCGCCCAGCTACGGCATCCTGCTGTTTGCCGCGGCGCTGGTCGGCACCGGTTCTTCCATCTTCCATCCAGAGTCGTCACGGGTGGCGCGCATGGCTTCCGGTGGCCGCCACGGTTTGGCGCAATCCATTTTCCAGGTGGGCGGCAATGCCGGCAGTTCGATGGGGCCGTTGCTGGCGGCCTGGGTGGTGATCCCGCACGGCCAGACCAGCATCGCCTGGTTTTCCGCCGCCGCATTGCTGGCGATCCTGGTGTTGTGGCAGATCGGTAACTGGTACAAGCGCAAGCGCCTGGAAGCCAAGGGCAAGCCGGCCAAGGCGCAGCATCATTACGTGGCGCTGCCGCGCAAGAAGGTCATGTTTTCTATCGGTATCCTGCTGATGCTGATCTTCTCGAAGTATTTCTACATGGCCAGCCTGAGCAGCTACTTCACGTTTTACCTGATCGACAAGTTCCAACTGTCGGTACAGGCGGCGCAGTTGCATCTGTTCGTGTTCCTGTTTGCGGTGGCGGCCGGCACGGTGCTGGGCGGGCCGATTGGCGACAAGGTCGGGCGCAAGCTGGTGATCTGGGTGTCGATCCTGGGCGTGGCGCCGTTTACCTTGATGCTGCCTTATGCCAACCTGTTCTGGACCGGTGTACTGACGGTGGTGATCGGCGTGATTCTGGCGTCGGCTTTCTCGGCGATCCTGGTGTTTGCCCAGGAACTGGTGCCGGGCAAGGTGGGCACCGTGTCAGGCCTGTTCTTCGGTTTTGCCTTCGGCATGGGTGGTATCGGCGCCGCAGCGCTGGGTAAACTGGCTGACATGACAAGCATCGGTTTCGTCTATCAGGTTTGTTCTTTCCTGCCGCTGATCGGTTTGCTGGCGATGTTCCTGCCGAATCTTGAGGGGCATCGACGCAAAGCGGCGGGTTGACCGTAAGTGTTGTCAGTTACCTCAAGCCATAAAAAAAGCGCGCTTTCATCAGCGCGCTTTTTTATTTTCAAAGTGCTTATTTCTTTTGCTTGGCAGTCCACTGCTCCAGTGCCTGCAAGGTATTGGCGACATGCTTGTCCGGATCCAAACTGCTGTATTCATAGATGATGCTGCCGTTCGGCGCGATCACGTACGAAACGCGGTCGGCGTAGCTGGTTTTGGAGAGTAGCACCGAATCATAGGATTTCATGATTTTTTGATCAGTGTCTGCAGCCACCGCAAATTTGCTGCGGCATTCGCTGACTGAAAACTTGTTGAGCGTATCGATGTTGTCGGCGGAGACGCCGATCACTGTCGCGCCCAACGCCTTGTATTTGTCGACCGCATCGGCAAACAGATGGGCTTCGATGGTGCAGCCCTTAGTGAAGGCCGCTGGATAAAAGTAGAGCACCACCGGCCCTTTTTTCAGTTCATCGGCCAGCGAGTAGCTGAACACCTTGCCGCCAAGCGAGGCCTGGGTGGTGAAAGGAGGGGCTTGCTCACCGGCCTTGAGCGCGGCAAAAGCCGGTGCTGCAACAGAACTGCAAATCAATAGCGTGGCAATCAGTCGTTTCATGGTGACTCCTGGTTAAAGATAAGCACCATCATGCTGCGAGATGCGGGAGTTGTCCAATTACTTGTTCAACATGGAACATCAGGCAACTTATACCGCTTCCAACGCGCCGCTTTTACTTTTCACTTTTACTTTTATTAACGCCAGCCTCTGCCGCCCCAGCCACGACCGCCCCAACCGCCGCCACCCCAGCCACGATAATAGCCAAAGCCGACATTGACGCTAGGCGCGATATACGCCGGCGCGTAGTAGCCGCCTCCGCCGTAGTAACCGCTATCATAGCCATAGCCGCCACCGCCATAGTAGCCGTTGCCGCCGTATGGCACGGCGACGCAGCCGCCCAGCACCAGGCTTGCTCCCAGCGCAGCGATACCGACCAAAATTGATTTTTTCATGATGCCCTCCATCCGTCCGACTAATACAAGTAGGATTTAAGCGTAGCAGATAAGTTCAGCTTGGGAAGACAGGCATGTATCACGTCAGAATAGTGATATTTGGGAGTATCTATGGAATACCCATAAAACAAGGGCAAATTTGACTAATTCATTCCATACCCCACCCAGTACATCGGTAGGGCATGGAAAATCATGTGCTATTTTTACAAACGGTAACCAAATACACGGTGGAACTGCTCATCGATTTCGGCCCGGCTAGGCGCATGGTTCTGCGGCCCTTGGTGCGCAATCTTGATGCTGCCCAACAAACTCGACAGGCGGCCGGTAGTGGCCCAGTCCATGCCGTTGCTTAAGCCATACATCATGCCGGCGCGGAAGGCGTCGCCGCAACCGGTCGGATCCAAGACGCGTTCAGCCTGGACGCAAGGGATGTCGATCTTGTTGCCGCCTGTATAGATTTCAGCGCCAAGTTCGCCGCGCGTGACGATCAGTGCCGAAACCCGTTCTGCAATTTGTGAGAGCGATAAACCGGTGCGCGATGCCAGCATCTCGGCTTCGTAGTCATTCATCGCGATATACGTAGCAAGTTCGATGAAATGTTTCAGCTCGTCACCGTTGAACATCGGCATCCCTTGGCCCGGATCGAAGACCAGCGGGATGCCTTGCGCCACGCAATCTTCCGAGTGCTGCAGCATGCCGTCGCGGCCGTCCGGCGCAACAATCGCCAGCTTGACCGGGCCGGCTTCAGCCACCTTGTTTTCATGGGAATAGGTCATCGCGCCCGGGTGGAAGGCGTTGATCTGGTTGTTGTCGGCGTCGGTCGTAATGAAGCATTGCGCGGTATAGATCGAGTCGATGGTGCGTATCGATTTGCGTGAAATGCCTTGCTGATCCAGCCGTTGCAGATAGTCGCCGCCATCGTGGCCGATGGTCGCCATGATTTGCGGCTCGCCGCCCAGCAGCTTCAGGTTATAGGCGATATTGCCGGCGCAGCCGCCGAATTCGCGGCGCATGGTCGGCACCAGGAACGAGACGCTGATTTTGTGCAACTGGTCTGCCAGCAGCGCATCAGAGAATTTTCCCGGATATTGCATGATGACGTCGAAAGCCAATGAACCGCAGATGAGAGAGGTCATAGTAAGTAGAGAGAAAGCTTGCTGGTTGGCGCGTTAGCCTGCGCAATAAATAATCAGAGGTCGTACAGATCAGGGATAGTACAGATAGACTCGATAACCCGAGGCCTTCAGTTGTAATAACTCAAACGTGACTTTAACCGGTTGTTCCTGGTCGCTGGCAAAACCCAGTGCCGGATTGGTCGCCGCGCTCAGATAATCGCGCGGGGTAAATACGCGGCGCACGATCGGTTTGTCATTGGCGTCATTCAAGGTCAGCTCGATGTTGGGCCAGGCTTGTACGGTGTCGCTATGGTTGCGCAGCAGCAGGTTCAGCGAGAACAGGTTGCGGGCCGGATCGAGCGCCTGCAATTCATTGGCTTCGAACGAGATGGTCTCGATTTTCATCGGCAGGCCGACGCTGCAACCGATTTTTGCGCAAGCGCTGGTCAGCAACGGTTTCAACTGCGGCATGCGGGCCGCCAGCTGGTCACGGAAAAAGTAGGTCGACTGGCCGATCAGGCCGATCAGCATTAAAGCGCCAATGATCCACATGGCCCAACGCAGCGTACCGCCGATACGTTGCTGGCGTCTGGCGCTGAGAACGAAATCGGGTTCGTCGGCCACCGCTTCTTCTGTTTCCGCAGCTTTCTCGCGATGTTTTTTCCTGCCGCCGCTTTCCGCGCCGTCGCTCGCGTTCGATGCCGATGCGACGTTCTTTTCTCCGCGCCACGGTTTGCGCTGCAATTCATCGATGATGCGGTCCAGCTCGTCATCATCATGGCTGGCTGCGGCGTCGCCGTCTTTTGCGCCGGCTTTGGCTGCCAGCGTATAGTCGTCCTGTCCGGCGACATGCATCAAGGTCATGCGCGCCATCTGGTTGTCCGGCTCCTCATCGTCGTCGACATGGCGATGCCAGACATTTGGCACCGGCAGGCTGCCTGCCTCTGCCTCTGCGTCGGTCTCAGTGGCGGAGGGCTTGATCAGGCCGAACGGCGTGTGATGGACATCGGCAGGCGCGGACTGGCTGGTTGCTTCGGCGATGCGCAGGTCTTCTTCGAGACCGTCGATGGCGGCTTCCACCCGGTCCGAAGCCGTGCTCGGCGGCGCGGCTTTGGTTTCCGGTGCAACGATGTTCGCGGCCGGCAGCGGATGGTCGGTAGCGACGACGAATGCAGCGTTGGTTTCCAGAGGCCGCTCTTGCTCCGGCTTGGACTCTGGTTCCGGCACGGAAATTCTGGGGAAAACGGTGGCCGCTGGTTGGCTGGCAAACGGCTGTGACTGTAGCGCGCTGACATGGCCGGCCGCGGCATGATAAGCAACAACTGGAGTGGCGGGCGGTGTGATTACGGCTGGTTCCGGTGCCGGGGCAGATGACGGCGCGGACGCCGCTACAGGTGCTGCCAACTCCGGCCGCACCAGATGTTCGATGCCGTTGAATACTTCGCGGCAGCTGCCGCAGCGCACCAGGCCGCCGCGCAGCTTCAACTGGTCATTGGCGACCCGGAAGGTGGTTTGACAATGCGGACATTGCGTCGCGAGCGCCATGACGTGCGGCTTACTTGCGGACGCCGGACAGCGCGACCCAGCCGTCTTGCTCGGCCCACACTGTCAATGGCAGCCATTGCGCATAAGCGGCGATGACGTCGTTGGCCTGTTCCGCCAGCACGCCCGACAAGGTCAGGCTGCCGCCGGCTGCGATACGGCTGCACAGCATCGGCGCCATCAGCTTGAGCGGGCCGGACAGGATGTTGGCGACCACCATATCGAATTCTTGCAGAGCGGTATGGTTACTGAAATCTTCCGGCAGGCAGTAGGCGATTTCACAATGATTGCGTTCGCTGTTATAGCGCGCGGCATCGATCGCATGCGGGTCGATATCGACCCCGATTACCGTCGTTGCGCTGTCGAGCTTCTTGGCGACCATGGCCAGGATGCCAGAGCCGCAGCCATAATCGAGCAGCGATTTCGGCTTTTGCAGCGGCACGTTAATTTCCAGCCATTCCATGCAGAGACGGGTGGTGGGATGGCTGCCGGTGCCGAAGGCAAGGCCGGGATCCAGTTCCAGGATCAGGCCGTTGGCGTCCGGTGCATCATGCCAGCTTGGCACGACCCAGATGTTCTTGCCGATGTGGATCGGCTCAAATTGTGATTGCGTCAAGCGCACCCAGTCTTGCGCTGCCACCGGCCGCAAGGAGTAGGGCGGCGGCGGCACGCCACAAGCGGCGGCGGCATTGTTGACGATGGCCGCGTGATCGGCGTCGACCTCGGCCAGCGCCACCACCCGGCTGCGTTCCCAGGCCGCTTCCTTCGGCTCCATGCCTGGCTCGCCAAACAAAGGTTGTTCGTCCGGGGTGCCCAAGTCAGCATCTTCGACCGAGACCGACAAGGCGCCGGCTTCCATCAACGCATCGGACAGGGTCTCGGCGTCGTTCAGTGCCACTTCAATAACAATTTCGGTCCAGCTCATCAGATGCCTTACTGTGTGTGATGGATTTTTCACCGCACGGAATGTTTGCGGTGAAAAATCCTTATTTCTTTACAGCCTTGTCCGTTTCCTTGGCTACCACCGGCCGTTCAGCCAGTTTGTGCTCCAGGTAATGGATGTTGGTGCCGCCTTCGATAAAGCGGGCGTCGATCATCAACTCGCGGTGCAGCTGGATATTGGTCTGGATGCCCTCGACCACCATTTCCGACAGCGCAATCTGCATGCGCTTGATCGCCTGCTCACGGGTAGAGCCGTAAGAAATCACCTTGCCGACCATCGAATCGTAATGCGGTGGCACGAAATAACCGGCGTAAGCGTGCGAATCGACGCGGATGCCGGGGCCGCCCGGAGCGTGCCACGACAGGATTTTACCTGGCGATGGCGTGAACTTGAATGGGTCTTCGGCGTTGATACGGCATTCGATGGCGTGGCCGGTGAGCTGGATGTCGCGTTGGCGGAAGCGCAGTTTTTCACCGGCCGCGATGCGAATCTGTTCCTGCACGATGTCGATGCCGGTGATCATTTCCGTAATCGGATGTTCAACTTGCACCCGGGTGTTCATTTCGATAAAGTAGAACTCACCGTTTTCATACAAGAACTCAAAGGTGCCGGCGCCACGGTAATCCATCTTGCGGCAAGCTTCGGCGCAACGGTCGCCGATTTTTTCAATGACCTTGCGTGGAATGCCCGGTGCCGGCGCTTCCTCGATCACTTTCTGGTGGCGGCGCTGCATCGAGCAATCGCGCTCACCCAGCCACACGGCATTCTTGAACTGGTCGGCCAGGATCTGGATTTCCACGTGACGCGGATTTTCCAGGTACTTCTCCATATACACTTCCGGATTGCCGAAAGCGGCGCCGGCTTCAGTCTTGGTCATGGTCACCGCATTGGCCAGGGCCGCTTCGGTATGCACCACGCGCATGCCGCGTCCACCGCCGCCGCCGGCCGCCTTGATGATGACCGGATAGCCGATCTTGCGGGCAATCTTGACGATTTCCTTGGGATCGTCCGGCAACGCGCCTTCCGAACCCGGAACGCAGGGCACGCCGGCGCGGATCATAGCTTGCTTGGCCGATACTTTATCGCCCATCAAACGGATGTTCGCCGGCCGCGGGCCGATGAAAACAAAACCGGATTGCTCGACGCGCTCGGCGAAATCGGCGTTTTCCGACAGGAAACCGTAGCCCGGGTGAATTGCCTCGGCGTCGGTCACTTCTGCGGCGCTGATGATGGCCGGCATGTTGAGATAACTCAGGCTGGACGGCGCCGGGCCGATACAGACCGATTCGTCCGCCAGTTTTACGTACTTGGCGTCACGGTCGGCTTCGGAATGGACCATCACGGTTTTGATGCCCATTTCACGGCAGGCGCGTTGGATGCGCAAGGCGATTTCGCCCCGATTGGCGATAAGGATTTTTTCAAACATAGGTGGTATGTGTCGCTATGGGTCAAGCGTTATCAAACTTTGGGTTGCCGCTACCGGCCCGGATTTGTGCTGCATCGATGAAAACGCTGACAAGTGCGGCAGGCCTGCATTGGCAACCAGAACGGCGAAATCCCGATGACGCGGATGCCGCCGTGCAGATTACGTACTACTTGCTGTGGCTGACTCGGTGTTGCCGACTCAGTGCCATCAAATTAACCAATGATGAACAACGGTTGGCCGAATTCGACCGGCTGGCCGTTTTCAACCAGGATCTTCTTCACTACGCCAGTTGCATCGGCTTCGATTTCATTCAGCAATTTCATGGCTTCGATAATGCACAGGGTGGCGCCTTCCTTGATTTCCGAACCGACTTCGACGAATGCCGGTGTACCGGGGGACGAAGAGCGATAAAAGGTGCCGACCATAGGCGATTTGACGATATGGCCTTCCGGTACCACCGCCACTGGCTCGACCGGCGCTGCAGCAGCTACTGGCGCGGCAACCTGGTAATGGGCAGGGTGTTGCTGTTGTTGTGGTTGCATCATGACAACCTGGTTTTGCTGGGACGCAGACGATTTGACGATACGGACCTTGCTTTCGCCTTCCGTAACTTCAAGCTCTTCGATGTCTGATTCCGCGACCAGGTCGATCAGCGTTTTGAGTTTTCTCAAATCCATATGCAATCCTTCAGAATATATAAATAATGAAAATTTGAAGCTATTTTCGTTTTTTTGGCATGCAGATCAGCGCAATTGCAATAGTTTGCAAAGACGTCGAGATTACTGCAAAGCTTTAGATGCTGCTGCAGAATTAATCTGGCGTTGTTGCGCGTCCTAGCCGTACTGTCTTCGTCGGCGCGCCTAGCCAGCTTAATTCTGCAACAGCATCTTGATAGAAATCAACTAGAGTTTCTTAATGGCAAAATCGACTGCGGCGCGATAACCATCCACGCCCAACCCGCAAATGACGCCGACAGCGACTTCAGATAAATAAGAGTGATGCCGGAACGCCTCTCGCTGGTGGATATTCGAGATATGGATTTCGACAAAACGGATTGCCACTCCCGTCAATGCATCCCGCAGGGCGACGCTGGTATGCGTGAGTCCGCCGGGATTGATCACAATGGCGTCGATGCCTTCTGCCTTGGCCGCATGGATGCGGTCTATCAGTGCACCTTCGTGATTGCTTTGGAAGTGCACAAGCCGGGCGCCAACTGCGGTAGCCTGGACCCGAGCTGCTTGTTCGACATCGCTCAGCGAGGTCGAACCGTAGACTTCCGGCTCTCTTGTACCCAGCAAATTCAGGTTGGGTCCGTTGAGTAGAAGTATATTTTTTGCCATGGAGATGATGCTCCGTTTGACGACGATGGCGCATTTTGCCGTCAAATGACGATGACTGGCAAGGGAAAATTTGTTTCTGTGAAATTTCAGTGCGGCATTGTTAAATGTTTTTTGATCAAGTTTTTCGCTTAGAGTAATGACAGGTCTTTGTGCAATTCGTCGAATTTAATGCTGCCAAGGTACATCTTTTTCACTTCGCCATCGCGTCCGATCAAGACCGTGAAGGGCAGGCCGCCAGCCTGGTTGCCAAACTGCCGCAGCAATGCGGTAGCGCCGCTACCGGCGACATACAACGGGTAGGAGATTTTGTATTTTTCGGCAAATTTTGCGATATTATCGGCAGAATCGATGCCGATCCCTATCACTTGAATGTTTTTTGCTGCAATTTCTGTCTGCAAGGCATTCAGTTCCGGCATCTCTTCCACGCATGGCGCACACCAGGTTGCCCAGAAATTGACGACCAGGGGTTTGCCTTTCCATTGTGACAAGGAACTACTCTTGCCAGCGGCATCCGGCATTTCCTGAGCAAACAAGGCTGCCACCGCAGCGCTCTCAGCCGGGACCGGGGTATGCCGTTGCACACCGAAATACACGCCGATCACGCAAAATAGGATCGCAATCGGCACAAATATCAAAATATTTCTTTTCATTAATCTTCTTCTTTGTTGATCAGTGCAAGTACCGCATTCAGATCCGCGCGTTCCGCTCGCTTGCCGGAGGCGGCCCTGATATTACCGCGCAAATCGTCAGTTTCATATAGGGTCAGATGCAATCCCTCTCTCTTATACATGAAACTCACAGTTTCCACGGGGTCGTTATTACCTCCGCTTTTAAGGGAGGGGCTGGAGGACAGTTCGAATTGCACATTCTTGTTAAACAGAAAAATCTCCACATCCTTTGGACTGTCTACAAACAAATGCAGGTAAATATCCGAGTGCTCGCCAGCAGTGCCATTGAGTACCGCGCCAGTAAGATAAGGTCTAAATTGCTGTAGTTCTGCCATGATCTCCACCGCCAGTTTGCGTAAAAGCAAGAGCCGTGCCGGTTGCGTATCGGCAAAGAACAATTCGTTATATATACGTACTTCGTCTTCGATCTGCGCGTTATCGGGCATGAAACTGCCGCTGCGGGCACGAGTGCTGCCGACGCACAGTTCCAGCGCCTTGCGTTTCGCAGTGCCGTAATCGGCGCCGTCTTCGGCAATCATGCGTGCCGCCGCCGCCGCAATTTCGGCGCGCAGCTGTTCTAGTTCGGGTGAAAGATTGGAAGCCATGACAGGCATGATATCTCAATGCGCAAATTACGATTTACCTATGGCTATCCCGGCCAGCGCTGAATCGCCGAAACACCGCACTTCAATCATCGACCACATCCGGGCATTGCACTTTTTGAACGCGCGGCTAACGGCGGTGGCGGCCGCTCAGGTAAAATCACGGTATTCCCTCTTTTCAGAATAGTGAAACTCAAGAATGCACATTCATATCCTTGGTATCTGCGGCACCTTTATGGGCGGTTTGGCAGTGCTGGCTAAACAGGCAGGGCATAAAGTCACCGGCTGCGATGCCAATGTGTACCCGCCGATGAGCACCCAGCTAGAGGCGCAGGGAATCGACCTGATCCAGGGCTTCGGCGTTGAGCAGATCGCTTTGCAGCCGGATTTGTATGTGATCGGCAATGTCGTGGTGCGCGGCAATCCGCTGATGGAAGAGATCTTGAACCGCGGCCTGCCGTATATTTCCGGTCCGCAATGGATCGGCGAGCATATCTTGCGCGACAAATGGGTGCTGGCAGTGGCCGGCACGCACGGCAAGACCACCACCTCGGCGATGCTGGCCTGGATTTTGGAAGACGCCGGCTACGATCCGGGTTTCCTGATCGGCGGCGTGCCGATGAATTTCGGTATCTCAGCACGGCTGTCAGGAAAAACCGGCGCGCCCGCGTCCTCATTCTTTGTGATCGAAGCGGATGAGTACGACACGGCGTTTTTCGACAAGCGCAGCAAATTCGTCCATTACCACGCCAAGACCGCGATCCTGAACAACCTGGAATACGATCATGCCGATATCTTCCCCGACCTGCGGGCAATAGAAACCCAGTTCCATCATCTGGTGCGCACTGTCCCCGGCGTCGGCCGCTTGCTGGTAAATGCCCGCGAGCCGGCACTGCAACGGGTGCTGGAGCGCGGCTGCTGGAGTGAAAAAGAGCTGTTCGGCGGCGAGCAGCAAGGCTGGGCGCTGATCACCCAAGACAATGGCCACTTTGAAGTGCGTTTCAATGGCGAGCTGCAAGGCAGTGTGCAATGGGAGCTGAGCGGCGAACATAACCGTATGAACGCCCTGGCGGCGATTGCCGCCGCGCGCCATGTCGGCGTGCCGCCGGCGCAGGCGATTACCGCGTTGTCGCGCTTCGAAAACGTCAAACGGCGCATGGAATTGCGCGGCGTAGTGCGGGAGATCGCGGTGTATGACGATTTTGCGCATCATCCGACCGCCATCGCCACCACTGTCGCGGGCTTGCGCAAGAAGGCCGGCAAGGCCCGTATCCTGGCTGTGCTGGAGCCGCGCTCCAATACGATGAAGCTGGGCGCCATGAAAGATGCCTTGCCTGCCAGCCTGAGCGAAGCCGACCTGGTGTTCGGCTACGGCGCCAAGGGCAGCGGCAAGGATGCACTGGACTGGAACCTGGCCGAAGCGTTGCAGCCCCTCGGTGGCAAAGCGAGTGCTTACAACGACCTGGAGCAACTGGTGGCGGCGATAGTCGGTGCGGCGCAGCCAGGCGACCAGGTGCTGGTGATGAGCAACGGCGGTTTCGGCGGCGTCCATCAAAAACTCTTGACGGCATTGTCGGCAGTTTCATGATCCTGTATCTGCACGGCTTCCGTTCTTCGCCAAAATCGTTCAAGGCGCGTTTGCTGGCTGAGCGCATGCAGCTGTTGGGTTTGGCTAGCGATTATCTTTGCCCGCAACTGCCGGCATCTCCTGCGGCAGCGATAGCCTTGGCGCAAGATGTAATCAAAGGTGGTGATCCGGCCGGTTTGACGCTGATCGGCTCTTCACTGGGCGGCTATTACGCCACCTGGTTGGCAGAGCAGACCGGTTGTCGCGCGGTATTGCTGAATCCCGCAGTCAAGCCGCCGCGCGATCTGGAAAAGTATGTCGGCGTCAGCACCCAATACCATTCCGACGAGCCGTTCGAGTTCAAGCGCGAATACATGGCACAGCTGCAAGCCCTGCAAATTGACGCTATCACTCAGCCGCAACGCTATTTCCTGATCGCTGCCACCGGCGATGACGTGCTGGACTGGCGTGAAATGGTCGGCCATTACCCACACGCCAGGCAGCAGGTAATCCAAGGCAGCGACCACGGCATCAGCGAATTTGCCGACTATGCCGATCAAGTACTGGCATTTTGCGGCGTAACAATATCGGGGCCGGCAGCGTGACGACGCGTTCCCGCACCATCGCCAAATGGCATGACCATGCCAACGGCGTCGATCCGTCCGTCAACATGCGCGACTGGCTGACAGATCGCGTCTCGCTGACCTACAAATTGATGGCGCACTGCCAGCAGTTCCGGGTCCAGTGCCTGCACCAGCGGCGGGCGCTGCCGCTGGCCGAGGAATGGCAGGCGATCAGCTTGCCACGCCGCCAGCAGGTGCAGGAGCGCGATGTCTTGCTACGCTGCGACGGTCGCCCCATGGTGCTCGGGCATACGGTGCTGGCGCTGGATGCAACCACCACCGAGTGGCCGTTCTTTGGCAGCCTGGGTGAGCGCTCACTTGGCTCCACTCTGTTTGGCGATCCGCTGGTAGAGCGCGGGCAATTGCAATTCGCCCGCCTGTACTGCAACCATCCGTTGGTGTGTCGCATGCGTGCCGCCAGCGGCATCGACAGTTTTCCTTACCCGTTATTGGCCAGACGCTCGACTTTTCGGCGCAAAACCGGCGTAATGCTGGTGACAGAAGTATTTTTCCCCGAGCTAGGTGAATTGCGAAGGGCGCGGTCAGATCACCGACCTACTCCACGCCTCGTCATTGCCGACCGGGTCATTTCCGCGAACGCGGAAATCCATTTTAGTGAGTAATTTGGGTCCCCGCGTTCGCGGGGACGACGTCTTGCCCGGCGATGGCGTCATCGAAAGTTCACCGTAAAATCAGAAATCAACACGTAAAGCATGCAATGAATCTATTTTTTGAAGAGTCCGGCGACTTTAAAGCAGGTGTCGTACTGTCGCAGCAAGGCGAGGCCTATCAGGTCGAGCTGCCAACGGGCAAACGCAGCAAGGTCAAA